>JBIKVZ010000002.1:0-608996 GCA_044356525.1 Rickettsiales bacterium
TTGATGGTGCCCGGCTTTGCCAGCACCTGACCGCGCTCTACGTCATCACGCTTCGTACCGCGCAGGAGAATACCTACGTTGTCACCAGCTTGACCTTCATCGAGCAGTTTGCGGAACATTTCCACGCCGGTGCAGACAGTCTTCTGCGTCGGGCGGATACCCACGATTTCTAATTCTTCACCAACCTTCACGATACCTTTTTCGATACGGCCGGTCACCACGGTGCCACGACCTTCGATGGAGAACACGTCTTCAATCGGCATCAGGAATGGTTTATCGACTGGGCGTTCGGGCTGAGGAATAGAAGCGTCAACGGCTTCCATCAGCTTCAGAATGGCTTGCTTGCCGATTTCGTCGTTCTTGCCTTCCAGCGCGGCCAGAGCAGAACCTTTTACAATCGGAATCGTGTCGCCTGGGAATTTGTACAGAGACAGAAGCTCGCGGATTTCCATTTCCACCAGCTGCAGCAGTTCAGGATCATCCACCTGATCCACTTTGTTCATGAACACAACAATCGCTGGTACGCCAACCTGACGGGCCAGAAGAATGTGTTCGCGCGTCTGCGGCATAGGGCCGTCAGCAGCAGATACCACCAGGATCGCGCCATCCATCTGCGCGGCACCCGTGATCATGTTCTTTACGTAGTCGGCGTGGCCTGGGCAGTCCACGTGTGCGTAGTGACGCTTGTCGGTCTCATACTCAACGTGAGCCGTGTTGATCGTAATACCGCGGGCTTTTTCTTCCGGCGCTGCGTCAATCTGGTCATACGCGCGGAACTGCGCTTTGCCAGTTTCTGCAAGAACCTTCGTAATCGCTGCTGTCAATGACGTCTTACCATGGTCAACGTGACCAATCGTGCCAATATTGCAGTGCGGCTTCTTACGCTCAAATTTCTCTTTCGCCATTGTCTTAATCCTTTAAGTTCTAAAAAATTGTACTTAAGCAACTTTTGCTTTGATTTCGTCGGCAATCGCCCTTGGAACTTGCTCATAGTGATCAAATTCCATTGTGAACTGCGCGCGTCCCTGTGACATGGAACGCAGGTTGTTCACATAACCAAACATAGTTGCAAGCGGCACCATCGCGGTGATTACGCGGGCATTGCCACGCTGATCCATGTTGGTAATCTGGCCACGGCGGCTGTTCAGGTCGCCGATAATGTCACCCATGTAATCTTCTGGGGTGATTGCTTCTACTTTCATGACAGGCTCAAGGATGCATGCACCAGCTTTCGGCATTACTTCGCGGAATGCTGCGCGGGCAGCAATTTCGAAGGCCATCGTGCTGGAGTCTACATCGTGGTATGCACCATCGTACAGTGTCGCTTTGAAATCGATACAAGGGTAACCAGCCAGAGAGCCCGTTTCTTTCGCGCTTTCTAGACCCTTTTCAACCGCAGGAATAAATTCCCTCGGAATGTTACCGCCCACCACTTCGTTTTCAAACACGAAGCCAGAACCAGGAGGCAGCGGTTCAAACGTGATTTTCACGCGGGCGTACTGACCCGAACCACCGGACTGCTTCTTGTGTGTGTAGTCGATATCCGCTTTCTTGGTAATCGTTTCACGGTATGCCACCTGCGGTGCACCGATATTGGCCTCCACGCCAAATTCACGACGCATACGGTCCACGATAATTTCAAGGTGAAGTTCGCCCATACCTTTCAGCACCGTCTGGCCGGATTCTTCATCCGTAGACACACGGAGGGAAGGATCTTCCGACACGAGGCGAGCAATTGCCATACCCATTTTTTCTTGGTCGGCAGTGGATTTCGGCTCAACCGCGACCTCAATCACCGGCTCAGGGAATTCCATGCGTTCCAGAATTACTGCGTTTTCAGGCAGGCAGAGCGTGTCGCCCGTGGTCGTATCTTTCAGGCCGGCCAGTGCAACGATATCGCCTGCGTAGGCTTCTTTTACGTCTTCGCGGTTGTTCGCATGCATCAGAAGCATACGGCCAACGCGTTCTTTTTTATCCTTCACGGAGTTCAGCGCACCCACGCCGGACTGAAGCGTGCCGGAGTAAATACGGATGAAGGTGAGAGAGCCCACAAATGGGTCGGACATGATTTTGAAAGCCAGCGCGCTGAACGGCTCTGCGTCATCGCTCTTGCGGGTGATTTCTTCATCGGTGCCCATTTTGACGCCTTTAATGGCAGGTACGTCGTTCGGGGCAGGAAGGAAGTCCACCACGGCATCCAGCAGAGGCTGAACACCTTTATTTTTGAAAGCAGAACCCGTTACCACTGGTACAAATTTACCAGCAATCGTACCCTTACGAATGAGGGCCTTCAGTGTCGCTTCGTCTGGCTCTTTACCGTTGAGGTATGCTTCCATAGCAGCATCATCAACTTCAATCGCCGTTTCAATCAGCTTGTCGCGCCATTCTTTGGCCTGTTCTTTCAGGTCAGCAGGAATTTCTTCCAGCGTGAATTTTGCACCCAGCGTTTCTTCCTGCCATACGATGGCTTTCATCTTCACGAGGTCAACAACGCCTTTGAACTGGTCTTCAAGACCAATTGGAATCTGCAGCACAGCAGCTGTGGCGCCGAGGCGGTCTTTAATCATCTGTACGCAACGGAAGAAGTTTGCACCCGTACGGTCAAGCTTGTTCACAAAGCACATACGCGGTACGCCGTATTTATCAGCCTGACGCCATACGGTTTCAGACTGCGGCTCTACGCCGGCCACACCGTCGAACACAGCAACGGCACCGTCGAGCACGCGGAGCGAACGCTCTACTTCAATCGTGAAGTCCACGTGACCAGGGGTGTCGATGATGTTGATGCGGTGGTCATTCCAATAGCAGGTGGTCGCAGCAGAGGTAATCGTGATACCACGTTCCTGTTCCTGCTCCATCCAGTCCATGGTGGCAGCACCTTCGTGCACTTCACCGATTTTATGCGACTTACCGGTGTAATACAGGATACGCTCGGTGGTCGTGGTTTTACCAGCGTCAATGTGCGCACAGATACCGATGTTGCGGTAGCGATTTAATGGGGTCGTGCGTGGCATGATGACTGATTACTCCAAATAACAAATTAATTAAATTACCAGCGGTAGTGCGAGAACGCTTTGTTTGCGTCTGCCATACGGTGAGTGTCTTCGCGTTTCTTCACAGCAGTGCCGCGGCCGTTGTAGGCGTCGAGCAGTTCGTTGCTGAGACGTTCTTCCATCGTGTTTTCCTTGCGGGCACGGGAAGCATCGATAATCCAGCGCATGCACAGGGCAAGAGCGCGGTCGGTGCGTACTTCAACAGGCACCTGATACGTAGCGCCACCCACGCGGCGGGAGCGTACTTCCACCGAAGGCTTCACGTTATCAAGAGCGATCTGGAACACTTCCAAGGCATTCTGCTTGGACTTTTTGCCCAGGCTGTCGAGCGCATCGTAAACGATTTTCTCGGCTACGGATTTCTTACCTTCGTACATGAGGTAATTCATGAACTTGGTAACTACCACGTTGCCGTAGCGGGCATCCGGGAGCACTTTGCGTTTAGTTGCGCGGTGACGACGAGACATAATTTTCCTCTTTTACTTAGGACGCTTTGCGCCGTATTTAGAACGGTTTTTCTTACGATCTTTAACACCCTGCGTATCGAGCGTACCGCGGATGATGTGGTAACGAACACCTGGCAAGTCCTTCACACGGCCGCCGCGAATCATCACGACAGAGTGTTCTTGAAGGTTGTGGCCTTCGCCTGGAATATAGCTGGTAACTTCAAAGCCGTTCGTTAAGCGAACGCGCGCTACTTTACGCAGAGCGGAGTTCGGCTTTTTCGGGGTGGTCGTGTAGACCCTGGTGCACACGCCGCGTTTTTGCGGGCAGGCTTCCATTGCGGGGACTTTATTGCGTCGACCCTGCTTTTCCCTTGGTTTGCGCACAAGCTGGTTAATCGTTGGCATACAACTTTTATCCTACTAATTTTTCCCAGAAATACTGGGTTTTTAATAATACGAAGGCCATGGCACACTACGCCCTAGCCCTAAAAGAGGTGCGCATACTAGTTACGCGCTATGCCCTAGTCAAGCTAAATTTTTGGCTTTTTTTCGGGGCGCTTTTAGTGAGGCGGGCAGCGGCGGGTAGGGGCTTATGGAAAGAGGCGTAGAATCGAAATTTAAAATATTGATAAGTAGGGATTAGTTGGCAGTGTTTGGGTAAGAATAACTAGACTTGCCCCTTTTTTGCCATCACATATTCCAGTTTTTGCACGGCGATACGGGTTAATTCCGATTCCGGTGCCGAAGAGGCTCCCATAATGGCAACTTCTGTTAGGCTCACGGGGTCCATCGCGCTCACGCGGACATAGCTGCCGATGCGACGGAACTCGATGATATAATTTGTATCGTCTCGCGGTTTCATATAAGAAGCATAGCGCATGACGAATTTCAGAAAAACAGCGATTATTGTTTTTGGTGTTGCGTGTGTGCTTTTGCTATTGCGAATGGGCGCGGCGATACCTGCCTCGGTGCTGGGCTTTATATTATTTGCCGTGGCATTGGCCGAGCAGTTGATGCGAATGCATTATATGCGTAAAGCTGCCACAGGTGGCGGCAAGCAGGCAGAAAAATCTGCCACTAAAACAAACAAAATGACGGAGGCTGAGGCGCGAGAAGTGCTGGGTATAACTGCCGATGCGGGGGCAAAAGAAATTAAAGCTGCACATCGGCGTTTAATCAGTAAAATACACCCCGATCATGGTGGGTCGGAGTATCTCGCGATGCAGCTGAACACAGCACGGGATGTGCTATTAAATAAAGAATAGAAGGCGAAAAATGACTGTAAATGCAAAAGGCCAGCCCAAAGGCCCTGTGATGAACCCCGGCATTTTCCGTGCCTATGATATACGCGGCATTGTGGGACAAACACTGCATGTGGAACATGCGTATGATATTGCGCGGGCACTGGCGGCTTATGTCATCGATAAAACCAAGAATAAATCTCCGCGCATTGCGCTGGGGCGTGACGGGCGCCTTTCCAGCCCAGCATTATATAAAGAGTATAGCCGCGGGCTGATTGAAAGCGGTGTGCAGGTGTTGGATGTCGGCATCGGCCCTACACCCATGCTCTATTTTGCCGTGAAACATCTGGAGTTGGATGCAGGGGTGATGATTACCGGCTCGCACAACCCGCGCGACCATAATGGCTTTAAGATGATGCTTGCCAAGGAAACCCTGTATGGGGACGACATCCAAAAGCTAAAAGCGCGCATTGATGCCGTGCAGTTTCATGCCGGCAAAGGCAGCATCAAGCAGGTTTCGGTGCAGGAAGACTATATTCAGGCACTCCTGAAAGCCATCAAGCCGGGCGGAAAATCCCTGAAAGTGGTGTGGGACCCAGGCAATGGTGCAGCTGGTGAGGTCACAGAGCAGTTGGTCAAATGCCTAAAAAACACCAATATGGTGTTTAATGAGGCAATTGATGGCAACTTCCCGAATCATCACCCTGACCCTTCAGAAGAAGAAAACCTCGAAGAACTGATTAGAGTGGTGAAAAAAGAAAACTATGACCTCGGCATTGCCTTTGATGGCGATGGTGACCGCGTGGGTGTGGTGGATGGCAAAGGCCGCATGGTATGGAATGACCAATTATTGGTGCTGTGGGCGCGCGATGTGTTACAAAACCATAAAGGTGCCACCGTGATTGCGGACGTAAAAGCCAGCAAAATGCTGTTTGATGAGGTGAAGAAAGCGGGCGGCAAGCCGCTGGTGTGGAAAACAGGCCATTCGCTGATTAAAGCGAAAATGGCGGAAGAAAAAGCGTTGCTCGCAGGCGAGATGAGCGGTCATATTTTCTTTGCCGATGAGTATTATGGCTTTGATGACGGTATTTATGCAGCGCTCAGGCTTTTGAATTATCTCGCGCACCAGGATAAGCCGCTCGCAGCGATTATTGATGCATTGCCGCAGTCTTTCAGTACACCGGAAATCCGGCTTGAATGTGCAGAGGAGCGCAAGTTCGCGATTGTGGATGAAATCAAAGCCAGTATGAAAAATAAAGGCGCAAATATCAGTGATATTGATGGCGTGCGCATCGATAGCGAAAAGGGTTGGTGGCTGGTGCGTGCTTCGAACACACAGGCGGCGCTTTCCATGCGCGTAGAAGGTGTTAACCAAGCTGCGCTCGCAGAACTCAAAAACGAACTGACGCAGGAACTGGCGCAATGCGGCGTTACCTTAAAGTATTAACTGCAGCATTATTATTGCCCTGTGCGGCCTTTGCCAGCGAGTCACATGTTCAATATAAAGGTGAGTTTACGCAAGGCGGTCTGGTGGTCGGCAGCACGCAGCCGGGTGCGAAGGTGGTTCTGGATGGCGAGGTGGTGCAGGTTTTCCCCGACGGCACGTTTTACATCGGCTTTAGTAGAGATGCGGCAGCGGAAGCAAAAATAAAAATTGCACTGCCAAATGGTGATACTGAAGAAGCTAGGCTTTCCATTAAGCCACGTGAGTATGACATTCAGAAACTGAAACTGCCGGAAAAAATGGTGACGCCGCCAAAAGAAGTAACGGCGCGCATTGCCGAAGATAACCGCATTATCAAAGAGAAACGTCAGCGCATCAGCCAGCCTTGCCAGTTTAAGGGTGTGTTCCAAAAGCCAGCGGAAGGCAGAATTTCCGGCGTATATGGCAGCCAGCGTATTTTGAACGATAAGCCAAAAGATCCGCATATGGGGCTGGATATCGCCGCGCCAGTCGGCACGCCCGTCGTGGCGCCTGAGGCAGGTGTGGTGACGCTGGTGCGCGATATGTATTACACCGGGAACACCGTGCTTTTAGATCATGGCTGCGGCGTATTTACCGTATATGCGCATTTGGAAAAAGTGGCAATAAAAGCCGGGCAGGTGCTTAAAGTGGGCGAGCAAATCGGCACAATGGGTGCTACGGGTCGCGCCACCGGGCCGCATCTGCATTGGGGGCTGAATCTGGTAAACCTGCGGCTCGATCCATCACTACCCCTCCAATAATAACAAATACAAAATGTGAAATATTATAATTCACAAATATAATTGACTATTTGTTAAAAAGGCGTATAACTAAATGTAGAAAGGCGACAACGCCAGAGGGAATCCGTCATGTCTGAACAAAATGCAAAGCCGCTTTCCGGCCAGGAAGCGATTAAAACGAGCAGCGGCTTTTTAAAAGGGAATATTGCGGCTGAATTGACAGACGGTAAGCCTGATATCACCGATTCGTCTTACGAACTGCTCAAATTCCACGGCACATATTTCGGCTATGACCGCGACTCTGCCACCGAACGTAAAAAAGCAGGACTTGATAAGAAATATGAATTCATGGTGCGCACGCGCATTCCGGGCGGTAGGCTGACAGCGGACCAGTATATCGCGATGGACGACATTGCTGAAAAATACGCCAACGGTACGCTGCGTATCACCACGCGTCAGGTGTTCCAGTTTCACGTGGTTCTGAAAGAAAATTTAAAAGCACAAATTGCAGCCATCAACCATGCTTTGCTCTCCACGCAGAGCGGCTGCGGCGATGTGGTGCGTAATATCACCTGCAGCCCTGCGCCGATTAAGAATGTAAAATACGACCGGCTGCGTGCTGATGTGGATGCAGTAGCGGCGTTTGTGCGCCCCAAAACATCATCCTATAAAGAATTGTGGCTCGATGAAGCGGTGGATGAAATTCGTGAACGCAGCGTGGAAACGCCAGAAGTATATGAGCCGCTCTATGGTGCAACCTACATGCCGCGCAAATTCAAAATTGGCCTGATTATGCCAGAAGACAATTCGATTGACGTTTTTACGCACGACCTTGGCGTTGTACTGTTGTTTGAAGGCGAAAAACTGAAGGGCTACAACATTATGCTGGGCGGCGGCATGGGCATGAAGCACGAGGCTGCGGTGGAATGGAAAGACAAAAAAACCTATCCGCGCGTGGCGTCTGACATCGCCTTTGTGGGGCCAGATGATTTGATTCCCGCTGTGGAAGCTGCGGTAAAATTGCAGCGCGATTTTGGTGACCGTTCTGACCGCCAGCACGCCCGCATTAAGTATCTTGTGGAAGAAAACGGCATTGAATGGACAAAAAAGCACTTCGGTGAATATTTCGCCAAAGCAGGCGGCAAAGTGATTAAAGAGCCCGTTTCAGGCATCACGTATCAGGTTCCCACACACATGGGTTGGCGCGAGCAGGGCGATGGTAAGTGGTATCTTGGCGTGCCGGTGGCAAGTGGCCGTGTGGTGGATTACGACAAGCCAAATGCAAGCGGTTACAACCCCGGCACCAACCCGCATTTTGCTAAAACCCAATATCGCACAGGCCTTAGGGCAGTGATTGCGAAATATAAAATGCCGCTGGTGCTGACGCCGACGGAAGAAATTATCCTCGCGGACATTGAACCAAAAGATAAGGCGGACATTGAAGCGCTGCTGAAAAAGCATCACATTCCGTTGGCGGAAGAGCACACGCCCTTCCAGCTACATTACATGACCTGCGTGTCGCTGCCGACCTGTGCCAAAGCATTGGCAGAGTCTGAGCGCGTGCAGTTTCAGATTGCGGATGGCATTCAGGCAGTGCTTGATAAACATGGTATTTCACGCGAGAAAATCTCTGTGCGTGTGACCGGCTGCCCAAATGGTTGTGCGCGGCCTTATGTGGGTGATATCGGTATTGTAGGCCGTATGCCCGGGCATTATGTGCTGTTCATTGGTGGTGATTTTGAAGGCACGCGCCTCAACCAAAAAGCGTTTGATAAAGTGCCGCAGGATGATTTGCCCAAAGCGCTGGACCCTATGTTTGCACTGTTTAAAGCCGAGCGAATGCCGAATGAAGGTTTCGGTGATTTCTGCCACCGTATCGGCGTAGAAAACCTAGTTGCAAAAATAAAAGGCCAATTAAGTGCCTATAAATGGGCGGCCTAACAGGAGAATAAGAGATGTTTCCGATTGTATTAGATGTCGCCACTATTCCAGTGGCATTAGTGGGAAACGGCATTGCCACACTG
This sequence comes from Rickettsiales bacterium, assembly GCA_044356525.1. Lineage (GTDB taxonomy): Bacteria > Pseudomonadota > Alphaproteobacteria > Rickettsiales > RGZB01 > CAYXPR01. The sequence continues at coordinate 8,970 of JBIKVZ010000002.1, forward strand.
CGCCGTTTGGAATTGCTCGATGAAGCAGGCACCAAGCACGTGACCGTGTATGCCGATGCACCGAGCGATGAATTGCGCCAAAAGGCAGGCAGCCGTTTGGTTGAAAAACTGCCTGAAGGTAGTGATTTTCAGTTCGCTCCCGTGGTGATGATTGCCGATTTTGACGAAGAACAAACGGCAAAACTGGCTTCTGCCGCGCGTGGTGCGGGTTCGCTAGTGAATGCTGAAGACAACCGCAAATGGTGCGATTTCCATGTGCCTGCCATTGTGCGTCGTGGTGATTTGCTGCTTTCTGTTTCCACCAACGGCAAAAGCCCCCGCCTTGCGCGTGTGCTGAATCGCTGGCTTTCCGACGTGTTTGCTGAAGTATGGGCCGAGCGCCTGACGCACATTGGCACAAAACGTGCTGAATGGCGCGCTGAAGGTGCAAATATTCCGGAACTGGCAAAAAAAACCGACGCGCTGTTAGAGCATGAAGGCTGGCTGAAAGAGCTGGATAAAAAGGTGGCACAGTTATGACCGAATCGGCTCACAGCAGCGTATCGCTTTCGCGGCTTCAGGCGTTTTACAACGACCTGGAAACCGAGAACCTTATCTTCGCGATGCTGAAAGAATTTGAGCCAGGTAGAATTGTGGCGTTTTCCTCGTTTGGTTCCTATTCCGCGCTACTGCTTTCCATGGTGGCAGCGGTAGATAAAAAAATACCAGTGCTGTTTCTAGACACAGAAAAGCACTTCAAGGAAACGGTGGAGTACGTTGAAAAACTGCGTGATGTGCTGAAGCTTGAAAATCTGCGTCTGCTAAAGCCGGATACAGAATTGCTGGCGAAGAATGACGCGGATGGCACGCTGTGGCAGCGTCAGGTGAATCGCTGCTGCTGGCTGAGGAAGGTAGAGCCTTTGGAGCGGGAGCTAAAAGGCAATGCCATCGAAGCGGTGATTACCGGCAGGCGCCGTTACCAGACTGGTGCGCGCGCGGAGCTGGAGAAAATAGAACTTGATGAACAGGGCCGTTTTCGGATAAACCCCATCGGTCTGTGGTCGAAAGATCAGGTAAAAGCTGAGTTTGCGCGCCGTGGCTTGCCACAACACCCGTTGGTGGAACGTGGTTACCCTTCCATTGGCTGCGAACCCTGCACCAAAGAAGTGCGCCCGGGTGAAGATGAGCGCTCAGGCCGCTGGGCACACACGGTGGAAATGCAAGGCGGCCAAAAACAGGAATGTGGCATCCACACGAGTGTTGGTGCACCAGTACAAAGTTGGGACGTATAATTTTTTAATCAGAGAAGCGTTATGGCAAAGAAAAAAGAAGTGATGGATCATCTGGATAAGCTCGAAGCGCAGAGCATGTATATCTTCCGCGAAGCCTTCAATAAAATTGACAGGCTCGCCATGCTATGGAGTTTCGGCAAAGACAGCAACGTGATGATTCACCTTGCTCGTAAAGCTTTCTATGGCAACGTGCCGTTCCCACTTATCCATTGCGATACCGAGCTGGAGTTTGATGAAGTCTATGCTTTCCGCGATAAGTATAAAAAAGAATGGGGCATCAACCTGATTTCTGAAACCTGCCCGCCGATTGAAGAAACGGATGAAAGCCTGCCGCATTCTGCCCGCGTGGCCGCGCGCAAAACGCTGGGTCTTAAAAACGTGCTGTCGAAGCATGGGTTTGAAGGCATCATCACCGGCATTCGCCGCGATGAAGAAGGTACGCGCGCCAAAGAGCGTTATTTCTCCCCGCGCGATAAAGAAGGCCAGTGGGATGTAAAAGACCAGCCGCCGGAATTTTGGAATCAGTTCATGACCGACTTCCCGCCGGGTACGCACGTGCGCGTGCACCCGCTGCTGCACTGGACGGAGTTTGACGTGTGGCAATATATCAAGCGTGAGAACATCCCGATTGTGCCGCTCTATTTGGCACGCCAATATTTCACGCTGGAAGGCCGCGACTTCGGCGGCAAAATCATGCGCTTCCGTTCGCTTGGTGAAAAAGGCATCACGTGGCCGCTTGAGAGCCCGGCTTCTACCATTGATGAAATTATTGAAGAACTACGCACCACGAAAGTGCCGGAACGTTCCGGCCGCCCAATGGGTGCGGATGAAGACGAATCGTCCTTCGAGCGCCTCCGCGCCGCAGGGTATATGTAAAATATTGAGGTACAACCATGCCAGCGACTGCAAAAAAGACTGCCACGAAACCGGAAGCTGCCACGCAAGAGCGCGAGCAGCTGAAAATCGTGATTGTGGGCCACGTAGACCACGGCAAATCCACGCTTGTGGGTCGCCTATTCTATGATACGGACAGCCTGCCGGATGGCAAGTTTGACCAAATTACCGCCATGTGCAAAAAGCGCGGCATGCCGTTTGAATGGAGCTTTTTAACGGACGCGCTGCAGTCTGAGCGCGACCAAGGCATTACGGTGGATACCACGCAGATTTGGTTTAAAACCCAAAAGCGCGATTACGTGATTATCGACGCTCCGGGTCATAAAGAATTCCTGAAAAACATGGTGTCTGGCGCTGCAAATAGTGAAGCCGCACTACTGATTATTGATGCCAAGGAAGGCGTGAAAGAACAGTCCAAACGCCATGGTTACCTGCTGCACCTCTTGGGTGTGAATCAGGTGGCAGTTGCCGTGAACAAGATGGACCTTGTGGATTATTCGGAAGAACGCTTCAACGAAATTGAAAAAGAATACCGCGCTTACCTAAAAAGCATCGGCGTAACGCCGACATTCATCATCCCCATTTCGGCGCGTGAAGGGGATTGCATCACGCAGAAATCCAAAAACATGCCATGGTACAAAGGCCCTGCGGTGGTGGAATCGCTCGACCATTTCAAGCCAAAGCCATTTGCTACCGAGCTGGCGCTGCGCCTGCCGGTGCAAGACGTATATAAGTTCGACGAACGCCGCATCGTGGTGGGCCGCATTGAGAGCGGCACCTTAAAGGTGGGTGATCAGCTGGTGTTTTCGCCCGGTAACAAAACCGCGAAAGTGGCATCGATTGAAACATGGCCTGACACGGCAGAAAAGAAAACGGAAGTAACTGCTGGTATGAGCGTGGGCGTGACTCTGGATGAGCAGATTTTCGTAGAACGCGGCAACATCGTGAGCCACAAAAAAGATGCGCCATTTTTAACCAACGTGTTCCGCGCTAAATTATTCTGGCTGGGCAAAAACCCACTCAAAGTAGGCAGCAAATATAAACTGAAACTTTCCACCGCTGAATATAACGTGAGCGTGAAAGCCATCGAAAAAGTGGTGGATACGGGCGATTTAAAGCATGTGGAAGCCACACAGGTGGAACGCAACAGTGTGTCGGAAGTGGTGTTTCAGGTGCGCGGCATTGCCGCACTCGACCCGTTTGAAAGCAATGACATTACTGGTCGCTTCGTGCTGATGGAAAATTACCTGATTGCAGGCGGTGGTATTATCGACCTGAAAGGGTTTGAAAACCAGCGTGCCGAAGAAGCGGTAAAATCCAAAAACATTACGGAAGTGGATTTCAACATCCGCACCGAACAGCGCGCCATTACCAACGGTCATTTGGGCGGTGTGCTTTGGTTCACGGGGCTTTCTGGTTCCGGCAAATCGACGCTTGCAAAAGAATTGCAACGCATGCTGTTTGCCAAAGGCTATCAGGTATATGTGCTAGACGGCGATAACGTGCGCCGTGGCCTGAACAAAGACCTTGGCTTTTCGCCGGAAGACCGCTCGGAAAACATCCGCCGTGTGGGCGAAGTTGCCTCGCTGTTTGCGGATGCTGGCGTGATTGTGATTACGTCCTTCATTTCACCGTATAAGGCAGATCGCCGCCATGCACGCACGGCAGCGGGCGCAGCCTATCATGGTGTGTATATCAAGGCAGATGTGGCGACCTGCGAAAAGCGCGACCCAAAGGGCCTCTATAAAAAAGCCCGTGCGGGTGAAATCAAGCAGTTTACTGGCATTGATGCACCTTATGAAGCGCCAGAGAACCCAGACCTCGTGGTGGATACCTCGAAGCTCACGGTGGAAGAATCCGTCGCGGCGCTTATGGAGTATGTGCAGAAAAATCTGGTCGACCCTGTGGAAGAACTGTGTGCACGCAGCGGTGAAATCATGGGCTCATCCATCTAAGTGTAACCAAAAACGTTGTTATTTATGCTTATGCTCAAAACAAGTGAACCAACTCCTGTGAACCCGAATGCGCCTAGTGTGGAAAGCGTGACTGCCGTTACGCATTGGACGGATTCTCTTTTTTCATTCAGGACCACGCGCTCCGCAACCTTCCGTTTCCGTTCAGGCGAATTCGCGATGATCGGCCTTAATACGGATTCCGGCAAACCGCTGCTCCGTGCCTATTCCATGGCCAGCCCATCGTGGGAAGAGGAGTTAGAATTTTTCTCTATTAAGGTGGAAAATGGCCCACTCACTTCTAGGCTCCAGAAAATAAAGCCGGGTGATGAGATACTGGTCGGCCGGAAGCCAACCGGCACGCTGATTACGGATTCCCTAACCCCTGGGAAGCGCCTATATCTTCTTTCAACGGGCACGGGCTTTGCACCATTTGCAAGCATCATCCGCGACATGGAAACCTATGAAAAATTTGAGCAGGTGGTTGTGACGCACACCTGCAGGCAAGTGGCAGAATTAGGCTATAGCCAGAAGGTGGTGAGTGAAACGTTGAACCATGAGTTTCTGGGCGATATCGTGAAGGGTAAGCTTACTTATTACGACAGCATTACGCGTGAAGAATACCCAAGGAAAGGACGCATTACCAACCTGATTCAGGACGGTACGCTCTTTAAAGACCTAGGTTTTGAAAGCTTCAATCCGGAAACAGACCGCGTCATGATTTGCGGCTCTAACGAGATGAACTTACAAATAAAAGCGCATCTTGATGAAATCGGGTTCAAGCAGGGTGCAAACAACGCCCCGGCGCAATATGTGATTGAAAAGGCTTTCGTGGGATAAGGCGCTTACACCAGTGCCTTGACAAAGCCTCCTTGCCACACCTTAATGAACGGCTGAAAACAAAACAGTGTTCAGGAAAAGCGCAGCGTAGCAGGCATGAAAAAGCAGCTTAAAATCGCCCTCGCCCAAATGAATAGCACGGTGGGCGATATCGAAGGCAACGTGGCCAAGGCCGTGCAGCTGTGGAAGCAGGCAAAGGGCGCAGACATTGTGGTGTTCCCCGAGCTGGCGATTACCGGCTACCCCGCCGAAGATTTAGTGCAGAAGCCAGCATTCCAAAAACAAGCGATGAAGGCAGCCAGAGCGCTCGCCGCTACAACGTCCAAAGGCCCTGCGATACTTATCGGCAGCTTGCTGGTGGAAGAAGGAAAGATTTTTAACGCGGTATATCTTCTGCATGGCGGCGTGGTGCTGCACACGCAAACCAAACATGAATTGCCGAACTATGGCGTGTTCGATGAAAAGCGCCATTTCAGCGCAGGCATTTTACCAAGCCTGTTTTCATTCAAAGGCTTCAAACTTGGTATTTTAGTGTGCGAGGATATGTGGCACAAAGCCGTGCCGCAGGCGCTGAAAGGCGCCGATATTTTACTTTCCTGCCATGCCTCGCCATTTGAGCATGATAAGCCCGCACGCCGCCTGAAGGCGGCACAGAAAGCAGTCGAACGAGCGAATTGTTCGTTAGTGTATGCGAACATGGTGGCAGGGCAGGATGACGTGGTGTTTGACGGCGGCAGCTTCGTGATGAGTGCAAAAGGCAAAGTGCTAGGCACGGCCCCGCAATTTGAAGAAACATTGGCGCTCAGCACGTGGGAAAAAACCACCAAAGGCCTGAAATGCGTGAGCGCGCCCAAGGCAAAACCGCTGGGTGAAACCGCGCAGCACTATGCCGCGATGATGTTAGGGCTTAAAGATTACATCACCAAAAACGGCTTCCCCGGTGTTGTGCTCGGGCTTTCCGGCGGGATTGATTCAGTGCTTTCGGCGGCCATCGCAGTGGATGCGCTGGGTGCTGATAAGGTGAAAGCCATCATGCTACCATCGCGCTATACGTCGGATGAAAGCTTTGCCGATGCGGCAGAATGTGCGCGGCGCCTTGGCATCAGTCTTGAAGAGATTCAGATTGAAGGCTTGGTAAGCGCTGCAGATGAAGCGCTTGCGGGCGCATTCGCCGGAAAGAAAAAAGATGTAACGGAAGAAAATATTCAATCGCGCCTGCGCGGATTGCTACTGATGGCCTATAGCAACAAATTCGGTCATATGGTGCTGACGACGGGGAATAAATCCGAACTCGCCACGGGCTATGCCACGCTCTATGGCGATATGTGTGGCGGTTATAATGTGCTCAAAGATACCTACAAAACCGAAGTGTTTGCTTTAAGTAAATGGCGCAACAAAAATGCGCCCACTGGCGCGCTAGGGCCAAAGGGCGAGGTGATTCCGCCCAATGCAATTCGCAAAGCGCCTACTGCCGAGCTGCGCGAGAACCAAAAAGATGAAGATAGCCTGCCGCCCTATGACGTGCTGGACGGCATTTTGCAGGCGCTGATTGAAAAAGAACTTTCAATAAAAGACATCGTGGCGTTGGGCTATAAACGGGCAGTGGTTGAAAAAGTGGCCTCCATGCTTTACAAAGCGGAGTACAAACGCCGCCAGTCTGCACCCGGAGTGAAGGTGACACGCAAATCCTTTGGGCGCGACAGGCGTTACCCCATCACCAATAGGTTTACTGAATAATGCTTACGCGCTTTGCCCCCAGCCCCACCGGTTTCCTGCACATCGGGAATGTGCGCACGGCGCTTATTTGCTATCTGCTCGCAAAAAAACAAGGCGGCAAGCTGCTGCTGCGCATTGACGATACGGACACCGAGCGCAGCAAAGAAGAGTATGTGGATGCGATTAAAGTGGATTTGGAATGGCTGGGCATCAACTGGGATATGTTCGCGCGCCAGTCTGAACGTATCGCGAATTATAACGCTGCGATTGAAAAACTGAAAAGTGCCGGAAGGCTTTACCCCTGCTACGAAACCGAGCAGGAGCTGGAAATCAAACGCAAGATGCAGCTTTCACGCGGCGCTCCGCCCATTTACGACCGCGAAGGTTTAAAGCTGACCGATACCAAGCGCAAAGAGCTCGAAGCACAGGGCAAAAAACCACACTGGCGTTTTGAGCTAAAAGGCGAAATTAGATCATGGATCGATGACATTAAGGGCACAGTTAAATATGATTTAAGTAATTTGAGTGATCCTATTTTGGTTCGAGAAGATGGTACGTTCACATACATGCTGCCTTCTGTGGTGGACGATGGTGACTTTCAAATTACTCATGTTGTACGTGGCGAAGACCATCTAACTAACACTGCTGTGCAGATTCAGCTATTTGAGGCGCTTGATTATTTGGGAAAAAATAAGATACCGCTATCATTTGCACATATAGCACTGATTAAAACGGCGGAAGGAAAGCTCTCCAAGCGCCTCGGCAGCGCGAACGTGCAAGGCCTACGCGAAGCGGGCATGGAGCCAATGGCCATCAATAGCTTCCTTGCCAAGGTCGGCACGTCTGACCCCGTGGAGATGCGTGCAACCATGGCAGAGCTTGTTGCGGAGTTTGACGTAAACAAATTCAACCGCGCGCCAACTTTATATGCACTGGAAGATATTGAGCGCCTCAACAGCAAGCTGGTGCATACCATGCCGTTTGATAAAGCGCTGCCCAAGCTGAAAGCGCTGGGGCTGACGGGTGTGGATGAGGCTTTCTGGCTTTCTGTGCGCGCGAACCTTGAGCATATTGAAGATGTGAAAGAATGGTGGAACATCTGCCGCGAGCAAATGAAAAACGCAGTGGATGAAAAAGATTTCGCGCTCGAAGCTGCGGCATTATTGCCCGAAGGCAAGTGGGACGAAACCACGTGGGGTCAGTGGACGAAAGCGGTAACAGAAAAAACCGGACGCAAGGGCAAGGAATTATTCATGCCGATTCGTAAAGCGCTTACTGGCATGGAGCACGGACCGGAGCTAAAAGTGCTGCTGCCGCTGATTGGCCGCGAGCGCGCTGAAAAGCGCCTTAAAGGGGAAGCGGCATGAGTGCGCCGGAAATTTCCCTCTATAACAGCCTAACAGGCAAGAAGGAAAAATTCGTGCCACACACTGCGGGTAAAGTGGGCATGTATGTGTGCGGCCCCACCGTGTATGACCGCCCGCATGTGGGCAACGCTCGCGCCGTGGTGGTGTATGATGTGCTGTTCCGCCTGCTGCGCCATGTATACGGCGAAAAGAACGTGACCTATGTGCGCAACATCACCGACGTGGATGATAAAATCAACACCGCCGCGAAAGCGAACGGCGAACCGATTTCAGCCCTTACCACACGCATCACCAAAGCGTTTCATGACGACATGGCTGCGCTGAATAATTTGCTGCCTACACATGAGCCACGCGCGACAGGGCATATTAAGGAAATGTGCAGCATCATCGAGAAGCTGATTGAAAACGGTAATGCATATGTGAGCGAAGGCCATGTGCTGTTTGCAGTGAAGACGGATAAAAATTACGGCCAGCTTTCTAAAAAGAAGCTGGATGATTTGCAGGCCGGCGCGCGCGTGGAAGTGGAAAGCTATAAACGCGATGCGGGGGACTTCGTGCTGTGGAAGCCCGCTGATGAGGGGGATGACCCATCGAGTGTGTTTGAAAGCCCATGGGGAAAAGGCCGTCCTGGCTGGCACATTGAATGCAGCGCCATGAGCAGCAAATATCTCGGCAATGATTTTGACATCCACGGTGGCGGCGCAGATTTAAAATTTCCGCACCATGAAAATGAAATTGCACAAAGCACCTGCGCGCACAAGCACAGCTACTATGCTAAATATTGGGTGCATAACGGCTTTGTAACGGTGAATGGCGAAAAAATGAGCAAGTCTCTCGGCAATTTCACCACGGTGAAAGACCTGCTGGACAGGGGCATTAAAGGCGAAGTGATTCGCTATGTGCTGCTCGCCACCAAATACAGCGAACCCCTCGATTTCACCGAAAAGAAGCTAGAGGATGCGAAGAAGAACTTGGATAAATTTTACCGCACAGCAGCTGAGGTGGGGAGTAAAGGGCTGCCGGATGGGTTTCTTCAGGCGCTTGCCGACGATATGAATACCCCAAAGGCATTTGCCATGCTGCATTCTGCCGCACCAGAGCAAATTAAAGTTGCCTCACAGATGCTGGGCTTTTTGAACCAAACGGCTGAAGCATGGTTTGCCAGCGATGACAAAGGCCAGCAGCCTGAAAATGTACAGGAACTAGTGAATGCCCGCGATGCGGCTAAAAAGGCCAAAAACTATGCCGAGGCCGACAAAATCCGCGAAAACCTTGCAAAACAGGGCATTATATTAGAAGATACGCCTTCCGGCACAATCTGGAGGAAGGCATAAAGCGGTAGGCATATGGCCGAACGTATCTATTTATACGACAGCACGTTGCGCGACGGAGCGCAAACGCAGGGCGTCAACTTCAGTGTTGTCGATAAGCAGGATATCGCGCTGGAACTGGATGCGCTTGGGCTAGATTACGTCGAAGGCGGTTGGCCCGGCGCTAACCCGACGGATGATAAGTTCTTCGCCGCTGCCCCAGAATTTAAAAGCTCTAAACTCGTTGCCTTTGGCATGACGCGCCGCACGGGCACCAGCGCCGCGAACGACCCCGGCCTGAACACGCTGCTCAACACGGGCGTGAAGCATGTGTGCATCGTGGGCAAAACATGGGATTTCCACGTAACCCACGCGCTGGATGTTTCGCTCAAAGAAAACATCAGCATGATTACGCAGAGCATCGAATATCTCGTGAAGAAGAAGGTGGAAGCGATGTTCGACGCTGAACATTTTTTCGACGGGTATAAAGCCAACCCCAAATTCGCACTCGAAGCAGTGAAGGCAGCCTATGCCGCCGGTGCGCGCTGGGTGATACTGTGCGACACGAATGGTGGCACGCTACCGCACGAAGTGGAAGAAATTGTTAAGGAAGTGGCAAAACATATTCCAGGCAAAAACCTTGGCATACATTGCCATAACGATACGGACAACGCGGTGGCGAACTCGCTGGCCGCAGTGCGCGCTGGTGCGCGGCAGATACAGGGCACGCTGGGCGGCGTGGGTGAACGCTGCGGCAATGCCAATCTGCTTTCGCTCATTCCCACGCTGGTGTTTAAGCTGGGTTATGATGTAGGCATTCCGAAGGAAAAAATCAAAAAGCTGGTGAAAATCTCACGTGTGCTGGACGAGCATTTGAACCGTCCGCCGATTAAGAACGCGCCGTATGTGGGCAAATCTGCCTTCGCGCACAAAGGCGGGCTGCATGTTTCAGCAGTGGTAAAGAATCCCACGAGTTATGAGCATATCGACCCTGCGATAGTAGGCAATGAGCGCATTATTCTGATTTCCGACCAGGCGGGTAAGTCGAACATCATCAACCGCCTGAAGAAGGTCGGCATCAATGTGGATGGCAAAAACCCTGCCATGAAGCAAAAAATCGAAACACTGATTGATGAAATCAAAGAGCGCGAGAATAAAGGTTATGCGTATGACAGCGCCGATGCGAGCTTTGAGCTTCTGGCTAAGCAATTCCTCGGCAAAGTGCCAGAATTCTTCCATTTAAAGAGCTTCCGCGTGATTGATGAACGCCGCTGGAACGCCAAAGGTGAGCTGATTACCCTTTCAGAAGCGACCATCAAACTGGTGATGGACGGCAAGGAAGTGATGACGGTAGCCGAGGGCAACGGCCCAGTGAACGCACTCAATAGTGCGCTTAAAAAAGCGCTGCAGCGCAAATATAAGGCGCTGAAGACTTTAAAACTGCGCGACTATAAGGTGCGCATCGTGACACCGGAGCACGGCACTGGCGCGGTGACACGAGTGATGATTGAAACCAGTGACGAGACCGGCAACCGCTGGTCTACCGTGGGGGTTTCCACCAACATCATCGATGCGTCGTATAACGCGCTGTATGACGCGATTGCGTTCAAGCTCATCCATCAGGACTAACATGCAAGACCCCGTTATTATTCTGGTGCGCCCCCAGCTGGGTGACAATATCGGTGCCGTGGCGCGAGTTATGGGCAATTTTGCCTTAAAGGAACTGCGCCTTGTTGCCCCGCGCGATGGCTGGCCTAACCCACATGCCGAAAAAAGCGCCGTGACTTCTATCGGCATCATCAAAAAAGCCAAAGTATATGACACTACAGCAGAGGCGGTGGCCGACCTGCACCATGTGTATGCTACCACGGTGCGTGACCGGAACATGACGAAGAATGTGGATTTCCCTAAGGATGCTGCTGATCGGATGAAGAGCTGGCTTAAAGCGGGCACCAAAGCGGGCGTGATGTTCGGCCCCGAGCGCACGGGCCTTGAGAATGAAGATGTGGAAATGTGCGACCATGTGCTGACCATTCCTACGAACCCCGAATTTGCCTCGATGAACCTTTCACATGCGGTGGCGGTGGTGGGTTATGAGTGGTATGCGCTTAAAGCGGCCAATAAATCAAAAAAAATCAAAGAAAATCATGATCTTGCCACCAAAGAGCAAGTGCTGGGCATGCTGAAGCATATGGATGAAGAACTCGACATCGCCGAGCATTATAAAAACCCCACCATGCGCCCTACAATGCGCAGAAATCTGCATAATTTGTTCCAGCGGATGGATTTAACGGACCAAGAGGTGCGCACATTGCGCGGCGTGGTGCGCAGTTTGGCTGAAAGCCCCAAGCGCAAGAAGGCCAAAAAAGATGTTTGACAAATGACATGAAATCCTTACATTACGCACTCCACTTCGGGGAGTGGGGTGGCTGTGTGCCGCCGAAACCTTAAATATTTATAAAGATAACGTATGACGAAGCGAATCAATTCTAAGTTTAAAATCAGCCGCCGTTTGGGTGTGGCACTGTGGGGCGATGCGAAAGATCCGGTAAACCGGAACCGCAATTTCGTTCCTGGCCAGCATGGCCCATCGGGCAAGAAGCGTGCTATTTCCGACTTCGGCACGCAGCTGATGGCAAAACAGAAGCTGAAAGGCTATTACGGGAATATCTCCGAGCGTCAGTTCCGTGGCATCTATAAAGAAGCCATCCGCCGCAAAGGTGACTCCAGTGAAAACCTGATTGGTCTGCTTGAGCAGCGCCTTGATATCGTGGCATACCGCCTGAATTTTGCTCCGTCTGTATTTGCTGCTCGCCAGCTGGTTGGCCACAAACACCTGACGGTGAACGGCAAAACGGTAAACATTCCAAGCTACCGCCTGAAAGAAGGTGATGTAGTGGAAGTGAAAGAAAAAGCTCGCCAGATTCCGACCGTGCTGGAAGGCATGCAGAAGCAGGAACGTCAGGTTCCTGATTATCTGGAACTGGATGCAAAAGGTTTCAAAGGCAAGTTCGTGCGTACGCCGAAGCTGGCCGACGTTCCTTACGCTGTGGTGATGGAACCGAATCTGGTGGTGGAATTCTACTCCCGCTAATTCGTGATACATCAATAATAAAAAACCCGCCTGTTTGGCGGGTTTTTTATTGCTTGAATTGTTTAATAAAAATTACTGAACGACCGAAATCTGGCAGGGTGTGTTGACCAATCCCATCATGTAACAGGCCTTGCGGGCGTTGTCCTCGCTAAGGTTGTGGAAAGTCGCCCAGTGTTCACGCGAGCGGCTTTTGCCAGAATTTGCAAAGGTTACTGATGCAGCGGAAAGATATTCTGAAGCCACGTCCATGGCATCGGCCACGGCAGCGGTAGCATCTTCCTCACGCGTGAAAGCGCCCATATTCACATTCCACATGGCAGGTTTTGCTGTGGCAGAGGCAATTTCAAGAGCCGGAGCAGGTGCTTTTGCAAGCATAGAGGGCTCTTTGACTTCAAGTGATGACGCTGTGCTCGAATTCTTCCGCGGGCGGTTTACGGGTGCCGGAGCGCGCTCTTTGACGGATTTTGCAGCCGTTTTGCTGCCGCGTAATTTCTTGAAGCTGCTATCCAGTAGTGAAATCATTCGCTTGTCGCGCGAGAGGGCGGAGCGTCCACCCAGCACGACGGCGACCAGCTTATTGCCCGAACGATTGGCTGCCGTGGCGAGATTAAAGCCGGATGCATTCACGTAGCCTGTTTTGCCAGCCACGGCGCCTTTATAACGTACCAGCACATGGTTGTGCGTGCGGTAAGTGCGGCCTTTGTAACTGAACTTGGTTTTACCAAGGCGTTTGTAATATTGTGGGAAGTCACGCTCTAAGGCCATCAACAGCTTGGCCATGTCTTTCGCGGTGGTGATTTGTTTGGGGTGGAAAAGGCCAGAGGCATTTTCAAAATTTGTGTTTTTCATTCCAAGTTCTCGCGCCTTTTCACTCATCATGCGCGAAAACTGCCATTCGCTACCGCCGATAGCTTCAGCAATAACAACGGAAGTATCGTTTGCAGAGAGGACCACGAGGCTATCGATGGCGTCTGCTACTGAGATGCGTTCATTGCGGCGCAGGCCCAGCTTCATACGTGGCTGCTGAGCTGCTTTGTTGGATGTTGTGAGGCTTGTGTTGAACGAGAGCTTTCCGTGATTGATGGCGTCGAACGCAAGGTAAATTGTCATCATCTTCGTGAGGGAGGCAGGGTAACGCTTGCGGTCTGCATTCTCCTGATGAAGGATCACGCCACTTTCACCATGCACTACGAGTGCGGCGTATTTATCAATATAAGAGGTTTTTTTACGCTTTCGCTGTGCGGCATCCGCCGTTGTGGACGTACACAAAACAACGACTAGTAGCAGAAAAATAAAGACTATTCTGCGTATCATCAACAACGCGCCCACTATTTAGAACAATTTCTCTTTCCATTTTTACATAAATTTTTTATGTAATACAAGATGTTGCTGAATAAAAATTCAAAAACGTCTATACACGGTAGATGAGCCGTCGCCACCAATGTCAGGATGTGAGGAATATATGGATCATTACTTAGGAGAATTTCCGAGGGTCCGCTTGCGCAGAAATCGCAGGGACGAGTGGTCGCGCCGCATGGTGGAAGAGCATCACCTGACACCAAGTGATTTGGTGTGGCCGGTGTTTGTGCAAGAAGGCAAAACACAGGCAACAGATATTGCCGCGATGCCATGCGTGAAACGTTATTCCGTGGATGCATTGGTGAAGCAAGTGGAAGGTGCTGTCAAACTCGGCATTCCCGCAGTAGCGATTTTTCCGGTCGTGCCGTCGGAGAAAAAAAGCCTCGATGCCAAAGAAGCATGGAACAGAAAAAATCTGATATGCCGTGCTGTGCAGGCAATCAAAAAAGAAAAGTTTGATATTGGTGTGATTTGCGATGTGGCACTCGACCCCTACACTACGCATGGGCACGATGGCTTAGTGAAGCGGGGTGATGTGGTGAATGATGAAACGGTGCGCGCGCTCGTGAAACAGGCGATTGTACAGGCGGAAGCGGGATGTGATATCGTGGCGCCGTCTGACATGATGGATGGAAGGGTAGCGGCGATTCGTGATGCGCTTGATGAAAAAGGTTTTCAGCATGTGCGGATTCTTTCCTATGCTGCGAAATATGCTTCGAGTTTTTACGGCCCGTTCCGCGAAGCAGTCGGTTCAAAGCAAAGCCTTGGTAAAGGACATAAAAAAACTTATCAGATGAATCCAGCAAACAGTGATGAAGCCTTACGGGAAGTGGCGATGGACATTCATGAGGGCGCCGACATGGTGATGGTAAAGCCCGGTATGCCGTATTTGGACATTATTAGCCGTATCCGTCAGGCATTCCATATTCCCGTGTTTGCCTATCAGGTGAGCGGCGAATATGCTATGATAAAAGCCGCTGGCGAAAAAGGCTGGTTTGACGATAAAGCGGCCATGTATGAAAGCCTTATCGCGTTCAAGCGTGCTGGTGCAACTGGTGTTTTGACCTATGCGGCGAAAGAGATGGCAACACTGTGCCATGAAATAAAAGGACGTTAGTTTTTATTACGTACGATTTTGTGATGGAGCTCTAAGCATGCGTTTGAAGAACACATTTATTTTTTTGTTATGCGTCATGTTAGCTTTACCGACGAGTGTGGCGGCACAGCAAGAAGAGTCACAGGTGATGTTGCCAGAAATTTCGGTGCAGGAGGAAAGACCGCTACCGAGCTTTAGCCCAAGTGAAGTTCCTGAAAAAATCAAGCAAGCAACCGAGGGAAATGATCCTGTTGCCCAGTATACATTGGGGGTTATGCTTTATTACGGCAAATCTGTTGAACGTGATGTCTTTAAGGCAGAAAAATATATCACAATGGCAGCAAAAAATGATTATGCCCCTGCTCAAACCCAGATGGGATACATTCACGCAGATAAAAACGGCCATACACTTGCGTTGGAATGGTTTAATAAAGCTGCTGCTCAGAATGAGCCGTGGGCCAATTTCAGGCTTGCCCAATACTATGAGCAAGGCATAAATGTTTTCAAAAATTATGAAAAGGCTAGAAAGTATTACGAAGTAGCTGCCGATGCAGACATTATGAATGCTGTTTTAAAGCTTGGTACATATTATCAGTATGGTATTGGGGTTGAGAAAGATGTTGAAACAGCGATTGCCTATTATGAGTATGCGGCTGATAAAGGCAGTGAAGACTTTAAACTTCACGTTTCATTACTACTCGTAAACTTACTTTCAGAATTGGCAAATAATCCGGAATCGCAAGAGGTTCATACCAAAGAAAAAATATTCAAGTGGCGCCTAAAAGCGGCAGAGATGGGTGATTTGGACTCTATTGTCACCACAGCAGAGGCGTATTTTGAAGGCATTGGTACACCCGTCGATTACGAAAAATCAATTGCCTGGTATAAGAAGGCAACAGAGCATGGTCATTTGATTTCGATGGTGAAGTTGGGTCAAATTTATGCGAATGGAATGGGCACTGAGATTAATTTCACGGAGGCAGCCAAATGGTATAGGAGGGCCGCAGAAAATGGCAACGTTGAGGCAGCATGGAACCTTGCAAATCTTTACGAAAATGGTTTGGGTGTTACCAAAGACCCCGCTGAAGCTCAAAAATGGTACTATCGCGCAGACATGCTTAAGCAGAAAAGACGGTAACCTTAGTGTCACGTTTGTATAAAGCTATCAAAGCTCTGCGAAATACGCCGAGTCGGATAGTTTTTAGAAATTTTTTGATTAGTGAGCGCAAAAAAAAACTACTTTTTATTAGTTTTTTTGCTTTGTCTTGTTACGCAGGCTGGGTTTTCATTCAGCCTCTTCATTCCGAAAAACAAAGTGGTGATACCCAAAAAATATCTTCCAGAAATCTGACGCCACCAGAAGTAATTTATACGAAAACCAGGATGCCCCAAATCCTTTCTACAGAAGAGCGGCAACGTTATAAGGATATTTTTTTATACCAGAAGGAAGCAGAGTGGTCGGCTGCGGATGAGCAGATTGCCTTACTGCAAAGCCCAATTTTACTAGGGCATATAAAGGCAGAGCGTTTGCTGCATGAAAAATATAAAAGCTCAAAAGAAGAGTTATTGGAATGGGTGGAGTCTTATCCCAACCTACCAGAGTCTTATAAAATATTTAGGTTGGCGGCTAAGCATAAACCTGAGCTTCTAAAAGCCAGTTATGAAATACGTAAGAATTATTTGTTCGGATATGGCGATGACTTTGCGTCTACCACTGGTAATACGGACGATAAGTATGACGCGGAGTATTGGGAAGGGCACAACCGTGCACAGAAAGTGTGGGGTCATATTGAAAAATTATTAGACCAAGGCCGGTTAGTGGCGGCATATAAAACAGTGCGCGGCGCAAAGGCCAAGCGTTGGCTTTCGAAGGAGGAGCAAGGCGACGCACAATGGAATGTTGCCAATGCTTTTCTGGTGAGGGGAAAAGAGAAGGCTGCTTTTTCAGTGATTCACAGCGCAGGTGAAGAAGCATGGCAAGAGATGCCGCAAATGCAGTGGATTGCGGGCATGATTGCTTGGCGAACAAACGACTGGCCTTTGGCGGTGAGGCATTTTTCAGATGTTGCAAACGCCAAAAAATTAAATAAGTGGGAAAATGCTGCGGGTGCTTATTGGGCATTTCGTGCCTATCGCGAGATGAAGGAGTTTGAAAAAGCACGCGAGATGCTTGAAAGTGCCGCCCGCTTTCCGCGCACTTTTTATGGTATTTTAGCAACCCATGCACTGGGCAAAAAGCCTACATTTAACTGGAATTCAGAGCCTCTTACCGTAGACGACATCGCCATGTTGATGCAAAGCCCTTATGTTCAGCGTGCGCTGGCATTTAAGGAATTGGGCTACGGCAAGTTGGCAGAAAAGGAAATTCGTAAATTCTTTCCCAAGGCTTCGGAAAAAACAAAACGTAAACTGGTGGCCTTCGCGCGCGAGAACAACATGCCAACCCTGCAAGTCGTGATGGCACGAAGAGTTGCTGGTGGTAAAGGCGGCCATATGGATGATGCGCTGAATCCTATTCCGCTCTGGAAGCCAGAAAATGGATTTAAAGTTAATCCCTCATTGCTGTTTGCAATGATAAAAAAAGAATCAGGGTTTAATCCTACAGCCAAGAGCCATAAAAACGCTATTGGTCTGATGCAAATAAAGCCTGACACGGCCAAATATATACAAAATAAAATGAAGGCTGAAAGTGGCGCTATTGATTTAACTAACCCCATTACAAACATCACTTTGGGGCAGAGCTACATTCAATATCTGCTGCGCCATCCCACGGTGGAAGGGAACGTATTATTTATGCTGGCAGCCTATAATGCAGGTCCGGGCAGGTTAGGAGAGTGGCTAGACGAAATGGAATTTGAGGGCGACCCGCTGATGTTCATTGAAATGCTGCCGGTACGCGAAACGCGTGACTATGTCAAACAAGCCATGGCGAATTACTGGATGTATGCCGACCGCCTCAAGGAAGAGGGCAAATCCATCGAAAGCTTGCTTCAGGGGCGCTGGCCAGTCTATTAGTAAGGCAGGGGGTGCCATGCCAGATTATGCATTAGAAGAGGCGATTCGCGGCCATGTCGCGGGAGTGGATGAAGCTGGACGCGGCCCATGGGCAGGCCCTGTGGTGGCCGCGGCCGTGATTTTACGCAAAAAAGAGATTCCCTCCGGTCTTCGCGATTCAAAAAAATTGTCTGCTAAAAAACGTGAGGCACTTTTTCCGATTATTATGCAGCAAGCATGGGTGGGTATTGGCGTTAGCGAGGTAGAGGAAATCGACCGGATGAATATTCTGGAAGCAACATTGCTTGCTATGCGCCGTGCCGTGGCGGCACTACCTGTGTCGCCAGATAAAGTGCTCGTGGACGGTAACGTAATGCCCCGACTTAACTGCCCTACAGAAACGATTATTGGCGGCGATGACAAGAGCCTTTCGATTGCAGCGGCATCCATTGTCGCGAAAGTAACTCGCGATAATATCATGGCGAAATTGCATCATGATTACCCGCAATTCGGCTGGCTCAAAAACGCAGGCTATGGCACGGCAGACCATATTGCTGCACTCAACCAACATGGCCCAACACCACTGCATCGAAAAAGCTTCAAACCAATCAAGGCACTGCTGATGGTGAGCGAGTCTTAGTATGACAAAAAAACAAAAAGAGCCGCCACGTGGGATGAAAACACTTGGTGGTGCATTGCACGAAGTGGTAGCGCCTGTCTATCAGGCTCGCGGTTTTGCGGAAGCAAAATTGATTGCGGATTGGCTAAAAGTAGTGGGCGCTGAAATGGCTGAAAAAGCAACTCCATTGAAGGTAACATTTCCTCAGGGCCAGCAAGTGGATGGCACGTTGGTGATTGCGGTGCAAGGCGGCCATGCCATTGAAATACAACATTTAGAGCCTATAATTTTAGAGAAGATTGCGACCTATCTTGGATACCGGGCAGTGAGCAGGGTGAAAATTGTTCAATAAGGAACAAATTACTAGCGGTTTTTTGCAGCTTATGGCAAACTGCCGACTTCAAAATTCTGATTCAACGAAGTGAGGTTAGTTCTATGAAGTTTGCAGCGATTTCTCTAGTTGCCCTGTTTGTGCTCTCTGCCACACCACTTCACGCGGCGGATGAAAAGAAAAAAGAAGACAGCCACGCAGGTCACAATCACACCGCCGCAAACAAAGAAATGACGCCAGAGCAAAAAGCCGCCTATGACAAAGCAGCGGCTGAGGCCAAAGTAAAAGAGCAGGAGATGCTCAAGAAAATTGCCAATCTGACGCGTGAAGATGTGTTGAAGCCAGGAAAAAATGAAGTGATGTATGGCGATAAAAACGCACCGATTACCATGATTGAATATGCATCATATTCATGCAATCATTGCGCCGATTTCTATAAAAAAATCTTTTCTCAGATTCAAAATAAGTACATTGATACTGGTAAAGTAAAATTCTATTACCGCGATTTTCCGCTGAATGAACCTGCTATGCGCGCCGCGATGCTGGTGCGTTGCGCGCCAGAGAAAATGCGCAAGGCGTATGTGAAAACTATTTATAACACACAGGAAAAGTGGGCCTTTGAAAAAGATTTCAAAGAAAAGCTAGCAAATGTGGCCAAATTGGGTGGCATGAAACAGGAAGATTTCAATAAATGCATGGAAAACAAAAAAATAGAAGATGAAGTGCTGCTTTCTGGCTTTAAGGCCGCCAAGGTTTTGGAAATGACTTCTACCCCAACTGTGTTTATCAATGGTGAGCTGGACCAGAGCCATGATTTCGCTGCGATTGAAAAGCGCGTGGATGAGCTACTGGCAAAGGCGAAAAAAGACTAAAATACACCTGTTCAGAAACGTTGAATTTCAGCCTTTTATCAGAGGGTTGATTTCTTAGCTATCTTTTCTAAAGAAGTACTTGACTACGCAGGGGTGCATGCGTATGTTGCTCGCGAGTTTTTGTCCCGGGAAGATAGATAATGAAAGATAAAGAAGACCTTCCCTCCCTGGAGAACTTGCAGGCCCGCATTGATGAGGTGCGTGGCGAGCAAAATCCAGAACCAAATCGGGCGCCAGATCCAACGCGTATTGGCTTGGAGTTAGTGTCGGGTGTGGCTGTCGGGGGGGCCTTAGGGTTTTATCTTGATAAGTGGTTGGGTACCAAGCCCTTCCTTTTCATTATTCTGCTGATGCTCGGTGCAGTGGCTGGTTTCCTCAACGTATACCGCTTGGTGGCAACACCGTCGGAAGACGAGGAAAAAAGCGAAGAAAAAAAGTAATTTTTAAGTGGATTCTATGGCAGGCGAAACAAGTCATGGCCCGATGCACCAGTTTGAAGTGCATCCGATTGTGCCGATAGACATTGCTGGTTTTGATATCAGCTTCACAAATGCATCTCTCTGGATGGTGCTCGCTGTGCTGAGTATTACGCTGCTGCTTGGTGTTGGTATTCGCAGTCGTGCAATGGTGCCGGGCCGCATGCAATCCATTGCAGAACTTAGCTATGAATTTATTGCCAACATGCTGCGTGAAAACGTAGGCTCTGGTGGCCGCCAGTTCTTCCCTTTCATCTTTACCCTGTTCATGTTCATCATCACCTGTAACGTGTTCGGCATGCTGCCGTATAGTTTCACGGTTACGAGCCACATTGTGGTGACGTTTGCGATTGCAATCCTGTGCTTCTTTATCGTGATTGGTGTTGGCATTGCACGCCACGGCCTGCACTTCTTCTCGCTGTTTCTGCCTTCAGGCCTTCCGCTGGTAATGGCACCGCTGATGCTGCCGATTGAATTGATTTCGTTCCTTGCACGTCCATTCACGCTTTCTGTGCGTCTTTCCGCCAACATGCTGGCTGGTCACGCCATGATGAAAGTGATTGCAGGTTTCGTGCTGACGCTTGGCTGGATGCTTGGCTGGATGCCGTTTTTATTCCTCGTGGTGCTCACGGGCTTTGAAATTTTCGTTGCGATTCTGCAGGCGTATATCTTTACGATTCTCGTCTGCGTGTATCTCAACGACGCAGTGAACCTGCACTAATCCAACCCTAAAAAAACAAGGAAAAAACAATGGAACAAGTTGCAATGCAGTATGAAGCTCTGAAATTTATCGGTGCCGGTCTGACCGCTTTTGGCATGATGGGTGCCGCTATCGGCGTGGGTCTGGTGTTCTTTGCTATGCTTTCTGGCATCGCGCGCAATCCTTCTGCTGAATCCAAGCTGTCCAAGTACGTATACGTGGGTGCTGGTCTTGCTGAAGCCATGGGTCTGTTCGCACTGGTTGTGGCACTGATCATCCTGTTCGTGTAGTTCGCGCAGGATTTACTTTTAAACGTTTAAGGTGGGGCTATGCCACAACTTGATCCTTCATCATTCATTTCCCAGCTTTTCTGGTTGGTGATTACCTTCGGGCTGCTCTATGTGGTGCTGTCGAAGGTGACATTACCCCAGATTAGCCGGGTGCTGCAGAACCGCCAAACCCGTATCACGACGGATGTGGATAAGGCGGAATCGATGCGTAAAGAAGCCGAAAAAGTGCGCGCGGAATATGAAGCCGCACTGTCTGAAACACGCGCAAAGTCGATGGTTGCCATCATGACGGCAAAAGCTAAGGCAGAAGAAGAAGCGGCACGCAAACGCGACGAACTGGATAAAGTCATCCAGAAGAAACTGAGCGATGCAGACAAGAAGATGCAGGAATTACACCAGAAAGTGATGGCAGATCTTGAGCCGATGGCAGAAGATTTGGCTATGCTGGTGGTAAAACAAGTGACAGGCAAAGGCACCTCCGGTGGCCCTGCAATGAAGGAGCGAGCACATGATTAGTTTTGACCAGACGTTTTTTGTTGGTGCGTCGTTTGTTCTCTTTTTCCTGCTGTTTGGCAAGAAGCTGTTCACGGTGGCGGCGGCAGGTCTGGATGGCCGCGCGGCACGCATCCAGAAAGAACTGGATGACGCACTGAAGCTGAAAGAAGAAGCGCAGGCAGTGCTTGCTACCTACCAGCGCAATCAGCGCAAGGCACTTGAGGAAGTGGAAGAAATTCTGAAAAACGCTCGTTCAGAAGCTGAGCTTATTTCCAAGCAGGCCCGCCAGTCTCTTGAGCAGGAACTGAACAAGCGTACCGAAGTAGCGATGGAAAAAATCCGCCAGTCCGAAGTGCGTGTGGTCGAAGAGATCCGTAACAACACAGTAGATATCGTGATGAGCACGGCGCGCGCTGTGATTCTAGAAAACCTGAGCAAAGACGCTGCGGATGAAATGATTTCTAAAGCGATTTCCGATATTGGCCGCAAGTTTCATTAGCCACTGCCTTCACCTATTGCTTCGGCGTGGGTGGGTTTTCCCTGCGATTTTACTTTTATCTTTGCCGTTTGGTGAAGCCAGAGCCGCAGCATGGCTGCTCGAAAAAGGCCAGAAACAACTCATCAACAATCTTTTTTTATATCGCACGGACAAGGCGTTTCTTGCCAACGGCGACCGGCAGCGCCAGCCAGAATTTACTAAACTCGAATAAAACCCTTATCTTGAATATGGTTGGAAAGACGATGTAAGCATAGGCCTTAGCACGAGTCTGCAGCGCTTGAGCCAGCAGGGCAGTGGTACGAATTCTGGTCTTGGTGATACGGAATTTTTGCCCGCAAACGCTTGTGGCAAAACGAACGCACCGTGCTTTCTGTGCAGCCATTGTTAAAACTGCCGGGGCTCTATGATGAAGATGAAACATTGTCACTTGGTCAAGGGCAGGTGGATGCAGAAATCCGTGCGCTAGGCGGCATTGCTTTCCCGCTTTATGGGAAGTGGCATTATTACAATCTTGAAGTGGCATACCGCCAGCGTTATGGCGCACCGTCGGATGAAATCCGTGTGAATCAGGCACTGGGTTTGAGGGTTGCTGATGCGTGGCAGTTTGTGCTACAAAACGACAATTCTTTTGCTGTGGATAGCGATGCAATTGGCACACCGTTAAGGCTAACGAACTCTGCGGGATATGACATGGTGAAGCTTCAAGCCTCGCTGGTGCACGAATGGAATAAAAAAACGTCACTACAGCTGGGTGCATTTCAGCATGTGGCGGGCGAAAATACGGGTGCGGGCGGTGGGCTTTTAGCGTCCGTGTGGCTGAAGTTTTAAGGCTAAGAGATGATAAAGAGAAAAGAACAGAAAGAAAAAATTGGCGAGCTGCTGCTGAAAAAAGGCTTAGCATCACAGAAGGTGCTGACGGAAGCGTTGCGCCTGCAGAAAAAGCAGGGCGGCCGCATTGGCGACATCTTAATCGGGATGGGTGCGGTGAGCCGCTTCACGCTTTATCAGGCGCTCGCTGAACATTATAAAATTGATTTTGTGAATCTGATGGCGACACCAGCAGATAAGAATTTGATAGAAAAAAAACACCGCGATACGTTTTTGGAACATGGGTTTGTTCCGTGGAAAAAAGATGGCTCACAGATTGTGATTGCTACCACGGCTCTTGATGACAAAGTGCGCGCATGGGCTGCCGACCACTACAAGAATTACCGTTTTGTAATTACATCCCCTTATGACATTTTGTGGACGGTGAAAGCCTGTTTTGAATCGCAGGATGATGAAGATGCGCGCAACCTGCTCTGGCAGCACCAGCCGCAATTTTCGGCGAAAAAGCTATTTGCCGTGCGTCGCAGTAAGGCGGGGCTATATGCCGCTATTGCCGCCGCTGCTGTGGCTCTTGTTTTTTGGCAAAGCACCCTGACGGCATTTTTTATCATCATGAACATGTTTTATATATTTGCGCTAGTGTTCAAGGCCATCTTCTTTTTTTATGGCTATCAGGAGCGTATGAAAGAAAAAGAAGTGCTGGTAGATGGCATGGTGGATGAAGAATTGCCAACCTATACTTTGTTGGTGCCATTATTCCGTGAACGTGAGGCGACCATTCATAATTTGATTACTGCCGTTCGCAGGATGGATTACCCAAAGTCTAAACTTGATGTGAAGCTGATTGTAGAAATGGCCGATGAGCCGACTACACAGATTATTAAAAATCTTGGCTGCGAGAGTTATTTTGAAATTATCCGCGTACCGTATTCTTATCCACAGACTAAACCTAAGGCGTGTAACTATGCCCTGCGTTTTGCTAAAGGTGAGTATGTAACGATTTACGATGCGGAGGATATCCCAGAGCCACAACAGCTGAAAAAAGTGATTCGTACGTTTGAGGAAAGCGCCCCTAACGTAGCTTGCGTGCAGGCGCGGCTGAATTACTACAATCGCAACGAGAACTTCCTGACTCGTATGTTCTCCATTGAATATGCGGCATGGTTAGATTGTATGCTGCTTGGGCTTGAGAAGCTTGGCATCCCTATTCCGCTCGGCGGGACTAGCAACCACTTCCGTACGGACATGCTACGGCGGCTCTATGCATGGGACCCCTACAACGTGACGGAAGATGCAGATTTAGGCGTCCGTTTAGCGCAAGAGGGTTTGCGCACCCGCATTGTGAAAGCTTACACGCTGGAGGAAGCACCAGTGGA
The DNA here is from genome assembly GCA_044356525.1 of Rickettsiales bacterium. GTDB lineage: Bacteria > Pseudomonadota > Alphaproteobacteria > Rickettsiales > RGZB01 > CAYXPR01. Next base: position 33,349 of record JBIKVZ010000002.1, read on the forward strand.
TTTGAAAAACTGGCTGAAGCAACGTTCGCGCTGGATTAAGGGTTACATCCAGACCTATTTCGTACATATGCGCCAGCCACTGGCTTTTTTACAAAAAACCGGCGTTCAGGGCTTTTTCGGCTTCCAGTTTTTTGTGGGAGCGCCATCGCTGGTATTTATAACCATGCCATTGATTTTTATGACATCTGTGGCGTTGATGGCAGATGTGGTCGTGGCGTCCAGCGGTGTGCTTTCGCTCGCATTATTTAACCTGATTACCGGGGTAGTGTTGCATGCAGTTTTTGCGATTGTCTCTATTCGCATAAAGAATTGGAAAACAATGGAAACTTATGCCTTTTTGTTTCCTATTTATTGGGTGTTGCACATGGCGGCAAGCTTCCGTGCAGTGGGGCAGCTTATACGCCGCCCGCATTACTGGGATAAAACCGATCATGGGCTGACCAAAATGGTGCCCGATTCTGCGCCGGATTCTGCCATTCTTTAATGGCTTGACAAACGGAGGGTGATTCGATAATTTGCACCCCTCTTTTGAAGCGTAACCGATAGAATATGTAAGTAGGGTTGTTATGAAAGTCCTTAGCTCTTTAAAGTCTGCCAAGAAACGCGATAAGAACTGCCGCGTTGTGCGCCGCAAGGGCCGCGTGTATGTAATCAACAAGACCAACCCACGCTTCAAAGCGCGTCAGGGCTAGTCCTTAGCTGCATTAGCATCGGCTAGAAAAACCACACCCCCGCAGGTGACTGCGGGGGTGGTTTTATTTTGGGGCTACGCTATTTAGCGCGTATTAGCGCACAAACAAATGCACTTCGTTATCTGTCACTTCCGAGCTGGTGGTGTAGCTCGTTTCATATTTGGCTTTTGGCAGGCCAATTTCACCCAGCGTAGCCATCACTTTTTTAGCATTTTCATGTGCGGCCTGCGTGCTGGCTTCATCAGCCGCGTAGCTGCCCGTGGTGGGGATTACCGACACCAGTTCAAAGAATGCACCCGGATAAATCTGCAGCGCTTTGCGCACCACGTTATACAGCGGCATCTGGTAATAGACACTCGGGCTGTTGAAGCGGATGACCATCACAGGCTTTTCCTTGGTCATAGGCGCATCATAGGCGTTGTTGGTTTCCTGCAAGGCACCTGTGGCACCTGCCGGAGTTGCAGTGAAGCCAAGGCATGTTATAACGGAAGCCAAGGCCAGTGCAGAAAGTGGTTTAAAACGCATCGTCGTCATTCCCATCGAGTTAACGCTGATATTTGCTGGCAGCGAGCATAGTACGAACATTGATTTGTGGCAAGATATGAAACAGTTACAGGTAATTCATAATCCCATCAGCCTAGAGTATGGCCTGAATCTGGCTGATGCAGAGCGTCCTGAGCCTACAGCCCATGAAGTATTAATCAAAGTCCATGCAGCAGGAATAAACCGTGCAGACATACTGCAGGCGCAGGGGCACTACCCACCACCAGCAGGCGCCTCCAAGATTTTAGGGCTTGAGGTGGCTGGTGAGGTGGTGGCGCTTGGCAGCGAGGCAAAGCTGCGCAAAGTGGGCGATAAAGTTTGCGCACTGCTTACCAGCGGTGGTTATGCTGAATATGCTGTGGCGCATGAAAGCCTGACCTTGCCCATACCACGTGGTATCGACTTTGTGCAGGCTGCTGCCATTCCTGAGGCGGCATTTACGGTATACTTGAATCTGTTTGAACTGGGTGGGCTTGCACCAGGGCGAAAAGTGCTTATTCATGGCGGCGCAAGTGGCATCGGCACACTGGCCATTCAAATGGCGAGCGCCATGGGCGCAGTGGTGTATGCTACGGTGGGCACAGCGGAAAAAGCTGCCCTTTGCAAAAAACTGGGCGCCACAGAGGCCATATGTTACCGCGATGAGGATTTTGTTGCGGTAGTGAAGAAAGCAACAGGCGGTGAGGGTGTTGCGCTGGTGCTGGATATGGTGGGGGGTGACTACTTTCAGAAAAATCTGAAAGCCCTTGGCAAAGGCGGAAAACTTATCAGTATCGCGTTGCTGCAAGGGCGTGAAGCCACGCTGGATGTGGCAACCTTATTGATGAAGAACATTACCATCATTGGCTCTACACTGAGGGACAAGCCACTGCTAGTAAAGCATGAGTTGGCGCGTTCGCTTGAGTCGGTGTTTTGGCCTTATTTTGAAAATGGGCGTATTGCGCCAGTGGTTGATTCTGTCTGGCCGTTTGCTGAGGCAGAAAAGGCGCATGAAAAGATGCTGTCTAACAAAACGCTCGGGAAACTGGTGCTGACCCCAGCCTAGCTTTTCCAACCCGTGAGGGTAATAACCTCGAACGTTGCCGGTACGCGGCCTTCTTTGGTCTGGAATAATTTTTTATACGCAGCGTTAATAGCTTCTAGCGTACCTGGTGCGGTAAAGGATTTTTGCCGCTGCACGAGTGCATTGCTTTCGCCCATGCCGCGCAAATCATACATCAGCGCCATTGCATCGGGGTACATCACCGTGATGGTGTCGCTATCCGCTACAGGCAGATTAAAACCGGTGCGCTGCAGCAGCATGCCAGCATCTTTAATTTCCACAAACGGAGAAATGCGCGGAGTGAGTGCCGTGCCAGTTTCAGATGCAGCTTCGGCAATGGCAGCTTTTAGCTCCCACAAAGTTTGGCCGCCAAGCATCGTTGCCACCATCAAGCCTTTATCCGCAAGCGCTTTGCGGATTTGTACAAGGCAGCCGGGTAAATCATTTACCCAATGTAGGTTGAGCAAACTCAAAAACAACGGCACGCTATTTTCTTTGAAAGGTAGCCATTCTTCGTCCAGTACCAATGATACACCGGATGTATTTTCTGTGGTTTCACAAGGCAGATAAGTATGTATGCCCGCAAGGCCGGAGAGGGCTTTTTGTAAGTAACCGTTGCGGCTGCCAAGTTCCACAGCGAGGGGAAATTGCGCGGTGACAGTTTCAGAAAAGAGTTCTGCCATGCGGTCTGCCACTTCGCGGTACAGGAAGTCATGGCGCTCTAAATTTTTTAACGCTCGCCCCCGCTGCAGGCGTTTCGTATGGCGGGAAAAAATATGGATGTTGCTTACCACGGCCTAGCGCCTGCCAAACAGTTTCTCGATATCTGCCAGCTTCAGCTCGATATAAGTAGGACGGCCATGGTTGCACTGACCGGAATGCGGCGTGGCTTCCATTTCGCGCAGCAGCGCGTTCATTTCATGCGCGTTGAGGCGCCTTCCGGCGCGCACGCTGCCGTGACAGGCCATGGTTTCGCACACATGCTCGACCGATTTGGTGAGGGCAAAAGTTTCACCATATTCCTGCACGTCATCGGCAAGGTCGTTGATAAGCTGCTGCACGTTTGTTTCACCCAGCACGGCGGGGGTTTCACGCACGGTGATGGCTCTGTCACCCAGCGCTTCAATCACAAGGCCGAATTTTGCCAAAGTTTCTTTGTGTTCAATAAGAGCGGAAACTTTCTGATGATCCATCTCCACCACTTCCGGCAGCAAGAGGCGCTGGGTTTTCAGGCTGCTGGCAGCTAAATCCTTCTTCATTTTTTCATACACCAAACGCTCATGCGCGGCGTGCTGATCTACAATCACGATACCATCATTATTTTGTGCCACGATATAGGTTTCATGCAGCTGACCGCGTGCCACACCTAACGGACGGGCAATTAACTCCTGCTCGTTCTCTGGCGGGGGTTCATGGCGTGCGTGTAGCACTTCACCCACCGCATGCAGCGTCGGCTGATAGGCAGAGGAGAAAGGTTGGCGGAAAGAAGAAGGTGCTTCTGCAAACTGGAAAGAAGAACCAGAATGAGATGGAAATGATGCACCAGGCATCGGGCCACTGGGTGCAGAAAAGGCAGCAAGTGCTGCCTGTGAAACAGTCGATGATGCGCGAAAACCTGCTGCTTCCAGCGCATGGCGCAGTGCGGTGATGATTAGTCCGCGAACGGTGGCGTTGTCGCGGAAGCGCACTTCTGCTTTGGCGGGATGAACGTTGACGTCTACCTGCTCCGGCGGTACATCCAAAAACAGTGCTACAATCGGATGGCGATCATGAGCGAGGAAATCCTGATAGGCAACTTTCACCACGCCGAGCAGTAGCCTATCACGCACTGGTCTGCCATTAACGAACAGATACTGTGCGCTAGACGTACCGCGATTAAGTGTAGGAAGACCAGCATAACCCGTGAGGTGAATGCCCTCGCGCTCGGCATCCACCGGTACGGCATTTTCACCAAAGGCTTTACCGAGTATGCGCGAAAGCCGTTTCAGGCGAGCATCCAGCATGTCTGGCGCTTCTGCGGGGAGGGAAAAAATTTCTTTCCCATCGGCCTGTAAACGGAAGGCGACATCGGGGTGTGCCATGGCAATGCGTTCGATAATTTCTGCGATTTGCTGCTGCTCTGTGCGCTCTGTTTTCAGGAATTTCAGGCGCGCAGGTGTGGCATAAAAAAGATCGCGCACTTCCACCACTGTACCCTGATTGCATGAGGCAGGCTTTGCTTCTGACTTTTCACCGCCTTCTACTTTCAGGCTCCAGCCTTCCGGGTTTCCTTGTGCGCGTGAAGTAAGCGTTAGGCGTGAAACGGCACCAATGGAAGGTAGCGCTTCACCACGGAAACCGAAGAAATGGATGTTCAGCAAATCTTCATCCGGCAGTTTGGATGTGGCATGGCGCTCGACGGCGAGGTTTAGTTCTTCCGCACTCATCCCTGCACCATCATCTGCCACGCGAATTAAGTTACGGCCGCCGCTCTCAATGGTGACGTCGATGCGGCGTGCACCCGCATCCAGCGCGTTTTCGACCAGTTCTTTGGTGGCGGATGCAGGCCGTTCAATCACTTCACCTGCGGCAATGCGGCTAACAAGCACAGGCGGTAAAACGCGAATTGGCATGGCTACCTCTTCTGCAAAAGTTTTTTTGCCAGAATCTTTCCATCTTCCACAGCAGGCTGGTCAAATGCATCCACACCCATCAACCGTGCGGTAAGAATCGTTTCCAGTATGAAGTGTACGCACAGTGCGCCGACTGTGGTTTCGTCTAATGTGGTGATGTTGAAGCTGCGCACAGGGCGTTTGCGCGCCACAAGCGTTTCTAACGTGGCCTGATATTCCGCCTCGATAATGCGGTGAAATGGTAATTGATTTAGGTAACCAAAATCATCACCCGAAAGAGTAGATGTATCGAGATTGGGTGAAGATTTCACCTGAGGAGGCGAAAACAGTGTATAAAACTTATCGTTCGGGCCATCGAGGAATTGTTGTAGCACACTATGTTGGTCGAGTGTGCCCGTGGCCACCAGAGGCGTACTGCCAAAACCGTTTTTACCAAGGCTTTCCGCCCAAATCTGCCGAACCCAGGTAGCAAAGCTTTTTAGCTGGTCTGCGTAGGGTAGGAATACTGTAATCGGGTAACCTTTTTGCATGTAGAAGTGCTGCAATGCGGCGCCTTCAGCGGCGGCGGATGTTGGTTTTAGTAAGGCCTCTGCAGCCTCTGCTGCACCACTGCGGATTTTTTCAATATCCATGCCGCACAGCGCCGCAGGCAGCAAACCCACATTGGTGAGAATGGAGAAACGTCCACCGATGGTGGCAACGTGTTCGAGCACACGGATGCCCAGTGCCTTAGCAGAATTGCGGAGGATGTTTGGTTTAGGGTCGTTAATCACTAGTATATGGGAGTATGCTTTTGTACCGACCTTTTGCCTTAAGGCTTCAAAGCAAATAAGGAACTGCGCCATAGTTTCGAGCGTACCGCCGGATTTGCTAATGACGATAAAGCAGGTTTTTTCTAAGGGCAGGCGGCTAAGCAGCGCGTGGGTTGTGTAGGCATCGATGTTGTCGAGGTAATGCAGTTGTGGTGTTCCAGCAGCAGTGATATGCGGGCTGGTGATGCGAAAGCCAGTAAGGGCTTGGCCGCACAGAGTAGAGCCGCCTGTGCCCAGCACCACAACATGCTCAAAGCGGTTGCGGATATCGCGAGCGACCTCTGTAATTTCTATGAGGTCCGCGCGTTGCTTCAGGTGGGAGAAAATGCCGATTTTCCCTGCGGCGATATCTTGCGCAAGAGAAGCCAAGGCGTCATTGGCGATGCCGTGCTTGCCTTGGGTGTTGCAGTGCTGAGTATGGTGCGTGTAGCTCATGGTATAACCTTACCCTCTCGTTATTAAAGGATAATGGGTTGCCCTGCCAGTATTTTATTGTTTTTTAACCGGTGGTTCCAGGCGTTCACCTGCAGTGACAAAAAACACCTGTTTTGGCTGCAGCCATTTGCCTGCAATACGGCGGATATCCTCGATTGTGACCTTTTCAATCAGCGCGTTGCGGCGTTCGATAAAATCGGTTCCCAAACTACGGAATTGTATGAATGTCAGATATCCGGCGATTTTATCGCTGGTATCCAGCCGCAGGGGGAAGGAACCCGCCAGATAACGCTTGGCGAGCTGCAATTCTTCATCGGTTACACCCAGTGTGTGAAGATCTTTTAAAATGTCGTTCACGCGCTCGATAACGGTATTTTCCTGCCCTTTTCGGGTAGAAGCCTGCCCAACCAGCACGGTCTGTTTATCAAAACTGAGCACATCCGTGCCGATGCTATAGGTAAGGCCCGATTTCTCACGGATTTCTTTGGTGAGGCGCGATTCAAAACTTCCACCTCCAAGAATGAAGTTGAGCACATAGGCGGGGTAAAAATCGGGGTCGTCATACGTGGTCCACGGTAGGCCAAAATAAATGGTGTTTTGTGCGGAAGGCGCGTGGGCAATAAAAAGGGTCTTATCCTGCTGTTCATAACGCCATTCGGGAAGTGGGGTGACTGCACCGGATGTTGTGTGAAGTTGTCCGTGTAATGTATTTAGCAAGGACTTTACTTCAGATGAGGTGATGTTGCCCACCACGCTGACAATAAGGTTGTTGGCATTAAACCGTGTAGCAGAAAATTGTTTTAAATCTTTGGGTGTAATGGTTTCCAAGGTTTTTTCTGTACCGTAAGCATGGCGGCTGTAGGGATGCGTGCCAAACATGGCTGTCATCCATGCCCTGTGCGCAATGTCATCTGCATTCTCACGCTCTTTTGTTAACGAAAGCTGCATTTGTTTGCGGGTGATATCGAGTAAGCCTTGCTCAAAGCGCGGTGATGTAATGGCTAGCAGCAGCAGCTTCACTGCCTCGGCCTGATGCGCTTTTAATGTTTTAAGGCTAACAGAGAAAGAGTCGGCGCTCGCGCTTGCAGTGAGTTCAACACCATTGTTTTCCAAGGCTTCTTTAAACGCCCGGCGATCATAACCACCTGCACCTTCGGTGAGCAAAGCGGCTGCTACGCTTGCCAGACCTTGCTTGTTTTCTGGGTCATAAGCATAGCCGCTATTACGGAACGTGATGTCGATGGTCACAATCGGCAGGCTGTTTTCTTCCACCGCATAGGCGTGGATACCGTGACTTTCTATTTCCTTTACTTCCGCATAGGCAGGGAATGCCAAGCAATGTAGCAGTAAGAAGATGATAACCAGCGCATGGGTTTTACTGAGCATGCGACGGCTCCTTTGCAGCAGGTAGCAGCGTGCCGCTGATATGCGGCGCATTTGAAAGCAGTAACATGGCGGCTTTTTTTAGCTCTTCATTGCTGGTGTTTTTTAGCGCTGTTTCCCAGCGTGCGATATCGGCGGCAGTAGCACCTAAAACAAATGCTTCACCATAAAAACTAGCGAGGGCATGAATACTGTCTTTCGCATAGGTCTGCTCGGCAAGGAAAGAATTTTTCGCGCGGGTAAGTGTTGCTTCATCCACGCCGTTTTTAGCCACTTTTTGCAAAGTGGATTCCCATACGCTTAAAATATCCTGTGCGTTTCCACCCGCTGCGGGCAAGGTATAAAGCTGAAAAATACTTGTATCGCGGCTAAGCCCATCATACCACGTGCCGACATAACTGGCTTTTTGTGTATCAATAACAAGCTGCTGGTAAAGGATTCCAGTGTCAGAGCCCGCCAGCACATAGGCAAGTAATTCTAACGCCGCAGGAAGAACACCGCTTGGTTCAGATACATAACTGGGTACTACGTAATGCCGCATCCACTCGGTGGCCTTCACGCGCGCATCGGTAAGTGCAATGGACTCTTTTTCGGACGGCAGCATTGCGGTGGGCGGGAAAGTAGGCGCAATTGTTGTGGCAAAGTGTGGTGGGATGGCGCCGTAATATTTCTTCGCGAGTGCGAGGGCAAGCTTGGGTGTGATGTCACCTGCCAGTACGAGTATGGCGCGGTTGGGTGCGTAATAGCTTTGATGAAAACCCATCGCGTCCTGATAGGTGAGTGCGCGGATGTCTTTTTCCCAGCCGATGACGGGCTGAGCATAAGGGCTTTTAGCAAAAAGCTGGTGGCGCATTTTTTCAGAAAGGCGTGCTCGCGGGGCATTATCGACACGCATCAAACGCTCTTCTAAAATGACGTTTTTTTCAGTTTCAAAAGCCTTTTCGGTGATGGAGAGCCCCTGCATACGGTCGGCCTCAAGCGCCATAATGGAGGGCAAATGCTCTTTGGCAATGGTTTGGTGATATACGGTTGCATCCGCAGTGGTGAAAGCATTATTATTTCCGCCATTTTGGGTAATGATGCGCGTGAACTGGCCTTCGGGAATTTTCTCCGTGCCTTTAAACATCAAATGCTCAAAGAAATGTGCTAGACCCGTTTTTCCTGTCACTTCGTCGGCGGCGCCGACCTTATACCAAAGCATTTGCGTAATAATAGGGGACTTATGAACGGGTATGACCACCAGCTCAAGGCCATTAGTGAGGCGGTAGCGAAAAAGCGGTACTGAGGTGGAGTCAGAAGGCTTTGCAAAGAGAAAAACGGCCAACAGGCAGGCAAAAAAAGCAGAAACAAGGAAAGGCCGTTCGGGGTTTTGGCGCATTATAATCCTGCGTTACAGGCCGAATAATTCGTTTACTACACCTTTGGTCTTGCTGTCTTTTACTGGCACATCACCTTCATTAACAGGCTTGCCTTCTTCTTTGTTTTTGGTCAGGCGTTCTTCTTCTTTATCGATGTCCACCAGCGGGTCTTTTTTCTCAGGCGTGAGTGGTTCCACCAGTTTTTCCAGCATACCCTTTTCTTCCACGGGCGCATCATAGGCTTCGCGATATTCGCTATCAAGGATGGTGCGGATGTTTGAGGTGCTTTCACCTGCACCGGCTTGGTTTAGCAGTGAACGCTCGCCTTTGCTAACGTTTGCGCTTGATTTACTTTCCGTTTTGGCACCGCTAAAGAGCACTTTTTTGGCTTCATCGCGCACTTGGCTTTGGCTGCGGATATCCGTTTCCGATGGGGGCTGAAGGCTGAAATCTGGTGGCACGGCCAGCGGCGGGCGCGACATGACCATGAATTCATCCGGTGTATGCTTTTTAAGGCCAAGTGTACGCTTTACGCTGCCGCCTTCGCATGCTGAGATCGTTAGCATTGTGGTACACAGTGTGACAAGTAAGGCGACTTTATGTGGTTTCATTTTTTGCATCTTTCGTTGCCGAGCAGGGGTTGCTGACTACGCTTTCTATACACAACAAGAGCGCACCAGTAAAGACCATCGCATCGGCAATATTAAAGGCAGGCCAGTGATAGCCCATTACGTGAAAATCAAAAAAATCCGCCACTGCACCAAAGCGCAGGCGGTCGATAACGTTACCGATGGCGCCGCCAATCACTACGCCAATAGCGATAATCATGAGGCGGCTTGAAGTGCGGTAAAGCCATACGGAAAGCACGAGAATAATCAGCGCCGCAAGCCCTGAAAAAATATAGGCAGTGTGGGAGTTGTCGCGGAACATGCCGAAGCTGATGCCGGGGTTCCAGACCATGACATAATTAAAGAAAGGAAATACCCGTATCGGTGCGGTTTCCGTGATGTTTATCACATCCAGCATGTACCATTTATGCAGTTGGTCAGCGGCGGTAACCAACAAGGCAAGGGCATAGCACACCGCAAGACGGCGTGTTGGAGAGAGCGTGCTATTTTTTGTTAAAAAATCTTTTAGCATTCTGGCAGTCGAGTTCCATCTGTTGGGTCAGCGCCGGAACGGATTCAAATTTCTGCTCTGGCCTTAAGAAGCTTAGTAACTGAATGCGCAGGAATTTACCATAGATATTGCGGTTCCAATCAAAAATATGTGCCTCCAGCACCGGAGCATCCAGCTTGAACATAGGGTTGATACCGAGGTTTGCCACCGCCGGATGCCATGCCGCATCCCCTTCAACCTGTACCTGCACAACATAGGCGCCATAGAGCGGCCTGAAGTGCGATTTGAGGCGGAGGTTGGCAGTTGGGAAGCCAAGTTCGCGACCTCTTTGTGCACCGGTTACCACACGTCCTTCAATCATATGATTTCTGCCAAGCAGCTGTGCCGCAACCTCAGGTTTTCCCGTGGAAAGCGACTGGCGGATGCCAGTGGATGAAACGGAGATACCTGCGTCTTCCACGTTCTGCATTTTGGTATAACCAAAACCAAGGGACGAAGAGAGGCTTTCAATCAAAGTGGTGGAGCCAGAGCGCTTATGGCCAAAAATGAAATTATCGCCGGTCACAAGGTGTTTGGCGCCTAGTTTTTTGATAAGTAGCTCTGTAATAAAATCCGGCGCGGTCATTTTTGAAAGCGCTTCATTAAACCGGCAAACATAGAGAATATCGATGCCTAAATCCTTCAGAAGCGATGCTTTGAGGTGGAAGGGCGTTAGGCGAAACGGTGGAATATCTTTTTTCAGTACGCTCACGGGGTGGGGTTCAAACGTGAGAACAGCCGATGGTGCCCCCATTTTTTTTGCAATCGCACAGGTTTGCTGCATTAAGGATTGGTGACCGCGATGCACGCCATCAAAATTGCCGAGCGCGATGACGGCTCCCTTTAAGGGTGGTGCAGAAGATGCATAACACCGGATGATTCGCATGGCTTACGCCGCTTGTCTGCGCCGCAGATTCATGAAGATGAGGACGGGAGCAGAGATGTAAATGGAGGAGTATGTCCCGATAATGATGCCGAAGAAGATTGCGATGCTAAAATCACGAATCACTGGCCCACCCCACACAATCAGCGCCACAATTGCTACGAGCGTTGTGCCTGCAGTTAGAATGGTACGTGAGAGTGTTTGGTTGATGCTGAGGTTTAACAACTCATCCATTTCCATCTTTTTGTACTTGCGCAGGCATTCGCGAATACGGTCGTAAATCACCACCGAATCGTTAATCGAATAGCCAAGAATAGTAAGGATGGCGGCAATAGAGGTGAGGTTGAACTCAAGGCCTGCCAAACTAAATAGTCCCAGCGTTAAAATAGCGTCGTGCCCAAGGGCAAGGATGGCACCTACGCCATATTGCCACTCAAAGCGCAACCAGATGTAAATCATGATACCTAGCACAGCGAGGCCAAGCGCAATGGCAGCATCCATTTTTAGCTCTTTGCCGACCTGAGGGCCGACATAATCAACTTTGCGGTAGTCTATCTTTTCGCCCAAAGTACTCGTTAATAAGGCTTTTACTTTATCAATCGCTTGTTGCTGGGTTTCGCCCTCTCCAAGGCGCGGTTGAAAGCGGATCATGATGTCATTATCAGAGCCAAAATGCTGAAGGCTGACTTCACCAAGCGACTTATCTGCAGCAAAAGCAACACGAATTTTTGAGAGCTCTACAGACGTTTCCGTGCGCATTTCAATCACCACGCCGCCGCTGAAGTCGATGCCGTAGTTAAAGCCTTTTGTTACCATTAAGCCGATAGCAAAGATGCTTAGCAGGATAGAAATGCCGAAAGCCAGCCACTTTCGTTTCATGAAATCAATCGTGGTGGTGCTGGGGATAAGGCGGATAGGAAACATCATGGAGCGACCTTTGCGGATAAGATTGCTGAAATATAGACAAGATTGCCGGGATTGCAATATGGTTTACATTCCTCTAAGAACATCGCAGGACATAACCGAGGCGTGTGGTGCAATAAATGACAGTCGTACGTTCTGCTTTTACCGTGGGTTTTTACACGCTTCTTTCCCGCTTTTCCGGTTTTGCCCGCGACATGCTGGTGGCGGGTGTACTGGGCGCAGGCCAGCTGGCAGACGTTTTTTTTGTCGCCTTTAAATTACCGAATTTCTTCCGCCGCCTGTTTGCCGAAGGGGCATTTAACTCGGCATTTATTCCGATGTTTTCCTCCATTATGGCAGAGGATGGGCAGGAGAAAGCCCTAAAATTCGCCCAAAAAATATTTACCATTATGGTGATTTTTTTACTGCTATTTACCGTGGTGTTCCAGATTCTAATGCCCGTGGTGATGGTGGTTCTTGCCCCAGGGTTCGTAGGAAAAAATGGCGTGTTTGATTTAGCGGTGCTGCTGACGCGCATCACATTTCCTTATCTGATGTTTATTTCACTAGTGGCTTTGATGGCAGGTGTGCTCAACGGTTTCGGCAAGTTTGCCGCCGGTGCTAGCGCCCCGATTTTGCTGAACCTGACGCTGATTGCAGCAATCTTGTGGGGTAAAAACTATACTGAGACACCAGCCCATGCACTGGCATGGGGTGTGGCGGCAGCGGGCGTGATTCAGTTTATTTGGCTGTATATTGCCTGCGCGCGGCAGGGCATATACTTTAAAATATCGCGTCCCCGCATGAACCCGCAGGTGAAAAAAATGCTGAAACTGATGGTGCCTGGCATCATCGGGGGCGGCATCACGCAGATCAACCTGTGGATAGACGTGATGATTGGCACGCTGATTACAGGTGCGGTGTCATATTTATATTATGCAGACAGGATTAACCAGTTGCCGATGTCGGTAATTGGCACAGCAGTGGGCACTGCCATGCTACCGGTGCTGGCGAGAATCATCCGTGAAGGCAATCACGCTGAGGTCATACGCCACCAGAACAAAGCGCTGGAATTTACGATGTTGATTACGTTACCTGCCTGCGTGGGGATGCTAGCAACGGCGCATTTGATCATTGCAACATTGTTTGAGCATGGCGCGTTCACGGCAGAAGATACGCATGCTACAGCGCTAGCATTGCAGGCGTTTGCACTTGGTTTGCCAGCCTTTGTGATGATTAAATTATTCCAGCCTGGGTATTTTGCTGCACACGATACGGCGACGCCCGTGAAATTCGCGTTGATATGCATGGTGATTAATATTGTGCTGAACCTTGCTTCAGTATTTAGCCTGCAGAAACTTGGTTTTTATCCGCATGTGGGCATTGCGCTTGCCACGAGCTTTGCAGGTTGGGTAAACACATTTTTGTTGGCGCGCGGCCTCAGTAAAAGGGGTAGCTTTGTACCAGGCAGCGCGGTGAAAATCCGTTTAGCAAAAATGCTGACCTGCAGCCTTTTAATGGGGGCTGTGCTATGGGGTGTTCAATATGCGCTAGCGGGTTTACGCGGTCATGTTGCCGGTGAAGCGGCGACGCTCGTTGGCGTGATTGCAGCGGCGTTAGTGGTATATTTCAGCGCGATACATTTCACTGGCACATATCCGCTGGGTGAAGTGAGAAAGCTACTCAAGCGCCGCAAAAAATAATTAGCGCGGTAGCGGCAGCGAAGGCATGTTGCTGAATACTGCAATCAGCACGATGATGCCCCAGAAAACAAGTAGCCGCTTACCGCCAGTCAGCCACCAATATACAAATGAAATGGCAATTGAAACGGGCTGACCAAACGAGGCAGGTGAAAGCTCAAAGAAACGCGCGAGCGGCTTGGAAAGCATAAAGAGCTGAACGAACGCGTCGCCCGGCAGGCTAAAAATCCATACAAACCACAGCATCATGTCGCTTGCCGTGAAACTACCGTTGCGATTTAGATCGAGCGCGGTGTACCAGCGCGGGTGGTCAAAGGCATCAGGCTTGAAGAAAATCACGATAATCATGAGGAAAAGTACCATCCCCATATAGAACATATTTATCCCGCCTTCATCCACCTCGGCCAATTGGTCGAACAGGTTGGCATCGTTTTGCACAATATAACGTTGCGGCGGCTCATGGTGTTTGCGTGGTGGCATAACTCTCCCCAGAGATACTGTATTTTCGAGCGAAGCGTATCATTTCGTATGGTAAATCACAAAGAAAAACCGGACGCCATAAACAATGGCTTGCATTCCACATGTGCCAAATAGATGATGGAAGCAGCGATTTTTAATAGCGAATTATTTATGTCGGCATTCAAATCGGAATTTACCGTACCGCTACTTGTTGCAGCATTTGGACTATTGCTGTGTGTGGCTTCGTATTATCCCGGCTATGCCATGAACGACAGTATCAGCATTTATAAAAGCATTAAATCTGATACTATTGGAGATTGGTTTCCGCCTTGTTTTTCGTTGGTGTGGAGAGAGCTGGATGCCATATGGCCTGGGCAGCAAACGCTCTTTTTATTACAAAATATTTTGTACTGGAGCGCTGTTTTTTTAATCGGCTCTACGGTTGCGTATGGACGGGGTGTTAAGGCTGCTATCGTTGCTATAGGATTTTGCTTTTTTCCATATTTTTTGTTTGGGCTTGGCGTGGTCCAGCGTGAGCCGTTGCTGGCGGCCGCAGTGCTACTGGCTTTTAGCATGCTCTGGTTTCGTCGTCGTACGGGGCACCTGCACCCGCTTTGGGTTAAAATTGGCGCCAGCGGACTATGTCTTTTTGCTGTTTCCATTCGGCATGAGGCAATCATTATACTGCCATTTTTTGCAGCCTATTTGGTGGTTGAAAAAGGTGATATCCGCCAACTAAAAACATGGAAAAAAATAGGCGCTTTATTTGTGGTGCTGGTAATTATGAGCACGGCTGTTTCACAATTTTGTAAGTACTGCACGGACGCAAATAAATCCTATGCTTCCAGTACACTTATTTATTTTGATCTTAAGGGCATCAGCTATTTTATGCCCAAAGGGGAGTATGTCAGCTTTGGCGAGTTTGATTCTGAGCAGGCGAAGGAAGTGTACGATGGCCGTGAATGGTCACGCCATTACCTGACACACGATCAAAGAGATATGGATTATTTTAAAATTATCCATCAAAGGCACTGGAGTGATTTACAGGGCGTGAGAAAACTCTGGCTAAGCCTTATTGCTCAGTATCCGCTCAGTTATCTAAAGCATCGGTTCAATCACTTTATTTATCAGTTGGAAATTAAAGATACGCCGCCGAATGTATTAAAGATTGCAGTTAAATATGCTGATGATCCCAATGTCATTAATCAAAACTATGATGATTTAGCTAACGCAAAAATAACGGGTGTCGCGGATGTGTTCTATCGCTATGGCATTGCAAAATCGTGGGGATTTTTTGCGTTTTCGTTTGTTCTACTCTTTTTTTATCGTTGCTTTAAGTCAACTGAGGATAAGGAGTTTTTTCTTGTATTGCTGCTCGGCGGCATTACTTACAGCCTAATTTTCTTGATAATTGGCGTTGCGCATCAGGCGCGCTATTTTTTCTGGCACAATGTGGCAACAGTGGTGGCATTAGGTTTGCTATGTGCACAGATGGTGCCGCCAGCTACCAGTAAGGCGATGGCAAAGGCTACAAAACCAAAAAAAGCGTATAAGAAGAAGTCGCAAACGAAGAAAAAGAAAGAATGGTGCCTCTGGCCGGGGTCGAACCGGCACGTCCCGCAAAGGACAACAGATTTTGAGTCTTATCATCACAACAGCCTACAAATTCCTACAACAAGAAATTGTAGGGTTTTCTAGGTATATTTCAATAGTGATCTGTTGGGGCCATTTGTGCTTATTTGGGGTTATTTGTACCTAAATGTCCCATCAGTGTCCCTTGGATTGATAGCTGTAGGTAGATGTCTTTGGAGGGTTGGTGTTGGCGTGACAATGCTCTGCCTATCGTCCAGCCGGTCAGCCAGAAGGTCTACTGCCATCTCCCTGATTTCATCACGTATGCTTTTCAGATGCCCTGAATCCATCAAATTTTCCTAGGGCTTTAGATAGCGAGCGATGGTGGCACTATCGGGATACTCGCCATATCCGCTTTCCAATATTTCGCCCCGCGCGGAAACATCCATCACTCTCCCAGCCTCTGCCTGCTTTGAAAGCAGTACAGATTTCTGATGGTTTGCGCGCACCAGATGCCAACAGCTTCGGCCGGTGATGTCGCATCCCCTTACCACAGTAATTTCTTCTGGCCTGATTTTTGTTCTTGTCATCATTGAATACCCGGCGTGCGCTCTACAAGCGGTGCTGAACCAAATGGAATGATACGGTTGTCAGGTTTGGAAGCGACCAGCTTGTCGCGATCCAAACAAGTTTCGGCGATGGCCGCCAGCAACATTTGTGGCCCACGCTTCAGCTGCTCAGGAGTAATAAATTCGTTTTGCGCGTGTGCGCCTTGTGAGAGCAGGCCTGTGCCAAAGACCAGCGTGGTGGCGCTGGGGAAATGAAACGCAAATCCACCTGCGTCAGAAGCAAAACCTACCGTTTGAGTTTTTGGTTCTTTTTCATTCACCGCAGCATAAATCTGGGCAAACGCTTTCACCGCCTCAGGATTTTGAACTGGCAACTGGCGAGAATTTGAAACTAGTGTACGTGAAACTTTTGCTTCCGGCAGGGTGGCATCAGGCGGTGTTTTTTCTTCCGCCTCTGCCCGGATGAGGCGGTCAAGTTCTGCCACTCTTCTTTGAATGGGCTCCATCAGTTTCTCGAGCGGCATCGCCGGTGTAGTACGCAAATGTAGGCTTATTGTGGCACCCGCAGGAATGGTGTTGCCGCTATTGCCAATAGTGACCGTGCCAGCATTTACGATGGGGTAGGGCGGATCAAAATGTGGGTCGTGATATTGCGAATCTTTCATCAGACGGCTCTGGTAGTCAATAATAAACCCCAGTAAATCGTGCGCGTAATGCAGGGCATTCACCAATTTTTCTGGCTCAGAAGAATGCCCCCCAATGCCCGTGATTTGAATATTAAGACCAGCCGCACCCTTGTGACTATATACCACCGACTCACCGGTGGGCTCATTCACAATCACCATGCGGGGGTTACAGCCTTGCTTAGTGAGTTTTTCACAGACACGGTCTACCCCTTGGCAACCCACTTCCTCACCATATGAGAGTGCAAAATAGACCGGCTCCTTCAATGTATCGTGCCTCCCTTCATAAAGGCGCGCCACTGCGAGCATATTCAAAATCGCTTGTTTCATATCCACTGCACCCCGACCTACCAAACCATATTCAGCTGAGGTGAGCTTGAAAGGGTCCTGTCCGTTCCAATCGCCCGGAGCGGGCACGACATCAGTGTGTGAGGAAAGAACTACACCAGCAGGTGCAGAAGATTCTTTAGTGGCATTGCCACCGATTTTCCCAGTGAGCGTGGCTTGCATGATGCCTGACCCTTTGGGGTACTCGTCCTCTTCGGTGTAAAGCGTTTCTACTCCTAGGCGATCAAGCTCTCGCTTGAGCGTTTTGACGAATGGCACGTTACTTCTCGCAAGCTCCGGCTTATGCGAGCTTGAGGTATCGTACCCCACCAGAATTTCTAGTACCTTAATTGCATCCTCCATGGATGCAAAGGTGCCATCTGCATTCAGCGAAAGATTATCAATGTAGGTGGAAAGCATATCCATAGAATCCCGAGGCCATAAAAGAGCAGTGTAGCAACCTTCAATTAACGAAAGATTAATAGGAAATGCGGGCGTAAACACCAAAACAGGTATTGAGTCTATAAATCAGATGGTTAATGCCATAATCCGCTTTTTTCACTGTACATCCCTGGATTTGAAGATGTTAAGGAGTTTGTGCCCCTGAAGTTATTAAAGGCATTTAAAAAAGAGTAAAAAACGCTTAAAAAAACGGCGCCGCACGGCAATAAAAAGGATGACAAGATATTTACTATCTTTTATAACCCTAGCTCCTATAAAGTCCAATAAGTGCCTCGATAGCTCAGTTGGTAGAGCAAGGGATTGAAAATCCCTGTGTCGCTGTTCGATTCCGGCTCGAGTCACCATTTTCCCATTTTAAGCAGCGAATAAGTAAAATGGTCGACATTAACATCGTCTATCAGGGTGAGTTACGTTCTGAGGCCACACACGGGCCTTCGGGCACTGTTCTCACCACTGATGCACCTAAAGACAATCACGGTAAAGGCGAGAGCTTCTCGCCGACAGATCTGGTGGCAACCGCCCTGGGCAGTTGCATGCTCACAGTGATGGGAATTGCCGCTCGTACACTGCAAGTAGATTTAAATGGAACCAAGGTGCATGTGAAAAAAGAAATGGCCGCCAAACCCGTGCGCCGTATTGACACACTCACAATCACCATCAATGTGCCCACAAAGCTCGATGATAAGAAAAAGCAGCAGCTGACAAAAGCCGCTCTGAGCTGCCCTGTGTATCACAGCCTCCACCCCGATATAAAAACCCCCATCGAATTTATCTGGGCATAAATCAGTTCGGTTTCCACCTTCACATTCCCACCAATTCGCTCTAGCTTGTGGGCATGTTAGCAGACTCAATCACGGATTTACTTACCGCTTCGTTGGCTGTATGTTGACTTCAACAGCTATTTCGCGAGCGTGGAACAGCAGTTAAACCTTTAGAAAAAGGACTTTTATGAAATACGTTTTATTTGCATGGAACTTTATTTTTAACCATGAAGTGAGTCCGGTTCGTAATATTCCAGACATAGCTATTAGGCATTACATTTTGCAAGCATTAGGGCTCATGTGGGCAGCCAGTTTTTCAATTGCAATCGGTAGCTATACTTTTTTTGCAGCGAGCGTAATCGGGCACACTGTTTTAATAGCAGCTGCAGCGATTACCGTTGCGGTTCTCACTGCAGCGGCAAAGAAGCCGAAGGTTTTCACGCGCGCGCTGGGTCGCCAAAATGATGGCGAGCACGAATAGTACTTTAATTATAAACATGGTTGTTTTGTAGGTTATACGCCTTAAATCTATGGCGCCTGCTTTCCCTGCCACAGCTTTTCTAAACGAATATCGCGGCCACAGTCGCTTCAGTTTCCACCTTCACATTCTCAGTAATTCGCTCTAGCCTGTGGCCATGCTCACAGACTCAATCACCGACTTACCCCTCCGCTGGCTGTATGTTGATTTTAACAGCTACTTTGCCAGCGTGGAGCAGCAGTTAAACTCCAAATTAAGGGGCAAGCCCGTTGCCGTGGTGCCAGTGGAGACGGATGCCACCAGCGCCATTGCCGCAAGCTATGAGGCCAAGGCATTCGGGATTAAAACTGGCACCCCCATCTATGAAGCCAAGCGTATGTGCCCAGGACTTATTTGTGTGCTGGCGAAGCATGAGAAGTATGTTGAGTTTCATAACCGCATCATTGAAGAGGTGGGGCGGCATATTCCTGTCTCGATTGTAGCTTCGATTGACGAAGTCGCATGCCATCTGATGGACAACGAGACGTCACTTAAAAAGGTCACCGAGATTGCCGCTTCTATCAAAAAAGGCTTGGCAAAGAATATCGGTGAATATGTGAAATGCTCTATCGGGGTGGCGCCGAATCGCTACCTTGCAAAAATTGCTACCGATATGAAAAAGCCGGATGGCTTCACCATCCTGACACCCCAGGATCTGCCCGCTCGCCTGTTTGAGTTAGAGCTTAGGGACCTGTCAGGTATTGGGCGCAACATGGAGATACGACTTCGCCTTGCTGGCATTGGCACCATCAAGGACCTCTGGGCACTCGATAAAAAGCAGATTCGCAAAGTATGGGGCAGTATCTGGGGTGAGCGCATGTGGTATTTCCTGCGTGGGCATGAGCTGCCCGAAGAAGAAACCACTCGCAGCACCATCGGCCATAGCCACGTGATGGCCCCTGAGCTGCGCGACCCCGAACAAGCAAAATATGTGGCACGCAGGCTCGTGCTTAAAGCTGCAAGCCGCCTCAGGCGGTTGGGATACTACGCCAGCGCCTTGTCCTTCTCTACGCGACTGCAAGATGGCCCACGGCTTGAAACGAGTGAACAGTTCTATCGCGCACAGGATAATAAGACAATTCTGGAGGCCTTTGATAAGGCCTGGACGAACGTGATGCAGGAAGCGAGGAACGCGAAGCTAAAGAAAGTATCCGTAACACTGCATCACCTGACCGCCGCAACAGACATACAGCCAGAGTTGTTTGAAAGCCTTTCTGATATTGATATGAAGCAGCGCGGGAAAAGTGAAAGGCTCTCCCATGCCATGGACAGACTGAATCATAAATATGGCCGCGATACCGTCACCGTCGGCATGCTGCCCACGCAAGGTCGTAGCTTTTCAGGCACTAAAATTGCCTTCACCCGCATCCCAGATGCAGAAGAGTTTTTGGAATAGACAGGAAAATCCCTGTGCTGTCCAAAATCTACACGTAAATGCGCTGGCTGTAGGTGTATGTCTTTGGAGGCTATTGTCCGAGCCGGTTACTTAATTCAGAAGCATTCTTTTAAAATCGACCCCGTACCCGACTTTTCAAAGTCTGAACCAATACAACTAGCTACCTCTCCGGAAATTTTTTTGTTTTTCACGCAACCACCGATGCCTCACCTAGATATATATAGGGGTTAATAAAGGTAAACCTATCTTCTCTGTTGTGGCTTGTCGAGGGTTGTTGAAATATCCGCATTCATACGCCAACTTCATTAATTACTTCTTAACCTTTTTATGGTTCAATCTATCGGTTAACAATACTAAGTTGGCGTTTTGGCTTAAGAGTACACTTTCAATAACTTGATAGCCTTTGCATTAGGCGCAAGTGGAGAAAAAGGAGAGAGCTTTATGCAAGCGAATGTCTTTGGAGTGACTACTGAAGTGGCGAAAAGTGGCGAATGTGCTGTTCTTACAGTCTTTGCGAGGGATGATTTTTAGAATTTCTGCAATAAAAAATACAGGATACTAATCGCATGCTACATATTAAAACACACCAAACCCATTCCGACATTTGTAAAGCCGCCGCACTACAAATCGCTGCAGCGATAAAGGCAAAACCAAATCTGGTACTCGGTCTTGCGACCGGCAATACGATGGAACCGCTTTATAACGAACTGGTGCGGATGCACGCCGAAAGGGAAGTGGCTTTCTCGCAAGTCCAGTTTTTCAATCTCGACGAATATAAGGACCTGAGCACCGACGACCTGCGTTCGTTTAACCATTACCTAAAAACCTTGTTTCTGGATAAAATCGGGGTGCGGGCGGAACAGATCCATCTAGTGCAGGGAACAGATTTCGACCCTAAGGCCTATGAAGCGACGATTCGTGAGGCAGGTGGTATCGATATTCAGCTTGTGGGTGTTGGCGGTACCGGCCATATCGGTTTCAACGAAAAAGGCTCGACTCTTGATTCCTTGACGCGCGAGATTGAACTTGACGATCGCACCCGCGAAGACAATGCCGGTTCCTGCGGTGGTAAGAAGAATGTGCCGACTCACGCCTACACGCAAGGCATCGGCACCATCATGCGCGCCAATCAAATCATCATGCTCGGCAATGGTGGGCATAAGGCGCAAGTGGTGCACGATATGTTGATCAATGGCGACAATATCGAACAACTGCCTGCACGCGCGTTGATGCGCCACCAGGACACGACCATTTATCTGGACGAGCCTGCGACGGAATTGTTGACGAAAGAACAGCTAATGCAGTTTGGCAACATGACTGATACTCAGGCACGCAACTTCCGCTGCAAGTTCGATCCTATCGTGATCGAGCTGGATGAGGGAAAGAGACTGACTCTGCCTTATAACGCCGATATTTTTATTCCCGGCGCCATGGAAGTGGACAAAAAATTTGATGTAGGCAATGCCATGCATTTAACGGCGCTGAAGACGATGCTGAAAAACGTCAAATCCACCTACATGGGCGCGCATCAGGATGATACCGAAATTGAAGTGCCGCATGAGATTGAAAGAAACCTCGCTGAGCAGAAAAAGCATCCGCCGGAGCCGAGCAGTTTCCTGTCTATCATCGCGACCGACGGTGCTGCCTACACCACCGCCCTGAAGCGCGAAGGAAAATTTGCCAACATCACGCCCGAAGGGCTGATTGAAATGCGAAAGCGCGAACAACGTGTGGCCGCAGAAGAAGGTAAGTTCGCGGTGATCCAGCTGCAATATCCGTCGGCTTCGGTCAAAGGGCAGGTCAGTAAGGACAAATCGAAAGAGATTGTCAATCATATGAAATCGCTCTATGATGCGTTGCCTAACCACCAGACGGCTTACAGCCACGCGCCGGTCGATACGCACGAAACCCATGTGGCGGTACTGACGCTGGCGGCTCAGGCGTTACGCTTGGCCGAGAAAAAGCCGGAAAAGCTTTTTGGTATGGAAGGTTGGGGTGAGCTTGGAATTGGCGACACTACCTTCTCCGTGGACAATCCTGAATTGGTGGGCCAATTGCTGCGCTGCTACGAATCGCAGATTGCCATGCAAAAACGTCCGTATGATGAGATTGCCGTGGCGCGTATTCGTGGTAACGGGTTCATGGGTGATCACCACGCCGAAGCGAAAAAAGGGGGGATGGTGATTGGTATCGTCCTTTCTCGGGCGATTTCCGTAGAAGATCCGGTGTCGCTGAAAGAAATCGTCGGCGAGGCGATGCAGAATTTGAAAGCAAGGTCACTGGGCATGCTTTCGAACTTTGCTGCACCTGGAAGTATCGAGGAAGCCTCCAATGGCAAGTGGGTTGGTTCAACAGGGATTGGGGCTGGGGCTATTAGCAAAGTTTCAACCCAGAGGTAGCCGTTGTCCTGCCCCCCCCCTCTATAATTGGTTCAGATTTAATCGTTGTATTATTGAGGTGAATACACCTTAAAGGAGGGAAGATGCGTACCGATCCCAAACAATTCAGAGAAGATGATCGCTCTCCCGCCGAATTAGCCAAGGCCATTCTCGATCATGAGTTTTCTCCGCCAGGAGATACGTCATCTAGATGGACGTTTCGCGAGCAATGGCTATGCGATGGTTTTTCCGATGATCCCGATAATAAGGTACATGAATTGACTGTAGGTGTAGTATCCGCGCTGAAGTTGATTGAAGACGGTATTTCACTTGGCATGAGAGAAAAGAAAGATTTTTCCGCTACGCTTGAAGTCCTGCATGCGTATCGACAAGAGAGCCTAGATCTACGTCCACATAATATAAAGGGATCCAGGGTTGAAGGCTTGTCGCATACGGAAGAGCAAATGCGCGATAATGCCGACCGTGCTGGCGGTAAGTCGGTGGAAATGATGAATTGCGACCGCATTGAGAAATTGGTGCGGCAATTAGGGCGCAAGCTTTGCATCCAGCTGACAGAACCTGGCCAAGGCCTCAACTCTTAACAGCTTAACCGCGTCAACCGGAAAGCTAATTGCTGGGTGGCTTATCTGATTGGCAAAAGCGGAGGGGGTTTGTGCCAATAAATAATGGTGTTCCACTCTCTAGGGGGTGGAACAGTGGAACAGGGCAAGGCGACCCCACTCAGGTCATTGGCAAATAAGGTTTTATCTGGCGAGGTGGCTGTTCCACAGCATCAGCATACATGGAACACGGAACGGAACAGTGTTCCATCTGTCTGAGACAACACCAGCGCTTTAGATAAAACGCCCTCTCCAAGGGTTGTGGCTGCCCTTCTCCGTGCGCCCTAAGCCGCACATAATTTGTGGTTAAAGAAGGCCAATAGCACCTTGGATAAGGGGGCACTTTTTGGGGATTCCCGGAAGAGATAGTATCCTAAGCCATCTCTTTTCGTCTATTGCCAACTGGTGGCACCTTGGGGGTACTTACTAAATATGTTTGGCGATCTTGTTTCTGATTTCTATCTATGTATTCTGAATTTTATGAAAATTATCACTTGGAATTGTAATGGTGCATTTAGAAAAAAGTATCACCTAATTGAAAAGTTAGGTGCTGATATTCTTGTGGTTCAAGAATGTGAGGACCCTTCAAGAGTTGAGGGCGACTATAAGGACTGGGCTCAAAACTACCTTTGGATTGGTGCAAATAAAAATAAGGGGCTTGGAGTATTCGCAAAAAATCACATTAATCTGAAGAGATTGGACTTGAATGATGATGGTTTGCAATTATTTCTACCATGCAGAATAAATGGATCCTTTAACTTGATTGCGGTATGGACCAAGCAGGCAAATTCACCGAATTTTCGTTACATAGGCCAACTTTGGAAATATTTGCAGTTACATAAAGATAGAATCGCAGCAGATAAGGTAATTATTTGCGGAGATTTTAACAGCAATGTCCAATGGGATGAATGGGATAGATGGTGGAATCACAGTGACGTAGTTCGAGAATTACAAGATATTAATATATACAGCCTTTATCACGAGCTGACTGGTGAGAAACAAGGCCTAGAAAGCATGCCAACTCTTTTCATGCATCGCAAATTGGAAAGGGCGTATCATATAGATTATGCCTTTGCTTCAAAAAGATTATTTGATCTTGAGATAAATACAATTGAAATTGGAAAGCCGGAAATATGGCTGGAATACAGCGATCATATGCCCGTTGTATTCACGGTTAGTGAATAACTAAACCTGATATGGTATTAATTTAAGCAAATAAACATAGAGGATTTAGATGTCATCTATTTCAGTTTTAATGCAAAAAGTAATACATTTTCGTGACGAAAGAGACTGGGAACAATTCCATAATCCAAAAGACGTGGCTTTATCTCTAGTTCTCGAGGCCGCAGAAGTGATGGAACACTTTCAGTGGAAGAGCGCAGATGAAATAAAAAACCATGTCAAAAATCACAAGGAAGAGATCGGCGAAGAGCTGGCGGATGTATTTTATTGGATTCTATTAATGGCCCATGACCTAAAAATAGACCTAGGGAGCGCAGTAGAAAAAAAGCTAGCTAAAAATGCAGAGAAGTACCCTATTGATAAGGCAAAAGGCTCACATAAAAAATACACAAAAATTAAATAGAGAGCACCAAACAATGATTGTCTATCAGAGTGAGAAGAGACAGTTCATTGAGGATGTCGTATCTAATTCAATTGAAAAAAAGATTCTTAGTCAGTTTCAGCTAAAGCTAAACAGAACCACCACTGCGAAGGAGATTAATTCATGGAAAAATTCCATGATGTATATGCAGAATATTCTAATGGATACCGATATTCCAGAAACTTGCGGCGTCGCTATTGAATATAAAATTCCTCTCACATCTAAGCGTGTAGACTTTATTCTATCTGGAACAAGTGAGGAAAAAGAAGGCTTAGCCATTATTATTGAGCTAAAGCAGTGGAGTGATGCAAAAAAGACTGATCGTGATGGAATCGTTATCAGTTTTATTGGGGGGCGAGAACGCGAGCTTAGCCACCCTTCTTATCAAGCCTGGTCTTACGCGGCGATTATCCGAGATTTTAATGAAGCAGTGTATAATGCAAACATACCGATTCATCCCTGCGCGTACCTTCATAACTTTGAGACGAGTAAGGATATTTTTAACGACTCCTTCTATAAGGAATATACTGAAAAAGCTCCGGTGTTTTTAAGGGAAGATGCTCTTAAGCTACGTGCCTTTATCAAGCGCCACGTCAAACATGGTGATAGCGGCGATACCATCTACAAGATAGATTCCGGAAGAATTAGGCCCTCAAAATCATTGGCGGATAAAGTTTCTTCGCTACTTAAGGGCAATCAAGAATTTGTCATGATCGATGACCAAAAGGTCGTTTTTGAGGCCGTGCTTTCTTATACGCGGCTACCCAATAAGAAGAAAACAGTCATCATCGTGGATGGTGGACCAGGTACTGGGAAGACCGTGGTTGCAATGAATTTACTATCGAAACTACTTAATGAAGGAAAAAACGCACAATATGTGACCAAAAACTCAGCACCACGAAGTGTGTATGAGGCAAAGCTGGTTGCAGATTTCAAAAAAAGTGCCATATCCAACCTTTTCAGTGGCTCAGGGGCTTATACCGCAACAGAGCCTAATACTTTTGATATTTTAATTGTAGATGAGGCACACAGGCTAAATGAAAAATCTGGCATGTTTCAAAACTTAGGTGAGAACCAGGTAAAAGAGCTTATTAATTCATCATCTCATACTGTATTTTTTATTGATGAGAACCAAAAAGTTTCCCTCAAGGACATTGGCACAAAAGAAGAAATTGAGAAATGGGCGGGGATTCTAAATGCAGATGTTGTACACCTTGAATTAGCCTCGCAATTCAGATGCAATGGATCTGACGGATATATTGCATGGTTAGATAACACACTGCAAATTAAGGAAACAGCCAATGAAACGCTAGAGGGTATTGATTATGATTTTCGCATAGTTTCTAGCCCCTCGGAACTTCGTGATTTGATAGTTGAGAAAAATAAAATCAATAATCGCGCACGCCTTGTGGCGGGGTATTGTTGGGATTGGAAAAGCAAAAAAGATCACAATGCTTATGACATCGTTTTTCATGAATTTAATTTTCAAATGAGATGGAATCTTACAGACGATGGAATGTTATGGATTATGAAGAAAGAATCCGTCGACCAGGTTGGCTGTATACATACCTGTCAAGGGCTCGAGCTTGATTATGTGGGCGTGATAATTGGCGATGATATGACCTACACTAATGGAGCTGTTCAGACCAATGTACTTAAACGATCAACAAATGACTCCACTATAAAAGGTTACAAAAAGCTTCTCAGGGAAAAGCCTATAGATGGAGCTCGCCAATTAGATGTGCTCATTAAGAATACATATCGCACCTTAATGACTCGTGGCATGAAGGGATGCTACGTTTATTGTGTAGACAAAGGATTAGAGGACTATCTTAGAAAGAAGTTGGAATAGAGTACCCATCCAAAGCAGAGACTCTGGGGCTCTTATGGGAGGGGGTGCTTTTCTAGATATGGGATGGAGATATCCTAACAACCACCCCACCCCGACTTTTTAAGCTCAGCGTTAATACAACCCACCCTCTCACCAGAAATTTTTAATTTTTTGTACGCAACCGCTGATGCCGCAGAACTAATACTTCGGCTTATACTCCTCAGCCTCATCCCAGAGCTTATTCCAATTATCTAGATACTTCTTGGCGAGTTCTTGGGTGTCTTTGATAACCAAAACATTCTCTGCGTTCTTCTTTTCAGCAGCCTTTGAATAGTTAAAGCTACCCTGCTGCACATCCTTGCCGTCAATGACCATGTATTTGTTGTGCATGATGGCGTACTTATCATTGATGCGGGTGGGCACCCCCATGTTCGCCAAGAAGGTTGCAGATGTGTATTTTGCTGTTCTTTGGCTTTTATCCAGAACGACCTTAACATCCACCCCTTTTTTGTGGGCCTCCACTAAGGCCTTTGCTATGGGCTCAGAGGTGAACGAATAGGCTGCGACCCTGATGCTTACCTGTGCCGCAGAAATGGTCTGTACTATAAGCTCTGTGCCACCTCCATTGGGGGAGAATGCAACCTTATAGCCAACATCCGCTCCGAAGGCTGCAGGGGCACTAAAAGCAATCAACAGAATTAGTATTCGAATGTATTTCATGCGCGTTTCAGTATGGCGTATCTGGCTATAATTATCACCAGATACGCCTGTTTACGTAATCAAGTCAACTTTCTTGCAAAGCAAAGACCGTCTTGCGTACTGATAGTATTTTTTAATTTTAGGTTGATGACATACTCATAGACTTGTTCATAAGGCTCTGAACTTTTACTAATACGCTCTTTCTTGATCCAGGCATAATCTTCAGCATTGCCTTTTATTAGACCGTTTTTTAACAGATAATCAGAATAATCAAGGCCGTGAAGAGTGGGTTGTATTTTCCAATTCTTTATATCTTGGATTCTATCAATGAACTCAGAATCAGTGCCGAATAGAGAACTGGGTGAGTAAAGGAAAGGAGTTGCAAAGAGACCTTCGTCTATCAGCTGCCTTATCTGCTTATCGTATGAGACAATATTGGAGGCCGGGATCCTGAATTTACTAAGTTGAAGATTTACATTTGGATGATTTCTGTGGTTATAAAAACAAACATTCCCACACTTAAATTTTAAAGCATCCTCTAGCTTTATTCTTTCGCAATTCAGGCTATCAAAGCTAAAGCCAAAACTGTAGATATCTTTAGCTTTATAGAGTGCATCTTGAATCTCTTTTAAATTATGATCATCTTCATGAGTAATCCGGATACTTTCTGCTGATTCCACCACTTGTCTTCCGAAGATTCTAAAATTGTTTTCTCCACGCACAATGGGCCTGAATTTAACCTCCCCGTATACATGAAGTATTTTTACATAATCTCTATAATCTACCCCTTTAAAAAGCTCAGAATGTTTATTGAAGTTGCTCTCAAGATAAATCTCTAAGGAGGTATCATAGTTGAAGGTAATAACTGTTAGCTGATCCTTTATTAAATCATCTCCAGAATTTGCACCTTTCTTTATTTGCTGTATTAAACGCCCGTACCAGCCACTTTCATTAGATGGCGATATCTTTGGATTATAATCTACATTATTTTCCTGAAAAGATTTTTTACATGCCAGATGCCTAAGAATTTCCAATGCTATATACAGCTTACCTATTTTTTGCTGGCCTGGATTTTCTCGAAGAAAAGCGTCAATACTCCGATGTTGGTCAATAGTAGCTTCTAAGCCCTTAAGTAGATTGGTGTGAAAATTAGCCTGCTTATAGGCTTGTATTGCCGCATTTTCCTCATTGTCATGAGAGCTTCCCCATAAGTAACTGATAAGGGCCTGGTATGGATGTAATCCAAAATCATTTTCTTTTCTTTTTTCGGCCCATGGGGCGCCTGTTATTATTTCATCAAGTTTTAATGTTCTTAGCCCATTTATGATGTTTTTTACTAAAGCGTCGCCAAGCGGAAAGTCGTAGTCCAGACTTGCTCCTGCGCCTAGTATTATGACTGTTGGCTCTGTAAACATTATCTTCTTATTTTTTCCACAAATAGAGAATTAATACGGCAACAGGTATCAGAAATGCATAAGCAAAAAGCAATTGCTTTAACGGGCTTAGGCCCTCAAATTTTTTGTTAAACATTTGAAGTCTTTTAACAGTTTCCAGGCCTGATAAGTAATTTTTATATTGGTCAAAAGAGCCCCCATCGATGATCTGGTTGATGCCTATAAATACAGCCAAGCAAAGCATGGGTACATATGCCATTTCACTCCTCAGTGGGCTGCAGCCGTGGTTGTGATAGCAACCGATGCTTAAGATCCAAATTGTAATTGCAATTACACTGTAAGCACCAAGCAGCCATGGGAGTTTTTTATTTTCCATCGCCCAGCGCCAGGCATATGTAGTCCATACGGGTGAGGTGACTAAGGCATAATAAAACATCTGCATGATTAGCGGCGTACGACGAGCCAACTCATTAGCGAGGTCATACGAGATGGGTAGTGCCGCAACCATCCATATAGCGGATAGTGCTATGGCAATTTTTCTTTTATCAATTTTTTGCTGTTTCTCGCTGCCCATGAATACTATGCCCCTGCTGCATAATTTGGATAAATGAATTATAATCGGAAGGAATCAATTTAATACAAGGAATTCTATGTCTAGAGGTGGCGCAAGGCCGGGAGCAGGTAGGAAGCCGGGCAGTAAGCTAACTAAGACCGCTGCCATTGCTCATAAGCTCGCGGAGGAGGGGGTAACGCCGCTTGAGTATGTGCTGACCCTGATGCGGGATGAATCGCAGCCAGCAGAGCTACGGCTTGAGTGTGCAAAGACGGCAATGCCGTATATCCATCCCCGTATACAGGTTCAGAGCATTACGCAGAACAACATGCAGGTGAACAATTACGGCAGCGATGGGCTTAAAAAAGTGCTGGAACAAGTGGAGCAAATTCACGCACTCGGCATGAAACAAGTATTAAGTCTATAAATCAGTTGGTTATTGCCGCATATCGGCTTTGTTTCACTGTTTATATCCCCGTGTTTGAAACATGAAACAGCCTACTTTTTCTTCTTCAGCAGCCGATTCACCTTCGCCGCACTACAGCCTAACTCCTCGGCTATTTCGCGTTGTTTGTACCCATCAGCATGCAGCGCGAATACTTTCTCACTCAGACTATCTTCCAGGTCCTTTACAGCCCACTCAAAAGCCCCATCCTTCAAAATAGATGTTGCCTCAAAAGGCTTTGCTTTCTCTCCATAAAAACCGCGTGCCTTTTCGTAATGCACCTCAAAACTTGCGCCTTTCTGTTGGTCGTGGTCGTTTGGATTTTTTAGCGCTATTACGGTGTCGAGTAAGTCCTCGCGCTTTGAAGTGCCCCTTTGAAGTCCGCCCTTACCTGCATGGTGCACGATCAGCACAGATATTCCTCTTCTGCGCCATGATAAAAGAAGCTCCTGTATGGGCATCCAAGACTCTGCCTCATTCTCTTTCCCTTTTCGAGCTAGGGCCGAAAGGTTGTCTAATATTATAAGATCAACCCCATTGGTATGTTGTTCGATCGCATCCCTGCCTTCTTCTGAACACAAATCCGGCATTCCAACCTCCTGCATATCGGGCGTAATCAATTTAAAGTAATCTTGACTCGGCATTTCGTTTAGGCTGTTGCCCGAAAGGTCTTTCAACCTTTTTTGCATGTCCACAGCCGTCATCTCACCATCTATATATAAAACTCTGCTTGGCTTGGTGGCCTTCCACCTTCCCCCTAGAGTTGCCGCCCCTTTTGCTACGGCTACAGCTATGGATAAAGCCACATACGTCTTACCAATCCCACGCGGGGCATACAGCATGACGAGCCCCTGCTTAGGTATGATGGGGTCAACGATTATTTCTCGCGGCGGGATCTTTAGGCTAAGGAAGCTTTCCAGGGTAAGGCTTTTGAGAAGTGTTTTCTTTGCGGCAGAAGCGGCGTTGGCAAGGTAGGCCTTCGCGCGCTCCTGGTCCCAGCCTTCTTCCAACGCATCTGCAGCGTCCCACCCTTTCGGCTTATCTTCCGAGACTGGCAGTACTTTGACCGAAGAAACAATAGGTCGCAGTAGCTCAACCAGCGCATCGGCATATTTTTTACCCGCCTCATCAGCATCAGGCCAGATGACAACATCCTTATTGGCCAGGGGGGTTAAATCGGTTTTGTGCGCCGCATTACAGCCACCGGAGGTGGTAATGCACGGGAGATGAGAAAACAGTTTCTGAGCTGCATCGGCCGCTTTCTCACCTTCGCATACAATAACAGGCTCATTCGCTTGGTTGCTTAGTCTGTCCAGGCCGTAGAGTGGTCGCGGTTCAGGCCAGATCTTTTTCTGCCAGCCGCTACCACCATCCTGATCACCCCAAAAAGTGTAAGGAACTATATCCTTGCCACCTTCCTTGTCATAACGACAGACCACCCCAAGCAACGCCCCACTTGCATCCCGATACTCAAATTGGGTTGAGGGATTTCCTGTAGGGGGCAACCCAGCTGACTCTGGCACCGGCTTTATTAACTGTGCTTCAATCATTCAGCGTACCATGTACGTCAAAGGCTTTGATAAGACGTATGGCGGCCTTGTGATAAGACAGCCCTTTCATGTGGGCATATAGGCTTATGATATCGCCGCCACCATCGCCCGTATTAACGAAGTGCCAACGACCTGATTGAAAATCTAAGCACAAAAATTTTCCATCGCGTGATGTAAATTCATTCCCAATATACATTCCATTTGGAAATAACGTGGAGAGCAATGCCTTTAGCGCCCTACGGTTGCTATTATTAATAACGTAGTAATTTAGGCGTTTGTAATTGATGTAGTGATAGCCGTAATGAATATCTAACATTTACTGAGCCCCCTTGCTGTCGGGGTGGTTATTGCTAGCCCAATCAAGGAATGCCTGCTCGTCAACCAGTACAGTGCGACCCACGCGCTTTACACACTTTGCAAAACCATTTTCATGCTCGTGAAAAATCAGGTGTCGCAATCCACCTATAGGCGGCCAGACGTGATAATCATTCCATTTTGTGACAGGGATGAGGCGTGTTTTTCTTTCTTCCATAAAAATGCTCCGAAATGTGAATTAAGTTGCCGTGAAGCACAGAATTGCACATACGATTGAGCCCGCGAAGACCAATAGAAATGAAGTATTACTTTTGGGGTCGCCCAGCCTTCAGAATCTTGTTTTGTTTTTTATGGCAGTGGCTCTTGTACTTTTCTGCTACATTTTTAAATGTGCGTTCAAACGCTTCTACGGCATTAGATAAGGCTTCTTCTGAGGAATCAATTTTACCCTCAGTTGTTTTAGATGCTGGATAATGCTGATCCCTCAGCTCATGGAAGAATGTTGGATCATCTTTTTTAACGCCCGCTTTTTTGACCATGGCCCTTACGGCTTCCCCTGTTATACCAAGCATGGTGGCGGCGGTCTTCGTATGAGTTTTATCGTCTATGAAACCGTCTTTACACAAGAGAGTCCGCATCGCAACAAGTTCTAGTAGAGCAGGTGGGGTTTTGGGCTGACCGCGACCTCTTCTTGGCTCTTCTGCAACCAGCTTTTCTACACCATCCTCTATATCTTTAATTACGTACTTTGGGCAGGGCATCCCGGCTTCTGAGCTTTTTTTCAAATCGTCTATGGACGCAATCAACTGCCAATACGTATTACTCATTTCTTGCTCCTTTGATAAATTTATCATTCATTCTCCTTACGACCTCAGATGTGTGTGAGTCGGATAGATGCGCATAGCGCTTAACCATCTGCAGCGTTTTATGGCCAAGCACCTCCGCAATCTCTGCCAAGCTTGCGCCGCTCATGACTAGATAGGAGGCAGCACAGTGCCGCAAATCATGGAATCGAAAGTCATTTATGCCCGCTGTATCTAATGCCTTTAGCCAAGCACCCCTGATCGATGCTGGTTTCTTTTTGCTGTGCAGGGAGTGGAATATAAGGCCAGTCTTAAGGTCGATATTTTTTCTGCGACAAACCATTTCGCTCAAAACTGGGCCTTCAATTGGAACCCTTCTGCGTTCACCATTTTTGGTCTGTTCAAGAATTACGAAACCTTTGTCGAGGTCTAAGTTTTCCCAGCGAATGCTCAATATTTCTCCGAGGCGCATACCGGTTGATACGGCTAGCATCACTATTGGATAAAGATTCCTGGTTTTTGATTGCTCACAAGCATCCAAGAGACGGAACAAATCATCATCATTCAGAAACCGCACTCGCCCTCTGGGCTCTTTTGGTCGCCGTACCTTATTAACTGGATTACTATCCAGCCACGCCCATTCCTTGACCGCGATAGTAAAGGCATGAGAAAGGGCAGCCATGTAGCGCACAACAGTAGAGGGGCTTCGCCTAATTCCTGGCCGCCCTTCTTCTGCAAGGAGTCTGTCTCTGACCTCTGCTATAAGGGAAGGGCTGATGTCAGAGAGTAAATAACAGCCGAGTTCTTTTTTCCACCTTAATAATTGCCGAGTTTGTTCGTTAAGCATTTTAGGCTTTGTTGGTAGAACATCGGCAATATACCGATCAATCAAATCAGAAAGAGTGTACTTTTTCGAAAGATTGTTTTTGAAGTGCCTGCCTTCTTGAATGGCAGCCTCAGTTTGAGTTGCCCAATTTTTTGCATCTGTTTTACGATCAAATGTGGCTGAGAGGGTAGGGCAGCCTTTGCGGCGTATTTTTACCCTGTACTTCTTTACCCCATCTGGGAGCACCCTTATTTCAACTGTCGCCACAATAAATCCCCTTTCACTACCATTCACTATCGAAAGCCTTCAAAGAACGCAACAGATAAATAATCTGTCGCTATATAGCTACTAATACACTGATATATAGTAGATATGTACTTTGTATTATTTGCTATGGGACACCTATGGGGCAACTCATTAGCAACTCATGAGTTGTTCATGGATCAAAAGGTTTTCTGAACGCACGAATGAGCGTTTTTGCTATGGATGCGAGAGGAGAATATTTTTTAAGTGTCCCACCAGTGTCCCGCGACACGGTATGCAGGCTTAGAAAAAGCCCTGAAAATGGTGCCTCTGGCCGGGGTCGAACCGGCACGTCCCGCAAAGGACAACAGATTTTGAGTCTGTCGCGTCTGCCAATTCCGCCACAGAGGCCCTTAAAAGCCATACATAGAGTATGTATGATTTGGGTGAGAGGACTATTTAACTAACGTTTTCGCCCGCTAATTTCAATCAGCCTTTGAAAAAAGATAAAAAAAGGCCGTATGCTCCCCCTCTGGATGGGGGGGGACCCTAGGTTTTCTGTCATTTCTCTGATGGTGGCACTTTCCATGAGATAGTTAACTCTTTATTAACTTTATGATATTAAACTGTTTTACATTAGTTAATCGATTCGAGAGTTACCGGGATTATGAAAGAAAGCATTGCGTGTGGCTTAGCCACCCTTGTGGATCGTAAAGGGCGTTCAACTCACCAGCTGATTAAAGATGGCATTCGCATGATAGCGTGCAATGCGCACCGTTCTGGCACAGGCGCCGACCTTGAAACATCAGATGGTGTGGGTGCTTCCTACCAAATGCCGACCAATATTTTGAACCGCGATTTAGTCCTTTCCTTAAAAGACGGCGAGTTTGGTCTGATTCACCTGTATCTGTCACCTAAAGACAGCCCTAAATATGAAAAACAGAAACAGCGCCTCGTAGAAACATTTGCTACGTTCGGGCTGAATATTTTGGGTGAACGTACGGTGGATGTAAATGCCGCTATGCACTACAACTCAAATTATGGTATAAAATCACCAAACACTAATCCTTAGCTACTTCAGCCCCCATATAATTATTGTAGATAGACCCATGATTGAAAAACCGACTT
Organism: Rickettsiales bacterium; assembly: GCA_044356525.1. Lineage (GTDB taxonomy): Bacteria > Pseudomonadota > Alphaproteobacteria > Rickettsiales > RGZB01 > CAYXPR01. Next base: position 68,004 of record JBIKVZ010000002.1, read on the forward strand.
ATCTTGCCAGCCCCGATGAAGAAAAAGCAGCCTGTGGCCTAGGTTTCATTGCCAATAAAGATGGCAAACCCTCGCGCCAGATTATCGAACAGGGTCGATCTATTCTGAATAACGTGGTTCACCGCGGCGCCGTGGGCGCTGACGGCAGCACTGGCGATGGTGCCGGTGCAATGGTGCAGATTCATTATAAACTGCTCTCCAACGATGCCGCCTTAAAGGGCCGTGGCTTTAGTTTTGAGCGCGGCGATATCGGTCTTGGTCAGTTCTTCCTGCCACAAGATGAGGCCTTGCGTGAGCAGGCTATTGCAATCATTGAGACCCAGCTGCGTGCCAATGGCATCACTAACTTCGCCTTCCGCGATGTGCCGACGGACCCAAATGTAATCAGCGAAACCGCCAAAAGCAGCATGCCGGTGATGAAACAAGTGGTGTTTGCCCGCCCGGATGGCACTCTGAAAGAAGCGTTTGAACCACTCGCCAGGGATATTCTTTTTGGTATCGAGAAGGCCGTCGCCGCCTCCGATAACCCTGAATTCAAGCGCAAGTTCTACACCCCTTCACTCAGCACGGAAACAGTGGTGTATAAGGGGCTTCTGCGCTCTGATCAGTTGATTCCGTTCTACCGTGACCTTGATAATCCTGATTTTGAATCCGCATTCATGCTGGTGCACAACCGCTTCTCCACCAACACGGTGTCGCAGTGGAAATCCGCACAGCCGTTCCGCACGCTGGCCCACAATGGTGAAATCAACACCATCAAGGGCAACGTTGCAAAATGGCTGATGGAACGCCGCGAAGTAAATGGCGAAAGCTTCTTCATCGACCCGCAATATTCTGACTCCGCAAGGCTTGACCTTGCCATCACGTCTGAGCTGATGAAAGGCCGCGGGCTGGATGAAGCCGTGCTTTCACTCGTGGCTCCGGCATGGCGCAATAACACGCACTTCACGCGCGAAGTGCGTGATTTCTTCCGCCATGAAGCCGCCCAGCAGGATACTTACTGCGGCCCGGCCATGCTTATCATGACCAACGGCCAGCAGATTATCGGCCACACGGATAGTTTTGGTCTGCGCCCTGCTTCTTTCGTTGAATCGGAAGACCAGATGGTGTTCTCCTCTGAATTCGGCACAGTAAACCTGCCGAAGCCGAGCGTTGAGCGCCAGCTGAACGTGCGCGCTGGTGGCGTGTTCGTGTATGATTTCACCACCCAGCAGCTGCGCATTGATGAAGAAGTGCTGCAGGATGTTGCTTCCCGCCGTAACTATGGCGAGCTTCTTGCGGGCCGCGAACTGACCTTGCCAAAGGCAGAGGTTGCCGCCACGCAGAACTCCTTCTTCACCTCACACAGTGACAGGATGCGCGCGCAAGGCATCACCAGCGATGAAACCGATACACTCATTCTGCCCGTTGTGCAGGAAGGTAAGATTAAACTCGGCGCCATGGGTCCGCAGATTCCGGTAGCAGCACTTTCACCTTTTGCTCACCCCCTCTCTGATTACCTTGCGCAGAAATTTGCCGAGGTAAGTAACCCGCCGCTGGCCTCCAGCGAAGAAAAGCCTTCCATGAGTCTTTTCACGTTCCTGGGTGCCAACGCCAAGAAAATCCCGGATGCAAAATTCATTGAGCTCTCCTCGCCCCTGCTAAGGCCGGGCCAGCTTGAAGCCATCTATGGGCAGAAGAATATTCCCTTCACACCAATTGATATCACCTTCAATCCGTTCGAAGGCGAAGAAGGTTTGGCGAAGGCGCTGCGCAGCATTGGTGAAGCTGCGGTGCAGTCTGCCAAGGAAGGCTCGCAGATTATCGTTCTTACTGACCGTTTTGTAGGCCCTGATAAGGCTCGTATTGATGCCACGCTTGCCACGGCAGCTATCGATTACCACCTGCAGAAGGCAAATCTGCGTATGAATACTTCTATTGTGGTTGATACAGGCCAGGTGATGGGCCCGCACCAGGAAGCTGTGCTTCTGGCCATGGGCGCCAATGCTGTTCACCCCTATCTTGCGTATGATGAAGCTGCGCTCAAGGCCAAAAATCGTGGCGTTGACCCCGATAAAGCAAAAGCCACCATCGCAGAAGCTTGGGATACGGCGCTGCTCAAGGTGATGGCAAAGATGGGCATCCCTGACGTGATTGACTATGCGCAGACGGGTCGCCAGTTCGAGGCACGAGGCCTCAAGCTTGAAGGTGAATTCGGTGCTTATATGGGTGATATCGACTCCAAGTGGGGCGGCCATGGCATGCGTGAAATTTCGCAGAACCTTGTTGCCACACATAGTGTTGCTCTTCTTAAAATGGGCCGCGGCGACCTGCTGAAGGACACGCCACTGGTGGATAACACCACTCAGCCAGGTGATTATTGGTATGAAACCCAACGCTTGCTAGTGGAGCAGGCAAAGATGACTGCTGGCTCAGAAGAGCTCACCCGCCTGGGCACTTATGTCGCCCGCCATGGCGGCGAGCCACGCATGCGCAGTGCGGATACCATCGCAGAATACCGTGCTGTTGAATACGCGAACACGAAAGAGGAAACCTATCTCAAGGCAGAACTCCGCAAGGCGATTGAGGAAACCAAAGGTCGCGAGGGCGATGTAAAATCTGCTGCGGTTGAGACAGTGCTTTCGAACATGAGGCGCCTCATGACGCCCGAGTATAAGCACTTGAGCGATACGCTGCGTGATGAATTCACTTACAGCACCTCCCACATTGAGCGCACTGTAAACCGCGCTATCAGTGAAGAAAAGCTTCCGGCTTATATGGAAGTACGTAAGGAAAAAAGGGCAGAAAACGCCTGGGGCCACGAAACAGCCGCCGAGGTAAAAACCACGGAAGGCTATCGTTATTCGCCAAAAGAAATCGCAGATCACTCGATTTCCCCCGCCATGCAGAAGCATTATGACCGCATGGCAGCGCGCCGTTCGCAAACGCCGAATACGTTTGCTGACCTTCTGGATTTTGCTCCCACACGTCAGCCTTTGGCACGCAATGAAGTAACCTCCACCGAAGAATTGCTGCACACTTTCAATATCGCTGGCATGAGCGATGGTGCGATTCAATATAAGCCACATGCCGCGCTTGCACGCGTCGCCAATAACATTGGTGCCCGTTCAAACTCAGGCGAAGGTGGTGAGCGCCAGCAGCGCAACCCGGGGGGGCTGGATGAGGATGCACGCTCTACAATTCGTCAGTGCGCTTCTGGCCGCTGGGGCTACACGATTGATTACATGAAGGGCGCGGATGAAATTGAAATCAAGTGCGCTCAGGGTGCCAAACCGGGTGAAGGTGGCGAACTGCCGGGCAAGAAGAATACGCCGCAAACGGCCCGCAACCGCCGCGCCACGCCAGGCACTGACCTGGTGAGCCCGCCGCCGCACCACGACATGTACTCCATTGAGGACCTGGAACAGCTGATTCATGATATCGGCCTCTTCATCAAGCAGGAAAAAGCTCAGGGGAAAAAGGTAGCCGTGAAGCTGGTAGCCACCGAAGGTATCGGCACGATTGCCGCCGGTGTGGTAAAAGCCGGCGCAGACGTAGTAACCATCGCCGGGATGACGGGCGGCACAGGTGCCGCCAACATCGAAAGTATTCACCATGCGGGTATGCCGGTGCATCAGGGTGTGCGTGAAGCACACCAGACACTGGTATCACAAGGCCTACGTGATAAGGCCCTGATTCGCCAGAGCGGTGATATCAACAACCCGCGCGATGCAGCACTTGCCTACGCCATGGGTGCAGACCAGATTGAGGTCGGCACGGATGCATTGGTGCGTATCGGTGGCTGTAAGCTTGCCCAAACCTGCAACACCGGGTGCCCGGTGTTCCTCACCACGGAAGGTGATAAATATGATCGTGAAGACCGCGTCGGTGAGCGTGAGTTCATCGCCTTCATGCATCAGGTGGGCACTGAAATCAGTAACCTTGGCTATAAAGGCCCGGAAGACATTCGCGGCAAAGTGCACGAGTTTGCCGAGCTGCGCGATAAATCGAGGCTTGCGGATGTAGGCATTCGCGGGGATTTCGATTTTGATCGCTTCCTTGCCGAACCTCAGCCCCCCACTATCAAGGGCATGGCTCCGGAAGCAATTCAGTACCACAAACCGGAACCGAAGGATAATCAGATTATCAACGAGCTTCGCCCCACTCTCAAGCCTCTGCAGGAACTGTTTGAAGATAAGAACGCCTGGCGCGAAGCTATGGAAAGCGGCAATTATCCAAAAATAAACATCAACATTGATTTGTGTAACTGCGACCGTTCCTTCGGCTCAAAGCTTTCTGGCTTCCTGGCTGAGTATTTCTACGATCCCAAGGAAACCCTTGCGGAAGCAAATGCGCTCGTGACCGGAAAAATGCCAATGCCTGAAGATCTCATCACCGTCCGCACGCGTGGTGAGGCTGGTAACAGTTTCGGTGTGTTCAACCACCCGGGCGTAACCATCATTCACGAAGGTTCTGCGAACTGCTACGTGGGTAAGGGTATGGGCGGCGGTACACTGGCGCTTACGCCAGACCGTACACATAACGATAAATATGTGCCTGAAGATAACGCTATCATGACCAACCTTGCACTCTTTGGCGCAACGGGCGGCAAGCTTTATTCATGGGGTGGCGCAGGCGAACGCTTCATGCTAAGGAATTCCGGCGCAAGCGCCGTGGTCGTGGGCCCGATTGGTGATTATGCCGCTGAATACATGGCGCGCGGCAGCCTGATTGCCATCGGTGAAGTAGGCGCTAACTTCGGCAAAAACATGACGGGCGGCGTGGCCGTGATTTACGACCCCGATAATAAAATCACGAAGCAGGAAGGTGCGGAAGTGCTTTGCATCCGTGATTTCCCGACGGCAAACCGCACCCGTGTGCGTGGCCGCGAGCAGGATGACCTCGTCAACAGCGAGCTCTACCAGGTGATTCAGGACGAGTTGGCGTTCTTCGTGAAACTCACGAAGAACCCAAAAACTGGCGCTGAATGCGATGTAGCGAAGAACATCCTCATGAACCTTGATACGGAGATTGAGAACTTCAAATTCATCGTGCCGAAGAGTATGGGCAGGGATATTTCACAGAAACAATTGGACGATATCGTCTCCTCTTTCAGCGGTCTGCCGACGACCGACATGGAAAATCAGATGATGCAAATGTATGGTGCGAGGGATACAGTCCAGCGCCCCATGAGCATGTAGTGAGGTAAAGGCATATGGTAAAGCGTACACAGGGAACTGAAGGCAAAATCTCCATCAAGCTGGATGAGGAAGAATTCCGCGCCGTATACGATGTGCTGAACCGCACGGCTGGCCCTTCTGGTGCCAGCAGCCGTAAGGAAATCTCGAAGCGTCATGGTTTCAGTGCGGATGGTCATTATATTTCCGCTGAAGATATGTTCGGCTTCTCGCCTGAGGTTCAAAAGGCGTTTGAAGTAACTGCCAGTGGTGAAGTGAAAGCTTCCCCTGAAGCAGCAGAAAACTGGGCAAAACTGGCTGTTTCTGCCCTCACCTGCTCTTGTAGCCTGGTAAGCTGTGGCGCAGCAGATGCTGGTTATGGCTGCCCCATTCATCGTGATACCGCAGCGCTCAAACGTGCCTCGGAGGGCGTAAGCCTTGATGCACAGAATAGGGCGCTGGTGCTCGATATGGATGTCATGCAGGATGCCTTCAACATCTGGTTTGAAAAATTCCCGATGGGTTTCACGGGCCGCATGTGCGGCGACCATGCACTGTGCATGAGTGCGTGTACCTATGCCGATATCAACAAGGCCTCTGAACCGGTGCTCATCAGCTATTTCGAAGCGTATATGGAACAGCTTGGCCAGCATTTCGGCTGGTTTGATAAGTTCTATGAAAAATCACCGGAAGCAGAAAAAAACGGCCAGAGTGTCGCCATCGTGGGCGCGGGGCCAGCGGGCCTGATGGCTGCACAGCAGCTGCTCGCCAAGGGTTATGACGTTACCATTTACGAAGCCTCCGATAAGGTGGGTGGCACCGTGTGGCATGGTGTGCCGCATGATAAATACAACAAACAGCATCTTGAACATTATCGCGAGTTGCTTGAGCAACAGGGTTGCAAATTCGAAATGGGTGTAATGGTGGGCAGCGATGTTTCTGTCGACGAGCTTGAAAAGCGCCATAACGCCTATATCGATGCCACCGGCATCGCCGATAAACCGCGCGCACTTGGTATTCCGGGTGAAGATGCCAAAGGCGTGATTCCTGCCATGAAATACCTAGAAGCGCGTAACCGCTATGTGGATACCATGCAGCGTGAAATGCACGCCAACGGCATCTCGCAGGAGGCCTATATGGCCGCCCATCCGTTTGATATGTCCCTCAAGGGCAAGGATGTGATTGTGGTGGGTGTGGGTTACACTGGGTTTGACCTTGTACGCAGTGCACTACGCGACCAATGCGGCGGCAATCTGTATGGCGGTTTTGATGGCAGCCTCCGGTGGATTAAGCGCCGTATGGATGGCGCTGAGAATGGCGATTACCCAGAAGCGCATTATGACGATAACAAGAGCCCAACATTCCGTATGCTGCAGCTGGCAAAGGAAAAAGGCGGCGATGTAGAACAGCGCTTCATGCTGGCCCCCACGGAGATCCTGAAGGATAATGACGGCCGCATTACGGGCATCAAATACGAACAGCGTGAAGTTTCAAACCCGCACATTGCCGGGCATGACCCCTCCAAGGCGGAATACCGCGTGGTGGGTGAAGTGGGAGACAATTTTCCGCCTGGCAGGGAAGTCGTGCTGCTCGTGGCTGCCGGTTATGATGTGAAAAAGGCCGATACACTGCTTGATAAACTGGGCCTCACTGATAGGGGCAAGGCCAAACCAAGCCAGAACCTGCATCTTGACCGCGTGGGCTGGTATGTTGCCGGTGATGCCGTAGAAGGCCGTAAGAACGAAGTGGTGCATTGCATTAACTCTGCCGCACAGTGCGCAGATGCTGTGGACCGCGACCTCACCTGTGCACGTGCACAGGGTGAAAAGCTTTCTGCAGACCAGTGGGCTGAGCAAAGCGCGATTCCGGTGGAAGATAAGGAACGCAGCGGCAGCAGCAAGAACCCGGGTCATGAACTGCTGCAACTCATCCATCTCTCCGTACGCGGGCGATAAAAGGAAGATAGTGGGAAACGCTGTTTAAAGCGTCGGGTCTTCGCCTTCGTCTTCCGCGTCATATCTTTTTTCTGGCGGAATAAGGATGACGCTCTCGTTCTTCTTAGAGTAATTGAGAAGCCCTTCCTGTTTCGTGGGCTTATCACCTGCAACCATTGTGGCTGTGCTTATACCAGCTATATGAAGAAAGGCCGCTATACCTACCTCAAGCCTACAAAATCCCAAGGCAAGTGTGAGGTCTGCAAGCCTATGCGCGAAGAAGTGGCCTCCCGAAAGAAGCTCGCCGCGATGTGATTAGAGAAAAAAATATTAAGCCTATTCGCCAAGAAACAAGTGAGATGAAAGCGGACGCACTGATTCTGGCGCTTGGATTTGAGGCTTTTCACAGCCGTCCGCCAAAATTTACGGAGCCGCTCGGCATAAAAAACGATGAAGGAAAAGTGGACATTCGTCATGGGCGTACGAACCAGCCGGGCGTGTATGTGGTGGGGGATGCCTCGACCATGCTGGGCGAGGGCGAAAACTGGGTGCTGCATGCGGCTGGCGGGCAGGCGCGTGACGTGATGACAAGCTGCGTGTTTTCCGACCTTGCAAGTGGCGCTACTAAGGATAAAGCAGAGTGGGAAGACCGCTATAAAAACGACGGCTCTTACACCAGCCACGATGATTATAAGCGGGAAAAAACGTTCGATGTAGCTGCACAGAAATCCTTAGGGATTGACCAGCAGGCCGCTGAAAAGCGTAGCGCCGCCAAGTAGCATCAGACAGCTAAATCCGCTGAAAACTGCGATTTTTCTTGCGCTCTCGCATGGTTTTTTCTACACCATAGGTGTGAAATAACCGATTTTTCGATATGTAGCGAGTGAATGACAGACGATCTTTTCAGCAATAAAGCGGCAAAATCCGGTAAAAAAGAAGAATATTCGGCTAAAGATATCGAGGTGCTTGAAGGCCTGGAGCCCGTGCGCCGCCGCCCCGGTATGTATATCGGCGGCACCGATGAATCTGCCATGCACCATCTGATGGTGGAAGTGTTCGACAACGCTATGGACGAAGTGGTGGCGGGCCATGCCAGCCGCGTAGAGGTAGAGCTGGCGGCTGATGGCACACTGACCATTCGTGATAATGGCCGTGGTATTCCGGTGGATCCACACCCGAAATTTCCTAAAAAATCGGCGCTTGAGATCATTCTTACCACCCTGCATTCCGGTGGTAAATTCGGTGGTAAAGTGTATCAGACCTCAGGCGGTCTGCATGGTGTGGGTATTTCTGTTGTGAATGCGCTTTCTGACCGGCTTGAGGTAGAAGTCGCACGCGACAAAATTCTTTGGAAGCAGCGTTATTCACGTGGTGCCGCGCTCGGCAAACTTGAAAAAGCAGGCGCCGCCAGCAACCGTCGTGGCACGACGATTTCATTCCACCCAGACCCTGATATTTTTGGTGCGAAAGCCCGCCTGAAGCCGCAGCGTGTATATAGCTTCATCCGTTCAAAAGCCTATCTTTTTCGTGGCGTTGAAATCCGCTGGTCGTGCGACCCTGCGCTGATTACAGGCAAAGACACGGTGCCGCCGCAGGATGTGATTCACTTCCCGAATGGCTTACAAGATTTCCTCAAAGAAGAGCTACATGATTTACGCACGGTAACGCCGGAGCCATTTATCGGTGATGCACCGCTCGCAGAAAATATGGGCCGCGTGGAATGGGCGATTCACTGGCCCATTCACGAAGATGGTTTTGTGCATTCTTACTGCAATACGATTGTCACCTCGCAAGGCGGCACGCACGAATATGGTTTAAGGAATGCCATTACCAAAGGTGTGCGCGATTACGGCGAGATGGTGAACAATAAAAAGGCCGCACAAATTACGGCAGATGACGTATTTGAAAGCGCTTATGTGATTTTATCGCTCTTTTACCGTGAGCCGCAATTCCAAGGTCAGACCAAAGAAAAACTGGTGAGCAGCGGCGTCTCCCGCTTTGTAGAAAACGCCATGCGCGACCATTTCGATCACTGGCTGAGCCGTAACCCAGATGAAGCGAACAAGCTGCTGGAATTTTTTATCGAAAAAGCAGAAGATCGCCAGCGCCGTAAAAATAATAAAGCGGTAAGCCGCAAAAGCATTGTGCAGAAATTGCGCCTGCCGGGTAAGCTGGCAGACTGCACGCAAGAGCTTCAGGAGCAAACGGAAATTTTCCTTGTGGAAGGTGACTCCGCTGGCGGCTCTGCCAAGCAGGCGCGTAACCGCGAGACACAGGCCGTATTACCGCTGCGTGGCAAAATTCTGAACGTGGCGAGCGCCACGGTGGATAAAATTAAGGCCAACCAGGAAATCAGCGATATGCTGCTCGCGCTTGGCTGTGGCTCAGGCGAGCAATATAATGATGCACAGCTACGCTATGGCAAAGTGGTGATCATGACGGATGCCGACGTGGATGGTGCACATATTGCTTCGCTGCTGATGACGTATTTCTTCCGTGAGATGCCGCAGCTTATTCAGAATGGCCATTTGTATCTTGCACAGCCGCCGCTCTACCGCATCACGCAGGGTAACACCACGCGCTATGCTAAAACAGATGCAGAGAAAGATGCAATTGTGGCCGAACTTTCGAAAGGTCGCCAGCATGTAGAGATTGGTCGCTTCAAAGGTCTGGGTGAGATGACGGCGCCACAGCTGAAAGAAACCACCATGAACCCTGCCACGCGTGTGCTGCAGAAAGTGACATTTGAAACGATTGCACAGGCGCAGACGGCGCAAAAAGTAGAGCGCCTGATGGGCAAAAAGCCTGAGTTGCGCTTGCAATTTATTCAAGAACGTACGGAAATACTGAAGGATAAGCTTGCCGACAACCTTGATATTTAATGCCTGAAAAGGTGGACTTTGCGTTTTACGGAATGTAAAATGCAAGGCCTAGAACAAGGGGAAGTTATGGCACTGAATTTATCCAGCTCGTCACAAATCAACGCCCTTCTTTCCGGCTGGTCGTGGACCGGCAGGGTTGGTTCCAGCACCAGTATTGATTACACAATTCGTGCCAATAGTGAGCTAAGCGTGGCGGATGATTTACGCCTTGCGACAACGGCCGCCCTTCGTGAATTCGCTAACGTTGCGAATATTTCTTTCGACTATCAGATTGTTTCCTCTTTGAACAACACATTGCAACAATCTCGTACGATTAATGGTCAGGATAACCTTAATAGCGTACCGTTGATTTTTAGCGCTCCGCAAACCATTGGTTCAGGCATTTTAGGTCTTACAAGTTTTCCATTCGCTGTGGATGGTCCGCCGGAAGATAGCCGAATTACTGCGGCTGATGTCGATGTTGCACGAGAAGGCACAACGCTTTCAGCAGGTGATGAGGGCTTCGTAACACTGTTGCATGAAATTGGTCATGCTTTGGGCTTTGCGCACCCGGATCAAGGAGAATCGCAGGATGGCACCACGCTGAGTGATGCTGAGCAGACCACCGATGCAACGGTGATGAATGCATTTTTCCCAGACTTTAACCCCGGTGACGTTACTGAGAATATTCGCCCTTCCAGCCTCATGATTTATGACATTGCTGCCATTCAGTATCTGTATGGTGTGAACCGTAGCTATAACGCAGGCGATAATACCTATGAGTATGATGGCACTGCTACGCAAGCCAGAACGCTGTGGGATGCAGGTGGCACAGATATGCTCTCTACTATTGGCTACACGGGTAACGTGATTGTTGATTTGCGCGAAGGCTTTCAGAATGTAACAGAAGTGGGGAATCGCGACGCTGGTACGGGCACGTTTATTTGGCTCGCCTTTGGCTCGAACATTGAAAATGCAAGCTCTGGTCAAGGCGGCGACATCATATTCGGCAATAGCTTGGCAAATCGCATTACCTCGGGCAAAAACAGGGATTCCGTTGATGGTGGTGCAGGCAATGATGATATCAACGGCAATCTCGGTGCGGATACGGTGCTGGGCGGCGAAGGGGATGACTTCGTGCGTGGTGGCAAAGGTGCTGATAACGTGCAGGGCGGGAACGGCAATGATACGGTGAATGGTAATTTTGACGATGATATTTTAGCTGGAAACAGCGGCAACGATAGTGTGAATGGCAATGAGAGTAATGACATCATCACGGGTGATGCAGGTAACGATACACTAAAAGGCGGGCAGGGTGTTGACCAGCTTTTCGGCGGCACAGGTGCGGATATTGTCGGCGGTGACCTTGGGAATGATAGGCTGAATGGTGGGACGGGCGCGGATATTTTTGTGTTTGGTGCGAATTGCGGTACAGACATTATTGAAGATTTCAACTTGGGCGAAGACCGCATTCAGGTATCATCTGTTCTATCCGCATCGATTGACGACATCATCAATACCAAGACTACGGTGCTGGAAAGCGGCTTGTTTATTGATTTTGGCTCTGGCAACAGCATCACCATTCTGGGTGCTGCCGATATTGCCCCGACCAATTTCATCATTGCCTAATTCACACTTCCGGTAAATGCAAAGCGGTAGCATAGTAATGCTATCTTTTTATGCATCCGGAAAACCCACATCCCAATGTTCGTGATTTGCTGACGTCCTATCAGCAGCGTTGTGGCGGCTTATCGTTTTGGTGCGTTTGTGCCGGTGTCGTCGAAGCGCGGGTCAATGGACAGCATCTGGCGCTCGGTAGGGCAGCGTTTTTTTGAAGACGTTTGCAGTAAGTGATTATAGCGCCGCCGCAATGCTTCGTATTCGATTTTATCGGCATTGGTAGTGTCCATCATCGCGAGCGGGAAGATGAGTAAAAGGCTCGCTCCCATCAGCGCCTGATTTTTGCGGCTTTTATCAAGATGTGGTTCCAGTGCGATAATGTCGTGCTGCAGGGCGCCAAGTTCTTGCTCCAACTGGCTACAGCTTTTGAGCGGGTCCTGGAAGTACGTCGTTTGCGTTGGCTTGGCGATGCGGCCACCGCATGCAGTAAAGAGTGAAAGCAGTACGGCAGAGCAGAGAATATTTTTTATCAAGATACGCATCACACTTTTGTAACTTTTTCACGCGGCATGCGCTAGGAGAATTAATGTCATCCATCATACTTTCAGCAGCTGGTTCAAAAGCAGGTTCGGCGCTTGGCCCTTGCCTTAGGCGGCCCCATCGGTGGGCTGATTGGTGGCGTGGTGGGCTCACAAGCGGCATCTTCCGTCGGTTCAAGGCTCGATGATGCGGTGTTTGGACCTATTAGTCTACCCACGCGGAACGGCCCACGGTTGGCCGATCTTTCCGTGCAAACCTCTACGTATGGTATGATGATTCCCATCGTGTACGGCAAGGTGCGTATTGCAGGGAATATTCTGTGGAGCTTGCCAATAAAAGAAACCGTTATCAGTACCACTACTAGCGCGGTAGGGTGGCCAGGAAATTGCCGGGTCTCGTTCGCCGCAGGCAGGCGGAGGCGGAATTATACGGGGCGGCGGGTTAGGCCGCCCCGTAAGCGTTATTAGAAGTCAAACTGTGCGCGCACAGCAGCCACTTCTGGGCTGTCATCCGCTACGGTGGCATTTTCATCGGTGTTCACGATGATGTAGTTTGCCATGAAGCGTACGTTCGCGTTGGGGTACCAGTTAAGGCCCAGCGTTACGTTGTCCATTTCACCGCCAGTGATGGTACCATCATTCAGGTCGAGGCTGCTATAGCGTGCGGCCACTTCCCATGCACCATACGTGCCTTCTGATGGGTTGAAAGGAACAGCAGGGCTGATGCGCTTAAATGCTCCGTCCTGCGCAGAGTAGGATTTCTTTTCACCCGTGAGTGCGTAAGAACCCTGCGCATACCAGCCGCGGAAGTCCGCATCTGGGCTGCCTTCGCGGTTTACCTTGGCATTCACCAATTCAGACTGGAAGGTGAAAGCATCATACTGCGCGGCGCCTTCAAGGCCCGTGAGCAATACGTTATCCACGCCCGTCAGCGTGCCGGTGCCAACCGACTTGATGCTGGTAAGGCGCGATTCAGGGCGCGACTCAAGCTTAATGCTGTCGGTTGCATTGTCAGGCGTGCGGTGGCTACCAGCTACACCCACATGCACCACGCGACCCTTTTCATTCACAGGGGCGTAGGTCACGCGGCCAGTGAAGTCTTTTGCTTCATCGTCGGTGGAAGTGGTTCCTGCCGTGTCGCCAAATAAGCCAGCGGTAGCCGACCAGTTATCGCCAAAGCGAGAAGCCGCCAAACCGATATGACGTGCGGGCGAGAAAATGTCTGCTGAAGAACGTTCAATAAAGGTGATGTGATTGCTGCTCGTTAGCTGATCCATACCGAAAGATTCTTTGAACTGACCCACTTGCAGCAGTGTGTCGTCAAAACCGGTGTAACCGAGATACATATCGGTGATGCTGGTTTCGTTGTTAGCGAAATCCACTTCCGTTTTATATTCCCAGTTATCATACATATGGCCTTTAAAACCAAGGCGGCCACGGCGAATCATCGTGCCGTCGGAGTGATCGGCCTTATCGTCGCTGAATACAGCGGCGTCAGCGTGCACACGACCAATCGGCTGGAAGCTGAAGCTGCCATCTTTGCTTTTAAACTTGGGCACTGGCGCGAGTGTGATTTCGATATCACCATCCTTGCCGCCTACTTTTGTTTTAGGCGCAGAAGACGATACGGCAGAAATTTTCTTGTCCTGCGAATCGAGTGCTTTTTCAAGTTTGCTGATTTTAGCTTCCAGTTCCTTAATACGATTTTCAAGGGCGGCGCTGTCAACAGCAGCGTGAACGGATGTGCTGGTTAGCAAGGTAGAAATGGCGCAGCATAACGCTGCCACGTGTAGTGGATGTTTCATAATCTCTCTCCAAATAAAATACCCCCGTAGGGGAAAACCTCTCTACGGGGGTATTATTACAGGAGTGATTCAACTACAAGAGGCTATTTTGCCACAGCGGCTTGAACTGCCTTCAGTTCATCGGCTGGCAACGGAATAAGGCCTTTAGCAACCAGGTAACCATCGTCACCAATGGCTTTGGTGCTTGCCAGCTCAGTGGCAAACTCTTTCAGGCCTTTTATGGTGCCGAGGTGCTCACGCTTTACATATACAAACAGCGGGCGTGATATTTTATAGGCCGCGCCTGCAATGTTTTCGAACGTGGGGGCAACGCCGTCAATCGTGGCGCCTTTTACCTTGTCAGTGTTCTGTTCGAGGAAGCTATAACCGAAGATGCCGAAAGCAACCGGATTGCTCACCAGTTTCTGGATGATGAGGTTGTCGTTTTCGCCGGCTTCGATGAATTTGCCGTCTTCACGGATCAGGCCGCAGGCCTTTTCGCGTTCTTTTTCATCGGCAATGGCTGCTTCAAATTCTTTGAATTTTTTGCAGCTTTCCACCATCACGAGCTCCACGAACGCATCGCGCGTACCGGAGGTTGGTGGCGGACCATATACTTCAATGGCTTCATCTGGCAGGGAGGCGTCAATTTCCTTCCAATTCTTGTAAGGGTTGTTAACCAGCTTGCCACCCACAGGCACTTGACGTGCGAGGCCAAGGAAAATTTGTTCGCGCTTAATATTTGCAACAGGTGCCTTCACAGCGTTGGCGAGCACGATGCCATCAAAGCCGATTTTTATTTCAATAGGATTGTTTACACCATTCTTTTTGCACAGCTCTACTTCGCTGGATTTGATAGCGCGGGACGCGTTGGAAATATCAGGTGAATCTTCACCGGCGCCAGCACAGAACAGTTTAAAGCCGCCGCCTGTACCCGTGGATTCCACGATCGGGGTTTTAAAACCGGATTTGCCGAATTTTTCAGCAACCACCGTTACGAACGGGTATACCGTGGAAGAGCCCACAGCGCGAATCTGGTCGCGTGCTTCGGCAGCCGTTGCGCTGCCCATCATTACCAGCGCCGCAGCGCCAGCCAGAAGGTAGTGATTCAGTTTAGTCATAAAAACCCCTTGTTTTTGTTCCCCGGTGTTCCGGGTGGATGGGTGAGTTACTAACTGCATAAAAGAATCAAGTCAATAATTATTAAATTCTAAACATTTGGAATTATGGAATAATTAGGCCCTAACACACTGGTGCTCTTAATCAATTATTAATCATGTTTCTTTACTATAAGACTGTTTTGGCAAGCTGTATGGACGCAAACAGTGATTAGACACGGTCAAATAACCGCCGGAAGCACTAAAATCTTAGGCGCTACCCCATCAAAAGATGGGGTGAATTTTGCTGTTCACGCAGGCCTCCCCGCCACAAAGGTAGAGTTATGCTTATTCCACCCAGAAAGAGAAGAGCGCATCGCGCTGCCAGAAAAAGACGGCAATAATATTTTTCATGGTTTTGTTCCGGGCCTGCAAGCGGGCGCAATTTATGGTTATCGCGTGCACGGGCCGTGGGCGCCAGAGAAGGGCCATGTATTTAACCCGAATAAATTGCTGCTCGACCCTTATGCAAAATCCATCGCGGGCCGCATCGATTGGACGGACGGCGTAGTTCATGGCTATCGTTTTGATAAAGACCACCCGGGCAGAGATGACCACGATTTAATTTTTGATGACCGCGACAGTGCGATTTTTATGCCCAAAGGCAGGGTAATTGACTGGCAGGCGCAGATTGCCGAAGCCGTATGTTGGCGCGAGGAAAATAAAATTCCCCATGGTTCGAGCCTGAAATTTAAAGACCTTGCGATTATGGAAGCCCACATCAAGGGTGCAAGCAAGCGCCACCCCGAGGGCGACGGCACCTATAAAAGCATGGCGCACCGTAGCTTTGTAGACCTTATCAAGGGTGGCATTAACATGCTGGAGCTGATGCCCGTGCATTCTTTCCCGCCGATTGAATCCACCGGCAACCCCAATTTCTGGGGTTACATGACGCTGAATTACTTCACGCCGAATAATTATGCTTCATCGGAAAACCCCTTAAAAGAATTTGTTGAGATGGTGCAGGCGCTGCGTAAAAACGGCATCGAGGTGATGATGGATGTGGTGTATAACCACACGGCGGAAGGCAATCACAGGGGGCCGCACCTCTCCTTCAAGGGTTTCGACTCATTCATTTACCGCCATAATAAAGATAATCCACGCTTCTATTTCGATACGACAAGCTGCGGGAATTCGCTGGATTTCAACCACCCGATGGCGCGCCGCGTGGTGGTGGAATCGCTGGAATATTTCGTGCAGCTGGGTGTGACCGCCTTCCGCTTTGATTTGGGTGTAACGCTGGGACGCGAAGGGCCAGATGGTGCATACAATGAGCAGGCTAAGCTTTTTCAAGAAATTGAAGCCAGCCCCATTCTTGTAGGAAAAGTCCACAAAACGGGCGAACCCTGGGATCTGAATCAGCCCGACAGCTACCAACTCGGTAACACCCCGGCCTTTGCAGGGTGGAACGGCAAATATCGCGATTTTGTTAGGGAAGCAACTCTTTCTAACAATGGCGCGGACCCTTCTACGCTGGCGAAGTGCATGACGGGTTCCCCTCATATCTTTGGTAAAAGCCCGAACCAAGGCGTGAATTTTATCACCGCGCATGACGGCCGCACGCTGGCCGACTTAACGGCGGTGATGATGGGCTATCCGGTGGAGGAGCTCAAAGACCGCAAGGCGTTTATGTCCAAGCTGAGGGCCGAGCCAGGGCAGCTTAATATCTTCCATACCCGTCAGCAATTCGCTCTTTCGGTGCTGGCGCTTTCCATCGGCGTGCCAATGATTCCGCACGGGCATGGCCGCGGCCATAGCCAGCACGGCAACCACGATGCCTATAACGTGGACGGAAAATCGACATGGATTAATACGGTGCTGGGTGAAGACTGGCAGAAAAACATGCTGCAATTCACCAAGGAAGTATTTGAATTCCGCCGCCGTCATCCCGAGATTCAGCGTGACACATTCTTCACCGGCCAGGTAGACCCTGAAACCGGTAAAAAAGATATTACTTTCTACACCCCCGAAGGCAAGGAAATGGAGCCACATGATTGGGCGCAAGGTCAGGCATTTTGCTATGTGGTGGCAGGGCAAAAAACAGCTGAAAAAGGCCCGGATGATAAGCCCATTTACAAACCTGATTTGGTGGTAATGGTAAATGGTGGCCACGAAAAAATCGACTTCAAATTACCCCCGCTTAAAGAAGGTGTCGCTGTGCAAGCGCTGAATAGCGCACATTTAGGGGGCGATGTGGATCGACCCTCCATTCATGAATCCGGCAGCGCGGTGGCGGTAACAGGCCGCTCGCTGGTGGCGCTTGAAAGCGGCCGGATGCGCTCGGTGGATATTAGTCCGGTGCAAAGAACAGAGTCATTTGTACGATAGTTTTAATCTATAAAAAAAGCGATTATCCCTATAAAAAGTGGGTTTTTATAAACTAAAAGAGGGTTTTTTTACCCTTTTTTCTGTGATAGAAGTGTCAACCCATGATTATAGACACGCTTCACGATATTGTGACTTCCCCATTCATCCAGTTCTTTTTACTGGCGATTCTCGCGGGCCTTGCAAAGTCGGATTTGAATATTCCCGACCAAGTAACCAAAGCATTATCGATGTATTTAATGTTGGCAATTGGCCT
Source organism: Rickettsiales bacterium (assembly GCA_044356525.1). Lineage (GTDB taxonomy): Bacteria > Pseudomonadota > Alphaproteobacteria > Rickettsiales > RGZB01 > CAYXPR01. The sequence continues at coordinate 85,636 of JBIKVZ010000002.1, forward strand.
TAAAGGTGGCCTTGCGATTTCAAATTCTCCCGTACCAATTTCTGAGATTGCTCTGGTTTTGTTAGCGGGCGTGTTTCTCAGTTTTTTGATTCCGTTTCTGGGATACAGCCTGATTCGCCTTACCACAAATCTCAGCCGTTTGGATAGCGCCGCAATTGCAGCGCACTATGGCTCAGTGAGTGTTGTAACGTTTAGTTATGCCGTTGCCTATTTACACGGGAAAGGCTACTCCCACGCCGGTTACGTTGTAACGCTGATGGCGTTTATGGAAGCTCCGGCTATTATTACGGGGCTTTTGTTGGCAAAAGGAAGCCAAAGATTAAAGCCGGGCGCAAAGCGCCGCCTTCTTTCCCCTGAGGTGCTGCGCGATGTTGCTTTCAATAGCAGCGTGGTGCTGTTGCTGGGTGGGCTTATGATTGGTATTACGGCTGAGAAGCAGGCAATGGAAGGACTACAGCCCTATCTCATAAAGCCGTTTTATGCGGTGCTGTGCATATTTTTAATTGACCTTGGCCTTATTACCGCACGGCAATTTAAAAACTTGAAAATATTCCCGCTGCCTCTGATTTTATACTGTCTGTATATGCCGCTTACCAGCATGGTAATAGGTATTGGAATGGCAGCCTTACTGGGCCTTCAAGTGCCTGAAATGATGTTGTTCGCAACATTGTGTGCCAGTGCGTCATACATTGCTGTTCCTGCAGCGATGCGAATTGCCCTACCAGAGGCTAATCCAGCGCTTTACGTCACATGCTCTCTGGCGATTACGTTTCCCTTTAACCTTATTGTTGGCATTCCATTATATTTCCAAGTTGCCAACTGGATTTCAGGCTAAAAAATCGCCCTTATACGCCTTGACTTTGCCTGAACAATCCTGCATCTTTTTTTACTAATCTTTTCGCAAAGGTGCTACGTCAGTGCTGGGCGGAAATAATGACCATACTTAATGAAGGAGTGATGACGATGGCTAATGGTGTCGTAAAATGGTTTAACCCGATGAAAAGCTTTGGCTTCATTAAGCCGGATGATGGCGGTGCGGATGTGTTTGTGCACATCACGGCGCTTGAAGCGGCAGGCCTTAACACGCTAAATGAAGGACAGAAGCTCAGCTACGAACTGGCAACAAACAAAGGCCGCGTTTCTGCGGTGAACTTGAAGCTTATCAACGGCTAGTCCGTTTTGGTTTCAATGCAAAAGCGTGGGTAGAAATACCCACGCTTTTTTATGTGCGGTACGCTAAACTTTTTACACGAGTGCCATAGACATAACCGTCGTGGTATTTTATAATCATCGCTACGGTAATTTGTGGAGAAAAACACGCTTGAGAATTTTTGTATTTGCTTTTGTTTTACTACTAACGGGTTGTGGAACCACTGGCTGGGCAAGGCTTCAGCCGCTTCAGTGCGTGCCTTATGCGCGCGATGTTTCCGGCATCGAGATTTATGGTGATGCGCACACATGGTGGGATAAAGCGGGCAAGCACCCACAATATGCTCGCGGCAAAATGCCAGTGAAAGGTTCCGTACTTGTTTTGTCAAAGACGGGGCGTTTGCAATATGGCCATGTGGCTGTGGTTGAGCGTGTACTAAACAAGCGGGAAATTGAAGTGACTCATGTGAATTGGGGTCAAGATCAATGGGACCGACGCAAAGTATATCGCGGCATGCTCGTGCAGGATGTTTCACGCAAGAACGATTGGTCACGCCTGCAATTCTGGAGCCCTGAGGCGGAAAGTTTTGGCCGTACCTATCAGGCCAGCGGCTTTGTGTATGAAAAGCGTGACGCTCTTGCGTTGAATTAGTACGCTAATTTTCACAATGTCGAAAATCTACATCATTCATGAAAACGAACAGTGGTTTAAGCCGCTGGCAAAAATATTTAAGGCGCATCAGCTGCCCTATGATTCCATTTTTATGGAAAGTGGGCTGGTGGATCTGTCAAAGGCGCCGCCACAGGGCGTGTTTTTTAGCAAAATGAGCGCATCTTCCTATACGCGCGGTCACCAGCATTCGCCGGACTATACATTCGCGCTGCTCACATGGCTTGAGGCACATGGCCGCCGTGTGATTAATGGCTCGCCCGTGCTGCGGCTCGAGATTAGTAAAATCGATCAATATATCCGCCTTCAAGAGGCTGGCATTGCTGTGCCGCGCGCGGTGGCATGCTTTGGTGAGAAGCAAGTAACAGAGGCGGCAAAAACATTTAAACCGCCATTTATTTTAAAGCCAAACCGTGGGGGCAAGGGCATCGGCGTACAACTTTTTCAATCTCACAAAATGCTTGAGGCATATCTCAAGAGCGATAATTTCCAAGCGTCGGTGGATGATATTATGTTGGTGCAGGAATATATTCAGGCACCGCAGCCATTCATCACTCGCATGGAATTTATTGGCGGCAAGTTTGTGTATGCGGTGCGGGTGGATACCAGCCAAGGATTTGAGCTTTGCCCAGCGGAAGCCTGCCGCGTTGACGTGCCGGGTAAGGCGGCGGAGGTGTGTGCGATTGATGCCGACGATGGCTTGTTCAGAATTATGAAAGATTTCAAAGACCCCATCATTGGCAAAATGGAAAAATTCCTGAAGGCCAATAGCATTGAAGTAGCGGGCGTTGAATTCATCCGCGATAAAAACAACAATGTATTTGTGTACGACATCAACACCAACACCAATTACAATCCTGAGGCCGAGAAAAAAGCAGGCATTTCTGCCATTACGGTACTTACAGATTTCTTAAGAAAAGAGCTGGATAACGCCAGCGTAAAAGCAAAAAAGAAAGCCTAAATACGGTGGACCCATTATCGCATGCGCTGGTAGGAAGTGTTTCTGCATCGCTGCATTGCAAACGTAAGGAGTGGCTTCGTGCTGCGGTGCTGTGCGGTGTGGTGTCAGGCATGGCGCCGGATCTTGATGTACTAATCCGTGATGCCGCCAACCCGATGCTTGGCCTTGGCTACCACCGGCATTTCACGCACGCGCTGATTTTTGCGCCATTTGGTGCTTTTATCACTGCAGCATTTGCATGGCTTATCCTACGCAGGAAAATTTCATTCTGGGTGCTGTATGGTTTCAGCGTGGCTGGCATGGGCATGCATGGCGTGCTCGACGCGATGACAAATTATGGTACGCATTTGTTTTGGCCATTTACGAACCGCCGTGAATCATGGAGTATTATTTCCATCATCGACCCGATTTTTACACTCACATTGTTGACACTGGTGCTGCTGACGGTGTTTAAAAAATCGCGGCGTTTTGTGATTGCGGCCGCCTGCTTTGCTGCGTTCTATTGGGGTATTGGTTTTTATCAGAACAGGCAGGCGACGGATGCTATGCGGCAGCTTGCTGCTTCACGCGGTCATGTGGTGGAGCATCATGAAATAAAACCATCGTTTGGCAATTTGCTGGTGTGGCGCACGCAATATTTGCACAAGAAAAAGATATATATTGATGCGTTTCACGTAAGCCCGTGGCGTGGTCGTGTGTTGTATGAAGGCGGTAGTTTGGCGCTGTTTACGCCGCCAAATAAAATCAGCGATGTACAAAAACGTGACCTTGAATTTTTCACCTTCTTTTCCGATGGCTGGTTGGCCTATGCGCCTCTCAAAAAAGACCTGATTGGTGACGTGCGCTTTTCAATTCTACCGAACCAACTTGATCCTATTTGGGGTATTCGTCTGGTGCCTGAATCGCCGGAAAGCCATGTGCTTTTTGAAAACACCCGTATCCGCCGCGAAGGCGACTGGGCGGAGTTATGGCAGATGATAAAGGGTGAGAAAGTAATTGTGGGTAGTAAAGAATGAGTAAAAAATCGGTATTATGTAGCAAACACACCAAGCACTATCTGTTAGTGTTTTGGCCTCCTGCTATACTTACCGTAAAAAATTGGCGGGCGCTAAGCCTCGAGTTTTTTTTAAAACTCAGGCAATTCAATTTCTTTCAGGTGTGCATAATTCTTCTTCACGCGCGTTTTAAGTGCCCCTTTTAGGTCGCTTGCAGGGTTTCGGTCAACGCAGCCAGTGGCGATGCCATACATGAAAATCTGACTGCAATACTGTAGGGCGCGGTTTGCAAGTTCTAATGCTCCACGCTTTTCAATGATACGAACTACTGATAATAATTCCGGCGGGGTGATGTCTCTAATCGGGCGGCTACCCAGTTTAGGGAAAATGTCGTTTTCAAGCCGTTTGTTTAAAAATTCAGTATAGCGTGGCGTCCATGCGGCGCTTTTTGCGTTAATCCATTCGCGCGCAATTGCCTCAAAGCTGTTTTCAGCGGATATCAGGGCGTAACGTTTTAATGATTTGCGCGCTTCGGAGGGGTCTTGCCCGTCGGAGACAAGTTTACGTGCATTAATGAGCCTGAGGCGAGCCTCCACAAGGCTGACTTCTGGATATACACCTAAGGAAAGTGATTTTTCTTTTCCGAGGTAGCGGTATCTATATGACCAATACTTGCTGCCGTTAGGGTAAACCAGTAGAACAAGGCCATTTCCATCACTGATTTTCTTTATACTCTTGCTTGGCTTTGTGTTTTTGACTGCAATATCTGTGAGTTTTTTCATAATGTGGGTGAAAGTATTTCATGGCTATCGTTTCACCCACAATTTAACCCACATTCACCCACGGATGTCAACGAGTCATATCGTAGTGGGCTGGACAAAAAACACCAAATAATTGGCTATTTTATTGGTTATGTCGGACTGTATCGTCCTTGACTGGAAGAGAGTTTGGCTGGGGCGCTAGGGATCGAACCTAGGAATGCCGGTACCAAAAACCGGTGCCTTACCGCTTGGCTACGCCCCAACACTCGGCAAGAATGTGCGGGGATTATAGAAACTTGCGAGCAGGATGCAACGGTTTCGTGCGTGGTTACTTCAAACTATTTTCCAGCCACTCAAAATAAGGCGCCGCACCCTGTGTGATGGGCAGTGCCACCACACAGGGGCAGTCGTAAGAGTGGGTGCTAAGCACAAAATCTTTCAGTCTATCGAACATTTTGTCTTTGGTTTTTAGCAGCAGCACGCACTCTTTGCTTTCTTCTGTTTTTCCGGCCCAGTGATAGATGGATTCCATTTGCGGCAGGATATTCGCGCAGGCGGCTAGCTTTGCTTCCACCGCTGCTTTCCCGATGCGCCTTGCTTCTTCAATGGTTGGTGTGGTGATGTAGGCGAAGACATAAGCCATATAACGCTCCGTTAGCTATAACGCGCCAATTGCGCTTCATCGGTGATGCGGATGCCAAGTGTAAACGCCAGCACCATCCAGATAATGACAGAAACAAAGGCGGCAAATAATGAAATGGCGACCAGCCCAATCAATTGGTCTAGGAATGTGGCGGCCGGATTCGTGAAGCTCACGGCCAGCGTGCCCCATATGCCGCAGCCCAAATGCACGGGCAGTCCGCCGGTCACGTCATCAATACGTAGCACACGCAGCAGTTCAGAAAACAGAATCACCACACCGCCGCCCACTGCACCGATGAGCAATGCGATGTAAGGTGGCGGCACCAAAGGCTCTGCAGCGATGCTAACGAGGCCACCAATCGCGCCGCTTAGCACAAGGGCGGAGTTTTTATGGCGGTAGAAGATGTGATGTAACAACCATACGGTGAGCAACCCGCCGCACGCAGCAAGGTTGGTGTTCACGATAATGTTGGAAACATCTGCGGCATCTGCCGCACTGCCGAACACCAGTTGCGCGCCGCCTGCATAACCCAAAAACCCAATCCATAGCAGCATGGTGCCGAGCGCCAGAAAGCCTAAATTGCGGTGCGGGCGCGGTTTGTTGGCGGCTTCAAAACGGCCTTTGCGCGGGCCGATGATGAGCGTGGCGGTGAGGGCGCACCAGCCTGCTAAGGCGTGAATTACACTGGCGCCTGCAAAATCAAAATAGTTCAGTGCGGCAAGCCATCCGCCGCCCCACACCCATGAGTTGGCGATGGGATAAATTATCCCTGCCAGCAGCGCACAAAAAATCAGGTAGGCTTCAAGCCGTACGCGCACAGCTAGCACACCCGAAACAATCAGTACGGTGAAGGATGCCAGCACCATCTGGAAAAACCATTCGGAAGAAGCGGCATAGCGGAACACAAAATTCTCTGAAGCCACGGTGGAGGCATCCTCGGGTTTCCACGGCATGAATGTGCCGTGCCAACCACCCTCAACGCCCGTGAACAGCAGGTGATACCCCACCGCATAAAATGCGATGCCGCACAGTGCGTAACCCAGCAAGTTTTTCATAAGAGCAGCGCTCAAATGCTGCTGCTTCACGCTGCCCGCTTCAAGCAGGGTGAATCCCACCACCACCATGAGGGCAGTAATACCGGAAAAAAGAAACAGTAAGGTGTTGAAAATAAATTGAATTTCAGTGCTTTTGCCATCTGCCGCAAGGGGGAGTTCAGGGGGCAGGGCTGCCGAGTCTGCAAGCAGGGGAAGTGGGCACAATATTCCGGCCACAAGGGCAATCAGAGCGATACAGATCGAAGTAGCAGGGGCTTTATATGCCATCGGGGGGTCCTCTACGTTACGCGCCACTGTAAATCAGCCCAAAGGGAATGTAAACGGTTCACATCGCAACAAAAAAGGGGGTTTTCATCCTAAAACCGTTTACAGCACAGGTTTTTTTTGCTACAAGCCATCACCTTCAAAGGGGTGGGGACATGAAAATTCTAACGTGCAATAGTAACGCGCCGCTGGCATCACAGATTTCTAAGAATCTGGGCGTTGAGCTGACGGACTGCGAAGTAAAGCGTTTTGCGGACCAAGAAGTGTTCGTTGAAATCCGCGACAACGTGCGTGGTGAAGACGTTTTTGTTATCCAGTCCACTTCATTCCCTGCAAACGACCATATCATGGAACTCTTGGTGTCGATTGACGCACTCCGCCGCGCTTCGGCACGCCGCATTACGGCGGTTATCCCTTATTTCGGCTATGCGCGTCAGGACCGTAAACCCGGCCCACGCACTCCGATTTCTGCCAAACTCGTGGCAAATCTTATTACCATCGCAGGTGCCAACCGTGTGCTGACACTCGACCTGCATGCTGGCCAGATTCAGGGCTTTTTTGACATTCCGCTGGATAACCTTTATGCCGCGCCAGTGTTCACTCGCGACATCCGCGAACACTATAAAAATGCTGATATTACAATCATTTCGCCTGACGTTGGCGGTGTGGTACGTGCCCGCGCGATTGCCAAACGCCTGAATGCGGACCTTGCCATCGTCGATAAGCGCCGCGAAAAAGCCGGGGTTTCCGAGGTGATGAACATCATCGGCGACGTGAAAGAAAAAGATTGTATTATCGTAGACGATATAGTAGATACTGCCGGCACTTTGTGTAATGCCGCTGAAGCCCTGATGAAAGAAGGGGCCCGCAGCGTTTCAGCATACATCACCCACGGCGTGCTTTCGGGCAAAGCGCTGGAAAGGGTGAAAAAATCCGCGCTGAAAGAATTGGTCGTAACGGACAGCATCTTTGTTACGGATGCTGTGAAGGCAACGCCCAATATCCGCATTGTGAATATAGCGCCGCTCATGGCAGAAGCGATGAAACGTATTTCGGAAGAAACGTCCGTTTCCAGCCTGTTTGAAGATAACGCGGCGTAGTGAAATTTTAGGGAACAGAACGGGATAATAAAGGGAGTACGGTACCATGGCAGCAGTTGCAAATCTGGCAGTGGAAAAAAGGGAACAGTCTGGTAAGGGTGCTGCACGTGCAGTGCGCCGTGAAGGCAAAGTTCCGGGCGTCATTTATGGCGGCAAAGAAAAAGAACTCAACATCTCCATCGAGCAGCGCCTTTTGGTGCGTGAAGTGCTGAAAGGCAGCTTTACCTCCCGCGTGTTCGACCTTGAAGTCGGCGGCAGCAAAATCCGCGCTCTTCCGCGTGAAGTGCAGTTCCACCCCGTAACGGATGTGCCTGAGCACGTAGATTTCATGCGCATTACGGCAGATTCTAAAGTACACGTATTCGTACACGTGAACTTCCTGAATGCTGATAAAGCACCAGGTATCAAACGTGGTGGTGTGTTGAACATCGTACGTCACGAAATCGAGCTAATTTGCTCTCCAGAAAAAATTCCGACACAGCTGACGGCTGACCTCGCCGGTCTTGAAATCGGTGGCAGCATTCATGCCAGCCATATCAAACTGCCAGAAGGCACGCAGTATGCCATTAAAGGCCGTGACTTCACGGTGGCAACGATTGCTGGTCGTCAGAAAGAAGAAGAAATTGCAACGACTGCTCCGGTGGCAGCTGAAGTTCCGGCAACGGCTCAGAAAGCTCCTGAAGCAGCTGCTGGCGCGCCAGCAGCCGGTGGTAAACCTGCAGCCGGTGCGAAAGCGCCAGCAGCCGGTGCAAAAGCACCAGCAGCGCCAGCAGGCGGTAAGAAGTAAGGGACATGTCCCTGCCGCTTCTTGTTGTTGGCCTCGGAAATCCGGGTCAGAAATACGCGGCAACGCGGCACAATATTGGTTTTATAGCGGCGGACGCCATCGTTCGCCGCTATAATTTTTCTGGGCCTCAGCTAAAATTTAAAGCCGAGGTGTTTGAAGGAAAAATCGGTGGTCAGAAAGTGCTCGTGGTTAAGCCACAAACCTTCATGAATCTTTCCGGTGAAACCGTGCAGGCCATGGTGCAGTTTTATAAACTGCCACTGTCGCAAGTAGTGGTGATACACGATGAGCTCGATTTGTTGCCCGGTAAGGTGCGGATGAAATTGGGTGGTGGTGCAGCGGGGCATAACGGCCTTCGTAGCATCGATCAGCTGGCGGGAAATGAATTCCACCGTATGCGGATTGGCATCGGCCATCCGGGGGATAAAGATTTGGTGCACAGCTATGTGCTTGGGCCCATGATGGGTGAGGAATCGAAGCAGCAGGAAGTTGTTATCGGTGCGATTGTTGAAGCATTTCCGCTGCTGGCCGAGGGGCAGGAAAAAAAGTTTTTGAGCAAGGTGGCACTCATTATCCACCCGCCGAAACCAAAAGAGATAAAGAAGAAGGAGTTGGAAGAAAATGGGCTTTAAGTGCGGTATTGTTGGGCTTCCCAACGTCGGTAAATCCACTTTGTTTAACGCGCTCACCAGCACGCAAGCCGCGGAAGCTGCCAACTATCCGTTCTGCACCATTGAACCGAACGTGGGCCGCGTGAGTGTGCCAGATGAGCGTTTGGCTCAACTCGCTGCGATTGCGAATTCCGCAAAAATTATCCCGACACAAATTGAGTTTGTTGATATCGCAGGCCTCGTGAAAGGTGCGAGCAAAGGCGAAGGTTTGGGCAATAAATTCCTTGCGCACATCCGCGAGGTGGATGCGATTGTAAACGTGGTGCGCTGCTTTGAAAATGGCGACATCACGCACGTAGAAGGCAATGTGGACCCACTGCGCGACATTGAAATTATCGAAACGGAATTGGTGTTAGCAGATTTGGAAAGCGTTGAAAAACGCATCGTCAGCCTCGAGAAAAAAGCCAAGGGCAACGATAAAGAAGCCAAAGAACAGCTGGAGCTTTTGCAAGCCGTGTTACCGCTTTTGGCAGAAGGCAAGCCAGCGCGTATTTTTAAATACGACGCAAGCCAAGCTAAAAACTTCCGCATGCTGCAACTCATCACGGCAAAGCCAGTCATGTATGTGTGCAACGTGATGGATCACGAATTGCCAGATGGTAACCAGTATACCGCCATTGTAAAAAAGCGCGCGGAAACCGAAGGCGCCAGCATGGTGATTATCTGTGCCAAAATCGAAGAAGAAATTGCAGGCCTCTCGAGCGACGAAGAAAAGAAAGAATTCCTCGAATCACTGGGGCTCAAAGAAACCGGCCTGAATCAGATTATCAAAGCAGGCTATAATTTGTTGAACCTCACCACCTTCTTCACTATCGGGCCGAAAGAAGCCCATGCGTGGACGGTGCGCAAAAACGCCGTGGCGCCAGAAGCCGCCGGTGCGATTCATACGGATTTTGAAAAAGGCTTCATTCGCGCGGAAACCGTTTCATATAGCGATTATATTGCGAATAAAGGCGAGTCCGGCGCGCGCGATGCAGGTAAGCTGCGCTTAGAGGGCAAAGAATACACCGTGCAGGATGGCGACATCTTCCACTTCCGCTTTAACGTGTAAGTGTAAAAATCTCCCTTCCGGCATTTTCTATCCCGCGCTACTTTTTAGTTGAGGAGGGTAGCGATGCAGGAATCCTATCAGAACATAAAAGAAGCAATTACGTGGCTGGAAAAAGATACTGCCGCGTTCTTCAGCGCATACGAAGCGCGGCTTGTCGCCATAGAATTACGTTATGGTATCAAGGCAGGTTACAAACCCAGCCAACCACGCATTCCTGCCGGCCAGCCTGATGGCGGCCAGTGGACGGACGACCCCGCGCATGGCGGCAATGGCAGGCATGCCATCACCGTAGAATAAGTAAACCCGTATCCTGATGCGATTGAGGAGGTTTATCCCTTAGAAGCGGTGCTGGGAGTGGTTTCAGGCCGTTCGGCAATTTCTGCGATTGGGCGTGCGCTAAACTACTGGCGCAATGGCCGCCGTGGTAGTGAACTGACATCTGATGCCGAAACCCAAACCATCATGAAATCCATCGAGGAATTCTTTGGCGGGCCACCTGACAGGACGTTTCGAAATAAAGATGGCGATTTGATTATGATAAAGGATAATAAAATTATCCGATTTGATATTGAAGATCCGCATGGCTATAAGCCCCACTTTCATGTTCAAGAGGAAATCAATGGTGAGTGGCTGGATATTGGGAAACATCATAATTATTTTAAGGATAAGTAGAGATGCACTGGGAAGCAGAAACCAAAATTCCTAAACATATTCGCTGTGTTATAAAAGATAAGGGAACAAAAGAAAATTCCGGCTTGTACTATTTGTATATATACGAGGGAAACAATACCCGCTGCACGTGGGATTATCTTTATATGGATATAGAGGGCGCGCAAAGATATGCGCTAAAGCATTTTAGTGTGCCTCTAAGTGCATGGACTAAGGTAAAATAAATGAAATGGATGGCTGAGATAAAACTTCCTAACCATATAGAGATTTATCTAGCTCCAACAGAGTTGGGCATAGCTTACAATGCGCTGCTGCAGCCGTTATTGGGATTTGGATGGGAATTTTCTCATACAGGATGGAGCTTACAAGAAGCTGAGAATTTTTTTCAGAAAATAAAAGAAAAATATGACCACGCAGAGGTGGGAAATACCAAGCTTCGGCTTTCCCCAAGGGAGCTTCATTTCCTTATTTTAGCGCAAGAAGAAACGCTAAAGGAACTGGGGGAAGAGGAATACTCTACTTTAACAGGACATATTTACGCAGAGGCCAAGCATTTTTTACGCGAACTCAAGAATTCAGCATAAAAAAACCCGCTCAGAAGCGGGCCTTTTTATTGTTCATTCTTAAGAACCTTACGCGGCTTTTTCAGCTTTCGCGAGGGCCTTTTTGATTTTCTTTTTCACCTTCAGTGCTTCATCGCCCAGCTTCGTGTTGGACGTTTTCAGCAGGAAGTTATCCAGACCGCCGTTTTTATCAATCGAGCGGATGGTGTTCGTAGCAATGTTCAGGCGTACGAAACGACCGAGTGCATCGCTCAGCAAGGAAATGCTTTTGATGTTCGGTTCAAAACGCTTTTTCGTTTTGTGATTGGAGTGGGAGACTTTATTGCCTACCAGCACACCTTTTTTCGTGATATCGCAACGCTTTGCCATGGTACTACCTATAATTCCTAAAGATTCCTTACAAAGGAGGCGCTCTTTTACCCCACCACCGCTGCCTTGGCAAGTAAAAAAAGCCATCGGCGGCGCAGTTACTTACCTGCGTCTACCCCCACCGCATCGGCAAGGCGCGAAAGCCCGTCTTTTTTCAACAATGCCAGCAGGCCAGTATTAATGGTGGGGATAAGTGAAAATCCCTTATATATCAACATACTATAAACCTGCACAAGGCTCGCGCCCGCGCGGATTTTGGCATAGGCCTCCTCGGCGCTGCCAATGCCGCCTGCACCAATCAGCGGCACGCGGCCTTTGGTGAGCTGGTGCATGTTTTTTAGCACCGCTGTTGAAAACGCGAAAATGGGCGCGCCGCTTAAACCGCCTTGTTCATTGGCCAACGAGGTGTTTTTCAGCGTGTTGCGAAGGCCCACCGACGTATTGCCGATAAAAAGGCCATCGAGCGCATTGGCGACCACGGCTTGCGCAATGGATTCCTGCTCGGTGGCATCAATATCCGGCGCAATTTTTACGAAGACAGGAATGATTTTTCCGTGAGTTTTAGCAAGTTGGTTGCGCTTTTCCATCACGTTTTTCAAAAAGCCGTTCAGGATATCAAACTTCTGCATATCGCGCAGGCCAGGCGTGTTGGGCGATGAAATATTCACCGTGATATAATCACTTAAGCCATACACACCCTCTAGCATGGTGGTGTAATCGCTCGCATCATTCGGGCTTTCTTTATTGCGACCGATATTTGCGCCGAGCACTCCCGCAAATTGTTCCGGCTTGTTCTGCTGCCACTTTTCCAGCTGCGCTTTGTAATGCGGCAATCCCTTGTTGTTAAAGCCCATGCGGTTGATAACGGCGTTGTCTTCAGAAAGCCTGAAGAGGCGAGGTTTGGCGTTACCCCCTTGTGGTTTTGGCGTCACCGTGCCGGTCTCCACAAAGCCAAAGCCTTGCGAGAAAAGACCCTTAATGGCATCGGCGTTCTTGTCAAAACCAGCGGCCATACCCACCGGATTTTTGAAAGTAAGGCCGCCAATAGTCATGTGCAAAGCGGGGTCATCGACGCATTTCTGTTTCGGTAAAAGATTGAGGCGCAGCGCAAGGATGGCAGCGTGGTGGGCATCTTCGGCCTTCAGGCAGAAAAGCAAGGGCCGGATGAGGGGGTAGTAGTTCATGTTACGCAAACAACACAAGTTATTGTAGGTACAGGCATTTTAACACCAGACATATAGTTAATTTAGTGGAAAAAGCCCAAAAAAAACGTATTATTTACATAGCATGGCGGCATATTCCGCAAGGAAATTCGCTATGACGATGAAAAACAATGGCAAAACAGGCTGATGGGAATTCATACACGCCGCGGCAGCTGGAAAAAAACAAAACGCTTCTTGCAGGCGACGGTGGGCATTCCGCTTGTGGGTTTTTTTATGGCATCCGCCCCTTCTGTTTTTGCTCAACAGCCTCCTGCGGTGAATCTTCCGCCGCCACCTGATTTTCTTACCGCTCCTGGTATGCCGAATGCAGCTACTTCAGCGCCGCCACCTGGGTTCGTTCCAGTCAATAATGCTGCGCCGCCAGCATCACCGTTTGCAGCAGCACCGCCTGCGACATCGCCATTTGCAACACCTCCAACAGGTGCTGCGCCATCCACGTTACCATTTCCGAATACAGTACCGCCTGTGGCGGCCGCAGCACCCGCAGGTGGGACTGCTCCTACTTTTGTGCCACCACCTGGTGCAGCGCCCTATATTCCGCCCGTACCACAAATTAATGAAAAACTATTGGTGCCGCCAGTTGAGCCGGGCGCTGCACCACGTCAATCAGGCCATGCAAAAAGTGTGGATGTTCCTTCATCCGGTAAGGGCCTTGGCCCCACAAGCCCGCTGCAAACAGAGAGCGGTACTGAAGTAACATATGAAACACCGGAAACGGATAATAAGCGCAGGAAGGCGCTGGAAGATCAGATGCGCCGCAAGCCGAATTCCCGTAGTGTGCGCTATCGTCCGCTCGATAACGACCCTACTTTTGACCCACTCGATAAAGGCTATGAAAACTGGCTGAAGGGTGTTCGCACCTCGCAGAATAAGCCAGCAGACGTAGATCCTGAATATGAAAAATTCGTAAAAGACATCAGCGTCCTGCTTTTCTCATTGGGTGAAAAACAGCTACCGTTGGATACGAAAGAGATGCTTGATAAAATTCCGGCCGATACACTGAAGGATCCAGTAAAGTCGCTGCAAGTCATCAACCCCGTAGCCATTACGCATGGCGCAACAGCAGATCCATTCCCAGCACCGGATGAGAAAATGGACGAGACCATTGGTGCGGATGTTGGCCTCAACATTAACGTCACCAACCGCAAAGACCATGTGCCGACAAAGCTTGAAATGGCGTATGACGCGCTGATGTCAGGTCAAATAGAAGGGGCGATTGCGTTATACAAGCAAGTAGTAGAAGCGGACCCGCAAAACAAACAAGGTCTGTTTGGCCTTGCCACCAGCTACCATCGCAGCGGCCAGCTTTCCGACGCACGCGCTACGTATATCGATTTGCTTAAAATTCATCCGGATTACTGGCCAGCGATGAACAACTTCCTTGTGCTTGCGGGTGAAGAAGCGCCAGAGAACGCGCTGAAAGAACTACGCGAGCTTGAGCAAATTAATCCTGAGTTCAGCCCCATCGCGGCGCAAATCGGCATGGTGTATGTGCAGTTGGGCCGTATGCAGGATGCAGTGAAATACCTAAGCCGCGCTGTCATTTTGTCGCCAGATAATCTGGGCTATCGCTACAACCTTGCTGTGATACTTGATCACGCGGGATATAAATCGCAGGCCGTGCGCCTCTATCAGCAGTTGCTGGGCGAAGAAGAACAGGGTAAAGAGTTGCCTGAATCGCGTGAGCGCATCATGGAGCGTATGGCGTTTATTATGACCAAAGATAAATATCAGTGATAGGCGTGAGCGATGGAAATCTCTGAACTGCTGATTCACACCAAAAAGAACAATGCATCGGACTTGCATATCTCGTCCATGCACCCGCCAGTCATGCGCATTCACGGCGACATGATGCCGCTCAAAACTGAGAAACTGACGCCGGAAGATGTAAAGAATCTTCTATTTGCAGTAATGACGGAAGGCCAGCGCGCCGATTACGAACGCGATATGGAAATCGACTTTGCCATACAGTTCGGCGATGATTTACGCTTCCGCGTCAACGCATTTAACACCATCTCCGGCCCTGCGGCAGTGTTCCGTAGCATCCCGACAAAAATCTCGACGCTCGATGAACTCGGCATGCCAGATATTTTGAAAAAAGTGTCGATGCTCAATAAGGGGTTGGTGCTTGCAACGGGTCCAACGGGTAGCGGTAAGTCTACCACGCTTGCGGCCATGCTGGATTACATCAACGAACACACGGCCAAACACATTCTTACCATCGAAGATCCGGTAGAATTTATTCATCAGTCCAAGCGCAGCCTTATCAACCAGCGCGAACTGGGCTCCAGCACCATTTCATTTGCCCGCGCACTGAAAAGCGCGCTGCGTGAAGATCCTGACGTGATTTTGGTGGGTGAGTTGCGCGACCTTGAAACCATTCAGTTGGCGCTTACGGCGGCGGAAACGGGCCACCTTGTGCTTGGTACGCTCCACACCAGTTCGGCAGCAAAAACTATCGACCGTATTATCGACGTATTTCCTGGGCAGGATAAAGCGCTGATTCGTTCTATGCTCAGTGGCTCGCTTGAAGCGGTGGTGGCGCAGCGCCTATTACGCACGGCGGATGGTAACGGGCGCGTGGCAGGGTTGGAAATATTGCTCGGCACGCCTGCTGTGCGCAACCTCATTCGCGAAGGCCGTGTGCCGCAAATTTATTCCTTGCTGCAGATTGGTACCAAGCTTGGCATGCGCACCATGAAAGACAGTGTCTATGCGCTGCTTGAAAAAGGCGTGATTACCGCCGAGGCTGCAAAAGGCGCATTGAATCTACAAGATGAATTACAAGGTGCGCCGGTGCCAGGCGTAGAAGGTGCGCCGCAGGGGCCGCAAACACCGATTCCGCAAACAGGTAGTTCACCACACAAACCGAGTGGAGATTTTTAGCCCATGCAGACCATTCACCCATATTTGCAAGAAATGGTGAAGCGCGAAGCTTCCGACTTGTTTTTGACCGTAGGCTGCCCACCAAGCCTGCGTGTGGATGGCCGTATTGTAGAGTTTGATATTCCTGATTTCAGTGAAGAAGATATCAATAAAATCTTGATGGATTTACTTTCTGAAGATCAACGCTATGAGTTTGAATCAAATTACGAACTCAACATCGCGCTTAAAATGGATGACGGGGAGCGTTTTCGTGTAAATTTTTTCCGCCAGCAGCATCATAGCGGGCTTGTGATTCGCCGCATTAAAGCTAAAATTCCTGATCATGCCGCCCTTAAACTGCCGCCTATTTTTACGCAGGTGGCCATGGAAAAGCGCGGGCTGGTTTTGCTTGTAGGCTCAGTGGGTTCAGGTAAATCAACCTCGATGGCAGCGATGCTCGAATACCGCAATCAAAAAGGCGGTGGCCACGTCATCACGGTAGAAGATCCCATTGAATATGTGTTCCATCACAAGAATTGCATCTTCACCCAGCGCGAAGTTGGGATTGATACATTCTCTTATAGCATTGCCCTTAAAAACGCGATGCGCCAAAGCCCAGACGTGATTGTAATTGGCGAAATTCGTGATCGCGAAACAATGGAGAATGCTTTGTTGTTCTGTGAAACGGGCCACTTATGTATGGCCACACTGCATGCCACAAATTCTAGTCAGGCAGTGGAGCGCATTATTAACTTCTTCCCAGAAGAAATGCACCGCCAGATGCAGGTAACGCTGGCGCAGAACCTGCGCGGGCTGTTCTCGCAGCGCTTGGTGGAAGACGTGCGCGGCGGCCGTGCGCTCGCAACGGAGATATTGCTGAATGAAGGTTTAGTAAAGCAGCTTATCATTGAAGGTAAATTCAAAGAAATCAAAGATGCGATGGATAAGGCGTATGACCATGGCATGCAAACCTTTGACCAATGCTTGTTAGAACTGCTGCGTAAAAAGCAAATCACGCCAGAGGTGGCGCTGCGCGAAGCGGATAACGTGAACAACCTGAAGCTCAAAATTAATCAGGAAGTAACGACCCAGAAAACCAAGCTCTCCGGCACCATGAGCACCAGCCTTGATAACGTGGGTTTTAACGTTCACAACCCATCTGGCACTGGCAATAAGCAGGATTTCTAATCGGAATCTAGCCTTCAATAGCTTTTAGGAAAGCGCGTTCCAGTGTTTGGCCTTTTCGTGCGAATTTCTTTTTGAAACTATCGGGCGAGCCATCAAATGCGATTTTTTGATTATGAATGATTGCGATGTGGCTGCAGATTTCATCAATGTCAGAAAGAATATGCGAGCTAAAAAACACTGTGCGGCCTTGCTTAGTGTAGTCAGTCAGCGCATCTTTTAATTTAATACGCGCCAATGGGTCAAGGCCACTCATGGGCTCATCTAATATCAGCAGCGGTGCTTCAATCATCAATGCGGCCATGAGACCTAATTTTTGTGCCATGCCTTTTGAATAGCTAGTAATCTTTTTATCCAGCGCTGCTGGGTCTAGCCCTAATGTGTCTGCCATTCTTTGTGCTTTTTCGCGGTTGGTTTTTTTATGGTAATAGGCAAGGGTAAGGTCTAAAAATTCATACCCTTTTAAATAAATCGAAGGTAAGAATTTCTCTGGCAAATATGAAAAATGCGCCTTTGCGTCATTACTGCCCGGTGCAGTGCCAAAAATGGTGGCGTTGCCTGAATCTTTCTCAAGCAGACCGAGAATAATTTTAATCAAAGTAGTTTTGCCCGCACCGTTAAGGCCGATAAGGCCAAATACACTGCCTGGTTCAATCGCAAGTGAAACGCCATCCAACACTTTTTTTGTATCAAAGGATTTGTTGATATTTTCAACAATCAGTGGGAGCTGTGGGTTGGATTTCATTTTTTGACGTGCTGCCATAATCAATCATCTCTTCTAGTTGGTGTAATGGTTTACGGCGTCGCGCCGCCTGGTATAAGCGGTTTTGGCGTGCGCGGTGCTGCAGCCGGAGCATTAGATGTTGCAGGAACTCCTCCTGGCGCTTGTCCAACAGAGGTGGGTGAACTATTTCCGGTTTGGGGTGAGGGTGGTGTCAGACCTGGCGGAGCATCGCCGCCTTTAGGTGCAGGAATCACTGAGTTTGTAGGTAAGTTACTATAATCAAATAACTGTTGTTCAAGGTTGTTTGTAGAAGCAGGCGCTGACTGTTGTCCACCTTCTGTCGGAGGTGTTAGCGCAACGCTTTGTACATAACCTTCTTTTAATTCAAAAGAACGAGACACAAAGGTCTGGTTAAGGCCCACACGGAATTTTACCATTTTGTTTACAGGGTCTACTAATATTAACCCATCCGGGGACTTATACTCCCATTTGTATTTGCTCTCATCTACCGCCTGATTCGCATAGAGTTCTTTGTGCTTTTTCTCAAGCACTTCGCGCTTCTTTTCTAGTTTCTCTTGTTCAGCTTTTTGTTTCTCGGCTAAAATTTCTTCTTCTTTTTTCTTTGCTTCCTCTTCTTTGGCTTTGCGCTTCTCATCTTCCTGCTTTTTCAAGGTGTCTAGAAGAGTATTGTTGTTAATAGTGAGGGCGCCTGTGGCGGGGTTAATGGCTACGGCTAAGTCTGGTAGTTGTACAGTTTGGTCTTTAGGTGGATTGGACAAAGTAGGTTTTGGAAGTTGCTTTTTAGGTTCTTCTTGGCCTGCAACGGAAACTTTGCTTTTGATATTCAGCGCCTGAGGTTGGGTGTTTTTTGCCCCATTTGTTGCCAAAGAAGATGTGTCCGCAGGTTGTAGACCTGGTACAGACGCTGGCGCTGTAACCTGAGGCTGAGAGGCAGCTTTCAACGCAGCGGCCATTGCGCTTTCTGCCGCTTCTTTGGCTTTGGCGGCACTAACTTTTGCATCATTAAGTTCTTTTTCCAAGGCACCGAGCTGATCTTTTGAATACGGCACACCAAGATCTTTGGAAATATTGTCACCTAACGGTAAGACTTTCTTTTTCCAATCTGGCGCGATGAAATCAAGGTCCGCAGGTTTCCACAACATATCAACAAAATCTTCGTGGATATTTACGACAGTCAGGCCATTCATTTCTGTCCCTACGCGGATGCGGCGATGGTTCAACCATAACGTCCAGTTTTTGGGTATATAAAACATTACTGAGTTTAGGTAGAAAGCGGGTGCGACAGAAGGGTACACTTTTGTGATGATGCGTGTGTCACGACCCATATAATTACCGTCATTGTCGACGATACGTTTATCATCTTCAACCCGACCGATCATCTTGCCTTCCAAATCGATCAAGATATTATTTTCATTGATGGTGGCAATCAGGTTTCCAGCAGGGTCAAACACTCGACCTTCTGCATCGACGGTGACACGGTCTTGCGATTGTGAAGAGCCCGCGCCAATGGGTTTGCCTTCCGCGTCTTTGGTGGGCGCAAACCCAACCATTGCATTATAGAGCTGATCCAGTTGCGTCTCATCAAACATCAGGGAGTTTTGCCAGGGAAGGTCGCTGAAATTTTGCCCAGAGAAATTACTTGCCCCTCCGGCGCCACCTGTCTGCAAGGCACTAATGCCTGGCGCACCGGCAACGAGTTTATTGAGAGAATCGAGCGCACTACCGGGTAGCAATGGGGCCGCGCTCTGTGCGGTTGCAGTAAGTGGCAGCAATATTACCATCAGCCACAGCATCGCTGTTGCATAGAAAGGCCGGCGATGATGCAGCCGATGTATCATCAGGTGCCTTCCTTCTTATTTTCTGGCGGCCTTGACTTTGCTTCACTGATGCTCCACCAGTGAAATGTAATTTTACCCGTTACAAGGAAAGGAATTGTAGGTTGGCGGGTTAATAGCGATTTAATAACAGCCGGAGTAATGTCGCTCACGCGTGTCATTTCAATGGAAGTGACAGTAATATAGCCAGGCATGCGTTGAATCATTGAATCGATAAACGCAAAAACCAATTCGTCTGTTAGGGCTTTGTAATCGATGGTGATGACGTTTTTGAAAACACTGACGTTCTTTAGTTTGAAATCAGAGGTTACATTCTCCACTTTTGAGAATTTTATATTGATATCAGAAAATTTATAGCGAATACGAAATTCATCAATCAACGGTTTTGCTGCCCGAATGCGGGAGGCAGTGTCTTCCAATTCAGGCGTACTGCGTTTTGGTGGAGGCAGATCATTATATATTCGCACCGCGCGAGCAATAACCTCATTCTGGTTTCGGGTATCTCCTGTACTTTTTTGTATAATAAGCATCTCATTGTCGACTTGCTTGGCATAGCGAACCGTTTCATCCAGTGCAGAAGAGAGATAAAAATACAAAGCAAGGGAGGCTAATACCCCGCCGCTAGCAAGGATTGATATTTTGATAAGCCTTTTTTTGAGCTGAATAAACTTTTCCATCACAAAACCTATGGTGCCCCTCTACCAGGAGGTGTTTTTTTATCAATACTGTCGGTGATGGGGCCACGAATGGTGATTTCAAAGGGGCTTTTATTTTCTGCGCGTGGCGCTGCAGCATCGCCTTGCTGCTGGCTATTTGGCTCAAGAGTAAGATTAAATGTACCGGTGCTTTCACCTGGAAGGCCAGAGAAGTTAATTTCATACCCTCTGAATTTGGTTCGCACCGCTTCTGTAAACTTATCAATGTCTTCTAGAAGCCTGTCGATGCCACCGTCAGGGTTGTTGATAAGTGCGGAGTACACAGCAATCATTCGATTTGGGCTGGTTAACCGCTCTTCTATTTTGAAACTGACTTTTTGAAAATAAATATCTTTTGTGCGGAGTTTGGCAAAGTCATCCATCATTACCAAGGGCATAGATGTTTCTTTGGTTACGGCCTGGTTCACAGCCACAACATCAACAGCTAAAGTGCTAAAGGCAGGAAGTGATTTTTGTATTTCTTTAATATCACTCAATGCTTTTTGGGCTTCCGCTTTCTTTTGTAAGGCCTGATCAACAGATTCTTTTGCATCTAAGATGTCGCTAATATTCATAATGCTCAATGCAATCAATGTCGGAATCAGCAATGCTCCCGTAATAATGGCGGTGTTCAGTGCCATTTTTAGCGTATCTAGTTTTTTGGAGTAGGGCGTGGTAAGTTTTAAAACGGGCTTGCGGTTGTTAATGAAGAAAGATGAAAAAATAACGTCACCAAAGCGGTCTGTTTTTTCTGCAGCAGCGGGTAGCTTCAGGCCGGTAGCAACATCAAACGGCGTTAAAATGTTAGTAGTGCGGCCTTGCATTTTTGATGCATCAATGGCGGCCTTAACGTCCTGTGAGCAGATAATATAAATATCGAGTTCTTCGGTGTTATCAAAACCGAGGCGGCGGATATATTCGATGGTATTTAATGTTTCCTGCTCGATATTTCCGGCAATTACATCCGGGGCCAGCCCGCCGATGGGTTGCGCGATACGGGTGAACACCACTTTGTGATCGCGATAGATAATCTGCCGGAAACCGCCTACGCGATTATGGCTCACCATAATGTGCCAGCGTATAGGCTTTGCTGGTTTTTTAGGGTTCAGTGTCTCAAGTTTTTTTAGGTAAGGCTCCGATTCAATGGGTAGTAGATAAATTCCCCCGAACGGATTTGGTAAGTTGATAATGGCATCCACCCAATCGGAAAATGGCGGCGAGTAATTGATAGAAAGGAACATGTAGTGCCAGTCTTTGCGGCCCTTTTTCTCACGGTAAAGTTTGCGTGCCGCCTTAATATCCTGCTCGCTGAAATCTTTATCCAAACGCTTCTTAACAAGATTGCCAATGGCAAGCGGGCTAACGGGCGGCAGTGCATGCTGCACGAAGGCCTGATCCAGCACATCTACCAGCACATAGACAGGCGCTTTGGGGTGCTCTGCGATGGTTTTGGTTAAATCTTGCGCGGCGGGGGAACTTACAAACAAGCGCTTTTCTAACTTACCGGCATTGAATAAAACCAGAATAGCACCTTCATCCCCAACGCTGAGAACATATTTAAACCGCTCAGGCGCGGACAATTTCTTGGGCTTTGCCGCTTTTGGTACGGCTTTGGTATTCTTCTGCTTTTTACCTTTTTTGGCGGCCAAAGCTAGAACTCCATCTTGCTAAAGCTATCGTAGAGCGGCCCGAACACTGCGGCCGTAATCCACAGTAGTAGCAGACCCATCAGCAATGTCAGCGCAGGCTGAATCACGCCCACGATAGACTCCACCGAATCATTTACTTCACGGTCATAAAAATAATTCACGTTCTTGAGTGCTTGCTCCATGTTGCCGCTTTCTTCGCCGACCTTGAACATACGGAGCACAAGGTTCGGGAAGCGGCCGGTGGCAGTCAGCGCGAGCGTGAGCGAATTACCGTCGGCTACATTCTGCCTCACGTCATTAATGGCTTCTTTCAGTACGCGGTTACCGACCACGTCTTTTGCGGTTTCCAAGCAAACTAGAATATCAATGCCGCTGACGAACGTAACAGTGAAGAAATGCGTGAAGCGCGCAAGATTGGCTTTAATAATAATTTGCCCGATTAACGGGAACCTAAGCATCATTTTATCGATGGCATAGGCAAAACTTTCGGAAGTGCGGTAAGCGACAGCCCCCACCATAAATATGAAAACCGGTATACCAAAAATCAGATACCAGTGGCTTACAAAAGCCTCTGAAGTGGCAATCAGTGCACGCGTGTGCAGCGGCAAGTCAAAGCCTTGCGACAACAGGAATTCAGAAATCTGTGGTACGACGAATAGCATCATCACCGTCATCACACCTGCCATCAGGAACAAGAGGCCGATGGGGTAGCGGATGGCCTTTTTCACCTTGCGCCGCAACTCTTCATTCCACTTGATATGGTTGGCAAGGTGCATGAAAGAATCAGCCAGCTGGCCGGTTTCTTCGCCAGCCTTCACAAGGCCGATAAACACGTTATCAAACACCTTGGGATATTTTGCTAGTGCTTTTGAAAGCACATTACCGGATTTCACCAGTTCATAAACGTCAGACAGCAGGTCGCGCAGGCGAGGGGCATCTGTTGTGTCGCGCAGGTCGGCAATAGCATCCAGCAGCGGTACACCTGCGCGCTCGAGCTGCTCAAGGTGAATGCAAAGAATAATCAAGTCGCGTGCCTTAATCCTGCCGAAGAAGGAAACGCGGGCGCTTTTCACCATGCGGTAGCGAATCAGGTCAAGCCCAAGCCCTTTTAACCTCTCTTCGAGGTCGAGCTCATTGACGGCCACCATCTTGCCCTTCACGGTATCACCAGCAGTGTTGATGGCAACGTAGGTATATGCGGCCACGGCTTACAACCTTTCCGTCATATCGAGTGAGTCCACCAGCTCTTCAATGTCTGTAAGACCGTCTAGTACTTTGCGGGCACCGTCATCCTGAAGGCTGCGGAAACCATTCTTAATGATATGGTCCATCATTTCTTTGCGCGTGGCTTCACGGGCAATCAATTCATCCAGTTCGCGGTCAACCGCCACAATCTCCACCATAGCCACACGGCCTTTATAGCCTGAGCCTGTGCAGGCATCGCAGCCTTTGTGTTTATAAATCAGTGGTGGTGCGGCGGGGTCTACGCCCAGAATTCTGCATTCATACGGCGTGGCGTTATAGGGTTCTCGGCACTGCACGCACAGGCGGCGGGCTAGGCGCTGTGCCACGGCGCAAATAATGGAACCTGCCAGCAGCGAAGGCTTAATGCCAATATCAATCAAGCGTGGCAGCACGCCAAGTGCATCGTTTGTGTGCAGGGTGGAAAACACTTGGTGACCGGTCATCGAGGCACGCAGCGCCATGCTGGCGGTTTCCGCATCGCGAATTTCACCGACGAAAATAATGTCAGGATCTTGGCGCATGATGGCTTTTAAACCCTCACCAAAAGTAAGACCACCACCATGACGGATGTTGGACTGGCGAATCATCGGCAGCTGATATTCCACCGGGTCTTCCAGCGTCATGATGTTTACATCAATCGAGTTGATGAAGCTCAGCACCGAGTAAAGCGTAGTGGTTTTACCGCTACCAGTTGGGCCAGTTACGATGATGATGCCCTCTGGGCGCTTGAGTAATTTTTTAAGCAGCTTCACATTGTGGTCGCTCATGCCGAGTGCTTCCAGCGGCAGCAGTGCTTTTTTCTTATCTAAAATACGCATCACGATGTTTTCGCCGTGAATGGTCGGCTGGGTAGATACACGGAAATCCACCTCGCGCCCCAGCACGGTGTAGGTAATACGACCGTCCTGTGGATGGCGCGTTTCAGCGATGTTCATGCCGGAAATAATTTTGATACGCACGGAAATGGCTGACCAATAATCTTTGTGGAAGCTGCGCACCTGGCGCATCTTTCCATCGATGCGGTAGCGCAAACGTAAGAAAGCGCCTTCCGGTTCGAAGTGAATATCCGATGCACCGCGCCGGATGGCATCGGCTAGCAGTGAGTCCACCAGGCGCACGGTGGGGTTGGTGTAACCTTCCACTTCACCGCTGATTTTGGCGACGTTTTCTGCAATACCTTCTTCAATTTCCTTGAGGATGCCCTCAATCGACATGTCGTAATCGTAGTAATTATCGATCATCTCGAGGATGTCGCCTTCACTACAATAGAGCGGCACGATTTTATAATTGCGCGGGAAGTGACGCTGCACTTGGTCAATCGCCAGCACGTTATAAATATCGGCCATCGCGAGATACACCGAGTTATCTTCAAGCATGACTGGAATCACCTTGTGGCGGAGCGCGATGTTTTTTGGAATCTGCTTGATAAGGTTCGAATCGAGCAGCGTGGCTTTGGGGTTAAACTGCTCAATCCCGGTTGATTCCGAGAGCACTTCAGCCAATGCACTTTCGGTGATGAAGCCAAGCTCCACCAGCAGTGCGCCGAGCATAGAGCGTGCAGGGTCTTTGTTTTCGCGCTGCATTTTGAGCGCAATTTCAAGCTGGTCGCGTGAAATTAAACCCTCGGCCACAAGTCGCTCGCCAATGGAAAGCGAAAACGAAGTTGGCTTTTTGACCAGCGCGGTCTCTTCAACCTTTTCCACCTGCGTGGTGCTGGAAGAAGATTTCTCTTTTGGCTTTTCTGCCGTGCTTTTAGCAGAGGCTTCGGGCCTTGCCTGCGCCGCTTCGGCTTTTTTCTGCTCCGGTGTGGCTTCAAACATGGCAGCTTCTTGCTGGCCGGCATTAGGTGTTGCATATTTTGAAGGTGGGGCATCCGGTGCGGGAATGGCTTTGAGACCGCCTTTTTTCAGCTGCTTAATCTCATGCGGATACATCTGGGTGAGGTCGACATCTTGCGGCAATGACTGCGTATTGTCCAACGTGGCGGGAACGCCTGCACTGGCGTCGCCTTGTCCGGGCTGCTGTTTTTCCTCATCCGCCAAGGATTTTTCTCCTGATTAAACCCCTGTTACTGCCACACGAAACAGTGTACGGGTTTTCAGGGCAAGCTGCAAGAAAAACAGCGTAAGCACAATACGTTAGTTGCATGAAAGGCACAGTGCTGATGGGGGCTTTTTAAGGCCTATTCCCACTCAATCGTGCCGGGGGGCTTGCTGGTGATGTCGTACACCACGCGGTTTACCCCCTTTACTTGGTTCACGATGCGCGCCGAAACCTGCGATAGGAACGTGTATTTAAAGGGGTAATAATCTGCGGTCATGCCGTCGGATGATGTTACGGCGCGCAGGGCACACACATACTCATACGTGCGGCCATCGCCCATCACGCCAACGGTTTTCACCGGCAGCAGCACAGCAAAGGCCTGCCAGATTTTGTCATAGAGCTTTGCTTTTTTGATTTCTTCGATGAACACAGCATCGGCTTTTTGCAAGATGGCAATTTTTTCTTTCGTGATTTCACCGGGGATACGAATCGCAAGGCCGGGGCCGGGGAAAGGGTGGCGGCGAATCATCTCGTGTTTAATGCCAAGTTCCAAACCCAATGCGCGTACTTCGTCTTTGAATAATTCACGTACTGGCTCCACTAGCTTCATCTTCATGCGTGCGGGCAGGCCGCCCACATTGTGGTGCGATTTAATGGTAACGGCGGCATCGCCATGCACGGAAACAGATTCAATCACGTCAGGGTACAGCGTGCCTTGGGCTAAAAATTCTGCGCCGCCGACTTTTTTGGCTTCTTTTTCGAACACGTCGATAAAGGTTTTGCCGATAATTTTTCGCTTCTGCTCGGGGTCTGAAATACCGGCGAGTTTGCCAAGGAAAAGGGCGCTGGCATCCACGGCTACCAGTGGAATATGGAAGTCGCGGAACAGCTCTTTTACCTGCTTCACTTCATTCTGACGCAGCAGGCCTGTATCCACAAAAATGCAGGTGAGTTGTGTGCCGATTGCCTTGTAGAGCAGGGCTGCCACCACGGAAGAGTCCACACC
Organism: Rickettsiales bacterium; assembly: GCA_044356525.1. GTDB lineage: Bacteria > Pseudomonadota > Alphaproteobacteria > Rickettsiales > RGZB01 > CAYXPR01. Next base: position 111,835 of record JBIKVZ010000002.1, read on the forward strand.
ACCGCTCACGCCGCAAATCACACGTTTTTTGCCCACCTGGGCGCGGATTTTCTTGATTTCCATTTCAAGGAAGTTGTGCATATTCCAGTCGCTTTTGCAGCCAGCCACACCATGCGTGAAATTTTTTAGTAGGGTGGCGCCATCGGGCGTGTGCACCACTTCGGGGTGGAACTGTACGCCGTAAAATTTGCGCTTTTCATCGGCAATAAACGCAAAGGGTGCGCTTTCGGTGGCGGCAACAGCACTGAAGCCAGCGGGTAGCTTCGTCACCTTATCGCCGTGGCTCATCCACACCTGATGTTTTGTGCCATTTTTCCAGATGTTTTTAAACAATGTGCAGGGCTTTAGGGCTTTGATGTGTGCGCGACCAAATTCGCGCTCATCGGACGGTTCGACCTTACCGCCGAGTAATTTGCACATCAGTTGTTGGCCATAGCAGATGCCGAGAATTGGGAGTTTTAAATTAAAAATATCTTTGCTGACAGTCGGCGAACCTTTGTCACCAACCGAAGAGGGGCCACCGGAAAGGATGATGCCTTTGGGGCCAAAGTCTTTGACTTTTTGCAGCGTGGTCACATAGGGCCAGATTTCGCAATACACACCGCTTTCGCGCACACGCCGTGCAATCAGCTGGGTAAATTGTGAGCCGAAATCGAGAATCAGAATTTTGTCCATATGTATCCACGGCGCTGGCGGTTGGTGTCGGTGCTGCCAACATACGCAAAAATCAGCGAAAGGAAAGAAAATTTAGGAGTTGGAGCCTGCAATGCGAGCGGTCCGCTCCATCATGACATCATAGTGGATTAACGCATCACCTGTGCGCCAAACTTCAGCAAACCCAAGGGGTTTGAGCTTCTCTACGATAGCATTTCCGTCAAACCAGCGTGTGTCCACTTCAAAAAACAGGAAGGATACCCGATTCCAAAAGGGTGTTTTGGTAAGCTCTTCTAACACCAATGGTTCATGGCCTTCTGTATCAATTTTAATGATAATAGGCAGATCAGCCTCGTGCTGAATAGCAGTTGCGAGCGCTATAGAATCCATGCAATCCACGGCCTCTTCTATTCCATTCTTCACCGCTTGGTTTAAAGAAGCGCCGCCTGTATGTGTGGGGTTTACAGAGATGTTTTTTTTACCAGATTCTTGGCTGATTGCAGCTTGAATGGCGTGAATTTTATTAGATTGTTGATTGGCAGCAATGTTTTGCTGGAGTAATGCAAATGTATGTGCGACAGGCTCAAAGGCCCATGCTTTTTTGCAGTTTTTATTTTGTGCGGCGATGATGGAATAAAGCCCCTGATTGGCGCCAATATCGATAAAAACAAACGGTTGATGAAACTGTTTTAAAAACTCAGAAAAATAATGGCCGTAATCGCCGCGAATGTAGAACCAAAAAGTATTATCATCTGCCTGCAAACGGAACTTTGGTCCGTAAACAGAACGCACAAAGCGCGGTTTAAAAAGCGTTACGCTTTTCCAATAAAGGTGTTTTTTAATTTTCTGCATTGTCGCAGGGACGCCATCGCGCTGAAGCGATTTTTTTACTAATCGGGCGGTGCTGATAAGGTTTTTACTTTGAAACATTATGCGGCGATGTTGATGCGGCCGCTGCGTTGCGCTTCGGCGAATTGCTGCACTTCGTTATATTTCTTTAAGTATGCGGCAGTATCATAGACTTTTTTAGAAGTCACTGGCTGGCTCCAGTCAATCATCGCTCTTTCAAGCGGTGTATTGTTGTTTGCAGCTTCGACTTCCGTGGTTTCGCCGCTGATAAAATTCATGGCCTGCACTACTGGTGTGCTGCCGTTTACCTGCTCAACGGCGCTTGAAAAAAAGCCTGCAATCAGTCCGCCCACGCCACCAAATAATGCGCCACCTGCTACCTTGCTGCCGGGTGATGTCGCATCGCCCGTCACCTTGCGGTAGATGTCGGAAACCACCGGCAGGTTTTGCAGCGGGTTTACAATATCCAGAATGTCACTGAATCCGAAACCATCTTTGCCCCAGAAATGCTGGTTCGGTGATGCGGCGTCCGTTCTTTCCACCCGTGGGGTTTCGAACGTGCCGTAGCGGCCATATGTAACTGCGGTGCTTCCTAACATGCCCTTATAACTGCAAGTGCCGTGCCAACAATAATAATTGTTATTTATCAGTAAGATAGGTTGATAGTGCGGTGGTGAGGCAGTCTGTGGTGCGGCAAAATTTTCCCTATCAGGGGGAAAAGATTGCATTATTGGCCCCTGGCGGCTAAAAAATGCGCCATGCAGGAAGAATCTTTACCCATCGTTATCGCTGCTTTTTACCACTTCGTATCGCTGCCAGACTACGAGCAGCGACAGCCGTTGCTGATGAAATTTTGCCAAGAGCAAGGGCTGAAAGGCACCATTTTGCTGGCGCGTGAGGGCATCAACAGCACCATCTCGGGCACGCGTGAGGGCATTGATGCACTCATAAACTATCTGCGCTCTGATCCAAAGTTTGCCACGCTGGAGTGGAAGGAAAGTTTTGCCGCCACCCTACCGTTTGAGCGGCTTAAAGTACGTCTTAAGAAAGAAATCGTCCGCATGGGTGTAGAAGATTTGGATATCGATGTGCGTGGGCAATACTTGCCGCCAGATGCATGGGATAAAGTGATTCAGCAGCCGGACGTAGTAGTGGTGGATACGCGGAATGACTATGAGGTGAAAATCGGCAAATTCAAAAATGCGGTGGATCCTAGAACCCGCACCTTCCGCGAGTTTCCTGAATGGGTGAAGCAAAACCTCGATCCCAAAAAAACGCCGAAAGTGGCCATGTATTGTACGGGCGGCATACGCTGCGAAAAATCCACGGCGCTTTTAAAGCAAATGGGCTTTTCCGATGTGTATCACCTACAAGGTGGCATCCTGAAATACTTTGAGGAAACACAGAATAAGAGCGGCCTGTGGGAAGGTGACTGCTTTGTGTTTGATGACCGTGTGGCGGTGACGCCAGAACTTAAAATGTCGGGCGCGGTGCGTTGTACCGAGTGCGGTGCCCCAGTTTCCACCGATGCACTTCGCGATTCAAAAGTAAATGAGCTTTTATGTGAGGCTTGTATCAAGGCTGGCAGCCACTCCTAGCGTTTTTGTGTATCCTTAACTCTTTATTAACCTTTTACCTGATAGGATGGGCCTTGCTGACGGGTAAACGAGGAGACAAACAATGCCTTCACCAATCGACTTGCTGACTTCAAATGTGCAGTTGTCACAAATTAATAAAGCTGGTGGTGTGCAATCCGGTACTGCTGCGCCGCAGGTGCAGGCACAGCCTGAAGTTGATGTATCTCCTGAACCCAAGGTAAAGGCATCCACTCAGCCAGCAGAAACGCTGGCATCATTCCGTAGTTCCGTGGGTGTTGACCCCGTAGCCCTGCAATCAGTGCAGAAGCAGGATGATAAAAAAGTAGAAGCAAATCTGCAGGCGCTCAAAGCCTTTGCAGCCACCGGCTCGCTGGCCGATGCGGGCGGCAGTACGCTCGGTATTTCTGTCTAATTACTAACCACGCCCACGATAGGTCGGCACGCCTTGCTCAGGCGCCCACACGCCTTTTGGCAATGTTCCTGTTTCATAGAACACATCAATCGGTATGCCGCCGCGCGGATACCAATAACCGCCGATGCGCAGCCATTTCGGTTTGATTTCCTTCACCAGCCGCTTGGCAATATCCACCGTGCAGGCTTCATGGAATGCCGCGTGGTTGCGGAAGGCGCCGAGGTATAGTTTCAGCGACTTGCTTTCCACCAGTTTTGCACCTGGCACGTAATCAATCACGATGTGCGCGAAGTCCGGCTGGCCGGTTACGGGGCAGAGCGATGTAAATTCAGGGCAGGTGAAACGCACGACATAATTCGTGCCTGCGTGCGGGTTCGGCACGGCTTCAAGCTGCGCCGTTTCGGGCGAGGAGGGCAGCGCGGTTTTGCCGCCTAGTTGCTTCAGGCCTGCATAAGTTTTTTTCGCCATGTTAATACTCCACCTGTAAAAAATAGAGGCCGTCTGCGGGTGCGGTCTGGCCTGCGCGTGTGCGGTCTTTTGCTTCTAAGATGCGTTCTACATCTTTCGGGGACCACTTGCCAAGCCCCACATTATATAGCGTGCCGGTGATGTTCCGCACCATGTGATGCAAAAACGATTGCGCCTTCACGTAAATTTCTACCACATCGCCTTGGCGCGTTACGCGCACTTCATCCAATGTTTTGATGGGTGATTTGCTTTGGCATTCGCTGGCGCGCAGGCTGGTGAAGTCATGCTTGCCAACAAGATGCTGTGCTGCGGCGTGCATGGCTTTTTCATTTAATGGCTGCGGCACATGCCATGCGCGGTATTCATCTAAAACCAGCGGCGCACGGCGGTTAATGATGCGATATACATAACTGCGTTTTTTTGCCGAGAAACGTGCATGGAAGTCATCTGGCACTTCTTCGGAGCCAACCACCACAATTGGGTGCGGGCGCATATGAAAGTTGATAGCGCCCATTACTTCGTCGGCTGGAAAAGCGCGGCCGATGTCTGCGTGCGCCACTTGCCCGCGCGCGTGCACGCCCGCGTCAGTGCGGCCTGCGGCGGCAGTATTCACTGTTTCGCCGCTGAATTTAAAAATGGCTTCTTCCAAGGCCTGCTGCACGCTCATGCCGTTATCCTGCCGCTGCCAACCCACGAAAGGCGTGCCATCATATTCGAGTGTGAGTTTGTAGCGTGGCATACTTAATCCAACATCGTTTTGGCGGGAATGGAAAAGCCGCGCAGCACTTCTTCTGCCTGCATCGGCTTTTTGCCGGGGCGCTGCACGGTCATGAGTTTTAACACGCCTTCACCGCAGGAAATGCTTAGCGCATCATCGAGCGCCGTGCCAGCAGGCGCGCGGCTTTGGTCTGACACAAGGCGTGCTTCAAACACTTTGATATTTTCACCTTTATATACAAAGAACGCGCCGGGCGCGGGATTCAATCCGCGGATAAGGCAGTGGATTTCTTTTGCGGTTTTCGTCCAGTCGATGCGCGCTTCTTCTTTGGTAATTTTTTTAGCATACGTCACAGCGCTCGTACTTTGCGTGATGGGGCTTGGCCTCTCTACCAGCGTATGTAAAATCATATCTGCGCCCATTTCTGCCAGCATGTCGTGCAGCTCGCCTGCGCCCATATCTTCCGGAATCGGCACGTTGGCCTGATGCAAAATCGCGCCCGTGTCGAGTCCTTCATCCATCTGCATAATGCACACACCGGTTTCCGAGTCGCCTGCCATAATCGCGCGCTGAATGGGTGCCGCGCCGCGCCAGCGTGGCAGCAGCGAAGGGTGAATATTGATGCAGCCACGTGGGCAAGCTTTCAAAATTGCTTCAGGTAGCAGCAGGCCATAGGCCGCGACCACAGCGATATCTGCGCCATAATCCTTAAACTTTTTTTGTGCTTCCGTCGTTTTGAGCGAGGTGGGCACTTCTACCGGAATGCCATGTTTTTCGGCGAGTTCATGCACGGGGCCTTTGCGTTCTTTCTGACCACGGCCTGCAGGGCGCGGCGGCTGCGAGTACACGGCGACCACCGTATGTTCCGAATTAATCAATGCCTGCAAAGTGGGAGCGGCGAAGGCGGGCGTTCCCATGAAGATGATTTTCATCGCATGCTCCGCTATTCGCTTTTTTTGGATTTTTTCAGTTTGCGCATAATCATGTCGCGCTTCAGGCGCGAAACATGATCCACAAACACTATGCCGTTCAGGTGATCCATCTCATGCTGCACGCAGGTGGCGAGCAATTCGTCGGCTTCCAGCGTTTGCGCTGCGCCGTTGTAATCAAGGTATTTGATGGTCACACGCTTGGGGCGCGTCACTTCAGCATATTGCCCAGGGAAAGAAAGGCAGCCCTCATCGTAACTGTTCAGCTCTTCCGAGCTTTTTACAATTTCGGGGTTCACTAGGAATAATGGTTTGCTTTTGCCACTGCCTGCGTCGGGGTAGCGTGAAGAGCCATGCTCAATGTCCATCACCAGCACGCGCTTGTGCACACCCACTTGCACAGCAGCAAGCCCGATGCCGCCGGAGGCATACATAGTTTCCAGCATGTCATCCATCAGGCGGCGCAGTTCGTCATCCACCTTCTCCACTGGTTTGGAAGGTGTTTTAAGCCGTGGGTCCGGCGCGGTAACAATGGGAAGAACAGCCATGGGTTCTTGTATTCCAATAATGGTTAAAAGCCGCCAAAAACTGCGGCAGATATTAGTTGATGTTCTTCAGGCGTTCAACAGTTTCCTGCTGCCCTAAAATTGCCATCACCTCAAAAATTCCTGGTGAAATATTCGAGCCGGTGATGGCAGCACGCAGCGGCTGCGCCACCTGGCCGAGCTTCAAGCTTTTTGACTCGGCAAACACACGAATCGCTGCTTCGATCGCTTCTTGTGTCCATGGCGTAGCGGCTTGCAAAGCAGGCACCACGTGCGCCAGAATTTCTACGTTCGCGGGTGTCAGGAGTTCAGTGGCTTTGGCATTAAAGGGCGGGCGTTCTACATAAAATGCAGCCTGTTCAGCCAATTCATTCAGGTTTTTCACGCGCTCTTTCAAGCCGCCCATACCTTGCTCGATACGCTTTAAACCTTCGGGCGTTGTTTTCGCCAGCTTCGGCGTGATGATGTCTACAAGTTGTTTATTATATGCCTCACGTAAATAATGTCCATTCAGGTTGTTCAGTTTTTCAAAGTCAAAGCGTGCGGGCGATTTGCCGATGGACTCAAGGTTAAACCACTCAACCGCTTGTTCAGTGGAAATGGTTTCGTCATTCCCGTGGCTCCAGCCGAGGCGCAGCAAATAATTACGCATGGCTTCGGGCAGGTAGCCCATGTCGCGGTAGGCTTCCACACCCAGCGCGCCGTGGCGTTTGGAAAGCTTGGCACCATCTGGCCCATGAATCAGCGGTACGTGTGCAAATTCAGGCAAATCCCAGCCCATAGAGGTATAAATACCAGCTTGGCGGTGCGAGTTGGTCAGGTGGTCATCGCCGCGAATCACGTGCGTTACACCCATGTCGTGGTCGTCCACCACCACCGCCAGCATATAAGTCGGTGTGCCGTCGGAACGTAACAGAATCATGTCGTCGAGTTCAGTGTTCGGTACCACTACGCGGCCCATTACATGGTCGGTGATAACGGTTTCGCCTTCAGTAGGTGTTTTCAGGCGAATGGCGGGCTTCACATCTTTTGGCGCGTCGCTGGCAGAGCGGTCGCGCCACCTGCCGTCATAGCGGAAAGGCTTGCCGGTTTTTTGCGCTTCTTCGCGCATCTGCGCCAGTTCTTCCTGCGAGCAATAACAGTTATAGGCTTTGCCTTCTTTTAAAAGCTGGTTTGCCACTTCCGCATGTCGGGCGGCGCGGGCATATTGAAAGATGGGCTCGCCGTCGCAATCAAGACCCATCCATTTCATGCCGTCGATAATCGCATCAATGGCGGCTTGGGTGGAGCGGGCGCGGTCAGTGTCTTCAATGCGCAGTAAGAACGTGCCGCCATGGTGGCGTGCGAACAGCCAGTTGAACAACGCTGTACGTGCCCCGCCAATATGGAGGAAGCCAGTGGGCGAAGGTGCAAAGCGGGTAACAACTTTCATGAATCTTCGAACTGCTATTTTGTGAAGTCAAAACGTGGGGCGATTTATAACGGCATCAGGCGCGTAAAACAAGGCATCTTTTCAGGACGCCTTAACGGATAAAGCAGAGAAGGGGAAGATAAAAAATTATGATTAATCATAAAAATAATAATTGCTCCAAAAAATCTTAAAGAATAATCTATGCAATCTTGGATATACATTCGGAGGTGGGAATGAAGCAGAAAAAAAGTACCCTCAATGCGTGACAGATTGGCATCAAAGTCTGAGGCGGCGTTTAAGTAGGATATTCTGTCCTTTGTTCATGAAGGCGTGGGAGAGCCGGAGGTGGAGGAAGGCTGCACATCCTTGGGTGAAAGAGCCTTGTGGCGGGCGGTGATTACGCAGGCGCTTATAGATGCAGGAAGTGAATCCAAAAAACCAGAAATGAAGTTTGAGCGGGCGCAGGCTATCAGTTGGCTTTCGGGGCTGAGCCCCGATTTTTCAGCAACCTGCCTTATGGCGGGCTTCGATCCGCTCTATATTAGGCAAAAAGCAAGGGAAGCCATTGCCCGCGGCTGTGCGTGGCGCAAGGATGAGCTCAGGCAAATTAAGCGGCAGCGGCGTATGGCTAGCGCGGCGCGCCACGACCTGAAGCCTCGGGCGCAATCTAAAAAAAATCAATTACAGGTTGAGGTCTGCATATTTTCTCAACGGGTATGTGGTTGAATTATTATGATATATCATAAAAAGGATGGGGTATATTTTATGGCGATGTTTACAAAAAGAAGAGGGCGTCCGGCAATCAAACGCCCTGCCCATGATAAGGGCACGCCGGAACTGGCACGCAAACATCGGTTGGGCCTCACGTCAGAGCCGCTCGATGTTTTACTTTCACGGAACTATATCACGGTGGAAGAACATTCGGCAGGTCTCCATGCGCGCTGGCTTTATACCGTGAAATTCGGCATCCCCGACCTGCGTGCGGCGAACCCTGAAGGGCGTGAAGCAAGTGCGCGTAAGTCATACCGCGATGCTGCATGGCAGCAGCGGCACGAGGCAGAATATGCGCATGTAGTTGAAAATTTGCGGCAGGCAAATGCCAAGCGCGAAGTGTTCAATATCTGCATTTATAAACAATGGCCGTTTTGGTTGATTGATGTGCAGTTGCTGGGCAAAAAAGAACTATCTCCCCTGGCAAGGCGGGAATTAGGGCTTTTAAAGGCAGGTTTGGCACTAGTGAAACCGGCCTTAAAGCCTACTGCAGCGGCCTATTTCGGCAGCATAACCGAATAAGGGCTGCGTCAAATGGCTTTCACGCAATAAAAGCCATTGTCAGCATGTGATATTTCCGCTATATCCCCGAACGCAGAATCAAGCTCTCGAAGCATAGTAAAACAAAGTCAGGCGGAACGTGGAATCACAGAGCACCAAAACGGCAGCGCAGGCTGTTTCTTACCGCGATATGGCAAACGCCATTCGCGCCCTTTCCATGGATGCCGTGGAAAAAGCAAATTCTGGCCACCCAGGCATGCCGATGGGCATGGCGGATGTTGCAACGGTTCTGTTTTCTGAATTCTTAAAGTTTGACCCTAAAAACCCGAACTGGGCAGACCGCGATCGTTTCGTGCTTTCCGCAGGTCACGGCTCCATGCTGCTTTATTCGCTGCTGTACCTCACGGGTTACGAAGACATCACCCTTGATGAAATCAAAAAATTCCGCCAGCTGCACGCACGCACGGCAGGTCATCCCGAACACGGTTATGCTGCGGGTATCGAAACCACCACTGGTCCGCTTGGTCAGGGGATTGCCAATGCCGTGGGCATGGCGCTGGCGGAAAAGTTGCTGGCGGCGCGTTATGGCGAAGAAGTCGTAAACCATAAAACCTATGTGATTGCGGGCGATGGCTGCCTTATGGAAGGCATTAGCCACGAAGCAGTTTCCATGGCAGGTCACCTTGGCCTCTCCAAGCTGGTTGTGCTGTTTGACGACAACCAAATTTCCATCGATGGCCCTACTAGCCTTTCAGTTTCCGACGACCAGCTCAAGCGTTTTGAAGCATGCGGTTGGCAGGTGCAGGCCATTAACGGCCATAAGGTAGAAGAAATCCGCGCTGCCATCTGGAAGGCGCAGAAGTCTGAAAAACCCTCCATGATTGCATGCCGCACCACCATCGGCTATGGCGCGCCGAAAAAGGCGGGCACAGCGGGTTGCCACGGTTCACCGCTCGGTAAGGAAGAAATTGAAGGCGCACGCGCAAAGCTCGAATGGAGTCACGCGCCATTTGAAATTCCGCAGGACATTCTTTCCAGCTGGCGCGCAGTGGGCAGCAAAGGTGCGAAGGAATATAAGGCATGGGAAGAGCGTCACCAGAAAATGGACGCGAAGAAAAAATCAGAATTTGACCGCACGCAGGCAGGCAAACTGCCCGCAGAAGCAAAGCAGGTTATCAGCCAGTTGAAAGCAAAAATCTCTGAAACCAAGCCGAAAGAAGCTACGCGTAAATGCTCCGGTAATGCGCTGGACGCATTGGTGCCCGTAGTGCCAGAACTGATTGGTGGTTCGGCGGATTTAACGGGCTCGAACAACACTAAGGCAGGCGGCACGAAGCCGGTTACCAAAACCGATTTCTCCGGCAATTACATTTACTATGGCGTGCGCGAGCACGGCATGTGCGCCGCCATGAATGGCATGGCGCTGCACGGCGGCATCATTCCTTTCGGCGGTACGTTCTTTGTGTTCACCGATTATTGCCGTCCTTCCATTCGCCTTGCTGCGCTCATGAAGCAGCGCGTGGTGTTTGTAATGACACACGATTCAATCGGCCTCGGTGAAGACGGCCCCACGCACCAGCCGGTGGAACATCTTTCTGCCTGCCGTGCGATTCCGAATTTGCTGGTGCTGCGTCCGGCAGACGGTGTGGAAACAGCGGAAAGTTGGGAAGTGGCGCTTGAGCACACTTCTGGCCCATCCATGCTGGTGCTGACCCGCCAGAACCTGCCGACCGTGCGCGTGAAGCATACGGATGAAAACGTGACCGCCAAGGGTGCCTATGTACTCTCTCCAGCGAAAGCGAAAGAACAGGCTGTTATTTTCTCCACCGGCTCTGAAATCAGCCTCGCGCTTGTTGCGCAGGAAAAGCTGGAAGCTGATGGCATCGGCGCTCGCGTGGTGTCCATGCCAAGCTGGGAACTGTTTGAAAAGCAGTCCGAAGCCTATAAAAAAGAAGTGATTGGTGCTGCGCCTGTGCGTTGTGCAGTGGAAGCTGCTGCAAAATTCGGCTGGGAGCGCTATATTGGCGCTGACGGGATTTTCGTGGGCATGAACAGCTTTGGCGAATCAGCACCTGCGGAAGAACTCTACAAACATTTCGGTATCACGGCAGAAAATGTCGTGGCGCAGATTAAAAAGAAACTCGGTAGTAATTAGGGGAGCGTGGCAGCCGTGGCGGTGAAAGTCGGTATCAGTGGTTTGGGTCGCATCGGTTTGTGCGTGCTGCGCCATTATATTGAGGCGAACCGTAAGGATGTTGAAATCGTTGCCGTGAACGGCCCTGCAGAAACCTCGCGTCACGTGCACCTTCTGAAATACGATTCCGTGCATGGTGTGTTTAATGCCGAAGTCACCGGCACGGACGACAGCCTCACCATCAACGGCAAAAAAATCAAACTCTTTAAAGAGCGTGAGCCAGAAAAAATTGACTGGAAATCCGCTGGCGTTGATGTGGTGCTGGAATGCACGGGAAAATTCACCGCGCGCGCCGATGCCGCCAAACACCTTGTGGGCGGCGCGAAGAAAGTCATCATTTCTGCTCCATCCAAAGATGCTGATAGCATGATTGTGTGCAGCGTGAATGAAGACGCGCTCAAAAAAGAACATCAGGTTGTGTCCGTCGGCTCCTGTACCACGAATTGCTTGGCACCAGTTGCTAAAGTGCTGCTTGAAACCTGCGGTATTACCTCCGGCTTCATGACCACGATTCACGCTTACACCAACGACCAGAATATTCTGGATGGTTCACATAAAGATCTGCGCCGTGCCCGTGCGGCCGCGCTTTCCATGATTCCAACCACCACGGGTGCCGCAAGTGCGCTCGGTATGGTGATTCCGGCCTTGAAAGGCAAGCTCGACGGCGTTGCCGTGCGCGTGCCGACTCCGAACGTGTCGATGGTGGATTTAACCTTCACGGCGGAAAAGCCAGTGAAGAAAGATGCTATCAACGCCGCCATGAAAAAAGCCGCTGAAGGTAGCCTGAAGGGCATTTTGCGCTATGTGGATGAGCCGCTGGTGTCGGTGGATTTCAACCACGATTCGCACAGTTCGATTTTTGATGCCACGCAGACCTATGTGGTGGGTGATAATTTTGTGCGCGTGGCAGCGTGGTATGATAATGAATGGGGCTTTTCTGTGCGCATGCTCGATTTGGCAGCTCGCATGAGCCAGAAATTGTAAGGCATCATGAGCAAGCTCCGCACCCTCGACACACTTATTAAAAAGCAGCCTCTCAAAGGCAAGCGCGTGCTGGTGCGTGTGGATTTAAACGTGCCGATGCAGCATGGTAAAGTATCAGACGACACGCGCATTACGGCGCTGAAACCCACGCTGGAAGCGTTGTGCGGCAAAGGTGCCCGCGTCATTCTGCTGTCGCATTTTGGCCGCCCGAAGGGTGAATTCGTGCGCGATATGTCCCTCGCGCCACTCACCAACGCCCTAAGCCAAGCGCTCGGCGGTAAGGAAATTAAATTCGCGCTTGATTGCATCGGGGCAGAAGCCGAAGGCGCGGTTGATAAACTCAAAGACGGCGAAATTTTGCTACTCGAAAATTTACGCTTCCACAAAGGCGAAGAAAAGAACGAAGCCAAATTTACCAAGCAGCTCGCCAAGCTCGGCGAATTTTATGTAAACGACACGCTGTCCTGTTCGCACCGCATTCATGCGTCGGTGGTGGGCATCACGTCATATCTGCCGTCTTATGCGGGTATGCTGCTGCAGGAAGAAATTGAAAGCCTCGAGAATATCATCGGCACGCCACGCCGCCCGTTTGGTGCGGTGGTGGGTGGTTCGAAAGTTTCCACCAAGCTCGACCTGCTCGAAAACCTCGTCGGCAAAGTGGATATGCTTGCCATCGGCGGCGGCATGGCGAACACGTTTTTGCATGCGCAAGGCTATGAAGTGGGCGACTCGCTGTGCGAGAAGGAACTCAAATCCACTGCCATTAAAATCATGAACACGGCAAAACGCAACGGCTGCAACATCATTCTGCCGAAGGATGTGGTGGTGGCGCGCGAGCTGAAAGAATATGCTGAGTGTGAAGTGTACGACATCGACGACATGCCCAAAACGGGCATGATCTTAGATTTAGGGCCGGAAACAATTGCCGAGATTGCGCGCGAATTGCGCCGCTGCAAAACCATGGTGTGGAACGGCCCGCTGGGCGCGTTTGAATTTCCGCCGTTTAACACGGGTTCTGTATCGCTGGCACGCACAGTGGCAAGCCTCACGCGTCAAGAAAAGCTTATCAGCGTAGCGGGTGGTGGCGATGTGATTTCTGCCCTTGCGGGCGCGGGCTTCAAGCACCGCCTTTCCTATGTGTCCACGGCAGGTGGCGCGTTCCTTGAATGGCTGGAAGGCAAAGATTTGCCCGGTGTAAAAGTATTAAAACAAGATCAGACGACTCAACTCAAAGCGATGGGGGTGTAACATGAAAATTACGCGTAAAGTGCAGGAGATTCTTTCCTACTACGAAAGCGATAATCCAGGCACGAAGGCGAACCTCGCCCGCATCCTTATGGAAGGCAAACTTGGTGGCACCGGCAAGCTGGTGATTCTGCCGGTAGACCAAGGCTTCGAACACGGTCCTGCACGCAGCTTTGGCCCGAACCCAGATGCGTATGACCCACAATATCATTTCAAGCTGGCGATTGATGCGGGGCTTTCGGCCTATGCCGCGCCGCTCGGTATGCTGGAATGCGGTGCTGATACATTCGCAGGTTCCATTCCGCTCATTTTAAAAGTGAACAGCTCGAACTCGCTCGATGAAGCAACGCCACCAAACCAAGCCATCACCGGCAGTGTGGATGATGCGCTGCGCCTCGGCTGCTCCGCCATCGGCTTTACCATTTACCCTGGTTCCGGCGCTGCATTTGACATGATGGAAGAAATCCGTGAAATGGGCAAAGAAGCCAAATCACGCGGCCTTGCCGTGGTTATTTGGTCCTACCCGCGCGGGAACAAAATCAGCAAGCAGGGCGAAACCGCGATGGATATTTGCGCTTATGCTGCCCACATGGCTGCACTGCTTGGCGCGAACATCATTAAAGTGAAACCGCCGACCGCGCATCTTGAACAGGATGCTGCGAAAAAAGTGTACGAAGGCAAAAAAATCCCGATCTCCACGATGAAAGACCGCATCGCGCATGTGATGCAGTCTAGCTTCGCGGGCCGCCGTATCGTGGTGTTCTCAGGTGGTGAAAGCAAAGAAGAAGGCGCGCTGTATGATGATGTGCGCGGCATCCGCGATGGCGGTGGTAACGGCTCTATCATTGGCCGTAACACCTTCCAGCGCCCGCGCGAAGGAGCGCTCGAACTGCTGGCGAAAATCATCGCCATCTATCAGGGCAAGGCGTAAGCGGCCGTGACAGAAGCACCAGAAGGCTGCCGTCTTTATCTCATTAGTCCACCTTCTTTTGTGCTGCCGGAATTTACCGCTCAGTTGAAAGATGCCTTCGCGGGTGGTGACATTGGCTGTTTCCAGCTCCGCATGAAAGATGCGTCTGAAAAAGACATCCGCGCCGCGGCCGATGCACTTATTCCCATCTGCCATGAACATGAGGCCGCCTTCATCATGAATGACAGCGCTCGGCTTGCCAAAATATGCGGGGCCGATGGCGTGCATTTAGGCGAGGGGGATGGCGATATTATTCAGGTGCGCGAAGAAGTGGGCGAAGAATTTATCATCGGCGCGAGTTGCTATAACTCCCATGAGGCGGCGATGGATGCAGGCGATTTCGGTGCGGATTACGTCGCCTTTGGCGCGTTTTATCCCACTACCACCAAAGTCACAAAATCTAGGGCTGAGCTGGAAATATTAGAATGGTGGAGCACCTACACGGTGCTGCCGTGTGTGGCGATTGGTGGTATCAATGCCAGTAATTGTGCACCACTGGTGCAGGCGGGGGCCGATTTTATCGCTGCAATTTCAGCGGTTTGGCAACATCCGAAAGGCCCTTCAACAGGCGTTGCGGCGCTGAACGCGGCCATCCAAAAAGCGTAAGGCAGTTGACCCTAGGGTGCGCTAATGCTACATTCCGCCCTCATTTTTGGGCATATTGCCCACAAGACTATTTTAAGTCTAAACATCGTGAATAAAGAGACTAGGTATGAGAATTGACGGTTCTGCGGTCCGCATGGGCATGGTGATTGAATATCAGGGTAAGCTGTGGCACGTGCTGAAGCATGAAATCCGTACGCCGGGCAACCTGCGCGCCTTTAATCAGGTAGAAATGCGCGATGTGATTGCAGGCAATAAAACCAACGTCCGTTTCAATTCCGGTGAATCGATTGACCGCGTTCAGCTCGATGAAAAAAACTACCAGTTTCTTTATGCCGACGATGAAGGCGCTCACATCATGGACCAGGAAAGCTACGAGCAGACCGTGCTTTCGCGCGACATTCTGGGCGATGGCGTTGCCTTCCTGCAAGATGGCATGATTCTTTCCATCCAAACCTATGAAGGCAAGCCGATTGGTGTCACGCTGCCGGAAACCGTAGCGCTCAAAATCGTAGAGACCGAACCGGTGGTAAAAGGCCAGACCTCTGCTTCTTCGTACAAACCCGCCAAAATGGAAAATGGCCTCCGCGTAATGGTGCCGCCGTTCATTGGCACGGGCGATAAAATCGTCGTGCGCACGGCCGATAGCAGCTACGTGGAAAGGGTAAAAGCCTAAATGTTAAAATCAGCCACGATTAAAGTGATGACGGATGCCGTCCTCAAAGCAGGGCGTGCGCTTGCGCGCGACTTCGGCGAAGTCGAAAACCTTCAAGTATCTGTCAAAGGCCCAGGTGATTTCGTATCTGCGGCCGATCACCGCTCCGAGCAAACGCTGGTGCGCGAGCTTTCCAAAGCCCGCCCTGGCTATGGGTTTTTGCTGGAAGAAGGTGGCGAGCTGAAAGGCGAAAATAAAGAATACCGCTTCATCATCGACCCGCTGGACGGCACGACGAATTTCCTGCATGGTTTTCCGTTTTTCTGCGTGAATGTGGCGCTTGAAAAAACCTCAGGGCCGGATAAGACCGATATCGTTGCGGCAGTAACCTATAACCCTATCTCTAACGAACTCTTCTGGGCTGAACGTGGTCAGGGTGCTTACTTGAATGACCGCCGTATCATGGTCTCTTCCCGCAATAACGTGGGTGAAGCACTGGTGGCGACGGGTTCTTTTGGCCGTAAGCGCGATGGCGTGCCCAGCCCTAAGGCGGAAATCATCCGTGAAATATCCAACAAGGTTGCCAGCGTTCGCGTGGGCGGCTCTGCGGCGATGGAACTGGCGTATGTGGCTTCTGGCCGCTTAGACGGTTTTTGGCATCAGCCCCTAAAGCCATGGGACATGGCGGCAGGCATCCTGCTGGTGCGCGAAGCCAAAGGTATGGTCACGGAAATCGACGGTGGCAGCAACATGCTTAAAACCGGCAGCATTATTGCGGGCAATGGTTACGTGCATGAACGCCTGCGCGAGCT
Organism: Rickettsiales bacterium; assembly: GCA_044356525.1. GTDB lineage: Bacteria > Pseudomonadota > Alphaproteobacteria > Rickettsiales > RGZB01 > CAYXPR01. Next base: position 128,154 of record JBIKVZ010000002.1, read on the forward strand.
AATTCGTGAAACCCACAAAGCCGTGGCCGCACAGGCCTAGTTTTATCCGGCTTTTTTTGCCCGCTCAAGAGTGTGTCATTCCTGCACCGCAGGGGGTGTAAGTAACCCCTTGTGCTAATGCGTTAATTCTCCTATAACCAATCCATCTGGTGTAGCGAAAAAGGCATCTGGCTTGCTTATGAAAAATTCTTCCCTGCTTAAGGCTTCCTTTGTATGTGCGTCCGTCATACTCGCGACCTCGGCGCTCAGTTCCTCTTTTGCCGCTGAGCCGGTGATTGAGGTTCGTAGCCTGTCTGAGAAAAAACCACAGCCCTCCATCGAAATTAATTTTGACGTGCTGGATGGTTTGCAAGGTGGTGCCAAACCTGCACCGCGTAGCAATGCTGTTGCCGATGTCGAAGTTCGGGATGATGCAGCGCAAGCAGAAAAAGTAACCAAAGCAGCTGAAAAAGCCCGCAAGTTTGAAGAATATGTACAGCAGCGTGTGGCGCAGGAACGCGCCGCCAAAGCTGCAGACGAAGGCACGTCGTTGCCTGATGCACTGCCAGGTTCCGTTGTTGCGGGTGAGCCGGATGCATTGAAGTATGAAGATCTGCCGGAGTTTCCGTCTGATCAGGTGAAACCTTCCATGAAGTCGTCCTACTGGGATGCCGATATGTCCCAGTTCAACGAGCAGTGGGAAAAAGAAAGAGCCATGGGCGCGGTGGATTTGCGCGATGTGCTCCGCAAGGAAGAAGAAAAAGTTGCATCGGGTGAGGTGCAAAAATCAAAGGCAAAAAAATCTTCCCGCAAAAAGCCAGCTTCAAAAGATCCGTCACTTTCCAAAGTGAAAAAGAAAAAGAAGAAATCTGCACCTAAACCGAAAGTGGTTGAAACCCCAGCGGTGGTGGAAGAGCCAAAACAGGCAGACATGTTCCCAGCAGAAACCGCACCGGTAGAGCCAGCAGCGCCTGTAGTGCCAACTGAGAATGTGGCACCAGAGCCAGCACCGGTTGCGATTGAGCCGCCGAAAGAATCTGTCACGGTCATTGAGCAGCCTGCAGCAGCAGATGCTACTAAAAATCCAGAAGGCACCAACCCACTTGCCGCACCGGAAGAAATCCGTACGCCGGATGCTCCTGCTACGGATGCTGCGCCTGTGGCGCCAGTTGCTCCTGTAACAACGGATGCAGTTGCGCCAGTTGATGCAGCTGCACCTGCGGCTCCTGCTGCACAGCAACCTGTATCGGAAAATACAGCGATGCCGGAAAGCACGTTTAAAACCGAACCGCGTGAAGAAGCACCCGCTGCCGAGCCAAAGAAAAAAGGCTGGATGCAGAAAATCAAAAAGATAATGGGCAAAGAAGAAGCCGCCGCACCAGCAGCGGTTGCTCCTGCACAGCCTGCGCCGGTGATTGCACAGGACTCAGGTAACGTAGTGGTGGTGTTGCCGCCAGATAGCGAAATCGAAGTGGTCGACACTGCTCCGGTTGCTGCATCAGGCGATACAAAGCCAACTACAACGATTGAAACAACATCCGAATCACTGGGTGATCGCTTTGCAGCGATGGAGAAATCCAGTGCTGATGCGGCCAAAGAAGGCGCTGCCGTTTCGCGTGATGTGAGCAGCAAATTTGGCGAAATGCCGAAAGAAGCTGTCCCTAGCGCTCCAGCACCGAAGCTGGAAGTGCCGGTGGCACAGCCAGCAGCCCCGCAGCAGATGGAACTTGATTTTAAAGTACCTGCTACGCCTGCCGCTCCGGCTCCGAGCTCTATGGTGGAAGACATGAAAGCACAGGCCGCTACGGGCGCGCCGCAGCCGCTGGTGCCTCAGGCGCTGGCAACTGCTCCAGCAGCAGAGCCAGTTCCCGCTACGCCAGTACAGGATGTAGCCGCACTCCCAGCACAGCCTGCACCGGTAACGGCAGAAGCAGGTGGTGCACCGAACGTGCTTGCTAGCATTTTGTTTACCGCGGAACAGGCTGATATTCCATCCGGCGAAGAAGCAAAGTTGAAAGCCATTGCCGATAAAATGACGCAGGATGGTTTGCTGCGCATCAACATCATCAGCTACGCCAGCAGTGCTGATGGTCAGACCAGCACGGCCCGCCGTGTGTCGCTGAAGCGTGCACTATCTGTGCGTAAGTACTTTATCGCCGCAGGGCTCGATGGTACGCGCATTAACGTGCAGGCTATGGGCAGCAGTGGTGAAGGCCCGCAAGACAGGGTGGATATCCTGTTGCTTGGCAACTCGTAAAACTTAGCGTTTTATTTCCAGACGAAGAATATGCGCGTCGACAGTGCTGCCATCTGCGCGGCGGTAATAGGCTTTGCGTTTGCCTTCTTCCGTGAAGCCATGTGCGTGATACAAGTGTAGCGCCGCCTTATTATCTTCGGCCACTTCCAGCCACACCTGCGCGCAATTTTCTTTTTCACAAACGGCAGTAGCCGCTTTCAGTAATGCAGTGCCGACGCCTTTTTTTTGCGCATCAGCAACCACACCCATGTTGAGTATTTCGCCTTCTCCGGCAATGCAGCGCAGAAGAATAAAACCGTCTGCTGTGCCGTTCTCTTGCGCCAGTAAGGCGAGTGTTCCCTGATTACTCAAGATATTGGCAATCTCATGCGTTTTCCATTCTTGCCCAAGGCAAGCGTGATGCAGCTCTGCCAGTATAGCGGCGTCGGTTTCTTTGGCGGGGGTAACAGATATATTTTTCATGCGCGCGCTTTAGGCAATTTCGCATCGGGCTCGCGGATATAAAACGGCACAGCAGCTATCGTACGTTTTTGCGCGATGGCGCGCCCGGCAAGCGCCACGATTTCCTCGGCGCTATATTCCACAGCGCCTGTAATGGTCTGCCCCTTAAGCGGTGTGAGCAGCCCTTCGCATGTGCCGGTGATGATGGATGCATTATATGATTTTGCGTGAGATGTAACCTCTTCCAGCGCCACCAAGGCGGCATCGCCCGCTGCTTTTGGCCACTCGTTGTTTATATCAAAAGCTTGCACGAAAGCTTGCCCGCGCTGGGCGTTGAGTGCCACCAAAAAGCGCTGACTGGGTTTTTGCCCGCGCACAAACCGCAATGCTGTCGCTTCCAGCGTGGTGATGCCGCACAGCGGAATATTGCGGGCGAGGGCGATGCCTTGCGCTGCGGCAAGACCAATGCGCACACCGGTAAAACTTCCGGGGCCGATGCTTACTGCCATATGGTTCAGCGCCGCATAAGAAAGCGCGTGCGTGGCAAGCAGGCTGTCTATCAGCGGCATCAACTCTTCGGCTTGTTTTGAAATCTGCGTGGAATGCTTTGCGCCGAGCAGCGCATCGCCCTTTATCAACGCAGCAGAGGCAAGCCCACAGGCAGTATCAATCGCAAGGAGATTCATAAGCAATGACGTGTAGGTTTAACGCCCGCCACACAGTGCTTTCATGCGCTGGTAGGCTTGTGTGAAGCCGTTGAGGGAATAACGGTCTTCTGAATACGTGCCGGACTGCGAGTTGCCGCGAATGGTTACGGTGTTGCCGTCTTTCATAGCTGTCACGATTTTTTCATCCTGCGTGGTGTCGCGGGCCCATGCCACGTCTGGCACTTCGGTGCTGGTGAACATTTCGAACGTGTTTTTGGTGTCCACGCGCGCGGTCACTTTGCTTTCTGTTTTGTATGGGTAGCCGGAAGAGGTGCTCACTTCATCCACATTTTTGCTGCGGTGGGTGATGATAAGATAAGGCTCGCCACGTTTTTTATAATTGCCGGATTTTTTAGCAGGGGCGCTGGCGATGTAGCAGATTTTTTCACCCTTTTGCTTCAGCGTGAAAACGCTCCAGTCCTTGTAAATATTATCAAGCTGCTGCGCACTGGCGCTGCCGCACATAAGCGCTACACCCAGTGAGAGGAAAAAAAATACATGCTTCAGGTTCATGCGCCGTGCCTTAAAATGAATCAGGTTTTAACCTTGTTTTGTTAAGAGAAATTATCCGCCAAAAACAAGGAAATACAATGGGTAGAATAATCGGTTTTATGGCTTAAAAGTCAAGCCTCATTATCCGTGAAAGGTCTGTTTCTTGGGATTTGATTGCCCTTGCCGCCTGCTTGATGCTATAACCCTTTCCCATAAAACCTTCAGGAAATATATGCCAAAGCCCAACCTTCAGAGTTCAGTTCTGCATGTGGAGCGTGCCGCTTCCGACATTCGCCGTGGCGTGCCGGTTCTATTGACCCAAGGTAAAGAAAAGCAGCTTGTCTGGTCGGCTGAAACAGTAGATGTAAGCACCATACGTTCTGGCGCAAGTTTAGTGCTCACGGCGCAGCGCGCCAAAGCACTGGGCATTAGCGCGGCATCCAAGCAAGGCACGGTGTTGCTGCTCGATAAAAAATCGATTGCGCTGCTGCCGAAACTGATTGCCACGCAGCAGGATATGCCAGCTGTGCCGGAAGCCAAAAAACTAAAAACACAAAAACCGGATGCGTTTGCTCTTGCCGCGCTTGAGCTCATGAAAATCGCTGAGATTGCGCCTGCCGCGCTGATGCAAAAAGCGTCTGCCGCTGCGGATGCACTCAGTGTAAACACATCTGAACTGGCGGCGTATGAAAAATCTCAGGCACAGCATTTAAAGCCTGTGGTGGAAGCGCCGCTCACGCTGCGCCATGCGCACCAAGCAAAAATTGTTGGCTTCCGCGCTGCAGGCAGCGGGCGCGAGCATTATGCTATTGTGGTCGGCAGCCCTAAAAAATCTGGTGCACCACTCGCGCGCATTCACTCTTCGTGCTACACGGGCGATTTGCTCGCCAGTTTAAAATGTGATTGCCGCGACCAGCTGCAGGAGGCCATTCACTTTATGGCGGAAAATGGTGGCGGCGTGGTGCTGTATTTGATGCAGGAGGGGCGGGGCATCGGCCTCATTAATAAGCTGCGCGCCTACCACCTGCAGGCCAAAGGTATGGACACAGTGGAAGCCAACGAGGCACTCGGCTTTGAAGATGATGAACGCCCGTTCTTCGCCGCTTCGCAAATGCTGAAAAGCCTTGGCTTTAAGTCGGTGAGGCTCATGACGAATAATCCACGCAAGGTAAAAGGGCTTGAAGCCTGCGGCATTAAAGTGGCTGAGCGTGTGGATCATGTTATCACTCCACACGAGCATAATCATGAATACCTCAAAACCAAGTTCTCGCGGCTTGGCCACGTGAAGAAAAAATAGCATGTCAAAGCAGCGTCTCATTATTGGCATCAGCGGGGCATCCGGCGCGATTTACGGCATCCGCTTACTAGAGGTCTTGAAAAAATCGAAGATTGAAACGCATTTGATTATTTCAAAAGCGGCGCAGCTCACCATTGCCGAAGAAACAGATTACAGCCTGAAGCAAGTGCAGGCGCTGGCCGATGTCGTCTATCCGGCGGCGGATATCGCGGCAAAAATTTCCAGCGGTTCGTTTGCCACCAAGGGCATGGTGATTGCGCCTTGTTCTATTCGCACCATGTCGGAGATTGCCACGGGCGTGACCTCCACCCTCATGTCACGTGCGGCAGATGTAGTGCTTAAAGAGCGCCGCAGGCTGGTGCTGATGGTGCGCGAAACGCCGCTCCATGCAGGGCATCTTTCTACCATGGCAAGGTTGGCTGAAATCGGTGCCATCATTGCGCCGCCTGTTCCTGCGTTTTACAGTCGCCCTGAAACGGTGGATGACATTGTGAACCACTCCGTTGGTCGCGTGCTCGACCTGTTTGATATCGACCATGCGCTGGTCAAGCGCTGGAAGGGCATGAAGTCTTAGGCTAAGGGGCTGTTATCCCCCGATATTTTTAAGGTGCATTTGCCCAAATTTGTGTTATAATCCCCGCTTCTCTTAAAGAGACACCTTTACCATATGGTTGAAGAGGGATTGCCCGATGGGTGATGACGAAAGAATTTTGGAAGAAATTAAACGCCTAGATGAAGAGCACCGCTCGCTGGATGCACTCATCCTTGGCCTAGGTGATGCCGCAGGTGGTTTCGACCAACTGCGCCTGCAGCGCATGAAGAAGCGTAAGCTCTGGCTGAAGGACAGACTCGCGCAGCTCGATGCCGAGCTCCATCCTGACATTATTGCCTAGCACGCTGCGTCAAAGCCCTTCCTTATTTAAAGGTATTTCAAATGGCAAAAGCCCCCGCAAAATCGAAAAATAAAAAAACACCGCTCGTGGGTGTGATTATGGGCAGCAAGTCTGACTGGCCAACCATGGAACATGCAGCCGAAGTATTAAAAGAACTGGGTGTGCCGCATGAAGTGCGCGTGGTATCTGCGCACCGCACGCCGCAGCGTTTATATGATTACGCGCATTCGGCGGAAGCACGCGGGCTGAAAGTGATTATCGCTGGCGCCGGTGGCGCTGCGCATTTGCCGGGCATGACAGCATCCATGACCACACTACCCGTCTTCGGCGTGCCGGTGAAAAGCCGTGAGCTCGATGGTATGGATAGCCTCCTTTCCATCGTGCAGATGCCAGCCGGTGTACCGGTCGGCACGCTCGCCATTGGCAAAGCGGGTGCAATAAATGCTGCGTTGCTCGCAGCTTCGGTGATTGCGCATCTCGATGGCGCCGTGGCAACCAAACTGAAAAAATGGCGGAAGGACCGCACCGACGCGGTTCCTGAAACGCCGCATTAAGCACTGAAAGTTTCTATGGCAATTATTCCTCCTGGTTCAACGATTGGTATTATCGGCGGTGGTCAGCTTGGCCGCATGTCAGCCTTAGCGGCGGCGGAGCTTGGCTATAAAGTGCATATCTTCTGCCCTGAAAAACATGCGCCTGCATTGCAGTTTTGTACCGCTTCCACACAAGGTGGGTATGAAGACGAAAAAGCACTCGAAGCTTTCGCCAAATCGGTGGATGTTGTCTCTTTCGAATTTGAAAACATCCCTTATAAAACCGTAGAGTTTTTAAGCCGCCATGTAGAAGTACGCCCTGCTGCGCGCGTGCTTTACATTGCGCAGCACCGTGTGCGCGAGAAAGATTTTGTGCGTGAGCTCGGCGTTGGCACAGCGCCTTATCGCGTTGTGAAAAGCGCTGAAGAATTGGTGCAGGCATTTGCTGATTTAGGCGGTGAAAAAGCGTTGCTCAAAACCACGCAAATGGGCTACGACGGCAAAGGACAGTTCGTCATCCGCAAGGGTGAAGACGTTGCTGCCATCTGGAAAAAAAGTGGCATGAGTGAAGGCATTCTTGAAGGCTTCGTGGATTTTGACCGCGAAATTTCTGTGATTATTGCGCGCGGACTTGATACTGAAACGGCAGCATTCTCGCCCGCTGAAAACACGCATAAGAATGGCATTCTGGATACGAGCATTGTACCTGCGAATGTGGATGAAGACATCCGCATCGAGGCCAAAGCCATCGCGCATAAAATTGCTGACGCGCTGAATCTAGTTGGCTTACTCGCCGTTGAATTTTTCGTGACCAAAGAAGGTGTGTTGCTGGTGAACGAGCTGGCGCCGCGCCCGCATAACTCTGGTCATTGGACGCAGGATGGTTGCGTTACCAGCCAGTTTGAGCAGTTCATTCGCGCCATTTGTGGCTTGCCGCTTGGCTCCGTGCGCCGCCATTCCGATGTGCGGATGAAAAATCTGATTGGTGCCGATGTGAATGACTGGAAAAAATACATCACCGAAAATGCCGAAGCAAAAGTGCACATCTATGGCAAAACCGAGGCCAAAGAAGGCCGCAAAATGGGCCACGTGAATCTGGTGGTGCCGCTGATGACTGCGCAGATGACCGACCCAAAGGTGATTAAACTGCGTAAGTAATTACTGACCTGCACGCAGTTTTGGCAGAATGCTTTCCACCACGCCGCTTGCTTTTTCAGCATAACCGCTGAGCGCGCTTTTCGCTTTTTGAATTTCCATCACGTTGCTGATGCGCCGCTGCACGAATTCGCGCGTGGGTGCCATGTCCGCGCTTTCATCCGAAAGCCAGTAGAGCAGGCTGGCGGAATACACGCCCGAAAGCAGCAGGCGCTTGGTGTAATAATTAAAATCCGTGCTCGTATCGCCCGCTAACCGCCACATCGCATCGGCCGTCAGCGCCAGATTTTTGGCGGCTTGCAAGCTGTGCTGCGGCAGTGCGTAGTATGCCATCAGCGCGCGCACGGCAGGTTTATGTTCGGCATAAATGGCGAGGCGCGCCATCACCGAATCTTCAATTTTTTCGCGGATTTTGCGTTTTTCGAGTTTTCCTTCCAGCTGCTTCGTCATTTTTGTGTTGCAGTGAAGGGTGTAATAATCGGCGAGGGCGCATACGCCATCGGGGAAGGCAATCAGCCCAAACGGTTCATTCATGCCAGCCGCCTTGGCAGCCGCCGGAAGCAGCGTTTCTTGCCAGCCGGTTTTTCCGGCTATTTCAAGGGCGCCTGCCAGTATTTTTTCTTTAATATCAGTATTTTGCTTCATATTTTGTGCTCAAAAAGCCCGAAAGTGCTTGCCTGCGGCGGTAAACTTGGTTATACAGCTAGCCTACTCAGGCCTTTTCGGCTATAATGACAGTCCCTTCCAAGGGATTCAATAGACGAAAAGAGATTACGGTAAAGGAGGTAATTCGATTGGTACAGATCGTAGTAAAAGACAATAATGTCGATCAAGCGCTTCGCGTTCTGAAGAAGAAGATGCAGCGTGAGGGTATTTTTCGTGAAATGAAAATGCGCCGCTCCTATGAAAAACCATCGGAGAAGCGCGTTCGCGAAGAAGCGGAAGCCGTGCGTCGTGCACGTAAACTTGCCCGTAAGCGTGAGGAAATGCAATAAACCGCATTTTTCAAACCTTCGACAAAACTAGCGCCTTACGGCGCTTTTTTTGTGCCTAAAATCTGACGACAAAAGGCGGCTTAGAAATAAATCCCTAAGCGTTAGGCAAGGCTTTGACGACTTCTTCGGTGATATGCTTCGCGTCACCGAACAGCATCATGGTATTGTCCTGGAAGAAGAGGGGGTTTTCAACACCCGCATAACCCGATGCCATGCTGCGCTTAATGAACAACACGGTTTTAGCTGCGCCTACATCGAGCACCGGCATGCCGTAAATCGGGCTGCTTGGGTCGGTTTTGGCGGAAGGGTTGGTCACGTCATTCGCACCAATCACATACACCACGTCTGTCTGCGCGAAGTCGCGATTGATTTCATCCAGCTCGAACACCTCATCATACGGAATGTTGGCTTCAGCGAGCAGCACGTTCATGTGGCCCGGCATACGGCCTGCCACAGGGTGAATCGCGTAGCGCACTTTCACACCAGCCGCTTTCAGTATGTCTGCCATTTCACGCAGCGTGTGCTGGGCTTGTGCAACGGCCATGCCGTAACCCGGCACGATAATAACGGAGCTGGCGTTCTTCATCAGGAAAGCCGCATCATCGGCGTTGCCTGCTTTTACGTTTTTCTGTTCGCCGCTTGCCGCGCCTGCAGCTTCTGCCGTAGCACCGAAGCCACCGAAAATCACGTTGATGATGGAGCGGTTCATTGCCTTGCACATAATGTAGCTTAAGATAGCGCCGCTTGCGCCCACCAGCGCGCCGGTGATGATAAGCAAGCTGTTACCCAGCGTGAAGCCGATGCCAGCAGCGGCCCAGCCGGAGTAAGAGTTCAGCATCGACACCACCACAGGCATATCCGCGCCGCCAATCGGCACAATCAGCAGCAGGCCAAGCGCGAAGCCTGCGCCAAGAATCAGCCAGAAATAAAAGGTGGATTCGGTCTGACAGAACAGCACCAGCAGCACGAGCGTGCTAATGCCGAGCAGCGCATTCAGCACATGCTGACCAGTGAAGCGGATAGGTTTGCCGCTCATAATGCCTTGCAGTTTAGCAAAGGCCACCACCGAGCCGGTGAAAGTAATCGCGCCGATGAATGCGCCGAGGCTCATTTCAATTAGGCTCGCGGTAGCGATGTTGCCAGCGACGCCGATGCCATATGTTTCTGGCGAGTAGAGCGCGGCCAGTGCTACAAAGCACGCAGCCAAACCCACTAGCGAGTGGAAGGCTGCCACGAGCTGAGGCATTGCCGTCATTTTAATTTTGAGTGCCGTCACGGTGCCGAGGAAGCCGCCGACGATAATACCGGCAATGGCCAGCATGTGTGTGGTCACCACGGGCTGCACGAAGGTCGTTACGATTGCAATCAGCATGCCGCCGATGCCGAGCAGATTGCCCTGCCGCGCAGATTTCGGCGAAGAAAGGCCTTTGAGTGCCAGAATAAAGCACACCGAGGCAACAAGGTAAGCAATCGCGGATAAAGTGGACATATCGGGCGTGTTCCTTCTGCCGTTATTTCTTTTTAAACATGGAAAGCATGCGGTGCGTCACAATGAAGCCGCCAAAAATATTCACTGAGGCGAGCACGACGGCGCCAAAGCCGACCCATTGCGAGAATCCCACACCAGCCGGACCCACGGCAATAATCGCGCCCACAATAATGATACCGGAAATGGCGTTCGTCACCGCCATCAGCGGCGTGTGCAGGGCAGGAGTTACCTTCCACACCACGTAATAACCCACAAAGCAGGCGAGCACGAAAATCGTTAGGCCGAAAATGAACGGATCCACGCCAGCGGCAGCATGGTTGCTTGCGCTAATTTGCGCGTCGAGTGCCGTTACTTTTTCCGACAGTGCTTTCATCGTTTGTTCTGTGGTTTCAGCTTTCGCCATAAACAGTCTCCTTATTTCTTTTTGGTGGCGGCTTTTTCTTCCGCCAGTAAGGGGTGTACCACTTTGCCTGCATTCGTCACCATGCAGCCTTTGATGATTTCATCTTCAAGATTGATGTTCACCTTTTTGCTTTCCTTGCTGTAGAGCAGGGCGATGAAATTAAACAAGTTGCGGGCATAGAGCAGGCTGGCATCAGCGGCGAGGCGGCTCGGCATGTTGTCATGCCCTACCAATTTCACGCCATGCTTCACTACAATTTTACCGCGCTCGGAAAGGCGGCAATTGCCGCCAGAGGCTACCGCTAAATCCACAATTACGGAGCCGGACTTCATGTCTTTCACCATGGCTTCGGTTACCAGTTCCGGTGCTTGTTTGCCGGGAATCAGCGCGGTACAGATAACAATATCCTGCGTCTTGAGTGTTTCATGAATCAGTTCGCGCTGTTTGCGCTGATAGTCTGCGCTCATTTCTTTGGCGTAGCCGCCTTTGGTTTCCGCATCGTTGCTTTCAGCAGGTACTTCCACGAAACTAGCACCAAGGCTCTGCACTTGTTCTTTTACGGCGGGGCGCACGTCAAATGCGCTCACCACAGCACCAAGGCGTTTGGCGGTTGCAATGGCCTGAAGGCCCGCAACGCCCGCACCCAGCACCAGCACTTTTGCGGGCTTCACGGTGCCTGCGGCGGTCATCATCATCGGCACGGCGCGGCCATATTCTGCCACGGCGTCAATCACGGCGCGGTAACCGGCAAGATTGCTTTGCGAAGAAAGCACGTCCATGCTCTGTGCGCGGGAAATACGTGGCATCAGTTCCATCGCAAAGGCGGAAACGCCTAAGCTTGCAAGTTGTTTGATGGCGTCTTTGTTTTCCAGCGGGTTCATCAGGCTGATGAAGCTAGCGCCTTCTTTCATGTGCCCAAGCTCGGATTTTACCTTCTCAGGCAACTGTACTTTCAGCACAATATCTGACTTCTTCACCACGTCACCGGCGCTTTTCACCACGGTGGCGCCTGCGTCGGTATATTCCTTATCACTAATGTGCGAACCAGCGCCAGCGCCTGCTTCCACACACACTTCCAGCCCAAGGCCGATATATTTCTTCACGGTTTCGGGGGAGGCCGCCACGCGAAATTCGCCTGCCAAGGTCTCTTTTAATACGCCGATCATCATGGTGCTGCCCCGCTGAAAATAAAAGCTGCACAGTTGTATCGCAAATGCCACAAGATGACAACGAGAAGAATAACCCCATAAATCAGTAGGTAAAGGGGCGTAGATAAAATGCAATTAAAATTTGTTGTAAATTAAACACAAAATCGAATAAATAGAGGTTGCCTGAAATTTCTTATTGCACTATCAAGAACGGGCAGTATAATCCACGTCCCCCACTGCGACAATGTGTCAAGTTATTGAAAGTAAAGGAGATTTCCTAATGGCACACTACGCGAGACATGTTTTTTATACGCTTCTCATAGCGGCGAGCCTTTCTGCGTGCGCAGGTGGAACCACAGCAACCACCAGTTCTGCGGCCAACGGAGGCTATTATGGCACCGCGCCATCTTATGGTCAGCAGCCACAGGCGGGCTACTATTATGCTCCGCAATATTATAACAACTCCGCCAGCGGCTCAGGCTCTGCACCGGCGATGTACCAGCCAAACAGCACGTACCAGCAGGTGGATAACATTAACCTGTATCACAGCTACCAATAAACACGCGGTGGTATATAGGTAAAGAAAAGGGCGCCTTATTAAGGCGCCCTTCTTTTTTCTATACGGCTTTGTGTGTTAAGCCCGCGCTTGCGACGAACTGCTGTCTTCCGCGCTGATGCGCACAGCAAGGGAATGGCGGTCAATAAAGTGGTAACGTCCGCCATTGTCTTTGCTTTTGCAGGCTGGGTGATACCATTTATGCAGCAGCCCCGGCTTATGGAAGCGGCGGGTGCGGTGGATGCGTGCGCCGCAATCCTTGCATTCATAGATATAGCGGCGGTCACGGCCTTCCAAGAATTCATAATGGTGGCAGCGTTCCACATAAGGGTGACCCATTGATTCCATCATCTGGCGCCAGATTTCACCATGGCCATGCTCGCGGAACAGGAAGTAGGAAAGCACATGCGCAATTTCATGCAGCATGGTTTCATTACGTTCTTTTTCACGACCCACTTCCAGCAGTTCAGGGTGCAGGTCAATAATGCGGGCGGAATAACGGGTGAGGCCGGCACAGGTTTTAAAGCGGCGGTTAATCACCAGCCGGTATGAGTGCAGGTAGTCGAGTGCTTTCTGGGCATATACGTCATCCGCGTGGCGTTTCAGCGCACGGCGAACAGGGCGCATCAGCTTCCACGCTTTCAGCACATCTTCCATAGCAAATCGGTTGCTGGAACGTTTATGCGTCGCAGAGGATGGAAGATTAATGACGACCATCGTAAAAAGCCCTCCAAAATGCCGGTTGTGATTGGGGTAAAAACTTACCGATGAGGGGATACTACAATGGTTTTTTTGAAGATTTAAGGGCTTTTTATATAATTATTTATTGCCCTGATTTTCCTTGTTTTTTTTGATTGCGTCGGCCACGTTGGGGGTCACAATCAGGGTGCTGTAGAGGCGTTTGGGCAGCTTCCGCATGATTTTATCGGCCAATTGGGGGAGGGCACATAAGATGACGCTGTTTTTATAGCGGTCCGCCCGCTGAATAATAGACTCCAGTGCCACTAGTCCGGTCAGGTCAATGGTGGGTACTTGCGTGATGTCTAAAATCAGATAATTGAATTGCGGATGCGCGAACTCTGCGCGGTCGAGTGCTTTTTCCGCCGTGCCAAAAAATAACGGCCCTGCAATATGATAAATCAGAACATTATCGGGTACGGTTTCGGTGGTGGCGATGTGTTTATCTTTTCCGGTTTCGACCGATGTCTCGGTTAAGTCTGCCATGCGCTTCATAAATAAGAATGAGGCGAGCACGATACCTACCGTTACGCCTGCAACCATATCCACGAACACTGTCAGCGCAAAACAGGCAAGCAGCACTGCCACATCATGCTTCGGTGCAATTTTTATCACGGTGATAAATTGTTTGTAGTGCGACATATGATACGCCGTGATGAACAACAGTGCGGCGAGCGATGCCATCGGCACGTAACTGATGTAAGGCGCCAGCAAAAGCACATACACCATAATCAGCACTGCGTGAAGCACGGCGGCGATTGGTGTTTTTGCACCGGCGCGAATATTAGTGGCAGTGCGTGCAATCGCACCTGTGGCGGGAATGCCTGCCGCCAATCCGGAAAGAATATTCGCCGCACCAATACCAAACAATTCAGCATTCGGGTTATGCCGCGTGCCTGCAAGTCCATCCGCCACGGTGGCAGAAAGCAGTGATTCCAGCGCCGCCAGCACGGCAATCACCAGCGCAGGCATAAACAATTTTTGTATTTCATCAAAACTCGGTACGGCGAATAAATCACCGGCAATAAAATTGGGTGCGTGCAGCAGGGGTGGATACGGCGGAATACCCTGCACCACATCGCCGCTGTGTGTGGTGTATGAAAACTGGCTGCCGATGGTGCTGATGTCATGCCCCTGCGTGCTGAGGAAAAGCCCTAGTGCTGTGCCAAGGCTAATCGCGACCACTGCGGCGGGAATTTTCGGCGCGATGCGGTTCCAAAAAGCGAGTGTCAGCAACGTAGCAATCCCGATAGCTGCATTATATATGTCGATGTGCGGCAGGCGGCTGGTAATCTGAATCACCTTGTCGATGTAATGTCCTTCCAGCTTTTCAATATGCAGCCCGAGCATGTCGTTAAGCGCGAGCGTGCCAATCACTACGGCGATGCCGCTGGTGAATCCCGTCGTAACGGGGTAGGGCACGTAGGAAACAAGTTTGCCAAATCGTGCAAGCGCCATCGCAATCAGCATCACCCCCGCCATGATTTCTGCAATGATGAGGCCGCGCAGGCCAAACTCCTGCACGATAGGAACCAATATCACTACGAATGCAGCGGTGGGGCCTGAAACCTGATACTTGCTGCCGCCGAGCAGTGCTGCCACGATACCCGCAATCACCGCAGTGTAAATGCCATGTTGCGGCGGCAGGCCAACGGCAATTGCCAGGGCCATCGAAAGCGGTAGTGCCACAAGTGATACAACAGTGGCTGCTACCAAATCTTTGTAGAACGTGCCGCCATTATACCCTTCGCGCAGTGATGCGCGCAACGCGTGTGCAAAACCCAAACGACTCTGATTCGCGGCGGTGTGTCTCATAACAAAAATATTGAAGCATTTTGAAAGCCAAAACGCCACTCTTTCATAAAAACGCTTGGAAAATAAACAGATTCAGCTAATCTGCCGGTGAAATTTCACCACGGAGAGAAGTCATATGCGTAAATTACTTGTTGTTGTCGTACTGCTGGTTGGTCTCGGCGTTGCGGGTTATCTCGGCATGGGATACATCGCTAAAAGCGCAATTCAAACCGTGGGTAGCCGCGTGCTGCTAACGCAGGTGGAAGTGGGTTCGGTGAATATTCAACCGCTGCAAGGCAAAGTAACTATTAGTGGCCTTAAGGTTTATAACCCCGAAGGCTTCCAAAGCCCGACGGCGATAGAAATTGGTACGGCAGAAATCAACGCTTCGTTTAGCGCATTACGTGCGAACCCGATGAAAATAGACGCGATACTTATTGAAGAACCTGTTCTGAATTTTGAACTGGGTATTAACGGTAACAACCTATACACGCTGCAAAAGAATGCTTCTTTTAGCTTGGGGTCTTCTGAATCGAATTCCGAAGCAAAGGAAAAGAATGTGGTCATAGCGGTACTTCAGATTACTAAGCCAAAATTAAAAGTAGTGCCCCCTGTAAGCACAGAGGGTGTTCAGGCTCTCGAGTTACCAATGACCGATATTATTATCAAGAATATCGGTAGCGAGTCTAAGCCTGCGGAAATGGGCGCTGTATTGACAGAAGTGTTGGCAAAAGTGATTGCCTCTCTCCCAGTGATTGATGGTGGTATGGTGCGTGATGCCGCGCAGCAAGCCGAAGGTGCTGTTGAAGGCGCTGTTGAAGGCGCAGCAGAAGCGGTGGATGGCGCTGTAAAAGGTTTGCTGGTTCAATAACGCCTAGCGTTCAAAATTGACTTTATAGGTTTTCTCGACGCAGTGGTCGATGATGCGGTCTATCGTGCCGATGTCCTGTTCAAGCCGTTCGGCAGGCGTCATGTAGGCATCACTAACAGGCGCTCTCCGGCGTTTGCCGCCATTACCGCCATCGGGTGATTTACCACCCTTTGCAACGCGATGCGTTTGCGGTGCGTTTTCCATAAAATCTTCCCACGCGTCTGGGTCACCCATTTTACTTTCCCCACGTGGCATGTGCCGGTCTGTATCGCGCCGGAACCGTGCTGCGCGCTCCGTGGTGTCCGGTTCTTTTTTTGTTCCACCGTGGCCGTTTGCTTTTACAGGCTTGTCAGCAGATTTATCACCGAACGCCTGATAGATCGTAAGCAGGCCTTCTGTTGCCTCTTTCACAATAGTGTCTACACGTGCCTGATATTCTGGCCCCAGTAATTTTGTGTCTGCCACCTGCTCAATGAATTTTGCGGCTATCAGCACTTCACGTGCGCCCACCACGGCATGCACATGTGCTTGCTTCACTTCATCGTGTCCCTCGCGGTAACCGAATAATTCTTTGTGTTTGGTCAAGCGGATGCCATCTTCTTTTGCAAGGTGGCGTATTTCTTCCATGGCCTGCCAGATGTCCGTCACACTACCCTTCATCAGTTTGGCTAGTTCACTGACTTCAGCTTTTTGCGTGGCGATGCGCAGCTCACATTGCTCGAAGTGCGCAAGCTTAACATCTCTCAATTCGCTACGTTCTTGCCGAAGCTCGTCGTTTGCCATGAAAGTCCTCTTTCTTAATTCCATAATTCTAGAACATTAATGGTTAATGATTGGTTAAAAATCTTAAAAAAATGCCTAAAATTTGATTTAATTTTTGGGGCTAAAGGGGTGTTCTGTTAGAATAGTGGCTTGTTCGTTGGTTGGATTTGAGAGTTTACCTTTGTTGGTGACCAAATCCTTCCTGTGTTAGAGGGTGTAGTACGGGATGCTACCCTCCTAGCTAGAAAGTTCGCGGAATGTGCAAGTTCGCCCAGTTCGTGTTGTGCATGTGTGTCTGTGTCGCCTCGGCTACCCCTGCGTTCGCGCAAGTGGATGGTCGAGAGAGGCTGGAAGGTGCGATCGTCCTGCCCCCCCTGACGGATTTCATGGAAGGCAGGGAGTTCAAGATCCGTCCCGCAACGGAGAAGGACAAAGGATACGATATCCAAACTGAGCTGATGCTCGGGAAGGATACGACAATCCGGGTCTACGCAGTCAAGAATCCGCAGCAGAAGTATCTGATGGCGGGTGATGATCTGGAGTTGACCGAGGAAGCCGATGGCATCGTCACCCTGTTTCAGGGGGGCGTGTGTGTGTCGGTGGTGAGGAACGGTATTTTCCTCGTCGACGCTCCGGTCGCTGACACCGTCCAGCTTTCCTTTCGGAAGGCAGGGAAGGGGTCAAAGATGGTGCGTGAAACCCTCAAGGGTGGCCAGCATATGGTGTTTGTGCCGGAAGGTGTGCTCGTTGTGAGGCACTATACCCGGAA
Organism: Rickettsiales bacterium; assembly: GCA_044356525.1. Lineage (GTDB taxonomy): Bacteria > Pseudomonadota > Alphaproteobacteria > Rickettsiales > RGZB01 > CAYXPR01. Next base: position 145,433 of record JBIKVZ010000002.1, read on the forward strand.
CAAGCCTGCAGTTGAGATTGAGCCACTGAAGATTCCTCTGGGGCCGATGCCGGAAGAGGGTCCAGTGTTGCAAAGTCTCGATGGCCCGGTGGCCGGCGAAGAGCCGAAGCCCCGTTGCTAGTCTGAATGTGGCCTAACGGCCCGAAAAACCACCCATCCCGTAATGGGTGGTTTTTTGTTGCCTTGTTTCAGGCATTTACCCTTTGTTAACCCTCAGCCACTACAATAAAATGCATCGCTTAAAGGGGATGCTATGCCAGAAGAACAGCCAAAGCCATTTGTAATGCAGCTTTACGACGTGATGCTTCGTAACATGCGGCGCGAGCCATTAGCGCCGGAAGAAGCAGGCCTTTATAAAGTGCCTGATGCAGGGCAAGCCAAAATTCTTAACAATCTTAGCTACTTTCTGACGTTTAAAATGCACGCAGAAAAGCCATACCGAACACGCGAGGACCCAACCAATACATCGTATCCAGAGTGCGGCCAAATTGTTTTCTCACCACAATTGGCACGCGACCTTGCCGCACTCGTGTTTGACCCTTCTGAGGCTGTAAAAAAAGAATTCCTAAAACACCCCGACGTATATACCAAGTTTCAGCAGACTGTGGGTGCTTTCATTGCAGATGTGGTGCCAGAAACAGAATTTAAAACGAACCCCAAGCTATATGCAGAGGCGATTCGCGCGGCTGCAATTTTCAAACAGGAAAATAATGGGCCAGAAAATTCATTTTGGCGCGCAAAAGAAAATCCCGCCGAGGGGCCAGCTGATGCAGCCGTGCGCTCTGCCGAAAAAGTGCCCTCGCTCACGCCAGGGCGACCCACGCTGATTTATTTTGGCGGCATGCACGCGATGTCAGAACAACAAGGCTACATCGACCGTGTGATGACGCGTCTTGGGCGCTTTGTTAGCCCGCAGGAATATTCTCTGAAAGATTTTGATATCGTTACGGTTACTTATGCGAATGGCGCGGCCACTCACAAAACCGCCAATATCTATGCTTATCAGGATAACCCTAAAGAGTTTTACTCAGCGCAGGCCAAATACTTTGTTGATGTGGGTATATTGCCGCTCATTGCTACGATGGGCGAGGGCGGTATGCCTGAGCGTTTCCCCGATGCCAAGCAACTTGAGCATAATTTATCGATGCTCAGCATCATCGGTTACAGTTATGGCACATTGTATGTGCAGGAATTCCGCAATGCGCTTAAAGATAAATTGAACGATTTAGGCTATGCCCCCGAAGAAGCTCAGGTTGCAATTAATAGCGTCGGCGCACTGAACTTAGGGTCCGTTGCCAAGGTTGTAGATAAAACGATGGATGGTGGCGACTTTATTCAAGTGCACGACGTGGGCGATAACGACAAACGCTCACACGTTAGAACAGATATTTATTCTCAAGTGTCGGCAGACCCATCACTCACACTCAAACAAACAAAAATTGGTAGCAATGTGGTGCTGTATGGCATGGGCATCGATAATAAAATGCAAGGATTCTTGCTTGAAGACTCTGGGTTTAATGAACCAGGCCTTGCCAACATGCTATCGGTGAAAAACCAAAACCGCGATGATCCCACCGGCCATGGAATTGAGGGGTATTTACGCATCACCCGCCGCAGACCGGATGATGGCTTGAACACTTTGCAGAGACACCCAGCCACGCAAATGGTTCGCCAGTTTATCGAGCGCGCTATTACCGGCTCTATTCATCAGGCAGAAGGCAAAGGGCAGCGCGATTTGACGGCTATTGTTGAAGCACTGGCTACCGATAAATTAACGCCGGATGCCATAGAGGTCACAGGTGCTCGTATGAAAGAAGAAAAACAATTCTACGACTGGATGAGTTCCCTCGCACCAGAAAATGCGGCAACCCGCCTGCGTCAACGCCTTCAGGAGCGTGGTATGGATCCTGCAGACATTGACCGCATTGCACCGCTGCCGGAAAATGGGCCAGCAGCGAAACGATAATTTTTTAGAAACAGTAGATTGCAGAGCGATAGATGGTAAGGCATCAAACAAACGAAGAACGCGAGCAGCATATTATCGACCGCCGCATGCGCGGTATTTTACAATCTGAAATCATGGCGGCTATCAAGCAGGGCAAGGATCCATTCAAAGCGTTTCACGATGATGAGATTGAAACAGGTGAGCTAAAGGCTGGCTTTGTGCTATTGCGCGGTGCGGCATTGCACCAGTTTCATTATCCCCGACCTTCGGACTACCATTTTTATAATGACCCTTACACGCGCGTGCCGCAAACCATGCGTCTTTCAATTTACACGCAAGAAGAAGAACTCAAAGAACCGTGGGTATCGCCTTCTGATGTTACGCAGGATAGGGCTACACGAGAAATAGAGCGACAGAAAGAAGAAGCAGAACGCTATAAGCTCGAGATGCGCCACATTAAAGCGTATGAAGTTGGCGTTCCTTATTTACATCAGGCTTTGGCCAGCGCTGGCATTGCGTTTAAACCAGAGCCAGTATCCAGGCTAGCCTACGGCTTGCCGGGTGATGGTACCGCAACCAAGGTGTATTCCCGCGCGCAGATGGAAAAATATTTTTCTGCACCGCACCTCACTTTCCTGCGGGAAAGACTGCCTGAAACATTCGAGGCAAAAACACAGCTAGGCCTTATGCGGTGCATTGGCCTTGTACCACCCGATGCAGAAATGGGGTGGAAAGATTATCTGGATGGCAAATTAAAGAACGGTAACACGCTGGTATTTGCGCAGGATTTGCGCCGCATGCTATCAGTGACATTGTCTCTTCTTACATCCTATGGCCAAACGGAAGCCAACCGCGAAAAAAATGGTGATGCCATTGCCGCTTGGCTGCTCGATACTTATAACGCCAGCGCTGCACTCGGCGAGCGTTTAAAAACCGATAAAGAAACCCAGCAAGTTGTTGCCGGGCTCACGGTTTTAAACCTCTCCGCGCTGGGTGCTAGCATCTATCTGCCCGAGGACCCAGCGCGTCTCGAGGCGCCGTTCTTTTTAAAAGATGTTCTGCAAGGAAGGCAGGGTGATGTGAAGTGGATTACTAATCACCTGAACCGTGTGGCAGAGTGGAACGAAGTCGTAAAAGACGAGTTTACTCAATCATTGCTGCAGCATGTTGCTGGCATTATGCGCGATGTTTTCCCCGGCTTTGGTAAAACGCAGTGCAATGCATTAAATCTAGGGCCAAATGTTGCTCAAATTGCGGGAGATATTTATAAGGAGCTACGTGGCTTCACCCCTACCGCTACGGAGATATTCAAAGACGGACTGAATCTGGACGGCAGTGCGTTTGAGAAAAGCTTTCCGCTGCTCGCGGAAGAGTTTCCAACGCTGATTCGGTGTGCGAACACGCTGGTGCGTGCAGATTTTGACCTACATACGGCGAGTGAGCGTCGTGTCGGTGACAATCCCGATGGACTTAAGGCGCATGATGAATTGCCCAAAGTCATTCGTAACCGTGCCAGAAATAGCGGAAACCCGCCCGGTGAGGGCGGTGGGCTTCCAGGCCATTAGGTCAGCAAAACCTTATTTTTTCGGTGGGCGGATGCTGCCGAAAATGCCGTCCGTTTCATCTTCTGGGCCGGCCGCGAAATAGAGCGCGTTTTTATCGCCGAGGCTTTCACCATTGCCGAACAGCAAACCCCAGATTTTATCAATCTTAATGGCGTTGCCTTTTTCGTCGCGCACATAATCCACGAAAGTGTGGGTCTTTGTGTCGTAGGCGGCAATTGTTCCATCGCCAAAATTTGAAACCAGCAGTTTGTTTGAAAGCGGGCCGAAGTCAGCCGGAGAGTATACGAGACCCCACGGTGCGCTGAGTTTGCCGCCATCTTTCCACACCTGCACCAATTTGCCTTCTTCCGTGAACTCAGCAAGCTTACCGTAACCGGGTTGCGACGTATCTTCTTCGCCCACGAACAACGCGCCTTTTTCACAGGTTTTCTTTTCTACTTCTTCAGCAGGGCAGGCTTGTGTTTTCGCGTAAGCCACAAAAATATGCTGTTTGCCTTCTGGTGTTTTGAGGCTCTGAATATTAAACGGAGCATATTCACCGACATCGACTGCGCCATTTTTATTTTCATCAAACGGCATGTCGAATGTTACTTTGGCGGGTTTAAATTTGCCGTTGAACACTTTAATAGCAGGTTTTTCGCCGAAATCAGCGGCATAGAGGCGGCTGTAAGCGGCATCAATCGCAAGGCCGAAGAATTGCGCTCCGTCTTTTGATTGATCGATGACAGTGACCGCCTCATGTGCGCGGTCCATGCTGCCATCATCATTTTTGCGCTCTGTCCATGCCGAAATAATACCACCATCGCTGGCGAACAGGAATTTCGATGGAGCGGTGACTGGCTTTTTACCTTCAACTTCCTGCGTAATGACGAAGTCTTTTTTACTATCGCTGAACACGACACCCGTGGCGAAATTTTCATCGCCACCCACAGGCAGCTTCACATATTTCAATTCATCGGCATGCAGTGTGCGCAGTTTTTTATCTTTAGAATTTGAAACATCGCCGACATATTCAAAGCTGATATCCTTGCCTGTTACCCAAAAATGGCCACCGGCGCCAGCAGGGCGGATGGCAATGCCCCATGCGTTAATCAGCGTGTCATCCACTTCAATGGTGGGCTTATAAATATCTTTGTTCGCAACGAGATTTGTTTGCACGTAACCCGTGCCAATTGCGTTAGCTTCAGCGCCGTTTGCGGCGATGGCAACAGTAGAAAGAATAGTGGTTAGGGCAAGAGTCTTAGCAAGTTTCATAGGTACCTCGTTTGGGTTGCGAAGTATATTTACTAATAATCATTATTAATTGCAAGAGATTGTTTTACTCTCTGCGCAAGGCCTTATGGCTCAAACACCAGTTGGCATAAGTATTGCATGTTTTAGTGAGCATTTTTTTATGAAAGAAAGCTAAAACGGAGAAAACCATGGATATTTCAAGAGTAGCGAGCTTTGGCGCAGCAGCACAGGTGGGCAATAAAAACCAAAACCGGCAAATTTTGCCGGGGCAGTCTGGCGCTGAAGGTGAATCCGCCGCAGTGAGTGGCAAAAAACAGTTCATGGATTACATGAAGCAAACCCCAGCGGAGCGTATGCAGTCTGCCTGGCTTGCACAACGCGGCATCAGTAAGGAACAATTTGATGCTATGGGCCCTGAAGAAAAACAGAAACTTCTCGCACAAATGCGTGAGGAAATTGAAAAGAGGATAAAAGACGGCGTGGCGAGCAATCAGGTCGATGTTTTGGCATAACCACGATGGCGGTTTATTGGCAGCTAAGCCAATAAAACTAGCCGTTGCGGATTTCCTGCAGGAAGGATTTCACCGCACCGCTCAAATCTTCTGTTTCTTTCGACAACATCTTCGTGGCTTCCAGCACCTGAATGGCAGAAGCGCTGGCTTCTTTTGAGGCCTTGTCTACGTCGTTAATGTCGGTTGAAATCTGCTGCGTACCGGCAGAAGTGTGCCCCATGTTCGATGAGATTTCATTGGTGGTGGCGGCTTGTTCTTCCACGGCAGCAGAAATCGCCAGTGAATATTCACTCACATTATTAATGGCAAGTTTGATGCCGCTAAACGCTTCGATCACTTGCTTCGACACATTCTGAATCTGTGCCACGTTACCGATAATTTCATCGGTAGCGCCCGTGGTTTGGTTCGCGAGGTTCTTCACCTCGTGTGCCACCACGGCAAAGCCTTTGCCAGCTTCACCGGCGCGAGCGGATTCAATCGTAGCATTCAGCGCCAGCAGGTTAATCTGCCCTGCGATGGACTGAATCAGCGTTACGATTTCGCCGATGCGTGCCGTTGCGCTCTCCAACATCTTGCTGGTTTCCTCGGCTTTATTGGCCTGTGCAACGGCATTTGCCACCACGCCGGTGGATTTGGAAATCTGCTTGGCGATTTCACTCACTGAGGAAGACATTTCTTCCGTTGCCGCCGCCACGGTTTGTATGTTGCGTGATGCATCGGTTGACGAGCGTGAAACACTGCCGGCGCGCTGTGTCACGCTCTGAATCAGGCGCGTCATGGACTCAGACGTATGGAACAGTTCTGTTGCCGCAGAAGCCACCGTTTGGATAATGCCCTGCACTTTTTGTTCAAAGCGCTTGGCAAGGTTTTCCATGTCGACTTTTTTCTGTTTTTCTAAATCTTCTTTTTGCTTCTTCTGCTGTTTTTCCAGCTCCACGCCTTTGGCGATGGTTTCCTTCACCGTCACCAGTGTGCGGCTAATGTCGCCGAACTCATCTTTGCGCGTTTCGCTCAAAGCCATTTCATTGTCGTATTCACCGGAGGAAATATCATCCAGGTCCTTTGAAAGCGCCACGAACGAGCCGGAAATGCTGCGTTGAAGCAGCAATGCAATCGCCAGTGTTATCACGATGGTGATTGCGGAAGACGCCATCAGGAACGATTGGTTTTTCTTGTTGAGTGCTTGAAGCGTATCTAGGCCACTCACGATGGTGGATACTTGCTTGTCAGTATTTTTTTCAACTAATTCAACAACTTTATCAGATTCTTCGCCCATTTTAGAGGCAACGGCATCAAACTCGGCCATCATTTTATTGCCGCCCTCGGGACCAAAATCAATATAGGCTTGCGCCATACGTTTGCCGGTTTCATAAAAAGGAGGGAATGCCTTTTCGGTTTCAATCAGGATAGCCTCAATGTCTTTGTAACCACGCTCTTGCGCAATTTTCTTTGCTGCAGTCAAATGAACGCCGAACGCATCAGCATGGATTTTTGCTTCATCAAAACCGCCATTTAAGCCGTCAAGCGCACGCGTTGCTGAAATATCCTGAAGAAACTGCTGCACCTGAACCATGCTCTCTTTCATGGTTTTGATGTGCTTAAGCAGCTCAATGTCTTTCTCTGCAACGTTATGAGACGTTACCGCATACTCTTTCAAGAGCGGATTCTGCGTTTCCATGCGGTAATAACTGAATGCAGAAATGCCCATTAATGCAAGCTGGCAGATGAGGGACGTAAGAAAAATTTTCAGGGTCATCTTCATAGGCGTTCGTGCGCTCCTTTTTTTAGTGTCCCACTATGGTACAAAAATCTTAGAAAATCAAGTATGTACCGAGAATCACTACCGTACCCTCATTGTCCACGTTCGTGCCACCTGCATCGGCTTCAAAGAAGCTGATTTCGCCGTAAGGCACAAGGCCGGGAGCAACGGCGTAGTCCACACTGAACACAGTATTTCTGAACTGGTTGATTTCCGCGCCTTCGGTTTTGCGGCTGTTGATATAACCAAGGCTGGCGCCGAATGCACCCTGCTCGTAAGCCACACCCACGTTCCAGAAATACTGGTCGCCGGAAGTCGTGCCTACGGTTTTGTAGCTGTCATTCCAGTCGGCGAAAGAGCCAGCAATCGAGAAGCCTTCATAGCTTAATGATGCACCAAGCTGCCAGGCATTCATGTCTTCCACGGTGGCAAGTTCGTTTTCGCCAAATTCACCCACAAAGCCAACGTTAATGCCCACACCCTGCATTTCTGCTTCATAGGTCAAGCCCCAGCCAATCACGTTTTCATAATCGCCATCCGTGTCAGTGGTAAAGCCTGCGGCTGTGCCGCCATTGCCTTCATCCGGCGTGTAGCTCAGGCCGCCCTGAAACCCGCTGGTTTTTGGCGTGATTTAGCTTACCTTCGTGGCATCTTCCACAATGCCGCCTACATCTGCTGTCGGCAGGTCGGGGTGAATCAGGAATGCGCCGCCCGTGGGGCTGAAATAATTGAGGTAATATTCATCGTTGCCATCAATGCCGCCAGTGCTGCGGGCGACAGAGGCTGCGTTTACAGCCATAATGGCTTGCACAGGCTCGCTATTGCCCACTTCTGTGCGGCCGAAATTGCCTCCTGCCCACAGGTAAGTTTTATCGGCATTCAAGCCCTCACCCTTTGCATCGGCCGTTACGTCGGCTTCCAGTTCCACCATCGCACCATATTTAATGCCGTTATCGGCTTGGCCCTGTGCCTGAATGTGCACTTCTGTGTCGTTGGCAAATTTTACATCCCGCGTGAAGGTGCTGCCGGGGGCAGTGTATGCATCATCATTGTCACCATAACCGGCCTCCACGTTCATAATGCCGCCAACAGAAACGGTTGGCTCGGCAGCGTGTGCGCTGGAAATAAACGCAACATAAGAGAGTAGGGAGAGGGTGAAAACTTTGCGGAACATGATGGCTGCCTCACAGGTGGTTTTGATAAAAAGCGGTTAATAAAACGTAAAGATGTACGAAATTTGTACTACAAAAGCACAGTTGGCAAACGTAAAATTATGCCACTCAGAGGAAAATTCACTAAAGAATTTAAGTGGTTGTCTTCTTTGCATCAGTGGTTTCAGGTGGCTCGGGGGCAGATTGAGGTTTTTACTAAAATTTGATACAATCTTCTCCATCACAGACGAATAGCCTGTGACGTTTTTGAGGGGGTATATATGAGAGTTGCGATTGTATTGTTACTTCTTGTAATGGCATTTGTCATGACGGCTGAGGAAGCTGAGGCAAATCCGCTTACCCCCCAAAAACAATGCTTACCTTATTCTTAGGATAAGTGGTGGCTGGAGAGGGATTTGAACCCCCGACCAAGGGATTATGATTCCCTTTTTTAAAGTGTTACTAAACTAACCACAATAGAATACAGCAAGGAAATCAGTTAACTAGAGGAAGTGGCTTTTTATGGCGTGTTGTCAAAAACTGCCATTATTTGTCCTCAACTGTCCCACCAGTGTCCCATGAGATTTGTTCTATTAGTACCCCCCAGGAATGGTCGGCTGTAGGTAGATGTCCTTGGATGGTAGAAGTTGGCTTCAATGGAAAAAGATACGCTCTTCCGAGCGAATACGACGATGAACCAAAAGCCCATTGAGCTAAAAAAGAATTTTTGGCTAAAGGCCAAGAAATCAAACTGAGGCACTACCGAGATATATTAAATATTGATTAATAGGGCATTTCTGGGACACTTGGGTCAGCTTTTACCCTAAAGCTTGTTATATATTTAGAGTCCTCATCTAAAGTAAGCTTTACTTTGTGCTCACCGGCTTTCTGAAACTTAATATTACTAAATGGAGGCAAATCTAGGCCAACATACTCACTTGTGGTGCCGAAGCTAACTGAGCCTTCGCCCCCAACCAAGGCCTTCTTGTCTGGCCCGACTATTTCTAGGCGGATTTTTTTGTAAGAAAGTTTACTTGGTTTGATTAATAGCCAAATTGCAATAGATGTCATTGTTATAGGTAGTTTATTAAATACTAACTCTCCCCCATATACCCCAATAAGGATAGATTTGTTACCAGCCTCCTTGCGAATGATATCGCAAACCACGACTGATTTAATGTCTATTTTTTTTGACACTTTAGTGAGTCCCTGCCGGTGCGATATTAAAATTTTGCACTTTTGCTCTAGAATGATAGGTAGTTTTAGTAGGCTCTTGGTCGAATTTCAAATCTCCAAATTGATAATTCGGAGGCCGAATGTCTTCATAAGGCTGAAAAATGACCTTGAGTTTGCAATTCATAGCTGTTGCCATAAAGCTAAGAATTCTAAATGTGATGTTTTCAGAACCCTTGAGTCTTCTGGAAATCAAACTTTTATTGACGTCTAACAAGGCTGCCAGCTTGTCTTGGTTAAGCTTTTCTTCGAGAGCTCTTTTGTCATAAACTTGGAGCATAGAATTAAAAGCATTGCCAATGCTTGCATAACACTCTCTTTCAAGTAGTGACTTATCAAGTGGCAGTGTTTTTTTATTTTTCATGGCAGCCTATCCCTTCCATTTGAGACATAACTTGTAAAGTGTTTTGCATGGAATCGTTCTTTCCCTAATCTTAGGGCATTCCATTCTCTAATTGTTCTTTTAACATCTGTAGCAAAGCCTTGTTTACGCAGCTGGGCTCTTTTAGTGCTGTGAAATGCTATAAAGCAATCTAGTTCCAAAAAGGCCCCAAAAATTCTGTACTGCGGTTCATTTAGAATCCTTATTGCCCAAACTCTATCTTCCTTTTTATCCAAACATTTCATGTAGACTTGGTTGTCTATCTCTTCTCCAACAACAAAGCGCTTGAGATGTGCTTGTATCTTCAGTTTATGGCCTCTATCTTTCTTGCTCTCTGGTAATGCTACAATCTCGTCATATAGTCTTTTGGTTAACAGCAAACGCCGCACCTCCCTCTCGCAGGGAACCATGCCTTCTAAAAAGGGGATAAGTTTAGACTCTTCTACCAGCTTATCTACTGATGACATATAAGTCAACTTTTGTGATCAATTGCACTTCTGGGAGTATTTTATTGAAGGCCACTTCAATAGACATAGTACTTTTTGGAAATGAGAAAAAGACTTATCTGCTGTCCCACCAGTAGGACACTGGTGGGTTGAAAATGCTAAAGCTGGTGGCTCGGAAGGTATTTGAACCCACACCAAGGAATTGCGATTACATTTTTATAGTACGACTAAATTCTCTGAAGAATAATATTTCATATAAATCAGTATGCTATTGATCGAATTGGTTTGCCATTCACGCTGCCAAGAGGTGCTGTTCTTTACCCTTAAGTGCACCACACGCGCACCATAAATCTACACGCAAATGCTCTGGCTGTGTATGGATATGGGCTCAGAGGTGAAAGAGTAGGCCGCCACCCTAATGCTTACCCTTGCCCCAGAAATGGTCTGTACGATAAGCCCTGTGCCTCCTCCATTGGGGGAGAAAGCAACCTCATAGCTTGCCTCTGCCCCGAAAACAGGGGGGGGTGCTAACAGCAATCAACAGAATTATGAGTCGAATATATTTCATGGCTCTTACTTACCTACGTACCTGACGGCTGGCCTGCGTCTATATTACTAATGCAATAGTTTATATATGAATTCTAAAATATTGATTTTTATAGGTTATATTTCTATAAATACCTTGTGTTGGCACAAGAGGTAACGCGAGAGAGTTCATATAACTTCCACAGGAAAGCACAGAAGACTTTGTAGTCCATTCCGGCATTCCACTCCCAGTTTCCGCCCTCACATTCCCTATTAATTAAAAATCAGAGCTGATTAAAAAATCCCCTACAGACAGGCCTGAGGCAACGCCGATAAGGGTTATGTTATTACCACTCCCCAAGTCTATTAGGGCATTACCGGAAGCATATGTCACAGCACCTATCGCGCTCAGAGCCGAGACTATCACGAGTGGGTCAATTTTGATTTTATCAACCCCAGTACTAAAATCCTGTATTACGTCAGCACCACTTTCTAAACGGAAACCAAAAACATCTGCTCCTGAGCCGCCGAGGAGAATGTCGTTACCCTTATCTCCCAAGAGATAATCATTCCCATCACCAGCATTCAGCGTATCGTTATCTAGGCCACCTCTAACAGTATCATTACCAAGCTCTCCTGCTACAGTGTCATTGCCGAGATTCCCATTAAGCCAATCATCTCCTAACCCACCGAGCACTGTATCGACATCTTTTCCGCCCCTAAGGATGTCATTTCCATCCCCGCCGTTAACTGTATCTATTCCCAGGTTTCCATTTAAATCATCATTTCCGAGGCCGCCCGTAATCAGGTCACTGCCATTGTATCCTGAAATAATATCGTTACCGACTTCACCAGACAGCACATTATTCGCCTCATTGCCGATGATAAAATCACCACCAATACTTCCAATCACATTCTCAATTATTGTATTGTAAGCTATTGCGCCAAGAGTATTGCCAACGAGACTCAACGACCCTGGGGTAAGGTCAATAAGCACACTACTCGTGACCCCGGAGCTATCAAAAGTATCGCTACCTCCGGCATCCCAAATAGTCTCCGTAATTCTATCGTCAGATAGGTGGTAAATATCATTGCCTGCACGTGTGGACATATTGGCCCCATAAATATGCTGGATGGCCAGTATATCTAGGGGCATTGGTGTCGCAGGATTCCCGGCATCTATGGTTGCGCCATACACGGGCTTATAACTCATAACCGTAAAAACCTGGTTGTTGAGATTAGCTAGCTCGAGTTGGTCGAAATCAGGACGGGAATTTTCACCATCATCATGCGGGTGCTTAAGTCCGAGTGAATGACCGATTTCATGCAGAATTGCAAAAAAACCAAGTTGTCCAGGATTTGGGTACTGAAAGCCTGTATGGTAGTTTTCAATCATTATGTCTCCCGCAGCAGTGGGCCAGTAAGAAGCGGGAATACCCAAACTAGCTAAGAACTTATTAACATATGCAGGGTCAGGAAATACCGCCTCTGCAAGAATTTGTGGGCTATTTTCATACCCATTAATTGCGTTTAATAGGTTTCCCGTAAACTCCATAGAAATATCGCTAGAGTTATTAACGTCTATCCCCGCAGGAGAGACTTCCTGAAAACGAATATTAGCCACATTTGACCATTGCTGAAAAGCCAGACCCACCAGCGCCTTATCGCTTGCGCTCCAATAGCCATATTCACTATTCCAGAAAGAATAGGTCAGATTTGTCGAGGACCACTTGGACCCCTGAATCAACCCATTAATGAGTGGATTGGCGGAGTTTCCGACAACATTACCCAAAGGTGTAGCCATATTTCCCTCCAATGCACTATAAACCTAGCGCCATTGCTTTAAAAAACTCAGGACTTGTCCCATTAGTTTTTGGCTGGTTTAGAAAAATCCCTTGGCTTTTTCTCTTCTACTTTTTCTACCTTTTTTTCTGGCTTCTCAAATTTAAATCCGCAATTTTTTTGATTTGCGGCAGACTCAAGTGCTTCAAATTCACCCTTCAATCGGCCATATTCGACAGCCTGTGGTGAGTTGCCATCAAGGAAAAATAACGCTGGCCAGAAAAGCACTATACCTACACCGGTCTGTATTTTGTCATCACTTGCTGTTTTATCAACGTGCCCCCCGAGGTCAGAGACGCGGCGGGAGAGCGTTGTCATTTCATTTTTAATCTGCTTGCAGGAGTAATCGCTGTACTGAACCGGAGAAACATATGTGGCCGGTATTTCTGATGTGGACTTCGCGCAAGCGGCGGTTGCAACAATGGCCAAAAATGCAGCTGTTTTTTTCACTTGTTTTTCCTTCCTATTTTTTGACTAATAAAGCAGTCCGTCTAGATATAGAAAGGACAACTATCTGCAAACCTACCTACTCTGCTGTGGGTTATCAAGAATTACTTAAACACAACCTATAACTGTAGTTTGCGGCATGCCTTTTATATCATTTTGAAGAAAGGTGCCTTTTTGACCCAAGTAATTTTTATCTTTATTTTAACGTCCTATTCGTCGTTGCATCTCTGCCATGAACGCATCATCTGGTACATGACTTAAATCTGTGTCACATTTGCCAATTGTGCCAATAACGCTATGTCTTTTGTGTTCGTTCAGGTTACCGTAGGAATTATAGGTTGTAATAACATGATTATGACCAATGTTCTGGCTAAATGCCTTAAACTGAAATTGAGTGCAATGTTCTAACGCCCATACTGCCAGCATCTTGCGGAAAGAATGCGGGTTGTAATAAGGCAGTCCCGCAGCTGCAAAAGCAGTTTTGAAAATACCCCGCACTGCAGATGCATCTGCCCAATGTTCGCGGGAAAGGCCCATTACCTCGAATTGCAATGTGATTGGGTTGCATACAACAAGCGTCTTGGGAAAAAGGGGGTCGTCTGGCTGAAAGCCAAGTTGACTTATATAGTCTAACCATTCTTGTGTGATTTCTTCCCACAAGGGGTCAAACGGCATAAAAGTAGTAGGAATACTTTTGCGATTTTTGGTTTTAACATGGCGTGGGTTTTGCCAGATTTCACGCTTCCCTTTGTCTACATCCTTTACTTTGAGACTAATAAGCGCGGCATCACGCACCGCCGTTAGAGCCATGAACGCTATAATAGCGCGGTCTCGCTTTTCTATGTCTGTGTTATATGGAATGGTTTTTAGCACTTTATGCACCTCTTCCAGGGTAGGTACGGGCAATTCTCGCGTTGCTCGCCCCGCACGGTCATCATTCCTAGAAAGATGCAGGAACACCGCCGCCCTTCCATCAACCTTGCCAATATACTTTGGATGCTTGGCAAGCCATTCAAAAAAATCACGCAGATACTTCAGCGTAGAGCGGACTGTTGAAAGGCTTAGTGGCTCGTCTTTGCTATTTGTTTGCCTGATTATCCAACGCTTAAAGTTTTTGGCCTGTTCTGTATCAAATGCAATGAAGTCTTTTCTGTCAGTGAAGCGCTCAAACAGGTTGATAGCTTTCCAGGCTGCGTCTGCTGTTCGGCTATCGCGATAGAGGCCATGTAGCAGCGCATCTTCATACTGCTTTTTTAAAGTCTCATTAAGGGAGTTATATTCAGGCATTGTTTTCTCCTTGCTCAAGTGGACATTCAAGAGGCTTTAGCTGCGCCCCCTTATCGCAGGGCGGGGTTGTTGCTCATGGCATGGTGGTCAATGCGGCTGCTCAGGTGGCCGAGTTGTCTGCTGTGATGGCAGTCTCAGTCCCAGCTGTGGGTGCTAAGGCCTAATACTTCGGCTTATACGCCTCAGCCTCATCCCAGAGCTTATTCCAATTATCTAGGTACTTCTTGGCGAGCTCTTGGTTGTCTTTGATGACAAGCACGTTCTCTGCGTTCTTCTTTTCAGCAGCCTTTGAATAGTTAAAGCTTCCCTGCTGCACATCCTTGCCGTCAATCACCATGTATTTGTTGTGCATGATGGCATACTTATCGTTGATTCGAGTGGGCACGCCCATGTTCGCTAGGAAGGTTGCAGATGTGTATTTCGCCGTTCTTTGGCTTTTATCCAGAACGACTTTAACATCCACCCCTTTTTTGTGTGCTTCTACCAAGGCCTTTGCTATGGGCTCAGAGGTGAAGGAATAGGCCGCCACCCTTATGTTGACCTTTGCCCCTGAAATGGCCTGTACGATAAGCTCCGTGCCGCCACCATTGGGAGAGAAGGCAACCTCATAGCTTACCTCTGCTCCGAAGGCAGGGGCGGCATTAACGGCAATCAACAGAACAAACAACCAAATATATTTCATAGGCCCAGCCACAAAATAAGTTAATCTTTAGCAGTCTTCTTGGTGCGTCTTTTTACTATGTAGCCGCCTAAAATAAAGACAATTCCTGCCAAAAATTCCCATAATTGCAGCGTGGGATTATCATCTTTCATTGCGGCAAGGATAAGTATCAGCCCTATGAAGTATAGTCCCTGTGTAACCCAATTGCTGATTGGATTTTTCATTCCACCCCCCCTTTTAACTTGATTGCCACCTATTACCATTTGCGCTCATTATTTACCCTCTAGTGTCCCTTGAATACGCGCGCATATAGCCAGGGTCATGGGCTTATCTGGGTGTATTTTTACTTTCCCCTCAAGACCCACTTTGCAGTGAATACCGAGAGCAAAATAAAAATCCACATAAAAACCCAGCCAATAATTGCTGCGAGAACATTTTTTATCCACTCCATATAGTAATAGAGATAAAGTTCATTAACCTTGGTCTTAAACTCCCCTTCGTAGAGTGTTAGGAAATCTTTCTTTCCAACCCCAGGCTTATTGCAGAGCGCAATACCTCTGTACTCTTTTGCAATAATGTCAGGTAACTTTTTGCCATCTATCTTTTTAAGGTAGGCCTGTCCAATGCAATTGTCTTCACCATAGCCGCCCCATATCCCAAATTCTCCGTCGCTAAACAAATCCTCTACAACATGAAATTGAGGCATAAAATTCTGAGGGTGCGGTATTTCTAAACTTTCTTTCACACCTATCGCTAAAAAGGAGATGAAAGAAAATATAAATACCACTAAGAGCGCACGACCCCACTTTGTAGTGGGCTTGGTGCACTTCTTAAAATAAGCTAGCCGCTTTGTGGGCATACGCGCTCCTATTCTTTTTATTACCAACGTCTAAGTGGTGTACTAATACGGAGTAAATTTATCACACTTTGCCTCTCTTATGGCTCGGCAGGATGGTGTATATTTTGTATCCAAACACGTCTCCGTGCACAGTACATATTCTTCGTTTTGCCCCCCGTTGCACCTATCGGCGCATGCCAATGCTTTTTCTGATGTGATGTTCGGGTTTTCAAAAGAGCATTTATGAAAATCTTCCTCTCCTTGCTTTATCGCCGTTATAAGCGGCAGCAATTCTTCTGTCGAACCGCTCTTTGAGATGCCTTTTGACAAAACATAGCTATTCAGCCTCTCAAAACGGTCTTTAAATTGATTACACTCGCGGAGTATTTTTTCAGTAACTGCATTGCCATTACATGCTTGAGTAAGTAGCTGCTGAACTGGCTTCATTGTTCCAAAACAATACCCAGCCTTGAGTTCGTGTTCGGACGCCTCGCTTGCACGCA
This sequence comes from Rickettsiales bacterium, assembly GCA_044356525.1. Classification (GTDB taxonomy): domain Bacteria; phylum Pseudomonadota; class Alphaproteobacteria; order Rickettsiales; family RGZB01; genus CAYXPR01. The sequence goes on from JBIKVZ010000002.1 coordinate 161,762, forward strand.
AGGCTAGGGGAGAAAGGGTCAAAATTAGTAGTGCCAGAATTCTAATTGTTCGCCTAAATCTCATTGCGGCACCCTAGATATATAAAGGAGTTCACATTCGTAAACCTATCCCGTCTGTTGTGGCTTGTCGAGGTTTACTGAAAAGGCCTGAGTGAGTGCACAAAAATGCACTGTGGAAGTTTACATTCGTTATGGTGTTTTTGAATCCTATGTAGCCAACTACGCGCACGCGCGCGTACGCGCGTATGTGTCTAAAAATTCTTTCCGCGTATTAGGCTTTTTCAGGTTTATAGTATCGCCAATCATGCGTGGGTTGCTGAAAATACTTATGTCCAAATTCATTCACGCAACATGTTGGAAGAAAGGTAATGGTAAAAACGCTATAGTGATTTACGAAACCTTTCCTACCCCCACGCTCCACAAATATCAGCCCCCGTTCCTCAGCCTCGCTAATGGCTTTGTGGATGTATTGCCTGCCTATGCCAAACGCCTCTAAATCATTGTAAGTGGCTACAAGTTTTCCATTCTCCTGCCCACCGTGTTGCAGGTGCTTTAGCATAAGGAAGTCTAATAGTTTTCTACAATTTATGGACTGTTTTTGCCACGCTACAGAACTCAGCAAACGCATGGGGAGGACAATATAGGGTCTATCCTCCTTCATGATGCCAACCTTCTTGAGCGAGAAGTCTGCTTTCTTTGCCATTAGGCGCTCCGTGAGTGCGTGTAGGGTGGGGAGGGGCTGTGTACCCCTCCCCAAACTAGAATCGCCGTTTATGTGTGAATTAAAGAGGCTGTATGGAAATAATCTCCACATGACCCAAAAGCACATATCGCGCGTGCCTCCCGCCATCATGCGCCTCCAGAAGCGTGTGTATGGACACGCTATAGTCATGCCGCAGGGTATGCACATAATCAGCGAGCCTTAGCGCCCAACTGCTCATCTCCAGCGCCGTAACGCCGTGCGCGCCTCTGAATGACAGCCAGCAGATAGTGCGCGCCAACTGCCCCCTTACTTCATACTCCTTAAACCCCAGCGCTTCGTAAACCCTGAATCGCACCTTGATTTTGTTGCCTGTGGGCGGAAAACTATCTACCATGAGAAACCTCATCTTTTTTTAATTGGATTGTGTGAGTAAGCCCGTAGCTGGTCGCGTCGAAACTTTCAGCTACGGGTTTTTTTATTAGTGTCAGAAAACTCATGATTGAATTTCTGTGCTTTGTTGCTGGTTTTGCTCATTAAGCCATTTGAACACCGCAGCCTCCTCCAAAAGGATTTTCCTGCCCAGCCGCTTTATGCAGCGGTCAAAGCCGTTCGTCTTTTCATTAAATATGATGTAACGAAGAACACCTTGCGTGAAAGCAGGGTGCTTTTCCGAGAACTGGCGCACGGTGAGATAAGTAGTGAAAGAGTTGTTAGTATCCATTTATTACTCCTTACGGTTTATTCGCTGGCATCATTGCCAACGCATAAGGAGTAAATGGCACTTAATGAAATAGGAAAAGAGGCTAAGATACGAACGGGAAGGTATGAATGGTTCGTAGCTTTAATCCATTCTTTTTAATTTCGTATTAAAACCGCCCTTCCCAGCAGTAATTGGTCTTACAAAAGTTGCCATCATCTTTGCTTTATTATGAGAATAAGTAATGCCTTCTGGCCAATTTTTCTTAAACCATTCTTGCGTATCTTTGGCACTAGGATAGCTGTCATCACTGATTTTATTAACACTTATCGCCTTCTTCATAAGGTCTATAAATACTGTGCTAAATTGTTCTGAGGAGTCTCTGTTCACCCCAACGTTATTTCTTCCCGTAACTAGCCTCATTAATAAAGGAGGGGGGGTAAGCCCCTTTTTTTCTGCCCAAGTTATAAAATCTGCACTGCGCACTTTGACTATAATAGGATGGCCATTATCAGCTCCTGAAGTTTTTTTTATTGTTTTCAGGGAGCCGCTGTCTATAGCGTCATATATGTATTCAAGATAACGCCTATACCGATAGCTAACCGAGTCTAAATACCAGCTTGTTTCTATTTTGTCTAAGTATCCGTCCGAAAGAATGGGGTTCAATCTTGCAAAAAGGCTGGCACACTCATGCGCTGTCCAAACCTCTTTAATTGACCAGTGCCTATAGTCTCTATCTATCCAGCTATTATCTTTATAATCTTGGTATTTATTATTCTCCCGCAAATATTTCGTTAAGCCAGAATCAAGGGGTATTGCCGCATCTATCGCTATTTCAATAAAGTGCTTGACGGAGAAGTCATTAAATTTAAAGTTTCTTACTTGGCAAAAAAATCGTTTTGCTAACTCAACCGTCTCTCTGTAATCTTCAAAGTCATTCCATAAAGGATTTTCAAGAATGACCGCTCTCTCTGGGGGGGCGTCTTTGGGAGTAGGTACCCCCAAAATAAAAATGCTAACCGCCCTATCCAGGCTATTTTTTGTATAATTAACTTCCTCTTTCCAATCAATTATCATAAGCCAAAAATCCTGTTGTTCATTTTCTCAACTACCTTGGAAGTGTGGGCATCAGATAGGTGGGCGTAACGTTTCACCATTTGCAGTGTTTTGTGGCCGAGCACTTCGGCAATCTCTGCCAGCGTTGCACCATTCATAGCAAGATAACTTGCGGTGGAGTGGCGGAGGTCGTTGAAACGGAAATCTTCTATCTGCGCTTCCTCAAGCGCCCTTAGCCATGGCTTTCTAAAGGTGAGGGGGCGGTTGGCCTTCCTATTAATATGGCTTCCAAAAAGCAATGCACTCTCAACGTGCTTAACTTCGTCTATTTTTCTAATGCACTCTAGCGCATGACCCGTAAGTGGTACTTTGCGGCGTTCTCCATTTTTTGTTTCATGTAGGGTTATGGTACCTTTTTCTAGGTCCAAGTCCCTCCAGCGCAAATTCATTATTTCACCCTGCCTCATGCCTGTACTGAGCGCCAGTACCACAATAGTGTAGAGCATTTTGTTGGAAGAATTTTTGGACGCTATAAGGAGGGCTTTTCTTTCTGTGTCGGAAAGGAATCGAACTCGACCTCTGGACTCTTTGGGCTTGCGAACTTTTCGCATAGGGGAATCTTCAAGCCACCCCCATTCATTAGCAGCAACGCTTAATGCATGCGATAAAGCTGCCATGTAGCGTACCACAGTGGCGGGGTTACGCTTTTCTCCATAGCGGGTGATTTCATTTAATAGTTTATCTCTGTGTTCGCTGATTAGTGCGGGGGTAATATCCGCCAAAAGGAAAGCTCCTATTTGCGCTTTCCACCAACCAAGCTGTGCTTTCTGTTTTTTTTCGCTTTTGGGCTTAGTTGGTAGAACATCTTTGACATAGCGGTCTATCAACTCGCCAAGTGTATGCTTCTTTGCCTCAGATGTTTTGAAGTGCCGCCCCTCTCTCATGGCGGCTTCGGAATGCTGTACCCATTTACGGGCATCCGTAAGTCGCTCAAAGGTTGCCGTCTGTGTGGGATAGCCCTTCAGCCGAACTTTCACTCGGAAGCTGGTTGTAGAGCCATTAATGCGTTTTTCTATCGTTGCCATTCAATAACCCCATATAACGCATGGAAGCTATAATGGAAGGCAATAAATGGCAACAGGGGATAGATAATCCCCTGTTTTTATAAATCAAATAATTGTTATTTAAGAAATTTAATAACTTTAAGCGCCTTTATGGGCCACTTTTGGGGCATTAACTGGATATTTGTTGTAAGGTTTGGTGGAATAAACTTACCCCAAGAGGCTGCCAAGAACTCAAGTTCGCTCATTAGCTTTGTGCCAGCTACCCTGGAAGGGGATTCAATAAGTTTACAAGTAAGGGCGGAAAGCAGGTAAGTGACAATTAGCGTTGATACAAAGTGAATATAAGCGACCGTGCTTAATGGCGCAAAAATATCTTTCAATATCCAGTGGAGCAAATAAAAGCTGTAACTCACTTTACCTATGGCTCTTATCGGCGTTAGAAGTGTCAGAAAAGTGGAATTTGATATCATAAGGAGCGACAGCATAACGGGGCAGAAGATTAGCCCTGCTTCAAAGCCACTATGATGCCACACAGCTTTCCTGTTTAGCGCAAATAGGGCAAATAAACTTGTCGTCAAAATGATGCTAATAACTGCTAAGTGATTCTGAGATAAATATTTCAATTTTAAAGGGGTGTAGGCTTTATAAAAATATGAAGTTGCCATGCCGCAAATAAAGGGACTTATATAAAGCTTTATTCGCTCTCCGTACATGTCTGTGGAGCTAAGAAATTTTTCGGTGGGAAAAATTCCTGTGATGTAGGCTAAAAAAACAAGGACTAAACCACTAAGCGCAGGGCTTCCTCTCAGGGGATATATAAAGAGAATTACCAAAGGAAGTAACATGTAAAAACATAGCTCTTGCTTAATGGTCCACAAATGACCATCTGACTTTATAAATAGCGCGTGATTAATAAACCACTCTGTGCCTCCATAGAAAAAAGAAGCTAAGAAAATATAGAAAAAATACATTGGCAGGATGCGCCACAAGCGCTTGTTAAAATATGCCGCTATTTTCATAACACTCAACATTTCGCCATTAAGAAATGTTGATGTAAGTAGAAAGCCGCTTAAGCAGAAGAAGGCAATAACCCCATAGCTACCTAATTCTGTTGGTATAAGGTTTGTGTGTGCGGCCAGTACGACTAAAGCAGCTGCGCCTCTTATTGCATCTAGCGTTGGAATTGTGTCGTTCGATGAAAAGAGGGGGTTAACGAGCTTCAAGTAACTCTCCACTATGCCGCTCAATGCTATTCCGGAATTATGGTGATGGGTTTTAGTTATCTATAAGTGTCCCGCCAGTGTCCCATTTGTGGTATAAAAACAGAAAATATGGTGGCTGGAGAGGGATTTGAACCCCCGACCAAGGGATTATGATTCCCCTGCTCTACCACTGAGCTACCCAGCCACAAGCGGCAATTGCCGCCAATAGGAGGGAAGTAGTTAACAAACCTTGGCTGGTTTGTCACGGAATATTTAATACATATCGCGCGCTGTGTATGGATATAAGGGGTAATTGCCAGAGGCAGAGAAAATACCCTCGTAAAATAGCCATAAGAAGCTGAAAAACAATAGATTTTTTCTATTTTCGCTTCATTAACGTCTTTTTAATGCCACTCTGTTAGGATGTATCCATCTCCCCTTAACCGCATGTTAAGGAGTATCCGTGAAAAACAATCACCATATTCTCATCGTTGACGATGAAATTTCCAATATAGACATCATCCTTAATCACCTTAAAAAAACAAACTATCGGGCTTCGGTTGCACATAACGGTGTAGAAGCGCTCATGATGCTTTCGCGGTATAGCGATCTCGATCTCATATTGCTTGATAGGATGATGCCGGTGATGGACGGCATGGCGTTTCTTGAGCGCATCAAACAGGACTCAGAATATAGCTACATACCAGTCATCATGCAAACGGCAGCGTCTTCTGCAAAGCAGGTAGATGAGGGCGTGAAGGCGGGTGTGTATTATTACTTGAAGAAGCCGTACACAGGTTCCAAATTACTTGCCATTATTAATGCGGCGCTGAATGACCGCGAGGTGATGATATTCTGCGAGCAGCTAAAGAAAATGGATCATCCTATCAAGCGCGGTATCCAGAAAATCGCGCGGTGTGATTTTACATTCCGCACGTTGGTGGAAGCGCGTAACGTGGCGATTTCCGCAGCGTCTTTTTGCCCAGACTCGAGAAATATTCTTCAAGGTATTTACGAACTGGCGACCAATGCCATTGAGCACGGAAATCTTGATATCGGTTACCTTAAAAAGGCAGCACTTTCTAAAGAAAACAAGCTTATGGCCGAAATCGAACGACGTCTGGTTATGCCGGAGTATAAAGATAAATTTGCAACGCTCTCACTTGAAAAAACAAACAACCAGCTGGTTGTTACTATCGAAGATCAGGGCGCTGGTTTCGATTGGCGAGAATATTCCTACCTCGATGAGGAGCGTGCGCATGACATCACTGGGCGCGGCATCTACATGGCGCTTAAAGGATTTAACAACAACATTGAGTTCAGCAAAAACGGCAGAAAAGTAACCTGCACATGGAACCTGATGAACAAGAAGGGTAACAAAGGCAGTGTGATCGATTGGCATAATGCGGCTATGGCGCAGAGCGCGAACGAAAAAAACGAGCGCGAATCATTTGTCTAATGCATTGATAAATAATAACTATTTATCAATTTAATGGTTTCTTAACCGCTTTTTGTTACCATTATTGCTACCGTAGGCAAGGGTAAATCGGTGGCAGATAACGCAACATTTAAAACATTAGAAGCGATTGCAGTGGATTTGTTCCACCAAAGCGGTTGGGCACCTGTGCCGCCGGATGCCGAATCGCCGACTGCTATTCATGATAGAGTTGCACGGCTTGGCCGACGAATGGGCCATCGAATATTTCACCGACAAAATGCAGGAGACCCGTGGTGCTACGGGCCTGTCCGCTGCTACGGTGCATCATGAGGGCGACCGTATCACGGTTTCGAATATTAATCCGGAAGCGCTGCAAGATGCAGCAGAAGACATCAATCAGCGCACGTTAGATTACAATCCGGTGGATGTCATTCTGTCGAAACACATAAAACCTATTCCGTCGTGTAGTGGTTTTTGGGAGCGTCAGGTCTTCACCGATGAAAATGGTGAGCGCAGAGGCAGCATCAATATGAATGCGCACATTGCTTTTCCACCCCTGCCCAAGTCAGGGGATAAAACGATTGCAGTTGTGGTGTTACCAGGCATGTATGTGGGGGGCGATGCCATTGAAGGCGTGAATCTTTCGATGGAGATTCCCGAACAGCTTTTGGGTGGCGCCATGGTGCAGAACAACATTGTGCGGATGGCGGAAAAAGAAATGCCGGAGCGCGACTTAGAGGCAGGCGAGTATTACAGCGACAGAAGCTCAGACATCATGGGTGGTGCGCGTGTGCGTTTTTTTCTGTCCGGTTATCCGGATATTAAAACAAATGAAAAAGAATTCGTGAACTACTTGAAGCCGTCGCTCGGCCCTGCTGAAAAGCCTTATTCCATGTATGCCAAATATGTGGCGGATGAAGTGTTCAGACCGCAACTGCCTGACCTTTCAGAAGTAAAGGACCCCGTGGAACGAGCCAAATTGGTAGCGGGTGCCGCAGAGCAAATGCAGTCCTTGGTTCTGTTTTCTTACAGCGTTGGTTGCGTGCAGCAATGTTATCTGGGACGTGCGGTAGAGCATATGCTTAGCTCGCGCGCCACAGGTGGGCTTGGCTGGAACCACAAAGAAATTGATACGCTGTTCGATAACATACGCTTCAATGCCGCGGCAGATTTCAGTGTGAACGCATGGCAGCGCACAGATGATGGACCGCACTTCAATGGCCTGCGCGTGGCGTATCGCGACGATGCTTTTGTGAAAGCAATGGCAGGTGAGGGGCTTGCGGCCTCTACTGACGATATCACCTATAAGAACGTCCTTGCACAAGTGATAGAGCCAGGCGCAGTAAAAAGCGATGATTTTCCTGAAAAAACGAATGCGCTGATTCCGCTCGCCGGCGGGCGTCAGATGCTCTACCTCGCCACCATACCACAGGAGAATTTCAGGTTGATGGTGCACAGGGAAGAGGTGCCTGATGGTACCGTGCCAATGGAACAAGTGGTTTCCGAGCGTGAGAGTAAACTCAGTCATGGTCCGGCGGAATATTTCGGCGCGCTGATTTCAGGCAGTGAAGGTTCTCTGATGGTGCCGATGGTGCAGGCTAATTATATGGGCAACATCATCAAAGCAAAACTTGAAGGCCGCACGGTTTCTACTGCCGAGGCGGTGCTCAATCCATCTGGCCCGCTGGTGCCCACAAGCCCAGACGGCAATATCCGCTACATGATGCTGCCGATGACGGCGCTGTCTGGTATTGGTTATGAAGAGCAGGTAAAAACGAGCCTCTCCGGATGGAAGGGTGAGCCAGCCCCAACCGTGGCAGACACGCTTAAAAATTCAGATAAGTCTACATGGCTACAGTTTGTCAGCAAGGGCACTGGCCACACCGGTCACGCGGGTGGCGCAACGCCGGTTGGTGGTTAGTGCGCGAAAGCGTTTAAGCCAAATTCCCATAAATTAAGCATTGCCAGCGTAACAAGGCAGAAGAATGTAATTTGCATGCCGCGGATGCGGAAGATAAAATCCCGCATGCCTTTAAAGGGCATTTTTCGTGGCTCATCCACAATTAAACCATAAGCATGCGCGATGCGTCCGGCAAAATAGATGATGCCAAACCCATGCACCATTTCCGCGCGGCCGCCGTTCAGTTCATAAGCAGCAAGCAGCAACAAAAAGAAAGGGGTGTACTCAGAAAAATTACCATGCGCCCGCGCTTTGCGCGCCAGCAGGGTGTCTTCACTGTAGCCAATCGGTGTACGTGTTTTGCGGCGCTCTTTTAGTGTAAAAATCGCCAGCACCACCAGCATTAGTGCGGCAAAAGCAAAATAAGGCAAAGTGTGTAGTAGCATCTATTTTCTCTCCTAAAGCCAGAAATAAAATACCACGCGCAGCAAGAGTAGCAGCGCAAAAGCCTTTAGTCCCACTTCATACAGCGTGTACCACAGGCGCTCGGCGGACTTAATTATATCCACCCAATCCACGAGAATAATTTCACACGCGCCATTGCCTTTGTCGATTCGGTTTATGCTTGAGATACGGCTTTGCGACACATCGGTAGGGCGATAATTCACCAGCATACCGCGGATACGAATTTGGTCGCCTTTGCGGATGCTGTTAATCTGGTCGCGAATTATGCCACTGGCGGTAATTAAATGGTTGTTTGAAAGTTCATTTGCCTTCAGCTCTTCGCCATTTTTCCATTTTACATGGCACATCCACGGCGCGTTTTTAAAGCTGGCCTTCAGGTAGTTCGTGTTCTTTAAATTTTCGCCCCACACGAGGCACACATCTTTGGTGTCGAGCGAAGTTTCATCGTGATAAATGTCCGTAAAGCCATGGATATTATTATGACTGGCCACAAGGCCGGTAATTTCATACTCCGCCACTTTTTCAACGATGTATCCCACGCCGTGATACGTAATCGTGCGGCTGCTGCGCTCAATATTGGTTTGTTTGGGGGCTTCGTGCAGTGCGGGGTCGATGCCGTCTGGCGTCGGGTAATCGCCTCTTTTCGCGTAACCGACGCCGGTTGCAACCAGTGCCAACACCAGCAAAATTGTGGTCAGCCGCTCGATGCCATAAAAGTGGAGGATGTATTTGATACCCCCCAGCATCGGCGCTTACTTTCCAAACACGCGTTTGAAAATCGTATCCACGTGCTTCGTGTGATACTTCAGGTCGAACAGCGCTTCGATACCTTTCGGTTTAATCGCCGCAGTCACTTCTTTGTCAGCCTTCAGTTCGGTCAGGAAGTCTTTGCCTTCTTCCCATACTTTCATAGCGTTGCGCTGCACAAGGCGGTAGCTGTCTTCGCGTGAGACGCCTTTTTGCGTCAGCGCGAGCAGCACGCGCTGCGAGAACACAAGGCCGCTGAGTTTGTTTAAGTTGGCTTTGATGTTTGCAGGGTGAATTACAAGGTTTTCAATCAGTCCGGCAAGGCGGCCAAGTGCAAAATCAAGCGTTACTGTTGCATCCGGTGCAATCATGCGCTCCACAGAAGAATGCGAAATATCACGCTCGTGCCATAGCGCCACGTTTTCAAGCGCAGGCACACAATAGCCGCGCACAAGGCGGGCAAGTCCGGTCAGGTTTTCAGACAGCACGGGGTTGCGTTTATGCGGCATCGCGCTGCTGCCTTTTTGGCCTTTCGAGAAAAATTCTTCTGCTTCCAGCACTTCGGTGCGCTGCATATGGCGAATTTCAATGGCGATATTTTCAATCGAGCTGGCAATCACTGCGAGCGTCGTGAAATAAGCGGCGTGCCTGTCGCGGGGAATCACCTGCGTGGAAACAGGTTCTGGCTTTAGGCCGAGCTTTTTAGCAACGTGCACTTCCACACGTGGGTCGATATTGGCAAACGTGCCCACCGCACCAGAGATAGCGCAGGTGGCGATTTCTTCACGCGCAGCTTTCAGGCGGCGCTTGTTGCGTTCCATCTCGGCATAGAAGCGGGCAAACTTCAGCCCCATCGTCACTGGCTCGGCGTGGATGCCGTGGCTGCGGCCCATGCACGGCATGTTCTTCGTTTCCATTGCGCGCTTTTTCAGTGCCTTTAGCACCGCATCAATGTCTTTGAGCAAAATGTCGCTCGCTTGTGCCAGCTGCACAGCGAGGCACGTGTCGAGCACATCAGAGCTTGTCATGCCTTGGTGAACAAAACGGGAATCTTTACCGATGTAGGTAGCGAGGTGCGTGAGGAACGCAATCACGTCATGCTTCGTCACTTTTTCGATGTCGTCAATTTTGCGGATATCGTCTGCGGTGAATTTCTTCGGTGCATTTTTCCAGATATTTTTGGCCGATTCTTTTGGAATCACGCCAAGCTGCGCCAGTGCATCGCAGGCATGGGCTTCAATCTCAAACCAGATACGGAAGCGATTTTCGGGTTCCCAGATGGCAACCATATCAGGGCGTGAATAACGGGGAATCATGCGGCGTAATCCTTGCGGTGTTATCGGTTACTTAAAAAAGCACAGAAACGCTTGTTTTTCAAGCCATTCCTAACCAACACGCTTAAACAGTACATGCTCGGAGTAACGGCGGTTCACAAGGCCATCGAACTCGCGGCCATTCACTTTCGTCCAACGCACTATCTCAAGTGCGCTGGCTTCAAAGTCGCGGCTGTTGATTTTTTTCAGTAGCGTACTGTTCTTAAACGCGGTGGGGCCGATGTTATACACCAGCGACACCAGCGCCGAAAACTGGTTAGGCGTTAGCTCCACCTGCACATGGCGTTTAATGGCGGCTTCGGCCAGTTCCACGTCCTGCTGCAGGAGTTTTTTGGCTTCTTCTTTATCCAGCTCGGTGAAATATTCTCCCGGCTTAATCATATGGCCATAACCGATGGTCATTTTGCCCGCAGCATCCACATAGGGTTCAGCCCTAAAGCCTTCGAAATACATAATCAGTTCAATGCCTGTCGCGTTAGTTTTCAGGTTGGCGACCATGCTGGCGCTGGGGTATGCAGCAGCTGCCGCGCTATACACTGGCAAGCTGTTATTTGCCCATTGCTGATATTCATCCGACGCATAGTAACGCGCATAAAAATTAGCATAATAGTCGGCGTAATATTTCGCCTCATATTCTTCCAGCCCGCGATCGAGGTAACCTTTGTAATAATGCGTGTAATATTTCTGGTAATATTCCTGTGCCAGCGGCGAACGCCCACCCAGCACATAATGGTTCACAAAATGATAGCTTTGCATGGGCCAGTTCACGAATATCATGGCTGCAATCACTACGATGCTGCCCACGATCATCTGGCTGCGTTTTTTTCTCACATCACTCATGGCTAATACTCTACGGGCACGGGGTCAAGGCTACGCCACAAATACCACGTGGCCACGGTACGCCACGGTTTCCATTGTTTGTTCGCGTGGTGCCGCATGCTGGTGGTGGCGCTGTGGCGGTAATGTTTTTTCATGGCTTTTTGTAGACCGATATCGGCAATGGGGAACACATCCTGCCGCATCAGGCAGAAAATCAGGAACATCTCCGCTGTCCATCGTCCGATCCCTTTAATGCTGGTAAGTGTTTTTATCACTTCTTCATCATCCATATTTTCCAGTAATTTCCAATCCACATGGTTACTCAAAAATTTTTCTGAAAGGTCGGTCAGGTAAGCAATTTTTTGTTTTGAAAGGCCACAGGCGCGCAGTTCATCTTCTTTTAATCTACGCACTTTTTGGGGCTCCATGCTACCTGCCAGCGCTTCAAAGCGTCCCCAGATAGTGTCGGCAGCCTTCACCGAAATCTGCTGTCCCACAATCGAGCGGGCGAGAGAATAGAAGGGGTCGCCACGGCTAATGAGCGCTTCGCCCTTATGCGCAGCAATAATACCGCCCATCACGGGGTCGGTTGCTGCCAGTGCTTTCTGGGCTTCTTTCCAATATGTGGGGCGTAATGCCATCTTGCGCCTTTGCCTAAATTCTGTATTGTACACGCTGCTTTTAGCGTAACTTCGCGAAAGGCACAACGAGCAAAAACATGACCCCACTTCAGGATATTTTTTATGGCGAAAAACACCACCGCGCTTAAATCTTCTGCTTCCAGCAAATTCCGCACGGAAACCGACTCATTCGGCCCGCTTCAGGTGCCTGCGGATAAATATTGGGGCGCGCAAACGCAGCGTAGCTTGCAGAATTTTAAAATTGGTGGCGAAACCATGCCACTGCCGCTGGTGCGTGCACTCGGCCTCGTGAAGCAGGCGGCCGCGCAGGTGAATATGGATATCGGCGTGCTCGATAAAAAAATCGGCAAAGCCATCGTGAAAGCGGCAGAAGAAGTTGCGGCGCTGAAATGGGCGGATAACTTCCCGCTCGTGGTCTGGCAAACAGGCAGCGGCACGCAAACCAACATGAATGCCAATGAAGTGATCTCTAACCGCGCGATTGAAATGCTCGGCGGGCAGGTGGGCAGCAAAAAACCGGCGCATCCGAACGACCATGTGAATATGGGTCAGTCGTCGAACGACACATTCCCCACGGCCATGCACATTGCAGCGGTGGAAGAAATTCACCACAAGCTGATTCCGGCGCTGAACCATTTGCATAAAGCGCTCGATAAAAAATCGAAAGAGTTTAAAGACATCGTAAAAATCGGCCGTACGCATCTGCAAGATGCCACGCCGATGACGCTCGGTCAGGAATTCTCCGGCTACACCGCGCAGATAAAACTGGGTATCGACCGCGTGAAGTCGGCATTACCACGTCTTTACCCACTCGCGCAGGGTGGTACGGCCGTGGGCACGGGCATCAACGCCAAGAAAGGTTTTGATAAAAAATTTGCGGCGGAAGTTGCAAAAATCACCGGCCTGCCTTTCAAAACGGCAGACAATAAATTTGAAGCGCTCGCATCGCACGATGCCATTGTGGAAGCCTCCGGTCAGTTGAACGTGCTGGCTGCCAGCCTGATGAAAATCGCCAACGACATCCGCCTGCTGGGTTCTGGCCCACGCTGCGGCATCGGCGAAATCGCATTGCCGGAAAATGAACCAGGCTCTTCCATTATGCCGGGCAAGGTAAACCCCACGCAGAGCGAAGCGATGACTATGGTCTGCACGCAGGTGATGGGCAATCACGTGACTGTCACTGTGGCGGGCTCGAACGGTCACTTTGAACTGAACGTGTTCAAGCCGGTGATGATTTATAACCTGCTGCAATCGATTCGTTTGGTGGCTGATGCCTGCAACAGCTTCACCGATAATTGTGTGGTCGGCATTAAGGCCGACAAGGCGCGCATTGCAAAACTGCGCGATGAATCGCTCATGCTGGTTACGGCACTGAACCCGTATATTGGTTACGATAATGCAGCAAAAATTGCTAAGAAGGCTCACAAAGAAGGCACCACGCTGTTGCAAGCGGCGCTGGAACTGAAGCTGCTGAATGAAAAGCAGTTCAAAGAATGGGTGCGCCCTGAAAAAATGATTGGCCCGCGCGACTAACAGCGTGAAATGAGAATAAAAAAGGCGGCTTAAAAGCCGCCTTTTTTATTGCTGGTAATTAAGGCTTAATACTTGCGGAATTTATTTTTACCCTTCAGTGTAATCGTAAAGTAATACGCCACGTCGCCACTGAAGCGCTCCACTTTATACGTTCCGTCTTTGGCTTCAAAATTCGTAGTTGCGAGCAGGGCGGTATATTTATCCTGATTGGCTTGCAGGTCGGTGTCATCTTCATTGCCAGCCTGTTCAGGGAAATACATTTCTGTGATGATGCCTTTTAGCTCAGGGTGTGAAAGCGTGAAATGCACGCGCGGCGCGCTGCCTACTTTGGCTTGGCCGGGGAACACTGTCAGGAATTTGAACTTTCCTAAATTATCGGTACGCGTCGTGCCAGAGCCGTTAAAGTTTTCATCCCGCAGCTTGTCACCTTTATCATCGGGGTGGTGATACTTGCCATAACCATTGGCCTGCCACATTTCCACCGTCACGTCTGAAACCGGCACGCAGTTTTCATCCAGCACTTGGCCCACGATATAAATCGGTTCACCTTTTGCCACTACCGCAAGGCCGGTTTCACGGCGCAGATTGTTCGTGCGGCCAATATCTTTGCCGGGGTAAAAAGGCATGTCCTTTACTTCCGGTGTCACGGTGCAATCGCCTTTAATCACGCCATCCACCACCTTTTCATAGGCGGCAGAAATAGGGGGCGTAAACACCAATGCGGCGGCAGTGAGAAGAGAAATCGCGAAAAATTGCTTCATCCATCCTATATACCAAACACTTGCCCACAAGAAAAGTGATTCGTTGCGCACCGTCCACCCCTGGGCTTAATAATCCGCCCGCAAAAATACACCCTAAGGTTAACTGATAAGCTAATTTTACAATTCTAGGATTATAGCGCCTAAGGTGCATGAAGCCAAGGATAAGCAGAAAATCGAAAAAGGGAATGTATACATTGCCCCGGGCGATAAACACCTTGAAATCAAGCTCGACCGCTTGGGTGAGGGATTTATTTGTTCGCTGCAGGAAGGTGAAAGGGTTTCCGGTCACAAGCCATCGGTGGACGTGTTGTTTGAATCCTTTGCTAAAAACGTGGGTAAGCGGGCGGTAGGAGTGATGCTGACCGGCATGGGTCGTGATGGCGCCAAAGGTATGCTGATGATGAAGCAGGCGGGTGCCTTTAATATAGGGCAAGACGAACAGAGCTGCGTGGTTTATGGTATGCCCAAGGCGGCTTACCTTGCTGGAGCGGTGGATGTGCAGTTACCCCTTCACAAAATGGTACAAACTATGATGGAATACATGCACTAACAATCGGAAGAATGAGAGAGCCGTTATGGCAATACCGAAGATGATGAAAAAACAGCGCCGCGAAGCAGAGGCTGAAAAAACCCCGAGCGCGATGGAGATGTATGTAAAGCCCGATGCGCCGGATTTGACCTCACTGGCAACGGAATCGCATAGCCGTACGCCGCAAGTGCCGGATTCAGTGAACGCCACCGAATTACTCCGCCGCTGGGAGTCCTCGGTGAATCCGTGCGTGCAGGCATTGCAGGTGTTGGTCGAAAAATTGCCGCAAACCGCTTCGTTGGTGGAAAACAGCACTGTCGAGCTGAACCAAAAGTTCATGGCGCTTTCTAAAGGAGCACAAGACCAGAGCGATATCATCAATAAGTTGGTGGAAATGGCGGGTTCAATTGATGTGGGCGACGAAAAGGTCACGCTTGCTGAGTTTGCGACCATCTTTAATAAAACACTAACCGACGCGGTTGATAAAATATTATTCATCTCAAAAATGGCTATTTCCATGGTGTATAGCCTTGATGATGCTATAGCGTCGTTGGCGGCGGTGGAAAGCTTTAACGGCAGGATTCAGGCCATTAACAAGCAAACGAATCTGTTGGCGCTCAATGCCGCCATTGAATCCTCCCGCGCGGGTGAAGCGGGCAAAGGCTTCTCGGTGGTGGCGAATGAAGTGCGCGCGGTGTCTAAGCAAATTAGCGAACTTTCAGATGAAATGCGCTCTAGCATCGGTAACGTCACCACCAAGGTGCGCGAAGGCTATAACACGCTGAAAGAAGTGGCCACCACCGACATGTCCGATAGCATCATGGCCAAGGAAAGGCTCGATGTATTACTAGATGGCATGGTGGACCAAAACGCCAAATTTAAATCCGTTCTGGGCGAAACGGCGTTGGCTTCCGAGTATATCTCTAAAACCATCACCGGCACAGTCATGGGCATCCAGTTTCAGGATAGAACCTCGCAGTATATCGATAACTCCGTGAAGGCGCTGCAGGCGGTTTCCACCGTTTTGGGGCAGTTACAAACAGCAGGTAAAGAAATCAACAGCGGTGGGCCGAAGGCGTCGCTTAGCCGTGAGCTTATCAACATCATTGCATCGCAGTTTATGCTGAGTGAATTCCAACATGCGTACCTTTCACGCCTTGAAGCACTAGGCGATTTGGATGAAGAGATGATTAAAAAAATGCAGAAATCACAGGCGAAGCCCGCGGGGTGATAAAAGACGATCTGACCACCGTGTTCGTAGAGCGGGTTGCTTAAGCCTAATCCGCGCGTTTGAATTCTGGTATAAACGCTTGTAGTGCATCCAGCACTTTTTTGTCGTCATGG
The DNA here is from genome assembly GCA_044356525.1 of Rickettsiales bacterium. Lineage (GTDB taxonomy): Bacteria > Pseudomonadota > Alphaproteobacteria > Rickettsiales > RGZB01 > CAYXPR01. Next base: position 177,995 of record JBIKVZ010000002.1, read on the forward strand.
TTTTCAGCGGCAGACGTCATTTTCTTAATGTGCTTCGTGGCCTTTGAAACGCTAAGGTCACGCGGTGCGGCAAGCAAAATACCTTCATGTTCTGTTTTCTGTGGTGACTCTTCCGGATGGAATAGTTCTTCATATAGTTTTTCACCGGGGCGTAAGCCTGTGAAGCTGATTTTGATATCTTCATCCGGCTTAAGGCCTGCAAGGCGAATCATCTGCGTGGCAAGGTCTTTGATATACACTGGCTCACCCATGTCGAGCACGAAGATCGCACCGTTATTATCCTTTTGGCGCGTGCCAAGTTCAGCAGCGTGCAGCACCAGTTCAACCGCTTCTTTGATGGTCATGAAGTAGCGCACCATGTCAGGGTGCGTAACGGTGAGCGGACCGCCCGCTTTTAGCTGGCGCTCGAACAGCGGCACCACCGAGCCTGAAGATCCTAGCACGTTGCCGAAGCGCACGGTGGTAAGCGCCGTTTTTTTTGCCTTGCCAGATTGCCCCAGCGCTTGCACATAGCATTCACCCGCCCGCTTGGCCGCGCCCATTACGCTGGTGGGGTTTACGGCTTTGTCGGTGGAGATGCTGACCATCGATTTTACCTTTGCGGTAGCGCAAGCATCGGCCACATTTTTTGTACCGAGAATGTTGGTCAGCACGGTTTCGCGGATATTCTTTTCTGCCATCGGTACGTGCTTTAATGCTGCGGCGTGGAACACAAGCTGCGGGCGGTGTGTTTTAAACACCGCTTCAATTTGCTGCAGATCCTTCACGTCACCGATAATGGGCACGCGTGCCAAATCGGGGTAGCGTTCTTCCAGTTCTTTATCAATTTGATAAAGGTTGTGCTCAGAAATTTCGAAAAGAACAATTTTCTTAGGAGCAAATCCAGCAATCTGGCGCACCAGTTCGCTACCGATGGTGCCACCCGCACCCGTAACCAGCACGCATTCTCCTTCAATAAACGCACGTACTTTGGTGCGGTCATGCTTGGCTTGCGGCCTGCCGAGCAAATCATCCACGGCAATAGGGCGCAGTTCAGTTTTTTCTTCAATTGTCGTTCTAAAGTCAGTTAGGCGCGGCAGGCGCGCAATGGTCATGCCCAGCTTTTCCGTTTCAGCCAACAATGCACGTACATCGGCACCGTCTAAATAACCCGGCGCAAAGATCACTTTTTGCGGATGGTCACCACGCTGACGCAGTTTTTGCACCACGCTTGGCAAATCTTTAATGCTGCCCGCAATCTCTACCCCGCGAATGCGGCGGCCATGTTTTGCACGGTCATCATCCAGCATGGCAATGACCTCATACTCAGCCTGCGGGCTGCCATTCATCTGGCGCAGGAACAGCTCGATATGGTCGTTCATGCCAATCAGCACCACCTGCATTTTTTTTGTCAGGTGGGTTTGGCGCGTTTCGATGTGCAGGGTTCGCTCACTGAAAGCACGATATAAAAAGCGCGGCGCGCCCAGCAGTGCAAGTAGCACAAACCAGTTAATAAAAAGCGAGGAGCGCGGCATCCCTTCAAGGCGATTCACGAGGAACATCATTGGCAGGAAGAGAAGCGTCGCCAGCGTGACGGCCTTCACGATTTCAAGTAAGTCCTGCATCGAAATATAGCGCCACACATAGCGGGGCTGGCGGAATAAGAGGAACACCACACCACACACGGCGGTAAACACAAGTGTGCCCGGCACAAGAATGGGGTCTGCGATATGAAACTCTTCCGTGCCAAGGCGCAGGTAAAGCGAAATCACAAAGCTAAACGCGGCCATGAAAAGGTCATGGGCAGCAATCACATAAGATTTTCTTAACCTGTGAATGAATTTCGGCATTAGCGTTTCTTTTTAGGCGTAAGGTCATAGAGCAGCAGCGCAATCACAACGATCGCTGCTATAAAAGTAATAAGCGTTACGCTGGGCATCAATGCAGTGGTGAGTGCTAGTAGCAAGAGGGCGATGTTGGCAAGGCTCACTTTTTTGACAATGGTTGTGTGACTGGAGCCAATTGTTTTTAGCGCCTTCTGGAAAAAATGTTCAGCATGGGGTTCCCAGACTTTTTTACCGGCAATCAGACGGCGTATCAGCGTAACCGATGTATCAGTTACGTAATAGGCTGGTAGGATGAGCGCCGCAGCGAAATGACCGCGGGCAGCAAGGTTCAACAACATACATCCCAGCAGAAAGCCAATCGAAATACTGCCGACATCACCCATGAAAATGCTGGCGGGGTGCCAATTGTGTTTTAAAAAACCGAGCATGGCGGCAATGAGCACCAGCGCATAATAATAATCGCTATTAGAGCCGATATTCATAAAACCAAGAATACTAATACCTGCTGCGATAAAAATAGTTTGCATGCCGGTAATACCATCGATCCCGTCCATGAAATTATACAGGTTGATAAACCAGATCCATGCTAGACCGGCCACTATGAGATCCGCCCACGAAGGGAAAAACCCCTGGAATACGAGGCCGTTCAAAGTACCGAATTTGAGAGCAACACTCACTGCAACAATTTGCACCAGCAAGCGCCAGCGCGGCGCCACCGTCACAACATCATCCAGCCAGGAGATGGCTGTTACACCCAAAAGACCGGCCATAATCGGCCAATACTCCAAGGCATGCCCGGGGATGAGTAGGCTAAAAACGCCATAGCAGGCAAACACAACCAGCACTGTTACAAGGCCTGCGCCGCGGGGTGTGGGGTTTTTATGGCTGCTGCGAGCGTTGGGTTTATCGATGATACGGTGGCGCAGCAGATAACGCCGCAGCGCGCTCGTGCCCATAAGGCTGGCGATAAAGCAGCATACCAGTAATATCAGCAATACAGAAAAATCCATCCGCTTTCCTCTATTCTATATGCGTAGAGTTAGCGGCGAAGCGCCTAAAAAACAAGCAAATTCAGCCGTAGAATACAAAACGGCAGCCGTTAATCCCGCTAACGGCTGCCGTACCTGTTATAATTTACCGTAAATTAGCTTAGAGACGGTTCAGTTCATCAAGTAGGTCATCCACGGTAGAAATTACCTTGGTATTGGCTTGATACGCACGCTGGGCGATGATGATATTCGTTAGCTCATCCGCCAGTTCCACGTTAGAGTTTTCCAGTGCTTCTGATACCACGCTACCCACAGCTGCATCTCCCACGCGGTTTAAGCTGAATTCGCCCGATGCGTCACTCTGGCTATACACGTTACCAGAGGATGCTTCCAGGCCGTTTGCGTTCGGGAAGGAAGCGAGCGGCAGGCGATATACCTGGCGCGATTCGCCATTGGTAAAGTTTGCAATCACGAAGCCTTCTTTGTTAATTTGTACGGAACTAAGCTGTCCTGAAGGAGCACCGTTCTGTTCAGTGAACTGCACGTTATAAGGTCCAGCAAACTGGGTGACACCATCGGTGTCGCCCAAACCTGGCAAACCTGCGGTACCCCAATCAACCGTAATGGCACTACTTTGGGCGTTGTTGGTCCACACAATGCTGATTGGATTCGCAAGTTCAGATGAAATATTCCTTAGTGTACCATCGCCGTTGAACAGTACTTCTCCGCTTGCGATGAGGCCATTTGGGCTACCGGTTACGATTTCATCTTCGTTGGCTGCATACACTTCTGCCAGCCACTTGTTGTTACCGGCCTTCACGAAGCTTACTCGGAGATCGTGGCCTGAACCCAATGAATCGAAGACACGGATGTTACGGGTGAAATTGGCAGAAATAATGCCTGAAGCCATATTATCACCCAGCACACCGAGTGCATCATAGATAGGGCCTAGAGCTGCTGTATCAAGGCCAAATTCGGTCAAAAGGCCTGGGGGGGCGCCGCCTGTGCTGTCGGTGAATGTTACCACGTCTAGCGGGTTATCCACCGTGATATTAATTATAGAGTCGCTGGCAGGGCTCTGGATCGATGCAGAAATACCATCAGAATCATCAATCAGTGCCTTAAGCCCGGAAAATGTGTTAAATCGGTTTGGGGCAGCAACAATATTGACAAGCCCCAATTGCGCTGGCCAGTTTGCCGTGAAGCCTGCCACCGTAGCAAAATCCACTTGAAGGGTTGCGTCAGTAGCCGAAACATAGAGTCTGTTATTCTCCACGCGTGCAGACATTGTTGATACTGTGTTAATGGCATCTGCCAAGGACTGCATACTGTTAAAAGTGCGCAAGTCGGCATTAGGGCCAAACTGCTTATAAGTAAACTGAACCAAGTCGCCACCGTCCACTTGAATGGTAAAAGCGTCACCTTCGATAAGGTTACCTGGGTCATTGAATACTTGGGTGGTGGTGCTGGCACCAAGAATGGTAGTGGTAATGTCATTGCTTTGCGCAAACCCGCCGTAAGTATAGCTGAAGGCAGCCGAAAGGCCCGGGCTGACTGTCAGTACGTCACCTGCTTGCAAGTCCTGCGCGGTGTTACCGGTCGGAACGATAATGGTGGTAGAGCCAATGCCATCGTTAATCGATGTAGCGGGGAAGTCACTTATGTCACCCGCACCCGTCAAGATCTCTTCATCGGCGTTAAGGTTTAGGCCGAGACTGATAGAGGTTGACGCAAAGGCCAAGCCTCCGATTTGGCGGATGTTCACGTCCACCAAGCTTTCAATCAGCTGGTTCGACGTGGTGTTTTCGTTACCTGGCTCGCCTGGCAGCCTGCCGGAATTATCCAGAGGCCAGCCTTGGAGCACGAAACCTGCGGCATTTACTAAGTTACCCGTGTTATCTTCGCGGAAAGAACCGGCGCGTGTGTAGAAGGTCTGGTCGCTCGAGGAATCTGCCACTACGAAGAAGCCTTGGCCGGATATGGCGAGGTCGGTGGTGATGCCCGTAGGCTGAATCAGACCCTGCTGGTTGATTTCACTGCGAGCCTGCGCTATAGCGCCGCCGCCTGCGAGGTTTCCCGTTACAAGGGATGAGAAGGAAGCTGCGCCGCCCTTAAAGCCTGTGGTGTTGATGTTCGAGATGTTATCGGAAATCACACCGATGGCTGTCCCATTCGACGTTAAGCCTGATACCCCCGAGAAAAGTGAACCGTAAAGACTCATAAAACCCTCCCTGAAACTTTCTTATCCAACGTTATATTTAACTGTTTTACTGACCTTGTTGCTGGTGTTCTTGCCATCACTTACAAGGATCGAAATTTGCCGATTTTCAGTGTTCGGCACACCACTGGTGTTCTCGTAGGTGAGGGAGCGCAGCACACGTTCATAAGCCTCGCGTGTTGCTACACCACTAAGTACCAGAATACCCTCATCTTGGGACTGGATGGTGATGCCTTCCTCCAGCTCCACGTTCAGTATTTCTTTATCCGCGTTCTTCAGATTTTCAATCGCAATAATGGCGCCGTTTATGGTGGAGTCGTCACTGTCGCCGAGGGCGATGTTGTCGTCAACCGCCAGTGGGCCTTCACTGTAGTCATATTCCAATTCACCAGCAAAGCTCGTAATTACCGGAGCAGAGTTGTTATTTGCTGCAGGCGGCGCACCAACGGCGCGCACGTCTGCAATCGGAACTTCAATTTCGCCATCTACAATCAGCGAGATAATTTCCGTATCGCTCAAGTTCACGCCGGTTACCACGCCCACGGTGGTCACAGCTGCCGCTTTAAATTCTTCTGCGCCTTTATATTTTGCGCTTACGGTAATAGTATATTTTCCTTCCGGAGCATAGGTGCCATCCATCGCCACGCGGTCCCACTGCACGTTGTGCGAGCCTTTTGTTGTCAGGCCTTCGCCTTCATACACAGTTTTTCCTTGAGAATTTTTAATCACCATCTTCACTTCTTCTGCACCGCTGTCCAGAGTGTAGCTGAAAGTTGGCACGGCATTGTTTTTTACCATTATGTCGTTGCTGGCCACTTCCACCGTTTTGCCGGTGTAGTTCACCGAGGCGCTGATCTGGTTTGAAACGTTCAAATCCACCAGTGCAGAAAGTTTATTGTTCGTTTCAATCGCCTGCTCAACCTGCGAGAACGAAACAATCTGGTTGGTGAATTCGTTGGTGTCGAGGGGGGAGAGTGGATCCTGATTTTGCAGCTGTGTGGTCAGCAGTTTCAGGAAGGTGTCGAAATCTTTGGTTAGGTTGGAAAGACCATTCTTACTGGTCGCGGCCAGAGTATTACTGGCGCCGGAAGTGTTATTTGAAACATTAGTAACCATATATCATCCCCATCCTTACACTGTAATATCCACCATGCCATCGGCCAGATTCATCCGGTATTCCCGAGTGGTGGTCATTTCCTCTATTGCATCTAAAGCAATCACATTGCCGTAGCTGTCAAAGCCGCGCTGCTGGTTTGCCTGGTGGTCAGCAAATTGCTGCTGCATGGCTTGTCCGCCGCCATCACCGCGCAGATTAAAACTTAAGCTACCGCTATTGGTTTGAATGCCTGCATCGTTCAGCGCACGCTCTAAAATGCGTGAATCGCCTTTCAGCATTTGCAGGGTTTCAGGCCGGTCGGCCGTTACCTGCACAAAACCATGACGGTCGCCATGGTTCAGGTTCAGTTTGATTTCCACTTTACCCAAATCGGCTGGGTCAAGGGTTAGTGTAATCCGACTATCACCGCTTTCTACGGCTTTGGTGATGCGGAGGGAAACTTGTTCGGCTGCAGTTGGGTTTTGGGAAAGGGAATTGGGAACAGGATTTTTAGCCGCAACTACAGCCGATGATAGTGGTTCCGAAACTTTCCCACCGTGGGTGAGATTATTCAGGAAAACGTCAGCCGCCGAACTTCCCGCTTGCGCGGTTGGCTGCTTGGTGAGGCCAACTAGGCCACCATCATTCTCTGACGACGCACCGAAATCACCTGCTTCGCTGCCACCACCATAAGCGGCGACGGCGCGGTTCAAGGCTGATTTATCGGTGTTGGCAGAAGCTTGGCTTTCTGCCGTGTCGAATGCTTTAAATGCTTTTTTCAGCGCGTCAAAACGGCTGTTTTCATTATCGGTGCGGGTTGTTGCAACATGTGCGCCCATATCGGCTTTTGACTGGCGCTGTGACTGTGTGAATGCGAGTGCGGGGTCAAAGCCTTCGGCCTCGGTTTGCAGGGCTTCGGCATTAAGGGTAGCATCACCCGTCTGCGTCGGCTTAGATTGCAACGCGCTGAGGGCATCCGTGCTGGCACTAACGGGTGATGCATTCGCTTGCAGGGTGCCATCCGTTGCATCCTGCGTGTTCAATGTATGAATGAGTTGAGAAATGGCGGGGCCATAACCACCGGCACTATTGATACCGTCTATATCCTGTGCGGTCAGCGCATCGGTATCCTGTGCGGTCAGCGCATCGGTGCTGATGCCACTTAGTTCGGTTTGCGTAAGGCCAGAAATAAGCTGGCCAGTTACGCCGCCCTCGGTGTTGATGCCACTGAGTTCGGTTTGCGTAAGGCCAGAAATAAGCTGGCCAGTTACGCCGCCCTCGGTGTTCTGTATCTGCGCCTGCGCATCTTGGCTTAAGAGCAATTGTATAAAGGGGTTGCCCGCAAGCAGGCCACCTTGTGCTGCAAATACGCCTGTGGCTGCACCCGCGCCGCCTGCTGCGGCGGTCACGCCAGCACCGGCACCGCCCGTTGGGGCAATCTGTCCGGTTAGTATGCTGACAAGCGGGTTAACCATAACATCCTTTGCATTACAAAAATGGCATTACGCCACCGGAAATACATGCAAGGGGTGTGCCAACTTTCGGCGGTAAAATTAACCACATGAAAAATAACGATTATTTTTGCTCATGCCATAAGGGGGAGGTGGGGATGGGACTAAAAAGGGGTAGGAAAAATCTTCCTACCCCCATGCCTTCATGCCCTTATAGGGAAAATCTTGCCTAGTTAAGCAGCCTTCGAGGCCTTGCCTTTTTTGGCGCTGATGGTGATGCCATCTTTACCTGCGCTCACGGCCGCAATATCATGCGGCAACAGTGCGCCTTCCAGTATCATCTCGGCCAGCTTGTTCTGCACCTGTTTTTGCACCACGCGTTTGAGTGGGCGTGCGCCATACACAGCGTCATAGCCTTCTTTGGCGAGCCAGCTTTGCGCGTTTTCATCCACCTTCATTTCAATCTGCTGCGCGCTCAGGCGTTTTTCCAGCAGCGCGAGCTGAATATTCACGATGCCCGCCATGTCTTTCTGCTGCAGGCGGTTGAAAAGGATGATTTCATCAAGGCGGTTCAAAAATTCGGGGCGGAAGGCGTGGCGCACCACGTCCATCACCTGCGTGCGGGCATCTTCGCTTGACGCACCTTCCGGCAGTGCGGCCAAAAATTCTGAACCAAGGTTCGACGTTAATATAATCACCGTGTTGGTAAAGTTCACCGTGCGGCCTTGGCCGTCGGTCAGACGGCCATCGTCCAGCACCTGCAATAATATATTGAACACGTCAGGGTGGGCTTTCTCCACCTCATCGAACAAAATCACCTGATACGGCCTGCGGCGCACGGCTTCAGTCAGGCTGCCGCCTTCCTCATAACCCACATAACCTGGGGGTGCGCCAATCAGGCGCGACACTGCATGCTTCTCCATATATTCCGACATATCCACGCGAATCATTGCGGCTTCGTCGTTAAACATGAATAGCGCGAGCGCTTTGCACAATTCGGTTTTACCTACGCCCGTCGGTCCAAGGAACAGGAAGCTACCCATCGGGCGGCTTTCTTCCTGCAAGCCTGCTTTGGCGCGACGCAATGCGTTGCTCACGGCCTTCAGTGCTTGGTCTTGCCCCACCACTTTGCGCTTCAGCGTATCTTCCATTTTCAGCAGTTTTTCTTTTTCACTGGAGAGCATGCGTTCCACTTCAATGCCCGTCCATTTGGCTACCACGGTGGCGATATCATCTTCCGTCACCACCTCGTTCACCATGTCGCCCTTCACGGCGCCATCAGCATTTTTCAGTTCTTTCTCAAGGTTCGGAATAATGCCATACATCAGCTCACCTGCGCGCGCGAGGTTGCCTTGGCGCTGCACAATTTCAAGCTCTTTGCGCGCTTCTTCAAGCTGCTCTTTTAGCTTCTGGCCGCTGGCAAGGCGCGCTTTTTCTTTCTTCCATTTTTCATTGAGCGTGGCGGATTCTTTTTCCAGCCCTTCCAGTTCCTTGTTCAGCTTCACAAGGCGGTCTTTCGACGCTGCATCGCTTTCCTTCTTCAGCGCTTCGCGCTCGATTTTCAGCTGGATGATTTTGCGGTCGAGCTCATCAATCGTTTCGGGTTTGCTGTCTACCACCATGCGCAAGCGGCTGGCGGCTTCGTCAATCAAATCGATGGCTTTGTCCGGTAAAAAGCGGTCGGCGATATAGCGGTTTGAAAGCGTAGCGGCGGCCACCAGCGCGCTGTCAGAAATTTTAATTCCGTGATGCAGCTCATATTTTTCCTTAATGCCGCGCAGAATGGAAATGGTTTCCTCCACGCTTGGTTCACCCACAAATACGGGCTGGAAGCGGCGTGCAAGCGCGGCATCTTTTTCAATATGCTTGCGATATTCATCGAGCGTCGTTGCGCCCACGCAGTGCAGTTCACCGCGTGCGAGTGCAGGCTTCAAAAGGTTCGAGGCATCCATCGCGCCTTCCGATGCACCTGCGCCCACCAGTGTGTGCAGTTCATCGATAAATAAAATCAACTGGCCTTCGGCGGCGGACACATCTGCCAGCACCGCTTTCAAACGTTCTTCAAATTCACCGCGGAATTTTGCGCCAGCAATCAAGGCGCCGAGGTCGAGCGAGAGCACTCGCTTTTCTTTCAGTGTTTCCGGCACGTCACCAGAAATAATGCGCTGGGCGAGGCCTTCCACAATTGCGGTTTTGCCTACGCCCGGTTCGCCAATCAGCACTGGATTATTTTTCGTGCGGCGTGAGAGCACCTGAATGGTGCGGCGGATTTCTTCGTCGCGCCCAATCACGGGGTCGAGCTTACCGCTCCGTGCTTTTTCGGTGATATCCTGCGTATACTTTTCCAGCGCCTGAAACTGGTTTTCTGCTCCGGCGCTATCGGCTTTACGTCCTTTTCGCATTTGTTTTATCACTCCTTCCAGCTTGCTTGCGGTCACGCCGCTGTCTTTCAAAATCCGTCCAGCTTTGCAGCCATCCGCTTGCAGCATGGCCTGCAGCACGCGCTCTAAGGTGGTGTAGCTGTCTTTTTCTTTTGCGGCAATCGCGCTGGCTTTGGCGAACACTTCCGCCAACGTGGGGTCGAGATACATGTTGCTGCCAGCCACCTTGGGCAGTTTATCCAGCTCTTTGGTCAGTAAGTCGTTGATGTCATACACGCTGCCGCCGCAGGCACTAATCAGTTTTTCAGCAAGATTTTCCTGACGCTGCTCGCTGCCCTGTTGCAACAAGGCTTTCAGCAAATGTTCCGGCGTCAGCTGCTGGTGCTGGCGCAAAACAGCCAGTTCCTGTGCGCTTTGAATCGCCAGTTGCATGGATTCTGTGAATTTATCGAGATTCATACTATTCCACCTGCTTATCAAATTGCGGCAACACCGCTATCCCTGTATGATATATGGGCATGAAAACCTGTATATCAAGCCTGCGTATCGCGTTATTTTTACTGCTTCTGCTCCCCATTATGGCGCAGGCGCAGAGCGCAAAGATTGATAAAAATCAATTATTTAAGTTTAAAACGCCACCGCTCGTGCCGGAGATCAAAAAAAACCTGCCTGCCCGCCGTGTGGGGGTGTATTGGTCGGGCCTGCACATTGCAGATTTATATACGGAAATTAAACCATCAGGCGCGGATACGCTCCAGATGAAGGCCATCATTAGGTCTTACGGCATCGCAAAAGCCATTACGCAATATAAGAGCGAAACCGCCACCACCATCCGCCGTAAGGGCACTTCCTATCAGCCCGAAACAGTCTCGATTGGTTTTAAAATGCGCTATGGCAGCCGACATATCGACATGACCTATGCGCCCGATGGCAGCATGAAAACCGAAAAAAATGTGCCGGGTGAAAATCGCGCCAAGCGTAAGGAAGTCCCTGCTGCTGAAAAGAAGGGTGCGTTTGACCCGCTCACCGCGGTGCTGGAAGCGCGCGCCCGCGTGATTGCCATTATGTCGGGTGCGAATCCGGAGAAAAAATTTACCCTGCCGATGTATGACGGCCGCCGTCTTTCCACACTAAAATTCGAAGTGCTGGGACTTGATAAAGAAGGCCGTGTGCAACTCACGCTTTCGGAAGAACCCAAAGCGGGGTGGACGGGAAATGAGCTGAAAGATAAAAAAGCCCGCAAGCCTGTCATCCACATTTATCTGGATGCAGAAGACTACCTGCCTGTGCGCGCAGTGGGTGAATCCAAAGTCGGCAGTTCTTACGGTGTGCTTGAAGCTACCTGCGCAACACTTGAAGAATGTATGTAGCCTAACTTAAGCCGGTGTATTCGGCGCAGCGGAAACCGCCACCATCGCGGGGCGCAGCAGCCTGTCATGCAGCATATAACCCGCCTGCACCACATGCACCACCGTGCCTGGCGCTACCTTTGCATCCGGCACTTGGGCCACGGCTTGGTGTAAGTTGTGGTCGAACGCTTCGCCCTTGGGGTCAATGCGGCGGATGCCGTGCGATTCAAACACACGCACCAGTTCGTTGCGCGTCATGTTAATGCCATCAATCACATTCTTTACCGCAGGGTCGAGCGCTTCGGCGTTCTTCGGCATATGTTCTTCCGTGCGGTAAAAATTATCCAGCACGTTCAGCAAGTCGCGCGCGAACGAGGTTACGGCATATTTCCGCCCATCCTCAAGGTCACGCTGGGTGCGCTTGCGGGTGTTTTCGGCTTCGGCCATGGCGCGCAGCATCTGGTCTTTCAGTGCGGCGACCTCTTCTTTTAAAAGTGCCGTTTCATCGATGGCGATTGTTTCTGGTGCTACGCCTGCGGTGTTTTCAGCAGCGGGGTTTACCTCTGCCTTGGTTTCAGGCGAGGGGGGGGGTGTTGATTTAGGTTTCATGCCGTCTTTCTTTTTCTTATCTTTCATATCTTTACGCGCGTGTATAAACGCTTCCAATATGTAGTGTAGACCGTTATGATTTCAATAGTTATTACTGAAAAAATGTTAGGTGTCCCATGAAATCTGCTTCCCGTCCCTCTGGCCGCGCGCTGGCCGAGCTCCGAAAAATCACCCTCGAAACCCATGTCAGCCCTTACGCAGAGGGCTCCTGCATGGTGGAATGCGGCGGTACGCGTGTGCTGTGCACCGCCACGGTGGAAGATTCTGTGCCGCCTTTTTTAAGGAACACGGGCAAGGGGTGGGTCACAGCGGAATATGGCATGCTGCCACGCTCCACCCACAGCCGCATGCCGCGTGAGGCGGCTAAAGGCAAACAATCGGGCCGTACGCAGGAAATTCAGCGCCTTGTCGGGCGCTCGCTCCGCGCGGTGACGGATTTAAAAATGCTTGGGGAACGCCAAGTCACAGTGGACTGCGACGTGATAACCGCCGATGGCGGCACGCGCACAGCTTCCATCACGGGTGGTTATGTGGCGCTGCATCTTGCACTCCGCAGTCTGGTTGAAAAAGGCCAGATTAAAAATCTACCGGTGCTTGATTCCGTGGCCGCTATCTCGTGCGGCATTTACCAAGGCTCTCCGGTGCTCGATTTGGATTATGTCGAAGATAGCAGCGCGGGTACGGATGCAAACTTCGTTATCACCGGTAAGGGCGGTATTGTTGAAATTCAGGGCACAGCGGAAGGCGAACCTTTCTCGGAAGAGCAATTTTCAAAGCTGCTGGAACTCGCGAAAAAAGGCATTGCTGACATCACGGCCATGCAGAAAAAAGCATTGGGGCTTTAGTATGCGCACGGTTGCGGCAGGGGAGAAAATCATCATCGCCAGCCATAACCAAGGCAAAATCTGCGAGATTCGTGAACTCTTGGCGCCGTTTGGCGTGAATGTCACCAGCGGGGCAGATTTTGGTTTTGAAGAGCCGGAAGAAACCGCGCAGACCTTCATTGGTAATGCGCTCATCAAATCGCAATATTTCGCTGAAAAAACCAAACATATTTCCTTAAGTGATGATTCCGGTTTAGTGGTGCCAGCACTTGGCGGCGCGCCGGGTATTTATTCCGCACGGTGGGCAGGGCCTGAAAAAAACTTCGTGATGGCGATGGAAAAAGTGCGTGAAGAACTCGTCGCCCATACCGGCACCGACAAAGATCATGATGCGCATTTTGTGTGTGCGCTATCGCTCTATTGGCCCGATGGTGAGCATGTAGAGGTCGAAGGCAAGGTCTATGGCACGCTGATATTTCCACCCAAAGGCAAAAAAGGTTTTGGCTATGACGCGATTTTTCAGCCGAACCGTTATCCCGTCACGTTTGGTGAAATGGAGCCGGATGAAAAACACGCCATCAGTCACCGTGCCGATGCGTTCAATCAACTCATCGCGCGCTGCTTTACCACAAAAAAGCCCGCCCGGAAGGGGTAACCTTACGCTGTCACAATTTGTCATATGTTTCACGTGAAACATTCATCACTCGCGCTCTATGTGCATTGGCCGTTCTGTCGCGCCAAATGCCCGTACTGCGACTTTAACAGCCATGTGGCGGCCTCCATTCAGCATACATCATGGCGCGATGCCTACCTCACGGAACTTGCACATTTCGCAGAAGAACTGAAGGGGCGCAAGCTGGTCAGTATTTTCTTTGGCGGCGGCACGCCCTCGCTCATGCAGCCTGAAACCGTTGCGGCAGTGATTGAGGCGGCGGGCAAGCATTTCCCGTTCGAGCCGGATATTGAAATCACACTTGAAGCCAATCCCACTTCTGCGGAAGCGCAAAAATTCAAAGCCTTTAAAGCAGCAGGCGTGAACCGTCTTTCCATGGGTATTCAAGCGCTGAACGATGCGGATCTCAAATTCCTCGGGCGCGAACATTCCAGCTCCGAGGCGCTGAAAGCACTAGAAATGGCAGGCAGTGTGTGGAGCAATTTTTCTTTCGACCTTATCTATGCGCGGCCCGGCCAAACCGTTCCGGCCTGGGAGGCAGAACTTAAAAAAGCTCTTTCCTTCGGCACGCAGCATTTGTCGCTCTACCAGCTCACGATTGAAAAAGGCACGCCGTTTTACGCGGCCTATCAGCAGAAAAAATTTGAACTGCCAGACGATGAAACCGCCGCCGCCCTTTATGAAAAAACCACCGAGATGGCAGCGCAGGCAGGGCTTTTTGATTATGAAGTATCGAACTACGCAAAGCCCAATTTTGAGTCGCGCCATAATCTGGTCTACTGGCAATATGGCGAATATCTCGGCATTGGCCCCGGTGCGCATAGCCGCCTGAAATCCGCCAATGGTCGCCGTGCGGTGATGATGCGCCACAGCCCGCAAGCATGGCTTGATGAAGTGGCGGCGAGAAACTGCGGCATTCAATCTGATGAAGTGGTAGAGGGCGAGGAGCTGTTTTCCGAAGCGTTGATGATGGGGCTGCGCCTCAAAGAAGGTATGAACGAGAAAGAGCTACTCACGCTTGCAGGCGCATCGACTGCGGCGTTCAAAACAAAAATCGAAGACTATATAAAGCTGGGCATGCTAGAGCGGCAGGCGGGGAATATCAGCACCACCACACGCGGGCGATTGGTGCTGAACAGCTTGCTTACCAAGCTCACCGAAGGCTAAAAACCGAAGTCGTTTCTTTCGAAGGTAGAGGGCGCGGGATCGATTTCTTCGAACTGTTTGCCGCGTATTTCAATAATTGCGAGGGCGCGTTCGCTGCTGCCATCCTTGTTAAAACGGAACACGCCATTGACGCCAGAGAATCCTCGCGGGCTTAAAAGGGCGGATTTGCTGAAGTCGTCGTTCTGCGCAAGAAGCGCCGCCAGCGCGATACCGTCATAAGCAAGGCTTGCGATGCGAATGGGGTTAAAGCCATATACTTCTTTAAAATGCGATTCGAACAATTCACGCTGCTTGGGCGGCGAGGTGGCAAACCAACTGCCATTCAATTTTGGTTCTTCCAGCAGCAATTCATCATCCCACTGGCCGCTACCGAGTAAGCGCACATGGCCCGTTTTAGTGCCGTGGCGATAAAGCCGCGCGGCAATCGTCATCGCGTTGCGTCCGCCTTCGGGCACCAGTAGTGCGTGGGTTTTTGCCGTATCCGGCTTGGTCATGTTCTTGGTAACAGCGGCGGACTTATCCACTTCCTTTAGTTCCGTTGAAAGCGTTTTGCCCACCGCATCGTAAAACCCAATGGTGGAAGGCGCAATCGCGTGGCGGCCAAGTGTGCGTTTAAATGCATCCAGCGTGACATAACCGAATTCATCGTCTGTTACCAATGCAGAGTAATGCTCCATGCTTTGGCCACGCGCAAATTCCAGCACGCGCTCAATTTGTTGCTCTGGCATGAAACCCAACAGGAAGACGCCTTTTTCCGTTAGCTTACGGTTGTTGGAAAAGGCAATGATATTCACGCCCGCACGTGCTGCGATAGGTGCGGCTGCTTCAGCTTCTTCGCTATAAATAGGGCCTAAGATGAGCTTCACGTTATTTTTAATGGCTTCGGTCACGGCCACTTTCGCGCCATAGGCTGTGCCTTGCGTATCAAACGGCAGCACTTCAATATTGGGGTCACCAATGTCGAACAGCGCGAGCTCGGCTGCGTTCAGCATCACATCCCCAAGGCCGGTAGAGCCGCCCGTGAGCGGAATCAGCAACGCGACTTTAATTTTGCCATCATCGGGTACTTTTGCGGGCGGAGCATCTTCATCAACCACCTCAGCTTCGCTTTTATTTAGCAGCACGCTCTGATACACTTCCGGGCTACTATACAGCCGCTTCGGCGGAGGCCTGCTATCGCACGAAGCGAGCAGCGCCACCATCAGGCACAGCAGGCTGAAAAAATAAAAGCGGGAATGGCTCGCAAACAAAGAAGGCATTTTTTATCCATGCGTCAGAATCGCGGTGATGATACCGAAACCACAGACGTAAGTAAACCGGAAGCATCAAGCTTCAAGGCAGGCCTCTATGTGGCGGCGACGCCGATCGGTAACTTGAAAGACATTACCCTGCGTGTGCTCGAGGCGCTGAAGGCCGCAGACATGGTGGTTTGTGAAGATACACGCGTGACAGGCCATCTGCTCCAGCATTACGGCATTAAGGCGAGTATGCTGGCCTACAACGACCATAACGCCGCCAGCGTGCGCCCCAAGGTGATGGACGCACTGGTGGGTGGCAAGCGCGTGGTGCTGGTTTCAGACGCAGGCACACCGCTGGTATCAGACCCCGGATATAAATTGGTAGAAGAGGCGGTGGCGCAGGGCATTGATGTGATAAGCCTGCCCGGTGCGAGCGCGATGCTGGCGGCGCTGGTGAGTAGCGGCTTGCCGAGTGATGGGTTTTTCTTCGCCGGATTTTTACCGCCTAAATCTGCGGCACGTAAAAAGAAACTGGAAACACTCAATGCCATTCCCGGCACGTTGATTTTTTATGAAAGCCCGCGCCGCATGGTGGAAACACTGGCGGATATGGCGGAAGTATTCGGCGAAAACCGCGTGGCGGTGATGGCACGCGAATTGACCAAACGCTTTGAAGAGGTGGTACGAGCGCCGCTTCAGGAATTGCATAATGAAATGCAGCAGCGCGAGGAAATAAAAGGTGAGGTGGTGCTGCTCGTTGCGCCACCAGCAGAAGAAATACACGATGCAGGCAGCATTGATGCGGCGCTTAAAAAAGCCATGCAGGAAATGAGTGTAAAAGAAGCAGCCGCCTTTGTGGCGCAGACCTATGGGCTTTCCAAGAACGACCTTTACCGCCGCGCGCTGGAGCTAAAGGAATGACAACCCACAAGCGCCAGAAAGCCTATCGTTTCGGCAAAATGGCGGAGTTTTTCACCTGCGCATATCTGATGCTGCGGGGCTAACGTATTTTATTCACACGTTACAAAACCAAAGTCGGTGAGATTGACATTGTGGCAAAGCGCCGTGATGTGGTGGCAATGGTGGAGGTAAAAGCGCGGCGCGGTGCGGTGGACGAGGTGCTGACCGTACATCAGCAGCGGCGCATTGAGCGCGCGGCAATGTTATTCGTTGCAAAACACCCGCAGTTTGCTACTCTTTCTATCAGGTTTGATGTGATGCTGTGGCAGTGGCCATGCAAGCTGCGTTATATACAATCTGCATGGCTTTCTCGCGCGGCCTAACCCAAAAGGAATCATAATATGATGCGTCGCTACCTTTCACTCTGTGTGGTTTTAAGCCTAGTCCCGGCACTCTCCGGCTGCCTTGCGGCTGCAGGCGCAGGCGCGGGTGCAACGGGTTATTCCGTCACGCAGGAGCGCTCGGCGGGCGACACGATTGACGACATCACCATTCGCACCAAAATCAATTCGCTCTATATCCAGAAAGACGTGAATGACCTTTACTCCGGCTTGAGCATTGAGGTGAATGAAGGCCGTGTGCTGCTAACAGGCAATGTACAAAACCCTGAATCGAAGGTGGAGGCGGTGCGCCTCGCATGGCAGCCACAGGGCGTGAAGGAAGTGATTAACGAAATTGAAGTACGCGACAAAACCTCCATCAAAAACGATACCAAGGATGCGTGGATTACCGCGCAGGTGAAAGCCAAATTGCTGCTGGAGCGTAACGTGCGTTCTATTAATTACAACGTCGAAACCGTGAATGCGGTGGTGTATCTGATTGGCATCGCGCAGGACGAAAACGAGCTGGATGTTGCCACCGTGGTAGCCAGCAAGGTGAAGGGCGTGCAAAAAGTGGTGAGCCACGTGCGCCTGAAGGAAGACCCACTCAGGAACTAGCATCCCTTACCTGCATACCCCCGGATTTTTCAAAATTGCTTGTGTAATCAAGGCGGTGCTGCTATAGCTTTGCCCGCCTATAGCGCTTTATTTTAAAGGTAATACACATGGCTGATATTATTGCGATTTACGCCCGCGAAATCTTGGATAGCCGCGGCAACCCCACAGTGGAAGTGGATGTAGAGCTGGAAGACGGCTCGATTGGCCGTGCGGCAGTGCCAAGCGGTGCCTCGACCGGTACGCTGGAAGCCGTGGAACTGCGCGATGGCGATGCGAAGCGTTACCTTGGCAAGGGCGTGCTTAAAGCCGTTCAGAACGTGAATACGGAAATTGCTGATGCCATTATCGGCATGGATGCCAGCTGGCAGAAGGTGATTGATACCGCGCTGATTCAGCTCGACGGCACGGAAAATAAAGGCCGCCTTGGCGCGAACGCTATTCTTGGCGTTTCGCTGGCAGTGGCGAAAGCCGCGGCGATGAGCGCCCGCATTCCGCTTTATTCCTATGTGGGCGGCATCAACGCTAACGTGATGCCTGTGCCGCTGATGAACATCATCAACGGTGGCGCGCACGCCAACAACCCGATTGATATCCAAGAATTCATGATTATGCCGGTATCTGCCGGCTCTATCACTGATGCCATCCGCATGGGTGCGGAAGTGTTCCATGCGCTGAAAAAGAACCTCGCCAAAGCAGGTTTTTCTACCGCCGTGGGTGATGAAGGCGGTTTCGCGCCAGACCTGAAGGGCACACGCGATGCGCTTGATTATGTGCTGAAGGCGATTGAATCTGCGGGTTATAAGCCGGGTGAAGACGTGGTTCTGGCGCTGGATGCGGCTTCCACCGAGTTCTTCAAAGACAAGAAATACAAGCTGGAAGGCGAGGGCAAAACGCTCGATTCCGATGGGCTGGTGAAATATTACGAATCGCTGGTGACGGATTATCCGATTGTTTCTATCGAAGATGCGATGGCGGAAAACGACCACAAAGGCTGGCGTTCTATCACGCAGGCACTGGCAGATAAAATCCAGCTGGTGGGTGACGATTTGTTCGTAACCAACCCGAAGATTCTGGCCAAAGGTATTGAAGAAGGCATGGCGAATGCCGTGCTGGTGAAGGTCAATCAAATCGGCACGCTGACCGAAACACTGGAAACGGTGAATCTGGCGACGGCGGCGGGTTACCGCAGCATTCTTTCACACCGCTCGGGCGAAACGGAAGACACCACCATTGCGCATCTTGCCGTGGCAACCAATTGCGGCCAGATTAAAACCGGCTCGCTCTGCCGTTCTGACCGTTTGGCGAAGTATAACGAGCTGATTCGCATCGAAGAAACGCTCTCTACCTCCGCACGTTATGCGGGCTTTGATTGCCTGCCACGCCGAAAATAGCGCGACTTCATACTTGAGGTTCGCCGCCCGTTACGTTACACTAACCCCTTGAGGGTTAATGTTTTACTCAGGTAGAGTAGGGTTCATTCATGGCGCGCGGTTTTGCCATACGCAGGAAGAAAATGGGCGGGCTTTTAAGCACGCTGTTCTTTGCCTTGGTCTTTTTCTACTTCACCTATCACATGATTAGCGGCCGTAACGGCCTTATCACCATGCTGAAACTGGAATCGCAGCTTGAAAACGCTTCGGGTCGGCTGGATGAAACCGAGCTTGAAAAAATGGGCCTCGAGCACCGCGTGGGCATGATGTCGTCTTCCATCGACCTCGATTTGCTCGACGAACAGGCCAGAAAACTGCTGAATTACTCGAAGCCGGGGGAAATTATGTTCGTGGTTCCCAAGGAAGAGCAAAAGGTGTTTTTCGGTGAAGAATCCCCCGCCGATGCCGTGCAATAGCCGCTTAGCAGCGGTTTGCCGCTTGCCAGCCTTACAAATTTCGCCCTATATTCCCGTTATTCCTTTTTGCGTGCCCGTAGCTCAGCCGGATAGAGCACCGGTTTTCTAAACCGGTTGTCGCAGGTTCGATTCCTGCCGGGCACGCCAACGCTTTTAACGCTTACTCAAATGCGCGGATTTTCTTTGGGCGGACGAGGATTTTTTCCTGCCGCTTCAGCTTAAGGTTATCACATACTTCCTTTGGAACCTCTGCCTGAATCACCTCGCCGTTTGGGCGTTCCAGCTCCAATTTCACGAGTGGACCCGCGGGGTTGATGTGTACAATTTTGGTAGAAATATATTCATGCGCGCCATCTGCCTCCCGCGCGACGAACATTTCATGCGGACGCGCGAACAGCTTCACAGGGCTACCTTCACCAACGCGCGGCTTTGAATAACGGATGGGCTTTGCTGCAGCAGTCTGCTCGGCAGGTTTCAGCGCAGGCACAATTTTGCCGAGTAATTGGCGCAGTTCCAGCTTAGCAGCTGGCTTAATGCTGGCAACAGCAGCGGGCTTTTCGGTGATGTCATATTCCGAAAGATGCAGCGTTCCCTCTTTATCCTTCCAGCCTTCAAAGGAATTGAAATTGCCAAGGAAGTCATACACAAAGCCATTAGCAGGCTTGTGATATACTTCTTCCGGCGTACCGACTTGCTCGATTTTGCCATTGCTCATCACCACCACGCGGTCTGCCACTTCCATCGCTTCTTCCTGGTCGTGCGTTACGAAAATGCTGGTGATGTGGATTTCATCGTGCAGCCTTCTCATCCAGCGGCGTAGCTCTTTGCGCACTTTTGCATCCAGCGCGCCAAAGGGTTCATCGAGCAACAGCACTTTTGGTTCCACAGCCAATGCGCGCGCAAGCGCCACGCGCTGGCGCTGCCCGCCGGAAAGCTGCGAAGGGTAGCGGTTATGGAATTGATCCAGATGTACCAGCGAAAGCAGCTCCATCACCTTCGCGCGAATCTGCTGTTCCGTGGGGCGAGTTTTGCGCGGACGCACGCGTAGACCGAAGGCCACGTTTTCAAACACCGTCATGTGGCGGAAAAGGGCATAGTGCTGGAATACGAAACCGACCTGACGCTGGCGAACGTCTTTCTGGTGCGCCTCTTGACCATCGAGCATAATGCTGCCGCCGTCAGGAAACTCAAGCCCTGCGATAATGCGCAGCAGGGTTGTTTTGCCAGAGCCGGATGGCCCAAGCAGCGCAATCAGCTCGCCGCTTTTCACGTTCAGGCTGACATCATCCAGCGCGGTGAACTCCTTAAAGGACTTCTGTATGTTTTTAACTTCAATGCCCATATGGCCTCCTTAATGTCCCCTGCCGGGGGTGCTGAATTTAAATTCAATAATGCTTTTTAGAACAAGTGTAACGAGTGCGAGCAGGCTGAGCACCGAAGCTACCGCAAAGGCTGCCACGAAATTATATTCGTTGTAGAGAATCTCCACGTGAAGCGGGATGGTGTTGGTGAGCCCCTTGATGTGGCCTGAAACCACTGAAACAGCGCCGAACTCGCCCATTGCGCGCGCATTGCACAGCAGCACGCCATAAAGCAGCCCCCATTTGATGTTGGGTAGCGTTACTTTGCAGAAGGTCTGCAAACCGCTTGCACCAAGCAAGATTGCTGCCTCTTCTTCTTCCGTGCCTTGCTCCTGCATGAGCGGAATAAGCTCGCGCGCCACAAAGGGGAAGGTCACGAATATGGTGGCAATCACCAGCCCGGGCACCGCGAAGATAATTTGAATGTCATTGTCGGAAAGCCATTCACCAAGCTGACTGTGAACACCGAATAACAGCACATAAATCAGACCGGAAATCACTGGCGAGACTGAGAAGGGGAGGTCGATAAAGGTAATCAATAACTGCTTGCCACGGAATTCAAATTTGGCAATTGCCCAGCTCGCTGCAAGGCCGAACACAACGTTCAGCGGCACTGCGATAGCAGCAACCAAGAAGGTGAGCTTAATGGCGGCCATGGCGTTTTCTTCCGTGAGGGCAGCGATATATGCACTGAAGCCCTGACGGAATGCTTCCACGAACACGGCCACCAGTGGCAATAAAATGAACAAGCCGATGAAGGCCAACCCTGTGGTGAGCAGCAACGCCTTCGCCCAAAGTGGCTCGGTCGTTGCATTTTCGATATATGATTTCTGATTCGCCATATTAACCTACCTTACGAGCCCCGCTCCATTTTTGGAGCACGTTGATAACAAACAACATTAGGAACGAAGCCATTAGCATCATGCAGGCTACGGCAGTCGCGCCCGCATAGTCATATTGCTCAAGCTTGATAGTGATGATAAGCGGAACGATTTCAGACACCATCGGCATGTTGCCCGCGATAAAAATCACCGAGCCGTATTCGCCCAAGCCACGGGCAAACGCCATTGCGAAGCCCGTGAGAAGTGACGGCAGAATAGTTGGCAGAATGACTTTATAAAACGTTTGCCAGCGTGTGGCACCAAGGCTTGCCGCGGCTTCTTCGAGTTCTTTTTCAAGGTCAGCCAGCACAGGCTCAACGGTGCGTACCACGAAAGGCAGTCCGATGAAAATCAGCGCCACAGTAATGCCGAGCGGTGTGAAGGCCACCTTGATGCCTGCCGGTTCAAGATACTGCCCCAGCCAGCCATTGGGTGCATAAAGTGCGGTGAGGGCGATACCTGCCACGGCAGTGGGCAGTGCGAAGGGCAGATCCACCATTGCATCAACTAGTTTCTTGCCGGGGAAACGGTAACGTACCAGCACCCATGCCAGAATCAGGCCAAAGAATGCATTTACCAGTGCTGCAATTACGGCAGTGAAGAAGCTGATTTTATACGCAGCGACCACGCGCTCGGAAAGAATTGCCTCCCAGAACGCTTCGGCCGAAAGACTGTAAGTTTTAATGAAAAGCCCTGAAAGCGGGACAATAACAATCAGGCTTAAGTAAAGGATGGTAAAGCCCATCGCCAGACCGAAACCGGGAATCACGCTAGGCTTGCGTTTTGGCGCAAACCCAGACGTGAAACCAGAGAGACTCAAGTGTTTAAGTGACATAGGGTTGTCCCTTCTGCCTGCGTTATGGTTTATTTTTTATAAATTTCGTCGAAGGTGCCGCCATCGCTGAAATGCTCTTTCTGCACTTTTTTCCAGCCGCCGAAATCTTCAATCGTGCTCAACTTGATGGCAGGGAAGGTGCTGCCATATTTTTTGGAAACATCTGGATCTACCGGGCGGTAATAATGCTTGGCCGCCAGATTCTGCCCTTCTTCCGAGTAGAGATATTGCAGATAGGCGCGCGCTACTTCAGCAGTGCCATTTTTATCTGCGTTCTTCTCTGCAACAGCTACCGGTGGTTCAGCAAGAATGCTGCCGCTGGCGGGCACCACGATGTCAAACTTGCCTTTACCCAGTTCTTTCACCGCGAGGAAAGCTTCATTTTCCCATGCGAGGAGCACATCGCCAATGCCGCGTTGTGCAAAAGTGGTGGTAGAGCCGCGCGCGCCTGTATCCAGCACTGGCACGTTTTTATACAGCTTGCGAACGAAGTCTTTCGCCTTTTCTTCATCATTGCCGAACTGTTCTAGCGCATAACCATAGGCTGCCAGATAGTTCCAGCGTGCGCCGCCTGATGTTTTTGGGTTTGGCGTGATGACGGAAACGCCTTCCTTCGTTAAGTCACCCCAGTCTTTAATGTTTTTGGGGTTACCTTTCTTCACCAAAAATACGATGGTAGAAGTGTAAGGCGCACTGTTACGCGGCAGTTTCTCCTGCCAGTTGCGTGGTAGCACGGAAGAGCGTTCTGCAATCGCATCAATGTCGGATGCCAGTGCGAGCGTGACCACATCCGCTTTCAAACCATCAATCACCGCGCGCGCCTGCTTACCGGAACCGCCGTGCGACTGCTTGAAGGTAACGTCCTGACCCGTTTTTTCTTTCCAGAAATTCCCGAAGGCTTTGTTATATTCTTCGTAGAATTCGCGGGTTGGGTCATAGGATACGTTCAGTATCTCCACGCTTGGCTTGCCGTTGGATGCGATGCCATTGGCGAGCTGCTCGCGGATGGTTTTCAGCGCCGGAAGGATGCTGAATTCCTTATCAATGGTTGCGCTGATTGCGCCGCTAAGTGGCAGCAATGCCAAAGCGATGCCAAGGGCAGCGGTAGTAATAAAAGTACGACGTTTCATGTTAAGTTCTCCTTGTATATTTTTGTTTTAGAAGCGGAATTGTGCGCGTGTGAATAGGGCCTGCTCTTCTGGTCTGTCTGCGCCACCGGCAGCACCACCTTCAAAGCTGGTATAGTCGTAATCCACGGCGAGCTTCACGTTTTCGTTCAGGTGCCAGTTCAGGCCGGTGCCGTAGGAACGCGCTTCGCTGGCAGACTTGGTGATGTCGGCAAACAAAGGGAATGCTTCATCATCAATATCGGTTTCGCCCACGCGGGCCACCACTTCAAATGCACCCCATGTGCCATCTTCGGGGCTGAAGTTTTGTTCCGGCTTCACGCCGCCTTTAAAGTTTACATCTTCACCCGTCAGCACATACGATGCTGCCACCTGCCACGCTTTATGGTTGAGCGTGTCAGACGTAGTGCCGCGTGTGACATCCTGCGAAGAAACGGCGTATTCACCGAGCACGCCGAAGTTGTTATAATAGTAGTAAGCCTGCGGGTAGATGCGGCGATGTTCGCCATCGGCAAAGGCCGTATCGGCAGCGGCAGAGCCGCTCCGATATTTAAAGAAGGCCTGCTGACCAGGTGAGCGGTAATCCCCAAGAATTGTTTTGCTGGGAGAGCCTTCACGGTCACCCACTGAACCGGCGATACCAACGCCAAGGCCACGCAGGGCTATGGCATCAGACTGGCGGAAAGGGTGTGCGAAAACACGGGCGACTAGGTCTTTTTTATCGTCATCGTCGCTGTCGGTGTTGCCAAGGTCGGCATTGCCATTGAATACGCCCACTTGGTATTCCAATGTTTCTGGAATCAAATCACCAGAAAACTGCACACCAAAATCACGCGAAGGTGCGAGGTTGGTGGGATGGCCGCGTTCAATAAAGAACAGGTCGGTGGCAGACTGCAAGCGTTCTAAACCGACGGCAGGCTTGAACTTACCGACGCGGATGCTTAACGGATCAGCATATTTATAGTCGATGTGTGCATCGAATACGCGGGTGCTGCTGCCTGCAAAATCGGCCATTAAGCGATAGGAAAAGTCTTTGAAGGCTGTGCCTTCAATCACCGGACGGATGCGGCGCGCGAGGATGTCGTCTTTGCCAGTGTTCGATTCATCGTCTACAAACAGGCGTCCATCGACTTGTGTGTAGCCGCGTATCTTTAAACTGAATTCTTTATCAGGTGAAGTAATCGCAAGGCCTTTCTTGCCGATTTCAACCGAGCCCTGCTTTTCTGCTTTGGACTGGCTGATTTCTTCGGTCACTTCCTGCTGGCGTTTTAGCAAACGGATTTCCTCTTCGAGCTTGCCGATGCGGCTCGAAACATTGGATGAATCCTGTGCGTATGCAGGTAGTGAAATCAAGCTAATTACCGTAATGGCCGTAGCCGTAAGTAAATGGTTTCTTCTCATGGAAGTAACTCCTTCTTTTGTAAGTTAGAAATTACCTCCAGTTATCTGGTCGGCGATGTAATGGGATGTTGTGCTGTTTAGGTCGTTTTGCGCTCGTCGAATCGGGTTTTTTCGCTCTTTTCGATTTGCACCACTTTAGAATCGTGGATTAGCACTTCCACGGCACCAAAGCGTATTTCCGAAATTGCATCCAGAATGTGACGCTTGACTTCTTCAGGTAGTTTTTTCTCATCAGACACACTACTCATGCTCACTTACCCCCTTTCGGTAGTAATTGTTGTTTATTAAAAATATTAAACGTGAATCAGACGATGGGTGGCATTCGGGCCATGTCGGCCAGAGAGCGCTTGTCCAGCACGCCGGAAATAGCGTGGCGTACCTCGAGCATCACCTTGCGGATTTCGCAGGTTTTTTCATCCACGCAGTCATCACACTTTTGATAAGCGGTGACACTAGCGCAGCGAATAGGTGCCAGCGGGCCATCGATAATACGGACGATGTTGCCCACCAGAATGTCTTTGGGTTCTTTGCTCAAATAATAACCACCGAAGATACCGCGCTTGCTAGCCACGATGCCGTGGTTTTTTAAATCGAGCAGAATCGTCTCCAGAAACTTCTGGGGCGCATCCGCTTCGCTCGCAATGTTTTTCGTCTGCAACATTTTGCCCTTGCTCTTTGCTAAAACAATTAATGCCCTTATGGCGTATTTGGCTTTCATGGAAAGCATGTGCGACGTCCACCCGTGTGGTTAATCTCTACTAAGTATATATGGATTTAGACATTTAATGTCAACTAAATTTATAGAGATTATGTAAATATTTTTTAGCGAGCTGTAATATATGAGGAAATTTGATTTTTGATATCCGTGGCGTAGGTGTGTAGATTTAGGATTTCTTCAAAACAATCAGTTCGCACTGTGTCCAAGACCTGACGCCAGCATTTTTTTATTAAACCTTTGATTTACTTAGTATAAATAAAATTACACCCAGTGCTTTTTCCTCTCAGTTACTTAACTGTTCGTTAATCATGGGGAGCGTATAATGGAGGGGCGTTTTTTCAACGGCAAAAGGTTGCATTCATGGCAACGCTACAAGATTGGTTTCAGGCGGCTTACGATACAGCTCCTGATGCCGCCGCCATTCATCACTTCGGCGCATGGCAGAGCTATCAGGCAATTCGGGTAAGTTTCGGTCATTTTCAAGCCCCAGCCACAGGCCCATCAGATTGGCAAGGATAGCCTTATTGAGTGGGTTTGCCACATCGCGGGCAGCATTCTCGCGGATGGGGCGCATGATGTCGCTTCTTAAACTCTCATAATCACCAGCGCCACTTCCGCTGATGAATGTTCTGAGCAGCGATTCTGTCGAGAGATTTTCACCCGTGCCCGCGGCCGCCATCATCAGTGCCGGGATGCGGAATGCTAACGCCTCAAGCAGGTCAAGCTGCTGCTGTTGGATAGCTGGCTCGCCCTTTTCACGATAACGCTCGCTAAAGGTTTGCCAATCACTCTCGATGTCTTTGAAAGGAGTCATTCGACGAGTAGACATAGGCGCGCTCTATCCTTCTATTGATTCAAGCATAAGTCATAACCGGAACAACACCCACCCTAGCAAAAGACTCCTTTGGAATCCATGCAATATATTCGATAATTCCAGTATTCTACTGATTTCTATCGATAATTTAAAAAGCCATATATATCAATGTGTTAATGTAAAAATTAGTTAATGATTTATTAACAATTCCCGTGTTATCTTCTATTCATTGGGATGTGCCATAGAGGGAGTAAAAGAGCGTGGATTTAAGAATACGCAACGCAGCGCTTTCATTATCGGCAGCAGACCACGCAGATATCTTCCGTCAGCTATTAAAAATAGATGAAAAACACGGCACCATCTTTGCCGCCTCAGACCTGCACGAAGATGGCATCACCTCGCTATTCTCTGAAATGAGACCGATGATTGAGGGTGCGGTAAAACTCTCGAATTATACCGTCTTTGCCGGTACTGACTCTGAGTATGAATCCAACGCAGATGTTATCAAGTGCGTAAGGGATATTGAAGATGCCTTCAAGCAAGAAGCCAAAAGAGGTATCCACCGTAGCAAGAAGGATAAGCATGAATATCTCGTGGAGGAAGTGCAAAAGCTGCTGCTCAAGAAGGTAGAAGATGACGTTGCCTGGCGCACCAGTCTTGCTACAGAAAACCCCGGCACGCATTTTGTTGAAGTGGGAGGGAATCACAGCAATTTCGCCTCGTTCAGGGAGGGGATGCAGAAACTTTCTGATGATGCTATAGCTCCTAACTATCGTTTTGGTCTTGAGCTTGCTGCCATACGGTTAGGCAAAAACAAAGATGGTAGCCTTGTTATTGTTACGCACAGTCATCACCAGCTGGATGATGCCGGTGTGGTGGCGGATGGCTTCACTGATAAGCAGATGGGCTTTCTCACATTAAGAGAGATGGTGGAAAAAGCCATAGGGATTGCAAAGGCAGAAGCAACCTCAGACACAAACCTTGAGTGGGCGGTAAAAAAATTCAATTCACTGATGCCGGATCTTTCGCCACGTGCGGTTGCCAAGTTCGCCGGTGAGTTTTTCAGCGACCCTATGGGTTCGCTCAGGCGCGGCATGGTGAAAACCGTGGAAGCATTTATTACGCCAAGGGCGGAATTGCAGGAGCAGTGGCAGGGGCTGGTGACGTTTTTAAGAAAGCCCGTTTCTACTGCGCGCAAAATCCACCGAGACCTCGGTTATCGGGCAGTGCTGGGTTCCGTACTGGAACAGATTGAGCATGGTGAAGATGGCGGAAAAATTGACACCGGAGATTTGGAAAACCAGCTTAAGAAGCGCATCGCCAAGATTGATAGGAAACTTGAAGAATTACCGGAAAAAGGCCTGGGTCTTTCCGAGCGCGAAGGGCGGAGAAGTGCCTATGCTGAAGAAAAGAAAACACTCGAGCGGCATCTTTACAAAATTGATCAGGCAAAGGCGCTGCTTGAGAAAGATGGTGCACATCCCGATGATCTCAGCTGGCTTCAAAAAAGAGTGTTACACGTGATCAGTCCCGAAGATGGAAAACCAGTCTTATTTACTCTGGAGCATTTTAACCAGATGAATAAGCTGATTTCTGGCCATACCCACGTACCTTCCACAGGCGTGTGGATTGATAGAGAAGCGGGCAGTCATGTGAGTGATAAAGAAGATAGGGAAATAAGAGCGACGGAATATATCAACCTAGGTTCTACAACTGAGAGAATTCTTACCAATAAATATGGTCAGAAAGGTGCCGGCAAACCAGTAGATATTAAATTGGAAAATATCGGTGCGGCGCTTTCAGTTTATGACCTTGAAACAGGAAAGATAGAGAGAACAGTTTCCATCGGCAATCTCATCGCGCAGAATCTGGAGCAGTATCAGGCATTGGTGGTAGAAAAAGCAGGCCTCAACAAAGCACAAGAAGAAGCAGTCGCAAAAGCGCAGACTGTTGAAGAGAGCAGGCGTGCAGAAGAGGTAAGGGAAAAATTTGAGAAGTTCCGCGCAAGCCGCGATGCCAGAAGCTGGGCAGGCCGGCACTAGTGTAGTGTTTTATTTACCGTTTGTTTTGGTTTTATCTTTCCCGCCATTGAATTTTTTGGCCGCCACCATTTCGATGGTTGGGTTATCTAACTTTATCTAGCAAGGTTAAGCCGCTAATAGCTCTGTATGAATATTAGTTGCCATTGGTGCTAAGGCAATAACCTCTTGAAGGTAATCAGTTCGCACTGTGTCCAAGACCTTACGCCAGTGAATCCTGAGCAGCCACAGGTGGCGCTTATTACATTGGGCAAGGAAGGTGCGCTGCTGGTAACGGAAAAGGAAGTAAAGCACATAAGGCCGATGGAGGTTGAAAAGCCCCAGAGTTTCGTAGGCAACGGAACAGCGGCTACAGTAGGGTTTATGGTGGGTTATATCAAGGGGCTGCCGCACGAAAAATCTGCGGATTTGGCGATGGCGATGGCCGCTGAGAAGATTCAGCAGCGCTCACCCTACGCCCATATTGTGGCCCCAGAAAAGGCGCTTAAACGAGCATTCTCAGACCCGAGCTGCGTGATGTGGCGCACCTTGTCAGAAGTGATATTCCCGCGCAAGCAAGCTATCGTGAGTGAAGGTTTTTTTGAGAGTATCTAACTTGAAGGGTTATACAGCACCCGCCATGTAGTCGGAATAATCTGCCGTAATGAATTCCACGGGCTTGTTATTCACTTCCGGTGCGGGAGGAACATAGGGCACTGTTCCATCAATAACCCATTTAGTCTCATGCAGTTGCGTGAGGTGATCGCCTTCGCTGGGATTAAAGTCAAGAATCTGTTCGATACTCCAACCAGTGCCTGTCACAACAAACTCATCCGCACCAGCGCCGCCGGTATATGTGTAGCCTTTAACGAGATCAATTTTATCATTACCAGCTCCACCTGATACAATGACGACCTGTTGCGTGTAGGCACTGAATTCACGCACATATATTCTGTCATCTCCCTCTTCCCCATAAAGGTAAACGTCACCGTGCTCAATTGTGAAGTCGGGACCAAAAGAGATCACGTCATTGCCGGTGCCGCCATAAACGGTATGACCACCACCACACACAATGATTCTATCATCGCCATCATCGCCATAAATTTTGTTACTTTCAGATTTTCGTACGGGATCTCCAAAAGCAAGGTTGGCGGGCTCATAAAGTATGCTGACAATTCTATCATCGTCCTCGCCACCGTGTAAGATATCATTGCCTTTGCCACCTACTATTTCGTCATTACCTTCATCGCCATATATGGCGTCATCACCATCACCGCCCTCTATGGTGTCATCACCCTTCCCGCCGAATATCCTGTCATCCCCGTGGTAACCATAGATTGTGTCATTACCTGCACCCCCATAGATTGTGTCATTCCCTTCGTGACCATTGATTCTGTCATCGCCTTCGCCACCAGAAAGTTGGTCATCGCCTTCGCGGCCGAATAGCATGTCATCCCCTTGGTCACCATTGATTGTGTCGTTGCCTTCGCCACCAGAAAGAATATCATTTCCTAGTCCGCCACTAATGATGTCGTTACCGTCATTACCCTCGATTTGATCATCGCCATCTGCGCCGAAGAGGGTGTCGTTACCAAGCCCGCCGTCTAAGGTGTCATCACCGCCTTGTCCGTTGATATGGTCATTAAAATCAGTGCCGATGAAGAAGTCGTTAAACGGTGTTAATGAGAACTTAAGATTCAGCACCGGAACGTTGACGTTAAATGTTTCTGTAGACTGTGACTTGGGAGAGGTATTGGTAGCCACCAACGCGGGATCAACCGCCGCCGTTTGGTTGAAAGAGCTTAAATAATAATTCGCTAAATAGTCCATATTTCCTTCTCCAGTATTTCAATGGTTCAGTACAACTGATGGATATTATTTTAATGAGATTTAAGACAAAGGATGTGACGGTTCTATTACAGCCGCGTTGAATTAACGAGTTGTTAACGATTTCTTTTACCCGCCTAATCAATTCTTTTATGGGCAATCAAATCTCCTTGTGGGGCCGCTGCCGCACGCCATTTCCAGGCACTTTTGCAGTACTCCAGAAATATGTCCATTCTTGTTGACATATCTAAATATATCTATTATTATGGACATGTATGAACATCGATAAAGCACTCATCGCCTTTTCGGCACTGTCGCAGGAAACCCGCCTCAAGGTTTTTAAAATGCTGGTGGAATACGGTAACACTGGCACGCCAGCTGGGGCGCTCAGCGATAGGTTGGGCATCCCGCATAACACGCTTTCGTTTCATCTCTCTCACCTAAGCCATGTTGGGCTGGTGTCGTTCCGCAAAGAGGGGCGGCAGGTTATTTATAAGGCGAATTGTGAAATGATTGAGTCGCTCATCGGGTTCTTGTCAGAGAATTGTTGTGCGCTGGAGGCCAGCAATGGTTGCGCAGAAGAATGTTCACCAAAGCCAAAAAAGGGAGCAAGAAAATGAAACGGATGCATTTGCATGTTTCGGTTGATGATTTGAATCAGTCGGTTGGTTTTTACTCCGCATTGTTTGGCAGCAAGCCTTCTGTGCTGAAAACGGATTATGCCAAGTGGATGCTGGATGACCCGCGCATTAATTTTGCTATCTCCATGCGCGGCGCAAAACCGGGGCTGGACCATTTGGGTATTCAGGTGGATAAGCCGGAGGAGCTGCAAAATTTACGCCAGCAATTAAAATAGGCTGATATGGCGCTGTTTGATGAAGGCGCCACAACCTGCTGCTATGCCGAGTCAGAAAAATCATGGGTGAAAGACCCTAGCGGCATCGCATGGGAAACCTATCACACCATGGCTGAAGCCCAAATGTTCAGCAGCAAAAAAGCAGACGGAACGACCTGTTGCGCACCAAAAGCGATGCCAGAGCCTAAAGTGGAAGCAAAGGCTGCTTCGTGCAGCGCGGGTTCGGGTTGCTGCTAATGAAAAATGTTTTGGTGTTATGCACTGGCAATTCCTGCCGCAGTGTAATGGGTGAGGGGCTACTCACCCATTACGGCAAGGGCAGACTGCGTGGCTTCAGCGCGGGCAGTATGCCTGCGGGCAAGGTGCATCCGATGAGCCTTGCCACGCTAGCAAAGCATGGCATCAAAGCGATTGGCTATGAAAGCAAATCATGGGATGTGTTTAAAACAATCGATATCGATATTGTCATTACCGTGTGCGATAACGCGGCGGGCGAAGTATGCCCCATTTTTCCCGGTGGGCCGGTGAAAACGCATTGGGGCGTGCCTGACCCCGCGCACTTCAAAGGCACGGAAAAAGAAATCGAAGCAGAATTTGAGCGCGTATTCACCATGCTTGAGCGCAAGGTGAAGGCACTGATAAAGCTGCCAGTGGAAAAATTAGGCCGTGAAGAATTGAAGCGGGAATTGGATAAAATCGTCAGGCTGTAGGGTGGAGGGGCTGCGGCGAATGTGTAAAAATTCGTGGCAGACCTCCTTTTTGTTATGCATTTGCGGCTTTAGCAGAGAACTGTTCGAACGCCAGCATGGCGTCAGCGGCATACATTAAAGATGGCCCGCCACCCATATAAATTGCCATGCCAAGTGTTTCTTCTACTTCCTGCTTGGTTGCACCCAGCTTCACTAAAGCTTCGGCATGAAAGCCAATGCAGCCATCGCAGCGGGTAGAAACACCAATTGCCAGCGCAATCAGCTCTTTGGTTTTTTTATCAAGCGCACCGTCGGCAGCGGCACCCTTTGCCATGGCAGAGAAGCCCTGCATCGTGTCGGTAATACCGGCGCGCAAGGCTTTTAAATTTGCCGAGATGCCACGGGTAATTTCAAGGTAGTCTTTCATGTCGCTGTTCCCTTTGTTGTATTTTTCTTACTTGACTATATTAGCATAATCTAACATATTTCAATATGGGTACAGAAAAAAAATTACTATCACCCGATGATATGGCACGCAATGCCGAAAAGGCAGAGGCGCTGCTCAAGCAACTTGCAAATGCGCAAAGACTGCGGATGTTGTGTGCATTGGTGGCTGGGCAGAAATCGGTAGGTGAGCTTTCGGAGCTTTGCAATTTAGCGCAATCTGCTGTTTCGCAGCATTTGACAAAAATGCGCAAGGCGGGGCTAGTGGATTATAAAAAAACGGGCCAGACAGTGCATTATTATTTGGTAAGCATGGAGGCGCAAGCGTTGCTTTCTACGCTGTATCTAATTTATTGCCGCAAATAATCTGAGTTTGTATATTATATTTATCTAATATAATGGGTGTAAAAATGGCGATACGTTCTGTGGATGCACACACATTAAAAAGCTGGATGGATAAGGGTGAGGCCGTGCTGCTGGATGTGCGCGAGCCCGCCGAGCATGCCGCTGCCAGCATAAAGGGCGCGAAGCTGTTGCCGCTGGGTAGCGTGAAGTGCAGCGACTTGCCAGACTGCAAAGGCAAGAAGCTGGTGATTCACTGCCAAAAAGGCGGGAGAGGTGGCAATGCCTGCAGTAAGCTCTTCAGCGAAAGGCCCGATTTAGAGGTGTATAATCTGGAAGGTGGTATTTCCTCATGGGGTGAGGCTGGGCTTCCGGTTCAAAAATCCGGTTCTTTTTTCCTGCCCCTTGATAGGCAGGTGCAACTGACCATCGGCATAGGTGTGTTGCTCGGCAGTATACTGGGGTATTTTTTGAGCGCTGGATTTTTTATCCTTAGCGGATTTTTCGGCCTCGGGCTGATATTTGCAGGGCTGACAGGTTTTTGCGGGCTGGCTAAGCTGATGGCATACATGCCGTGGAACAAGGCCTAAGGCAGCTGCATTACGGCTTCGCCGTCGAGCACCAATTTATCTTTTACAAAGCATTGTGTTTGTAGCGTGATACGCCTTTTTTCAGGTGCTATTTTGGTAACGGTGGCTTTGGCATAGACCGTTTCGTTCACATGTACGGGCGCTTTGAAATACAAGGTTTGACTCACATAAAGGCTGCCAGGCCCAGGCAGCTTTGTTCCAAGCACGGTGGAAAGCAGGCTGGCGGTTAGCAAGCCATGCACAATACAGCCTTTAAAGAATGTGGTTTTGGCATATTCCTCATTCAGGTGCATGGGGTTGGTGTCACCCGAAACGCCGGAGAAATTGCGTAAATCCGTGTCGGTAATCGTGCGGCTGTAAATGGCGGACATCCCAACGCTAATGTCTTCAAAGCGATAACCGTTGAGGTTTGTGATATCAACCATAAGGAATCTCCTTTTATGTTTCCCCCAGTAATATTGCGCAGGAGATAAATTTGGCATATGCTGCGCCAGCATTTGCCTTTTAATGGATTCTGTCAACATCGCCTTGATGTTTAGCAAGTGAGAGTGAATGAAGATACTCGTTTTAAATGCTGGTAGTTCAAGCCTTAAATTCGGTGTATTTGACACAGCGATTGAGGATAGCCGCATTTTCAAAGGCGAATTTGAGGGTTTTAAAAACGGGGAGTGCCGTTTTCATTGCCGCTGCGGCGGCGAAGCAGGCGAGCTGAAGCACCGCACGGAAAAACTTGGCACGCTGGAAAAAGCCATCCACTATGTGCCGCAGGTGCTGAAAGAATTTGGCTATGAAAGTTTTGAGGCCGTGGGGCACCGTGTGGCGCATGGTGGCGCGCGGTTTCAGGAGCCGACCATTATCACCACCGAGGTGATAGAAGCGATTACGGAATGCACGCCACTGGCACCGCTGCACAACCCCGCGAATTTAGAGGCTATCCGCATTAGCCAGCAATGCTGGCCAAAATTGCCGCAGGTGGCGGTGTTTGATACGGCGTTT
Organism: Rickettsiales bacterium; assembly: GCA_044356525.1. Taxonomy (GTDB): domain Bacteria; phylum Pseudomonadota; class Alphaproteobacteria; order Rickettsiales; family RGZB01; genus CAYXPR01. The sequence goes on from JBIKVZ010000002.1 coordinate 212,459, forward strand.
CATAATACTATCCCTGAACAGGCATACACCTATGCCGTGCCAGAAAGCTGGCGGAATCTGGGTTTGCGCCGCTATGGGTTTCACGGCACGTCGCATAAATATGTGGCGCTACGCGTTGCAAAAGAATTGAAAAAGCCAGTCACGGACTTGCAGATTATCAGCTGCCATTTAGGCAATGGTGCCAGTGTATGTGCGATTAACCGTGGGTTTTCGGTGGATAATTCAATGGGGATGACCGCGCTTGAGGGGTTGGTGATGGGCTCGCGTTCGGGTGATGTAGACCCCGGCATGTTTTCATTTTTGCAGCAAAAGTTGAATCTGAATATCGAACAGATTGAGGCCACGCTTTACAGCGAAAGTGGCCTTAAAGCCCTTGCGGGCACGAGCGATATGCGCGAAGTGGAACAAAAAGCTGCCGAGGGTGATGCTGCCGCGCAGCTTGCGATTAACGTTTATGCGTACCGTGCGCGCAAATATATCGGCGCCTATGCTGCGGTGATGGGCGGCGTGGATGTGATTGCATTTACTGGCGGCATTGGTGAAAACTCTGCCTCCATGCGCCACCGCATTTGCGATAAATTTGAGTTTATCGGCCTGCATCTGGATGACGATAAAAATCGTGCAGTGAAGCTGCAGGGGTTTGAAGCGCCGCAGGTGCAGTCGTATGATTCACGTATTAAGGTGATCGTAACTCAAACCTGCGAGCAATACATGATTGCGCAGGAAACACTGCACACACTGACGCAGCAGAAGCCGGCACCCGTTCCAAAAGATTGGCGTTTGCCTGTGGCAGTTTCAGCGCGTCATGCCCATCTGGCGCAGCCGGTAGTGGAAGCATTGTTCGGCAAAGGATATAAGCTGAAGCCAGCTCAAAAAATAGGTCAGCCAGATGGTTGGGCGGCAGCAGAAACAGTTGACGTAATTGGGCCGAAAGGAACGTTAAAAAATGTTCGTGTGATGGGCCCGTGCCGTGATTTTACGCAGGTGGAGGTTTCGCGCACGGACACATTCACGCTGGGTCTTGAAGCGCCACTACGCCCATCTGGAAAAATAGAGAATACACCTGCTGTTAGACTGCGCGGCGCAAAAGGTGAAATAGAAACAAATGGCCTAATTATTGCGGCGCGGCATATCCATATGTCGCCCTCGGATGCGAAAACATTAGAGCTGGAAGATGGCGATTATGTGAATGTGCGCGTGGGCGATGGTGAGCGTAGCGTGCTGTTTTCAAACACGCGGGTGCGGGTGAAAGAGGGCTATGTGACCGAAATGCATATTGATACCGATGAAGCCAATGCGGCAGGGGTGAAAACACATGGTGAAGCTGAGTTGGTGAAAATACCCACCGAAAGTGCAGCCGATATTGTTACCCGCAAAAACATGAAACTACGCGCATAATCGGGCTTTACGGGCGCAGGGTGTTTTATTACACTCACGACACAATTTCTCTACAAGGAACCTTTCATGCGTATTGCCATTGTTGGCGCCGGAATTTCAGGGATGGGTGCGGCCTATCTGCTGCACAAGAACCACGACATCACCTTATATGAAAAAGAGCCCAGAATCGGCGGACACACCCGCACGCTGGAAGTGGATTATGACGGCACAAAAATTCCCGTGGATACGGGTTTTATCGTGTGCAATGACCGGAACTATCCGCATTTGCTGGGCTTATTCAAACAGCTTGGCGTAGCAATTGAAAAGAGCGATATGTCATTTGGTATTTCGATTGATGGCGGTAAGCTGGAATGGAGCGCCCAAAGCCTACTCAGTGTATTCGGTCAGCGCAGCAATTTTGTGAGCCCGTCCTTTTATAAAATGCTGCTCGATATGCGCTGTTTTTTCAAAAAAGCGCCGCAAGTACTTCAAGAAACGGCGACGATTACTCTTGGTCAGTTGCTGGATAGGCTGAAACTGGGGCGCGAGTTCCGTGAGCATTTTCTGCTGCCGATGGGCGGCGCCATCTGGAGCTGCCCCACGGCGACCATGCTGGAATTCCCTGCGCAAACCTTCGTACAGTTTTTTCAGAACCATGGTCTGCTAACAGTTACCGACCAGCCGCAATGGTATACGGTGACGGGCGGTAGCCGTGAATATGTAAAGAAACTGACCGCACCGTTTAAAGATAAGATTCGTGAAAATTGCGGCGTAACAAACCTGCGGCGCGTGGCAAATGGCGTGGAAGTGACGGATGCCAAAGGCGGTGTGGCGACTTATGACAACGTGATTTTAGCCTGCCATGCGGATGAAGCGCTCGCCATGCTGAAAGATGCCGATGAAACCGAGCGCAGGCTGCTCGGCAGCTTTACCTACCAGCCGAATCAGGTGGTGGTGCACCGCGACAGCAGCCAGATGCCAAAGCGCCGCAATTGCTGGGCAAGCTGGATTTATCTGCGCGACATGGCAAAAAAAGAAAATGATATTGCCGTGACCTATTGGATGAATAATTTGCAGAACATCGACAAGAAGCATCCGCTGTTCGTCACCTTAAACCCTATCACGCCGCCGAAGCCGGAACTGGTGTTCAACACCCACACTTTCAGCCACCCCGTGTTTACGAAAGAAGCGGTGGCCGCACAAGGTTCGATGCCGCTCATCCAAGGCAAGGGCGGGGTGTGGTATTGCGGCGCGTATCAGCGCTATGGCTTCCACGAAGATGGGTTGATGAGCGCAGTGAGTGTGGCGACCAAGCTGGGAGCAACCGTGCCGTGGGCATAAACCTAAACAGCATTGCAGGCGGTTTGTTTATGGCGGATGTAATGCACGCCCGCTTAAAACCGCGCAAAAACAAATTCAAATATAAGGTCTATTACTTGTGCCTGCGCCTTGAAGAGCTCGAGCGCATCAATAACATCAGGGGTATTTCGCTCAACCGTTTCAATTTTTTTAGCGTATGCGACAAAGACCACGGCAAAAAAGACGGCACCCCGATGCGGAAATGGATTGAAAATATCCTAAAAAAATGGGGGCTTAAAGAAGTGGCCGATGGTGGGGTGGTGGTGGTAACATTGCCGCGTGTTTTGGGCTATATCTTCAACCCCGTTAGTTTCTGGTTTTGCCTCGATAAGCAAGGCGGTGTGCGGGCGGTGGTGAGCGAAGTCAGCAACACATTCGGCGAAGAGCACTCATACATTAGCTTCCATGATGATAAGCGTGTCATCACGCAGGACGACATACTGGAAGCCAAAAAAATGTTCCATGTTTCGCCGTTTTTGAAGGTGGAGGGGTATTACAAATTCCGCTTCACTTACAAGGAAGACAAAATCGCTGTGTGGATTGACTATTTTGACGCAGAAGGCGAAATGCTAAAAACGTCGTTGGTAGGTAAAAGGCAAGAGTTAAACGCACGCAGTTTGTTTTTGAGCGCTCTGCAATATCCACTCATTACTTTGAAGGTGATTGGGCTGATTCATTGGCAGGCGATAAAGCTGGTGTCAAAACGCATACGTTATGTTACAAGGCCACCCGCCCCGGGTGAGGAGATTACACGATGAAGATTATTCCACGGTCTATGATGTATCGCCGATTTATGGAGGCGCTTTCGCGCCTGCATTATGGCGAGCTGACTCTCCACACGCCGGACGGTGCCGTGCACCAAATTAAGGGAAAAGAGTCTGGTTACAAAGCCCATGCCGTGATTCATGAATGGGCCGTGGTGGATGCACTCTTAAGCCGTGGCGACATCGGCATGGGCGAGACCTACATTGAAGGTTTATGGGATTCCGACGACCTCGAAACTTTGATTAAGTTATTGACGCAAAACCTTGATTTTATTGAGAATTATGCGCACGGCAATGTACTAAACCGCATGATGTTCTTCGTGGCGAACTACTGGCTTCGCCGTAATAGCAAACGCGGTAGCAAGAGCAACATCCGCAAGCATTACGACGTAGGGAATGACTTCTACAAGCTGTGGCTGGATGAAAGCATGACCTATTCTTCTGCCCTCTATCAGCAGCAGAAATTGTCACTCGAGTCGGCCCAGCAGGCGAAGTATGGCCGCATCCTTGGCAAGCTCGAAAAATCGCATGAAAATATTTTAGAAGTCGGTTGTGGCTGGGGCGGCTTTGCCGAAGCGGCCGTAAATAAAGGGCATGGACTGACCGGTATAACGATCTCTCCGTCGCAGTTTGAAATTGCCAACCAGCGCACCAATGGCAAGGCAAACATTAAAATGCAGGACTATCGCGACACCAAAGGGCAGTTTGACGCGATTGTTTCCATCGAAATGTTCGAGGCGGTGGGCGAGCGCTATTGGCCGACCTACTTCAAAATGCTGAAAAACAACCTGAAGGAAGATGGTAAAGCCGTGGTACAGACCATCACCATTCGCGACGATATGTTTAAAGAATACCGTGTGCGCAGCGACTTTATCCGCACCTATACGTTCCCTGGTGGCATGCTACCCTCCATTCAAGTTTTTCGCGAAGAAGCAGCGAAGGCCGGACTTGCCTGCCGCGAAATGTTCTGCTTCGGCAAAGATTATGCCCGCACCTTAAGCGAATGGCTGAAGCGCTTTGACAAACAGCTACCGGAAATCCGCAAATTAGGGTATGATGAAACATTCATCCGCAACTGGCGCTTTTATCTGGCGCTGTGCATTGGCGGCTTTGATGCCGCGCGCACGGATGTAATGCAGGTGGAGATGGAACATGCGTAAGCTAGTGATGTCGATTGCAATCTTATCCGCACTGATAAGCGCGGACGCGCAGGCGTTTCAAAAGCCGCAGGAGATTCATGCGGCGATTAAGAGCGATAAACCCTATGGCGCGGGCACGCTGCGCTGGACGTTTTTTGACGTGTATGACAGCAGTATCTGGACGGATGCTGCCCAATGGTCTTACAAAAACCCGTTCGCACTCAGCATCACCTACAAAATGAAATTCACCACACAGCAGCTCGTGGAAAAATCCGTTGATGAAATGAAGCGCCTGCATAACCTCGGCGAAAAAGATTTGGCCGCGGCAAACAAAGCGCTCTCCAAACTATTCAAGGACGTAAAAGAAGGCGACCGCATCACGGCGTTCTATGAGCCGGAAAGCAAAGTGGCGTTTTATTATAACGGCAAGCTGCAAGGCAATCTGACGCAGAAAAACCTGCTGATTCCGTTTATGGATATTTGGCTTTCGCCCGATACTGAGCGCCCTGAGCTGCGCGCGAAGTTGCTGAATACGAAGGATTAAAAACCTTGAAAAAAGCCGCTTCCTTTCACCCTATTGGTTACGCGGCACTGGCTCTTCCCTTAGCATTTGCGGGTCTTCCGCTGTATGTGCATCTGCCGCAATACTATGCGCTGGAGCACGGTATTTCATTGCAGGCACTAGGTGTTTTACTGCTGCTCGTGCGGTTGGTGGACACGGTGCAAGACCCCATCATCGGCTGGCTTTCAGATGCATACCCCAGCCGCAAAAAATGGATGCTACCCGCCATGCCGGTGCTGGCACTTTCCTTTTTTATGCTGTTCAGTTTCCCCGGTGATGGCATGAGCGCGGAGTGGTGGCTAGCTGGCTGGTTGCTGCTGACCTACACGGCATTCAGCATTTTACACATTAATTATTATGCGCTCGGGGCTGATATCGGCAACGGCGAGAAGGAACATACGCGCATCGCGGCGTGGCGCGAAGGCATTGTGCTGGTGGGTATTTTAATGGCTGCCGTGCTGCCAGATATATTGAAGCAGTCTGTGGGCAGCCGCCTTTCATTTTCATATTTTGCGGTGATATTTGCAGGGCTGCTAGCCATTGGTGGTGTGGTTACGCTTCGCAAATCGCCTGCTGTAAAGCCTCAGGCTTCAGCAAAGAATGTAAAATTTTTTGAATCATTCAAACAGCTTTTAGCAATTCCGTCGGTGCGGTGGGTGTTGCTGTTTTTCTTTTTCAACACGCTTTCCGCCTCCGCGACTTCGACCCTGTATTTATTTTTCATTGCGGATGTAATTGGCGCAGAAGAACAATCTGGCGCGCTGCTAGGCATGTATTTTCTCGCGGGTGCGCTGGGTATGCCGTTATGGGCAAAGCTTGCGCAAAAAATTAGCCGCCCACACGCCATGATGTGCGCACTTGCGATTTCTGTTGCGTGTTTTGTTGGTGCATTTTGGCTGGGGCAGGGCGACTTGAACTGGTTTTACCTGATTGCGATTTTAACGGGGCTAGCACTGGGTGCAGACATGGCTTTGCCCGTGGCGATGATGGCCGAAGCACTGAAGGAAGAGAAACAACCTGCCAGCGTTGGTTTTGGCGTGTGGAATTTTATCAGCAAAGGTAATCTTGCACTGGCGGCAGGCATCGCGCTGCCGATGGTGGCGATGTTCGGGTATGTGCCCGGTGCAGAAAACACGCCCGAAGCGGTGCTGGGTTTAAAAGCAGGTTACGCGTTGTTCCCCTGCGCAATCAAGTTGGTGGCAGGCGCAATTTTGTGGTATGGCTTTATCAGAAACGGGAGAAAAATATGAAATGGCTGAAAACACTTATGGGCGGTTTATTGTTTGTGGTAACGGGCTGCGCCTCGCAATCCATCGACCATTATGAAGGCACAAAGCCGAAGCTGGATTTGCGCAGCTATTTAAACGGTGACCTTGAGGCATGGGGCGTGCTGCACGGGCGCGATGGCGCAGTGAAGCGCAGTTTTGTGATTACCATGAAAGCCAGCTGGAAAGGCAATGTTGGTACACTGAAAGAAAATTTTGTGTTTGATGATGGCGAGAAAAGTGAACGCATCTGGACCATTACCTTTACCGACGATGTAAACTTTACAGCCAGCGCACATGACGTGGTGGGCATCGGTAAGGGCTCGCAAAAAGGAAACACAGCGAACATGAACTACGTGCTGCGCGTGCCGGTAGATGGCAAAGAATATGACATCAGCATGAATGACTGGCTGCACTTGGTGGATGACAAACGTCTCATCAACCGCACGATCATGAAAAAATTTGGCGTGACAGTCGGCACACTTAGCATCGGCTTCGTGAAGAAATAATATGCGCGCATTTACTGGAAAAACGATTTGGTTGGTGGGCGCAAGCGAGGGCATTGGCGAGCAGCTGGCGCATCAATTGGCGTTACACGGTGCACGACTGATTTTAAGTGCGCGTAATATCAAAAAGCTCGAAGGCTTGCTGCCGCGCTTAGAAGGCGAAGGGCACGCTGCTGTTGCGCTCGATGTAACGCGTGAGGAAAGCGTGCAGGCGGCGTGGAAAAAAATCAGCCAGAAGCGGATGGTGCCGGATATTTTTATTTATAACGCGGGCGTGTATGAGCCGCAGTCGGTCACTGAATTTAATTACCAGAAAATGGAATCCATTGTGCAGGTGAATTTACTGGGCGCGATGCGCGTGCTGGAAAAATTACTGCCGGCATTCATCAAACGCAAAGCAGGGCATGTGGTGCTGGTGGCAAGTGTTTCAGGCTATAGTGGCTTGCCGAATTCGCTGGCCTATGGCACGAGCAAAGCGGGGCTGATTCATTTGGCAGAATGCCTCAAAAGCGATCTTACGCCGCATGGTATTAAGGTGCAGATGGTAAACCCTGGTTTTGTAAAAACACGCCTCACCGAAAAGAACGATTTCCCGATGCCGTTTTTGATTACGCCGCAGCAAGCTGCGAGTGCAATTGTGCGTGGTATGCGTGGTTGCCGGTTTGATATTCACTTCCCAAAGGCGTTCACGCTGGGGCTGAAATTCCTGCGTCTGCTGCCATACTGGCTGTACTTCCGCATCGTTTCGCGTATTACGAAATAAGCCTTTCAGAATAAGAGGTTGCTATCCTAGGGACGGGCTGCTATTCAAGGTGGTAGCAACGTGTGCATGGAGAGATGCCTTATGACGAAGCGAATGAACCGCTACTTTGCCAAAAAGTCTATCGCGCGCATTCGCGCTGAGTCAGAAAACAGCCATCTCAAACGCACCTTAGGTCCCCTCAATCTTGTTAGTCTTGGCATCGGCTGCATTATCGGTGCCGGTATTTTTGTGATGACAGGCACAGCCGCTGCACAGCATGCAGGCCCTGCCATTATGCTGTCATTCGTTCTTGCAGGTTTTGTCTGCGCTTTTGCAGGTCTGTGCTACGCTGAACTTGCTTCAGTGTTACCAATTTCAGGCAGCGCCTATACATATACATACGCCACACTCGGCGAATTTTTCGCATGGGTGATGGGTTGGCTTTTGGTGCTGGAATACGGCCTTGCCTCGGCCACTGTGGCAGTGGGGTGGAGTGGTTACCTCGTCAGCTTCTTAAAAGATTTAGGCATTATTATTCCGCCGCATCTTTCCGCAGCCTATGGGCAAGCGGTCACGCTGGCGGATGGCTCGGTGATTACGGCAGTGTTCAACCTGCCCGCCGCCATTGGTATTGGCGCAGTGACCATGCTGCTGATTCTTGGTATCAGCGAATCAGCCAAAGTGAATAACGTCATTGTGATGATCAAAATGCTGGTGATTATCGCCTTCATTTTAGTCGGTGCATTTTACGTGAATCCTGACAACTGGCATCCGTTCATTCCTGAAAATACTGGCGTGTCGGGTGAGTTCGGTTATAGCGGTATCGTGCGTGCGGCCGGCATTATCTTCTTTGCCTATATCGGCTTTGAAGCGGTTTCAACGGCTGCGCAAGAAGCAAAAAATCCACAGAAAGATATCCCGGTTGGTATCTTGGGCTCGCTGGTGGTGTGCACGGTGCTGTATATGGCAGTGGCCGCAGTGCTGACGGGTATTGTGCCTTACCCTGCGCTGAATGTGCCAGACCCGATTGCCGTAGCGGTGGATAGCATTGGCCTCGGCTGGTTTGCCTTCCTGATTAAAGTAGGCGCTATCATGGGGCTTAGCTCGGTGATGCTGGTGCTGGTCTATGCGCAAACACGCGTGTTCTACGTGATGGGCCGCGATGGCTTGTTGCCCTCGGTGTTCTGCAAAGTGCATCCGAAATTTAAAACGCCGCATTTAAACACGCTGATTGTGGGTGCGATTGTGGCACTCGCTGCGGGCTTAACGCCAATCCGCGTGCTGGGTGACATGGTGAGCCTTGGCACACTCACGGCATTTATCATGGTGTGCTTCAGCGTGCTGTATCTGCGCCGCAAGGAACCAAATCTCCACCGCCCGTTCCGTACACCGGGCATGCCATGGGTGCCGATTCTGGGTATCGTTTCCAGCCTGTATCTGATTTCAGAAATGCCGCATGAAACCTTCATGCGTCTGAAATACTGGCTGCTGGCAGGGCTGCTGATTTATGTGCTGTTCGGTCGGTTTAACAGCGTGGTGTATCGCGAGGCGCTTGCGTCGGGCATCTCCACTTCTATCCCTGCGGCTTCGGGCATGATACTGCCCACAGGCGGCCGTGCGCCTCAAAAACGCAAGGCTTTCGGCGGCAAAAAGCCAGCCAAAAAGGCCTCTGGCGCCAAGGGAAAGAAGAAAAAACGCTAGTTTTCAATATGTTACAAAATTAGCCTTTGCCCTGATTCTTTAGTACAATCATTGGCAGGGGGATTTTTGTGGCATTACCTGTAATTAGCAGCTCCATTTTTAACGTATCCGCCGCGCTCGACAAGAAAGAGTATGTCTGCGTGGACATGGGTTGTGTGGAGAGGTGTGGGCGTCTCTCTGATTCTGAATCTGGTTTCCCCTTTACTTGCAAAACACTTTGATAAAGCTAAAGACGGCGTGCCTGAGATGGTATGCGATAAAGATAATCTTATGATTGCTACGGCCACGCGTTTGAATGATTCGGTGGTGGCGCTTCAAACAGTGCCTGTGGAAATTAGCCGCGTGCCAGACACCATGAGCGATGTACAATTTGTTGCGACGGGAACGCTCTCAAACATGAGCAATGCCATAAATACGTTATATCGCGAGATTGTACCGTTCGATACGCTTCGCACGAGCAACATCAAAAACGGAATGGCAGTTGTGGGAGAGCGGCTAACAGATTTTCTGCAGATGCATGTGGTTAAAAATCCGGACCTGCAGGAATTGGTGCGTGAGAGAATCGCGGCAAAGTATCCCGATGGCGATGCACCCGGCACAGGCAGCGGCGTTACAGAGCGCTAGGCTTTTTCTTTTGCCCGCATTTTCTTGATAACGGCTTCCAGCACTTCATCGGGCACACCGATGGTGGTGAACACTTTTTGCGCGAGCGAAAGACTGGACTCCAATGTTTCCTGCACCACTTCGGTGGCACCGCTGGCTTTCAGTTGTTTCACTTCTTTTTCATCCCACGCACGGGCGAAGATTTTTGTTTCTGGCCAATGCTGGCGGATAGTGGCCACGCAGCGTGAGGCGTGAGCAGGTGAGTCGATGGTTACCAACACGGTGGCGGCGCGTTCAATGCCAGCGTGCTCTAGAATATCTTTGCGCGTGGCATCACCAAAAAACACATGGAATTTTTTGGCGTTGGCGGCAATCGACTTGCTATCATTATCGACACCGATATACGGAATATTTTCCGACGCCAGCATGCGCGCAACGGTTTTTCCCATACGTCCGAAGCCTGCAATTACCACGTGGTTTCTAAGGGTTTCATCATTCTTGTTTTTAAGTAAACGCTGTTTTGGCAGGCGCTTTTGCAGCAGGTGTTCAGCAAAAGCTCCGAGGTTGGCGAGCAAAGGTGTGGCCAGTAGCGAAAGCCCTGCCACTAGCACCATGAAGTGACCAACATCGGCTGGCATAAGCTTGAATTGCACGGCGGCGGCGACCACGATAAACACGAATTCTCCCGCCTCACCGAGCAGCAAGCCAGCGCGCGCTGCTAACGGCAGCGGTAAACGGAAGGCAAGGCACAGTACGGTAAGGATGGATGACTTTATTGCAATCAACCCCAACACCGAAGCAATCACCCAGAAGGCTTGGTGGTTCACGGCAGCAAAATCAATGCTCATGCCGACCGTGGTGAAGAACAATCCGAGCAGCAGACCTCGGAATGGGCGGATGTCTGATTCTATCTGGTGGCTGTATTCTGTGCCTGCGAGCAGCAAACCAGCTAAGAACGCGCCCATCTCCATCGAAAGGCCGGCAGCATGTGTGAGCATGCCTGTGCCTAAAATTACCAACAAGGTAAGGGCAATGAACAGCTCCTGATTTTTCAGCGCGGCCACCCAACGGAATGGGTAAGCGCATAAATAACGGCCAACGATGAGAATAACGGCGATGGCACCAACCGCCTTCAGCAGTGCCACTAGCAATGCTTCGCTTAAAGAAGCCTCCGCACCGAGCGTGCCGAGCGCGGTGATGATGGCAAGCAAAGGCACCACGGCTAAATCCTGCATCAATAAAATCGCAAAGCTGGTGATACCCACGCGGCTGGCGGCTTCACCACGCTCCGCCAACACCTGCACAACAAGCGAAGTGGAAGAAAGCGCGAGGCTGATGCCCAGCAGCAGGGCAACTTCTGGACTGTTGCCCCACAGGTAAGCAATCGCAGCAATTGCGGCGCCGGTGATAAGTACCTGCAACAAACCAAGCCCGAAAATGAGCGTACTCATCTGCCGCAGTTTGGTGAAGGAAAGCTCAAGCCCAATAATGAAGAGCAGAAACACCACGCCAAGCTGCGCGAAATTTGAGATGTTCTGATGGTCGGTAATGAGTTTCAGACCCTGCGGGCCGATGACGACACCTGCAATCAGGTAACCCAGCACAGGGCTCAGGCGCAATTTTTTCAGCATGAGCGCCACCACAACGGCGCTTAGCAGGAATGCAATTCCCTCTTGAAGGTAAGGGATGCTGGCATGGGCTGCGGCGGCGTTCATTATGCTTCAGGCTTTTTGTCGTGGCGGATGTCCCACACGAGGATGTGCATGCGCAGGCCTTCAAATTCCGGCTTATCGGGTAGGGGAACTTTAACGATTTTTGCGATGTTATTGAATTGCACAGTCGCAATTTTTTTATACAGGCGCAGGCGCGCAAGGTCGCTCATGGCGAAGAAGTACCCTGCTCCTAAATCCAGCGCTTCACGGAACAGCAGGGTGAACATTTTCACGATGCATTCTGGCTTGTGCCGATAGTCTGGATGCACCAGCATGCGGCTGGCCTCCACGTGATGATAATTTTTAAAATCGCATTCCGGCATGATGTCGCGCAGGCGGAACGGTGGTGGGCTATTGATGTTGTCCATAAAATCCTGCTCTAGCGGCAGGTAAGGCATGTCTTCGCCTTTTTTAATAAGCGTGAGGCGGCCGCCACCAATGCATTCGCCGTGATTATACATCAGCAGCGTGTGGTGGTGGGGGTAGGTGTAGCTTTCAATGGTTTCGCGATGGAATTCGCGGAAGCCGATAAAGCGGGGGTCGACAGCATACAGCTTTTGGCGCAGGTCAATGAAACGCGTGATGGCAGTTTCATCCCGTGTGAATTCAAATCTTAAAGAAAGAGGCCTTTCGTTAAGGTTTGGCAGCTGTGCCTCCCTGAAATTCAACATTTTTTCTGAGAACGTTAAGATTTTAGCGACTAAAGGTTAATTTGCCAAGGTAGTTTAATACCGATTGGTTAATAATGTCTGCTTAAAAATGAGGCAATGTAGCGCTTAGGATACAGAAGTGCCTATATGGCACGGCTAAGTGCCTCGCTTTAATACAGTTTTTCTACTTAGCACTTGTTATTTTTTAGCCGTTAGGCTGGAATAAAAACATGAGTTTTACCGCGTATCACATCATCCTTGTGCTTGCAAAAATGGCACGTATGCCGTTCTGGCAGGGATTTTTTCCGGAAGGCCTCAAGGAGGACGCTCTTTTTTTTGCAAGCAATGGCAAGCGCGGTGCGCTGCTCAATTTCATTAGGCTTGTGCCGCTTAAAGCGCACTTACGTCTTATCGATATGCTTTTTGTTCCGGGTATGGGGCAGCATTTTTTAATGCGAAAGGCATTGATTGGTAGCGAGGTAAAAAAAGCGATTGCGGGTGGCTGTCGACAAGTGGTGATACTGGGCGCAGGCTTTGATACGCTTGGCATCAGGTTGGCGTTACAGCACAAACAAGTGCAGTGTTTTGAGATGGATTTGCCTGCCACGCAAAGCAATAAAAAGCAATTGCTTGAGAAAAAATATGAAACGCTGCCCAATAATTTTCACATGATGCCATGTGATCTGATTAAGGATTCTTTACCCCAAACACTTCAAACTCAGCCGTCGCATGATGCAAGGGCGGATACGTTTTTTATTATTGAAGGTGTGCTGATGTATCTTTCAGAAGCAGAGGTGCAGAAAGTGTTTAAAGATATTGCCACATTACCGAACGCGTCCGTGAGTGTACTGTTTGGTGCAATGGCAAAGCCAGATACAACAGGCAGCGTTCTCCTTCGCGCGGTGAGTGGCATTTTGGGCAAAGCGGGGGAGGCTACGAAATGGGCGTGTTTAAGTGCGGACATGCCGTCATTTACTACAAAATGCGGCCTAACGCTTGAAAAATGGGCGTCGTACAAAGAATTGCAGAAGCCGATTCGGAATCAGGAAGAGCTTAAAAAAATACCTGACGAGGATGAGAATTTTTACCTCGCGGTCAGATCAAGTGCGGCGATTCCAAAAAAGGAAATCAGTCAGGTTCAGGGCTTTTCTGGAACATTCTTGCAACAGGGTGTTCGCTAAATTTTTAACACATTGCTGTTGGCCGTAATCCACCTTGCCTTATCACGGGCCTTAGTTAACCTCCTTGTATCAATAACATAGGAGGAGGAAACCTATGCCTTGCTTTACCAAAAAAATCGTGCGCCTGATGGCGCTGCCCATGATAAGCGCTTCGCTTTTTGTTCCATTCGCGCATGCGCAGGACATTGATGCGCTCGAAGATATCTCGCTTGAGAATCTTGGGAATGTGGTTACCTCCGTTAGTAAAAGGCCCGAAGATCCGTTTAAATCGGCCGCAGCTATTTATGTAATTACACAGGAAGACATCCGCACATCAGGCGCAACGCATATTGCAGAAGTGCTGCGTGGTGTTCCGGGCCTGCAGGTGGCGCATATCGACTCTAGCAACTGGGCAATCAGCTCGCGCGGGTTTAGCGATAACTTTGCGAACAAGCTGCTGGTGATCGTCGATGGCCGCACGGTGTATACCCCGCTTTTCTCCGGTGTGTATTGGGATATCCAAGATGTAGTGTTGGAAGATGTTGAGCGCGTTGAAGTGATTCGCGGCCCTGGTGCAGCCCTCTGGGGTGCGAACGCTGTGAATGGTGTGATTAATATCATCACCAAGCGCGCGGAAAAAACGCAAGGCACGTATGTGAGCCAGTTGGTGGGTGGCGAAGATAAATCCATCACTGAAGCACGCTATGGTGGCGCGAGCGGCGATAATCTTTTCTATCGCACGCACATTAAATATGCTCGTCGCGATGGCAGCGATGTAGCGGGTGGTAGCGATGCAAACAACACGTGGAACTCTGGTAAGGCTGGTTTCAGGGTGGATAACGAAGTATCTCCCGACAGGAAAATCACGGTACAGGGTGATGCTTATAACGCAGACATTGATTTGGATTTATTCATTCCGTCACTGACAACGCCGCCTGTTGAATTTAGCCGCGACAGTATTTCTTCCCGCGGCATGAATGTGTTGGGCCGGTGGCAGGAGTCTCATGGCAACGGCTTTGATTCAACCTTCCAGCTTTATTATGATTTCCAGAGCCCGGATTATATTTCGCTCAGCCAAGATATTCATACGGTTGATTTTGACTACCAAACATCATGGAAAATGGATGACCGCAATCACTTGGTGTGGGGCGGTGGCTACAGGCTGATCGACGATGAGTTTGAAAATAGCTCAACGATTACGCTGACGCCAGATAACAGAACTTTGCGTCTTTATAGCGCCTTCGTGCAGGATACGATTGCAATCGTACACAACCTTGTGGACCTTACGGTGGGCTCAAAATTTGAGCATAACGATTACACGGGCTTTGAGTTCCAGCCAAGTGCGCGTATCGGCTGGTATCCAACACAAGACCAAACAGTATGGGGCTCTGTGGGCAGAGCCGTGCGTACGCCAAGCCGTGCGGAAAACGACATGGCGTTAAATGTGCTGGCTAACCCACCGGCAATGGTGCAGCAGCAGAGCAATCGTGGCTTTGAATCGGAAGAACTGATTGCATATGAAGCCGGTTACCGCGTGCGCCCCACGACTACAACGAGCTTGGATATTGCGACGTTCTATAATGACTACGATGAACTGCGCACGTTTGAGTTCGGGGCCATTCAGGTGGATGGCGCAGGCAACGTGATTGCTCCAGCGATGGTGGACAACCTTGGCAAAGGCCATTCTTACGGTGCGGAAGTAAGCGCCACGTGGGATGTGAACCCCAAATGGAGTTTGAGCTCAACATACAGTTACCTAAAGCTCAATATGAAATTGGATCCAGCCAGTTCGGACGTAACCTTGCTGCAGGAAGAAACCAAAGCGCCGGATCACCAGTTCAGCATCCGTTCACACTATTACTTCACGGACAATATCGAGATGACGAATACTGCATACTATGTAGACGATATTACCTTCTCAGGTGTTGGCACGTTTGATGTGGATGATTATGTGCGCTTCGACACGAGGTTAGCATGGAAGCCTACTCCCGGCATGGAGTTTTCTATCGTAGGCCAGAACCTTCTGGACGACAAACATCCTGAATTTGCCGCTCCGTTGCATGGCGCCGCCAATGAAATAGAGCGTGCGGTTTATGGTAAAATAAGCCTGCGTTACTAATCAGGCTATTGAATGGCTGTGAACAGGATGTATCAGCGATGAAGCGGTGGTGTGGGGTACTCATAGTATTATGTGGTGTGATGTGCGCGGCCTTTGCCTCTGCCCAGAAGGTGAGCGAGGCGCAGCTGAAGGCACTATACCTCTATAAAATCGCGAAGTTTGTTTCGTGGGAGAGTGGTAGCAAGCAGTCGGTGCACCTATGCTATATTGAATCTTCTAACGCGACCCTTGATGCCAGCGTGGGCCAGCAGCTTAGCAAATACGTGACCCAGAAAAACAAGCAGGACATGAAGGTTATCCATTTGAAAAACCTTCAAGAAATCAGCTCTTGCGATATGCTGTTTATTGCCTCTTCTGAACAAAGCGCTCTGTCGAATATTTTGCCGAAAGTGGCGGATAAAAGTATCCTAACGGTGAGTGATATAAAACGCTTTATCTTCCGCGAAGGCATGATTGGTTTCGTGACGGACTCACAAAACCGCGTGCAGATGGAGGCAAACCTTCGCATCATTAAAAGCTCAGGCATGCGCATGAGCGCCAGTGCGCTTGAGGTGATGGTGCAGGTGGTACAGTAACGATAAACTTCAGTATTCAGAGCATGTTAATCTGGGGTGTTAATTAATTATTAACGTTTTAACGGTATAAAAGCGGTCTGTTCAACAAACAAAGGCAAATGAAGTAGATGAAGTCGATTGGCCGTTTACTTTCTGCTCTTTCCATCCGGCGCAAGCTGTTGTGGGTCATCATGGCCGCCAGCATGATCACACTTTTGCTGACGTGCGCCTTCTTCATTGCATATAACATCATCGACACACGCAGCCGCATGGCGCAAGAGCTAAACCTGCTGGCGAAAGTGATTGGCAGCCGCAGCACTGCGGCACTCACATTTAGCGATAACCAAATGGCGAATGAAAATCTCGCAGCGCTCGGCGAGAAGAAAGCCATTATCTCGGCATGCATTTATGATGTAGAGGGCAAGCCCTTCGCTACCTATAAACGGCAGGGCGGTGGTGGTATTGCATGTCCGCCGCATCAGGATATTCAGGGCCATGATTTTACGGCTGATGATTTAAGCCTGCGTGAAAACATTGTGCTGGATGGTGAGGTTGTCGGCAGTATCTATATTCGCTCAGACCTTGGCGAGCTAAAAGAACAAATCACGCGCTATACCACTTATGTGTTGGCATTCATGCTGCTGGGCTGGTTGGTGGCATATTCACTTTCATTCACGCTGCGTAGCATTATTTCTGCGCCGATTATGCACCTTGTGCAAACCGTGAAAGAAATTTCGCACGACAAGAACTACACAATCCGTGCGCAGAAAACCACGAAAGATGAACTTGGCACTCTGGTCGATAGCTTCAACGACATGGTGACGCAGATTTATGATCGCGACATAGCGCTGCAAAAAGCCAAGGAAGATCTTGAGCTGCGTGTAGTAGAGCGTACACAGGATTTAGAAATCGCCAAAGAGCAGGCTGAAAAAGCCAACGAAGCGAAAAGCCAGTTTTTGGCAAATATGAGCCATGAATTGCGCACGCCGATGCACGCGATTTTAAGCTATGCCAGTTTCGGTATGGATGAAATTAATGATGCACCGAAGGAAGAAATTTATAAATACTTCCAGCGTGTGCACGACAGCGGCTCGCGTCTGCTGGCACTGCTGAACAATCTGCTCGACCTTTCCAAACTTGAGGCAGGAAAAATGCAGTTTGATATGCAAAAAGGTGACCTTGAAAAGCCTGTTTCTGTGGTGGCGCGTGAACTGCAAATGCTGCTGGATGAGAAGGGCCTGCAGCTCGAAATCGTGAAAGATAAAACGGTGGATACGCATGTGATGTTCGATTCCAGCCGCGTGGTGCAGGTGGTGTATAACCTGTTCTCGAATGCAATTAAATTTTCACCGGCCAAAAGCAAAATTACCGTTTCTTTTGAAGAGGTTGAGTTCGCCAGTAAAGCAGGTGAAAAACTGCAGGGCGTGGCCGTGAAAGTGTCTGACGAAGGCATTGGCATTCCCGAAAACGAGCTTGAGGCCGTGTTCGATAAATTTATCCAGAGCAGCAAAACCCATACGGGTGCTGGCGGTACGGGCCTTGGGCTTGCCATCTGCCGCGAGATTGTGCATGAGCATGGTGGCCGCATCTGGGCGCAGAATAACCCTGAAAAAGGCGCTACATTTACGTTTGTCATTCCGCGGTCAATCAGGCATAATGAGCCGTCGCGCGATGCGGTGAAAGAGGAGTTAGCAGCATGAGTGAGAATCCGATAAAGGTATTAGCGGAGAAAACCAAACTGATCGACCGACCCATTCGGGTGCTGGCAGTGGATGACGAGGAATTTAACCTCGAAATTCTCATGAAGCATTTGAAGAAAGCGGGTTATGAATCCGTTGGTGTGCGCGATGGTGAAGAAGCGTGGGAATATCTCAACCAGCATCCGGGCGAAATTGATATCCTGCTGCTCGATAAAATGATGCCACGCATGGACGGCATGGAAGTGCTCCGCCGCGTGAAAGCGCATCCTGACCTTAAAGAAATCACGGTCATTATGCAGACGGCTTCCGTCGGCACGCAGGAACTGATCAGCGGCATTTCCGCTGGCGCGTATTATTATCTGACGAAGCCTTATGCGGCCGAAGTGCTTATTTCCATTGTGAATGCTGCAGCAAAAGACCACAAAAATAAACAAGCGCTGAAAAAAGAGCTGTTCAAAAAAGACCTCATGTTCGGCATCATCACGAGTGCGGAATTTGAACTGCAAACGATTGATCAGGCCCGCGCACTGGCTGCGTTTATTTCAAACTTCTATAGCGAGCCTGCCCGCGTGATTGTGGGGCTGGCAGCGCTGCTGATGAATGCGATTGAGCACGGTAACTTAGCAATCGGTTACGAAGAAAAAAGCCGCCTTGTGTCAGAAGGTGCGTTTGAAACAGAAGTTGAAAACCGCCTGGCATCTCCGGCCTATGCGAGCAAAAAAGTGCGCGTGAGCTTGAACCACACGCCAGAAAAAATTACCGTGCACATCCGCGACGATGGTGCTGGGTTTGACTGGCAGTCTTACATCGACTTCGACCCGCGCCGCGTGACAGATCCGAACGGTCGTGGCATTGCTATGGCGAATATTATGGTGCCGGGGGCAATTGAATTCATCGGCAAGGGTAATGAAGTAAAATATATCATTAACCTCAAAGACCAATGGGCTGATACTATGCCGCAGCAGCTGAAGTCTGAAAACTTCCGCGTGGTAGAGAAAAAACCTGAGGAAACTCAGTCTAATTTTTAGCCGATAACAACAGATTTAACGAGGACGTTATGAGCAACAAACCGGTTGTTGATGCATTGAAAGCTGCGCTGGCAGACAATTACGCCCTGTATGTAAAAACGCAGAATTACCATTGGAACGTGGAGGGGCCGAACTTCAAAGCGTTGCACCTGCTGTTTGAAGAACAATATACTGACCTCGCCATGGCGATTGATACGATTGCAGAACTGATTCGCGGGCTTGGTGAAAAAGCGCCGGGCACGTTTGCAGCGTATACGAAACAAACCACCATTAAGCCCGGCAATGAGGAAGCCTCTGCCGAGCAGATGGTAAAAGAGCTGACCAAAGACCAGTCCGTGATTGAAAAAACGCTGCAGAAAGCACTAAACGCTGCACAAAAATCGGGCGATGAAGTGGTGGCGGGTTTTATGGTAGAGCGCCTGACAGTGCACCGTAAAGCGGCCTGGATGCTGAAAAGCAGCCTTTAGCTAACCGCTTGAAAGATAATGGTATTGCGCGTAACCGTGGTGATAATCCGCGATTTTGCTAGACTTTAGCCCAAAAACCGCGTAAAACGGCCCCTGAGTTTGGTTTACTCTTTATTGATGACAGTTGACGTTTCAGGAGTTTTTCTCATGAGGCGTGTGCCTAATAAGCACAATATTTAAGATTATCGTTACCCGGTATTCTTGCATTTCCCCTGACGTTTCTAAAAAGAGGCAAGGTTTAATGCCTTTAATTCAGACTCTGAAGGCTGTTCGCATAGTGCGGCAGTCATGTAACGCCAGTAAAAAAGGATACTCCTATGGCTAATGGTACAGTTAAATGGTTCAACCCAACAAAGGGTTTTGGTTTTATTCAGCCTGAGCAGGGCGGCCCTGATGCATTCGTGCATATCAGCGCAGTCGAACGTGCTGGCCTGACGACCTTGAACGAAGGCGCACGCGTAAGCTACGATCTGGTAACGGAAAAAGGTAAGACCTCCGCTGCTAATCTGAAGCTGATCCAAGCTGCATAATATTGCAGTTTTGATGCTTGATATCCCGGCAGTTGAAAAACTGCCGGGATATTTTTTTGCCTTTTTTCTAGAAATAGGCGTTCAGTAATATCGTGCCCCACACAAGACCAAGGCCAATGAGCGACAGGAAAACAGCCGCGCTCGCAGTGTCTTTTGCTTTTTTGGAAAGTGGGTTTCGCTTGGCGCCGATGCGGTCAATCGCGGCTTCAATGCCGGTGTTCAGCAATTCTGTAATGAGCACGATCACCACGCTGAACAACATCAGCGCAAGGCTTAAACTATCGGGCGCCAGCCAGAATGCCGTCGGTGTTAACACCACAGCCATCAGCACATCCTGACGAAAAGCGGCTTCATCTTTAAAGGCGAGCTTTAGTCCGCTCCAAGAATTTAAAAAGGCGAGAAGCAGTCGTTGCATATCATTCCTTTAATGTTGTGGGCACGCGGCGGTAAGTATCTCTCCACCATGATGCAGATTGATAGTATGCCACGGTTTCGTCCAGCAGCGAGCTATCACTTGTTTTATAGGCCTGCTCGGGCCAATTCAATTGCATGCTTGAGCGCTTAGGCGCAAGCACTGTGATGATGCCTTCTTTCACGAGGGCCACTTTTTGGTAATTACTGATGAAGGCATGCGGAATTTCGTCGTCATCATGCAAAATGTCTTCCCCATAAAATTTGGTGCGGTAATGGAAATTGAGTTGCCCCAGCAAGATTGGTGCCACATCAATCTGGCTAATGATGCGCTCATAGCGGCCCTGCTTAATCAGGTCAGGGGAATAGAAGATGAGAGGAATGTGGTATTTCTTTGGGTCAAGTTCTGCCTTGCCGCCCGCCCCTGCGGTGTGGTCGGCAACAAATATAAATACCGTATTTTTAAACCACGGTTTCTTTTCTGCCCACGCGATGAGTTTGCCAACGCTGTAATCGGCATATTTCACGCCGCCGCTGCGGCCCGACTTTGACGGGATATCAATTTTACCATCGGGGTAGGTGTAGGGGCGGTGGTTAGAGGTGGTCATAATCAAATGCATAAAGGGTTTGTGGGCGGCAAAAGAGGCGTCGGCCTCTTTGATGGCCCGCGCAAATATGTCGTCATCTGGCACGCCCCACACATTTGAAAAATGGATTTCATCTTCTGCGAGGTTGGTACGATCTACAATGTCAAAGCCATTTCCTGCAAAGAAATTATTCATGTTGTCGAAATAGCCATAGCCGCCATATAGGAATTTCGTGTCATAACCGCGGTCTTTAAAAACGAAGCCCAACGAGAAGAGATTTTCATTCCCCGGCCTGCGCACAATGGATTGTCCCGGTGTGGGTGGCACGGAAAGCGTGACGGCCTCTAGCCCGCGCACGGTACGAGTCCCCGTGGCATAGGTTTGCGTAAAGAATAGGCCTTTTTTAGCCAATGCATCTAAATTTGGCGTGAGGCCATCGTGGTTGCCAAAGGCCTGCATATATTCCGCACTCATACTTTCCATCACGACGATGATGACGTTTTTGTGCTTTTCAGGGCCTGAGGGGTTCACTATACGCGTGGTACCATCTGCGCTTTCAAAGTAATTGGCTTCTTCTTCAAATAAATCTCGTGCTCTTTTCTGCACGTCTTTTTTGGTGTTTTCTGTATAAAAGCGCTCGTAGTTGATTTCATTGTGCCAGAAGGCGTGGAACAGGTTGTAGATGCCATTCGCGGCAATTTCGCCACCTTCGGCGTTATTAACGGATTCTGCTTGCGCCACATCGCTTAAGCTATGGAGTGCAAAACACAAAAAACCATAGGCAATGAAGTAAGCCAGCCGCGGCTTTATATGCGCGGCTAAAAGGATGGTGGCATTGCGGCGGCGTGTCATTTGCCACGTGATGGCAGCGGCCACGAGGGCAATGACTGACAGCACCCAGCCCAGCGGATAAGATTCAGCGATATTGCCGATAACTTCCTGCGTATAGACAAGGTAATCCACGGCGATGAAATTGAAGCGCGTGGTAAACTCGCTCCAGAACAAATGCTCGGCCACAAAATCAAAACACAACAGGAAAGTAAATACGAACCAAATTGCTTTGTTCAGCCAGCGGCCAGCGTGCGTGTGCCACACAGAGGAGGGCAGCAACGTGTGCAGAACGATGATGGGTAAAACAACAAAGCCCGCAGTAACAATATCGAACCAGAAGCCGATGGATAGAATGTGCAGTATGTTAGTGCCGCCGATTTCAACATCAAGCAACCCGCGCCCTAAAAGGCTGAGGCGCAGGATAAACTGGAGCCCAAGGAAGAACAGTAAATAGGGCTTAAGCCATTTCCAGTAATTTTTCATATTTTTCTAATCTCTTTGCGGGCAATCTCAAGTGTTTCCGGCGTATCCACACCCAGCGGCACTTCAGGCACTACCAGCACGTAAATGCTTTTGCCATTATCCATCGCGCGCATTTGTTCCAGCTTGCGGGAGAGTTCATTTTTGCTAGGCGGCTGCGCCACGAATTCTTCCAGCACGCTACGTTTGTATCCGTATAGTCCACCATGATGAAGGATGCGTTCGCCATTCGGCCCTGTATCGTTCTTGGGGGCATTCTCGCGGTTAAAATCAACAGCACGACCAATCGTTTCATTCGGTTGAAGCGCCACAAGTGCTTTTACGGCAGCTTGATTCGTGCGCTCGCTATCATCCTGAAACGGTGCGGCTACGGTGCCGATATCGATGCTGGAGTTTTTCATTAATTCGGTGAGCTGGCGAATGATATCAGGGTCGAGGGTTGGCATGTCGCCTTGCACATTGATGACCACATCATGCTTTTTTTGAGGGTCAACACCTTGCAAGGCGGCGTGTATGCGGTCTGAACCAGAGGGGAGGTTTGGGTCTGTCAGCACCGCTTCGCCACCAGCGGTGCGGACGGCATCGGCAATTTTTGCGCTGTCGCATGCCACCACAACCCTGCCGACGTTGGCTTCCACCGCGCGCCGCCATACCTGCACAATCATCGGCTCACCATCGATAAGCGCCATCGGCTTGTCGGGTAGGCGGGTAGAGGCCATGCGGGCGGGGATTAATATGATGGGGTTCATGTGCTCTTGCTCCAAGAACCTGAAGTTATAGGTCACTCTGCGGAACAAAGCAATTTCCTAAAATCTGCTGCGTGGGCAGTGGGTTAATCATTTTTTAACGTATTCATTATATTCTGAAGGCATTATGGCGACACATGTTTATCCAGAAGGGGCTATTTACCTCACACAAGATGGTGTGGCGGCGCCCTATCCGCTTGCTTACGGGCGCACGCACAGCATGGTTTACCCCAAGCAGCTTGGGCAGGCGTCAGCAGACCCCTCATTACAAAGAGAGTTAACCCCCACAAAAGATGCGGTTGATAAGGGTATTGCGGGCCTGCTGTATGATATTCAAGGCGGCTACGCTCAAATGGGCTGCCTGTGGACGGCCAGTGAGATTACACAGCGCGCACGTGAAAAACGGCCGGGATTTACACTGATGATTGGCAGCGGGATGCTTAGCGGGCCGCAAATGGAGGAACTCTTTGTAGAGCAGACTAAAGGCATCCTTGCGCCAGAAGAAGTGCGAGCCATCGCGCGTTTACAGGGAGATACATCAACGCTGGTGGAGCGCTCTGTGCAATTTACAGTGGATTCAGCTATGCATTTTATGGGCTTAAGCCTTGCCAGCGAAGATCGCAAAAAGAGCCAGATTGAGTTGCCGAGAACACTGAGTACGGAAGACATCAAAGCATCGCTGGAAGCAGCGCTTTATCCGCGCATCGGTCAGCCGCTGCGTGACGAGATGCAGAGAATGTATGATGACTATGTCATCACTCAGCATAAAGGAGACAGGGGCAAGGCAGAAGAAAGCCCCAAAAACCTGCAAAAATGGGTGGAGGGTGGATTAAAGCAGATTCCTAGCACGCTCGTGCGGGTGGCAGAAAGAATGAATGCTTCTTATCTTGTCACCAGACAAGAGCGTATCGATTGCATGAACCTTGGGTGTTATCACCGCTCGGCTCCGTTCATTCAGGATTGGCAGGGGCAATTGGGTTACCATGTTAGGGAATTTCCTGCCTTTGCTTCCTCGATTGACCCTACCGTATATGCTTCAAGACCGACGCTGGAAAAGGAGGGGCATAGTGCCCAAGTGACTTTTGGAGAGGAAACATTGCATCTGGCGCAGTTTCATTCTGGGCGTGATTTGAAACCGGAGCTTTTGAGAGATATGGCGCGCGTTCTGCTCAACCCCAGCTATCTGCCGCTTTTATCTTTAGCAAGCCAAATGCAGCATGACCCGAAGCTTGATAAAGATGGCAAGGCCATCATGAAAATAGGCCAGTGTATTTATAGTATCTCTGAGTATAGCCACCCAGATGATTTGCGGAATGAAGGAGAGGCAAAAATCATGGAGATTAAAATGCGTATGGACTCCATGACCCCACAGGGTAAGGCGATGCTCCTTCGCGTGGCGCCGTTATTGGGCGAAGTAGAGAAGGTGGCTCAAAGAGTGGAGTCGTCTTTCCGCCCCTTTATGCAAGGGAAGGAAGCGCCTCACCCGCACGGGTTAGACAAAATTGAAATCTACGGCCAAGGAACCGGCTTCGCACCGGGTAAAAAATAACGCCACAGACGTTGCGTGAATCATTCATTCAGCGTTGTGAAGAATGGTGGGACCGAGAGGATTCGAACCTCCGACCTGCGGTTTAGGAAACCGACGCTCTATCCAACTGAGCTACGGCCCCACGTGGGCTGGTTTTATAACAGAGAAACTTTGCTTTTTCTATTAAAACCTCCAGTGCGGTAGCCGGCGTTACCTCTGGGGGTGTGATTAAATAAATCTTTATATATCATTTGGTTATCGGCTCATTAACCTTTTGCTTATCATTCTGTTGTACAACGAGCAATGGTGGTTCGCATAATCTATCGGTGGAGAAAAAAACGGTGAAAATTGTGATTATTGCAGAAAATAAAGCGCAGCAGGATGCATTGGCCGCAGAATTTGGTGCCGCGATCAAGCGCGGCTCAACAGGCATCGAGACACCCGGGGCGCCACACCAGCAGAGATAAAAGTGTTTAATGAGCGCTTGATGGACGCCAGCAGCGGCACGCCGAATGATATGAAAGCGCAGCTCTCAGGAGCATCACGCAGTTCCAAGGATCAGCTCATTATTACCACAGATGGCAAAGTGAGCACGGGCTGGTTTTCATCGCAGCCAGTGGGAGAATTTTTGCAACAGACACATGGGAATGATGTGACGGTTATTAATGCCGCCGGTGTGGATGCCAGAACCATAAAAAATGCGGTGCAGGGCATGATACTTACGGAAAGAGGTGTTGATGTTGCCCCTGGCCATGCACAGATTAGCGCGGCAGCGAAGGCGCGATATGATCAGGCGTTTCAGGAGCGTCCGCGCGGCGCTGAGGCAATGTTCGATGAACGAGCAGACCCTGGCAGGACCAGATAAGGTTGGTTTCTGCTAGCCGTCCATGCTGCAAGCGGTATTGTGCGCCAAGCTATAGAAATACTTTGCAATTTACGGATTCTCTTTGTATTTTTGTGGCGAAACGTAATAGCTTCGTAAGGTTCGCTCCCCCATGTTATTTCCGATTGGCGTTTTTATAGTATTTGGCTCGGTAATTGGCGGCTATATGATGCACCACGGTAAGCTTTCCGTGCTGTGGCAACCTAACGAAGTGGTGATTATTGTTGGCTCGAACATTGGCGCATTCCTGATTGCAAATCCGCCAGCCCTTATCAAAAAAACGCTCGGTAGCTTAAAATACCTCATGAAAGGCGCTCCGTTTAAAAAGGAGCACTATATTGAGTTGCTCAGCATGATGTTTACCGTGCTTAAAACGATGAAAACAAAAGGCATGCTTGAGCTGGAAAGCCACATCGAAAACCCGCATGAAAGCTCCATTTTTAATGCATATCCCACCTTTGTGCATAACCACCACGCGGTGGATTTTTTCTGTGACTATTTACGTGTGATGACGCTCGGCGTGGAAGACGCGATGACCGTTGAAGACATTATGGATAAAGAGCTTGATACAATGGAGAAAGAAGGTCATGAGCCTTCGCATGCCCTCACAACAATGGCGGAAGCTTTTCCGGCACTTGGCATCGTGGCAGCCGTGCTCGGGGTAATTACCACCATGGGCAGTATTATGGAGCCGCCGGAAATTCTTGGCGGGCTGATTGGTGCGGCGCTGGTGGGTACGTTCCTCGGCGTGCTTCTGTGCTACGGTATTTTTGGCCCGATGGCGAGCTTTTTGGGCAAATATTCCTACGCCGAAGAAAAATATCTGCATGTGATTAAAATGGGCTTACTCTCCCACATGAAAGGCAATGCGCCAACAGTGTCGGTAGAATTTGCGCGCAAAATGATTATGACTGATGTCCGCCCCTCATTTAAAGAGGTGGAAGATGCGCTGGCAAATGCCACGGCCAAATAGGTGCTTGCATGGCGAATGACGAATTACCCCCTATTGTTATTAAGCGTGTTAAGAAGGTTGTGGGTGGTCACCATGGTGGCGCCTGGAAAGTAGCATACGCCGACTTCGTAACGGCCATGATGGCCTTCTTCCTGCTGATGTGGCTGCTGAACGCCACGCCGGCCAAAACGATTACCGGTTTGGCCGAATATTTTGCCCCCACCATGGGTGTAAAAGACAAAATGGGTATCGGCTTTAAAGGCGGCACGGGGCAGATAGCCGAAGGCCGCGGTAAAGAAATGGATACCAATAAAGGCCTTGTGTTTGGTGCCCCGCGCCTTGGCAGTGTAGTGAATGAACCACGTGCGCGTGAAGAAGTAGACCAGACAGTTACAGAAAAAATCGAAATTAGCGCCAGCGAGGGCGAAGACAAAAAAAACTTTGAACAGGTGGCGGCAGAAATAAAAGAGCGCATGCGCTCAAACCCCGACATGCTGGAGCTGAATGAATCAGTGGAAATGAAGCAAACACCCGAAGGGCTGATGATTCAGCTGGTGGATAAGCAGGGCCTGCCGATGTTTGAGCAGGGCACGGCCAAGTTCACGCCCTTTGCAGAAAAAATCCTGACGGAGGTTTCTAAGGTGATTTCGTTGGTGCCGAACAACCTTTCTATTATTGGGCACACAGCGCTCAAGAACTACTCCAAAGACCCTGCCTACACCAACTGGGAACTTTCGATGGACCGCGCGAATGCCGCACGACGCTTCTTGCTTACAATGGGCGTGGGCAAAGAACAAATCACCAAAGTGGTGGGAAGGGCAGACCAAGAGCCGTACAATCCGCAAGCTCCCGGTATCCCGGTAAATGATAGGGTGTCGATTATTCTGCTGAAGAAAGACGTAGCGCCATATCATAAAAAGCCGACGCCGGATGCCATGTTTGTGGACCCCGAGGCAGCAGGCAAGGAAAAATACCTCAACGTGAACCCCTTAAAGAAGATTGAAGAAGATAAAAAACGCGCGGAAGAGGAAAAGCAAAAACGCGAAGAAGAAATAAAGCGACTGGAGCAGCAGAAGAAGAAAGATAGCTGGAACCCGCGCGCTTACAAGCCGCAAGATAAGAAAGAAAGCGACAAATTCGCCCCGCTTGGTGTGGAATAATAAAAAATAGTTAATTATTCCGGCATAAGCGTGTATAACCCGCCAGTTTGTATCAAATAACTCTGGTTAAGGCCTAGAATGGACTTCTTAAATACAATTGCGGCGCTGCCCAATTTTCATATTTGGCTGACACTCATTGTGATTGTGCTCGCAGTGGTGCTCTATGCGTGGGACAAAATCCCGCTGGAGCTTTCCTCCGTTAGCATTATCTCGGTGCTTTTGCTGATGTATCACTTCTTCCCTTATAAGGAGGAAGGTAAAACCATTATCAGCTCCAACGCCATTCTTTCCGGCTTTTCCAATCAGGCTCTTTTGGCGGTAATGGCGCTTTTAGTGGTAGGGCAGGCGGTGGTACGCACGGGCGCGCTGAACGAGGTTTCGAACTGGATTTTAAAACTGGGGCGGAATAATGCCTCTATTTCATTGATTATCAGCTTTCTGGTGATTGCTTCGGTAAGCGCCGTGCTCAACAACACGCCTGTGGTGGTGATTTTTATCCCGATTATTGCGGCACTGGCCAAAAAGCTGAACGTGTCGGCCAGCAAGGTGATGATTCCTGTTTCATACGCAGCGATTTTGGGCGGGATGCTTACGCTGATTGGCAGTAGCACCAACCTACTGGTTTCTGGCGTATTAGAACAAATGGGTTATTCCCCGCTTGGCTTCTTTGAGTTCACTTTGCCCGGTGCAGTGCTTGCGTTTGTGGGTATGGCCTACACGATTTTTGTTGTGCCAAAGATTTTACCAGACCGCACGTCGCTGCAAAACAGCGTGGTGGGTGACGATGAATCACGCAAATTTGTTGCGCAGATGGAAGTGGATTATGGCTCCAAATTCGTGGGCCACGAAATGCAGGGCGGTGCTATCAAGGGCTTTAAAGACCTTACCATCCGCATGATTCAGCGCGGTGAGCATGCCTTCCTGCCGCCTTTTGATGATAGCTTGGTGATTCGCCCCCGCGACATACTTGTTGTGTCTGGCACAAAAAAAGAACTGGCGCAGCTCTATGCCAAAAGCTCCGAAGATTTGGCGAACACGAGCGCAGTGGGGAATGCAGAGGAAGCGGCTGCCAGCAAAGAATTTTCCCAGCCGGACTCCGGTGTGGTGATGGCAGAGGTGGTGGTAGCCCCCGCCGCCCGTATCATCGGACAGAACCTTGAGCAGGTCGGTTTTCACCACCAGTATAACTGCGTGGTACTTGGTATTCAGCGTCAGGCGCGCATTATTCGTTCCCGCGTGACGGAAATCCGCCTCGCTGCGGGTGACGTATTGCTCGTGGTGGGTAAGCATGAAGACATCATGAAGCTACATGAAACTAAAGATTTGCTCTTGCTGGAATGGACGGCAGAGGAAATTCACTCCGGTAACAAGGGCGTGCTGACCGCAGGTATCTTTGCAGCCATTGTGAGCCTTTCTGCGTTTGAAATCGTGCCGATTACCATCTCGGCATTCGTAGGGGCAGGGCTCTTGATTGCGTTTGACTGTATTAACTTAAGGCAAGCCGCCCGCGCGATGAATTTAAAAATCCTGCTTCTGATTGCCTCATCGTTGGCGCTCGGGCTTTGCCTTGAGGAAACCGGCGCGGCTAAATTTGTGTCAGGCCACATGGTAGGGGTGCTAGAGGGGGCATCGCCCACATTTGTGTTTGGGGCACTGTTCCTGCTGATGGCTGTATTCACCAACGTTCTTAGCAACAATGCAAATGCAGTGCTGTTCACGCCGATTGCTATTGGTGTGGCGCTGCAGTTGGGCCTGGACCCGCGCCCGTGGGTCTATGCGGTGATTTTTGCTTCGGACTGTTCCTATGCCACGCCGATTGGTTACCAGACCAACCTACTGGTGATGGGGCCGGGGCATTATAAGTTTGTTGACTATATCAAGGCCGGTCTGCCATTGGTGTTAATCAAGTGGGTGACAGCGGTATTCTTCTTTTCGTGGTATTATGGGTTTTAGTGAATGAAAAAACAGCACTCTACAAAGTCAGCAAAAACCTTAAGTCGCCGTAAGTTTATAGGCGGCTTGGCTGCTGGCGGTGTGGCGGCTGTTGCGGCAAACCCCGCACATGCGATTGCCGGTGAAAAAATATACCACTGGAAAATGGCGATGACATGGCAGAAGGCGCTGCCTGGCCTCGGTGCAGGTGCTCTACGCCTTGCTGAACGCATTACCAGACTTTCCGGCGGCAGGCTTGTAGTCAAGGCCTACGGTGGTGGTGAACTTGTTCCGCCACAGGGTGTTTTTGATGCTGTGGCGCAAGGCACAGTGGAAATGGGACACACCGCTCCGTATTACTGGCTGAACAAGAGTCGTGCTGCATCGTTTTTTTGTGCCGTTCCGGGTGGGCTAACCGCGCAAGAAATGGCCGGTTGGGTTTATTTCGGCGGCGGGCAGCAGCTGTGGGACGAGCTTTACGCCGGCTTCGGCCTGAAGTCGTTTGCGGCGGGCAGTACCGGCACGCAAATGGGCGGCTGGTATAATCGTGAGCTGAATACGGTGGATGACCTAAAGGGCCTTAAAATTCGGATGCCGGGTTTGGCAGGTGAGGTCATCACTAAAATGGGTGCCAGCAGCCAGACCATTCCACCACAAGAGCTTTTCACGGCCATGCAGTCTGGTGTGATTGATGCGCTGGAGTGGGTGGGGCCGTGGAATGATATGTCACTTGGTTTTCATCGTGTGTCGAAATATTATTATGGCCCAGCCTTCCATGAGGGCGGTCCTCAGCTTGAGTTGATGGTAAATAAAAAAGCCTACGACAGCCTGCCAAAAGATTTAAAACAAGTTGTAAAAGTTTCCTGCGCTGTAGAAAACGCGGCAATGTTGGCAGAATACCATGCGAATAATATTCAAGCATTTGAAGTGCTAAAAAAGCGTGAGAAGGTCGATATTCGTCTTTTTCCTGATCAAATATTACGTCAGTTCTTTAAAAAATCTGCTGAAGTGGTGGCGGAAGTTGGCGCTGAAAGTGCGCTTGCACGAAAGATTTATGATAGCTACACCGCTTACCGCCGCGCATCGATGGACATGACGCCGTTTACTGAGCTTGGCTTCCTTAAAGCCAGAAACGAATAAAATATTCAAGTTTTGTTAAAAAAAACTTTTAAAAAAGAATAGCTTCCATATAATGCAGAAGTTACTTTTGTAAGTGGAGCGTAATATGAAGCAATCGTATTTGTCGTTGGTCCTGTTAATCGAGCGCCTGCACCGCAGGTTTCTTGACGTTATTAAAACGGAAATCGACCGGCTGGGCATTGAAGACATCAACAACGTGCAGATGCTGATTCTCTATAACATCGGGAATGAAATCCTGACGGTGGGCGAACTCACCAACCGTGGTTACTACCTCGGCTCCAATGTGTCCTACAACATCAAAAAGCTCGTGGATAACGAATATCTGGTGCAGGAACGCTCCTCACACGATAAACGCTCGGTCAAAGTGAAGCTGTCTGACAAAGGCCTTGCGCTCTGCACGAAAATCGATGAACTTTATCAGCGCAACATCGATGGCCTGCAGCGTATGGGTATGGATGAAGCCAAAGTGGATGATCTGAACAAGCATCTTCGTCAGGTCGAAAGCTATTGGTCGAGCCTCATCACCAATATCTAAATCACCCAACCTACTGTTTTTAAATGGATTTAGTCCTTTAAAAAGGTGTTTTTCCAGATTTTCTATGTTGTTTTTTGGGTTGCGGTAGGCAGCTTGTATTGGTATAGAACAGTTGCGTGTGAAGATTAAGTCTGCGAAACAGCTTTTTTACATGTTACGACATATTTTTTCTTAAGTTTCAGGAGTACCTGTATGGTCAGTGTTAAGGGTCTTTTCCGTTCCGTGGCAAAGCGTAAATATTCTGTCATCGCGATTCTTGCCTCACTGGGCCTTATCTGGTTGCTTCCTTCCGCAGGCGCTGCGGGCGATAAATTCATTACGATTGGTTCGGGTGGCGTAACGGGTGTGTATTACCCCGCAGGCGGTGCAATTTGCCGTTTGGTAAACCGTGGCCGCAAAGAACACGGTATTCGCTGTTCGGTGGAATCCACCGGCGGCTCTGTTTACAACCTGAATGCACTACGTGCAGGCGAGCTTGATATCGCCGTGGCTCAGTCTGACTGGCAGTACCATGCGTACATGGGCACGGGCACGTTCCAGAACCTTGGTGAATTTAAAAAGCTCCGCGCACTTTTCTCACTGCATGGCGAACCATTCACGGTAATCGCCCGTAAAGATGCTGGCGTGAAAAGCTTTGAAGATCTTCCTGGCAAACGCGTGAACATTGGTAACCCAGGTTCTGGTATGCGCGCCACTATGGAAGTGCTGATGCAGATGAAAGGTTGGACGAAAGACACGTTCAAACTGGCTTCCGAGCTGAAAGCTTCTGAACAGGCGCAGGCACTGTGCGACAACAACATCGACGTGATGATTTACTCTGCCGGTCACCCGAATGGCGCAGTGCAGGAAGCCACGACCTCTTGCGAAACCGTCATTGTACCAGTGCAGGGCAAGGAAATCGATGAGTTGGTGAATGCCTTCCCATTCTATGCCTATGCGGCTATTCCGGGCGGCATGTATGCCGGTAACCCGAATGACATCAAAACTTTTGGCGTAAAAGCGACGTTCGTTACCACGGAAGATGTAGACGAAGCCATTGTGTATGAGGTCATCAAAGCCGTGTTCGATAACTTTGATAACTTTAAAACGCTGCACCCCGTGTTTTCTTCACTTGAGCCGAAGAAGCTTCTGAAAGAAGGTAACACCGCCCCGCTGCACAAAGGTGCAGAGCGTTATTACAAAGAAAAAGGCATGCTTTAATTTCGCAGTGAATGCTGCACGAAAAGCACGCGCCTAGCGCATCAAAAAGCAGATAAGACTTGGGGAATTAGGGACTGATGGAACATCAGACGAAGGCGCCGCTTTCACAGCAAGAACTGGAAGACTTGGTTATCCAGAATGATACTGGCGCGCGGAAACCCAATTCTAAATTAGTACGCAATACACTTTTCTGGCTCGCGATTGCATGGTCTTTATTCCAACTCTGGACGGCTTCTCCGCTGCAATATGTTATTGGCGCATCTGTGATGAACGATTCACAAGTGCGCATCATCCACCTCGCATTTGCATTTGCATTAGTATACCTGACCTATCCGGCGTGGCGCTGGTCGCCCCGCAACCGTATTCCGTTATTTGATTGGGTGCTGGCGATTGCGGCGGTGGGTGCCACGCTGTATCTTTTTGTGTTTGATGATGCCTTGGCGCAGCGCGCAGGAAGCCCTGCGGATGCTGATATTTATGCATCTGCTGTTGGTCTTGTACTGCTGCTGATTGCTACATTCCGTGCGCTGGGTATTTCGATGGTGATTATTGCCACCATTTTTCTGTTCTATATGTATTTCGGTTCCGCCGATTTTATTCCGCAGGTAATTCAGCATAAAGGCGCATCGCTCAATAAAATTGCGGAGCACATGTGGCTTTCTACTGAAGGTGTGTTTGGTATTCCGCTAGGTGTGGCGGCGAGCTTTGTGTTCCTGTTCGTGTTGTTTGGTGCGCTGCTTGATAAAGCAGGCGCAGGTAATTTTTTCACGCAGCTTTCCTTTGCCATGCTGGGGCATATGCGCGGCGGACCTGCCAAGGCGGCGGTGCTTTCCTCCGGCCTTAACGGTGTAGTGTCGGGCTCTTCGATTGCCAACGTGGTCACGTCTGGCGTGTTCACCATTCCGCTCATGCGCCGCGTGGGTTATTCGGCAGAAAAAGCCAGCGCGATTGAAGTTTCTTCTTCCGTGAACGGGCAGATTATGCCCCCCGTGATGGGCGCTGCCGCGTTTATCATGGTGGAATATGTGGGCATTCCTTACACACAAATCGTGAAGCATGCCTTCCTACCAGCGGTGGTGTGCTATATCGGTCTTTTGTATCTGGTGCATTTAGAAGCGCTGAAATACGCGTTAAAACCACTTCCCCGCCCACTGCAGCGTACTATGCCGCAAAGCCTGCTGGTGTGGGGCATCACGGCGAGTAGCTTTTTTGTTGCGTGTGGCGCCATTTATTATGCCGTTACCGGCATCGACAAATTCTTCGGCCAATACGCGCTTTTTGTGCTGCTTGGGCTGATTGGTGTTGTGTATACTGCAACCATGTGGTTTGTCAGCCAGCAGCCAGACCTTGCGGAAGATGACCCAAACGCGCCCGTGCTGAAGCTTCCGCTTACGTGGCCTACGTTCAAAACAGGCCTGCACTATATGATTCCACTGGTGGTGCTGATCTGGTGTCTGATGGTGGAATTTCTTTCTGTCGGACTTTCGGCATTCTGGGCTGTTATAAGCCTGATTTTTATCGTGCTCACGCAAAAAGCATTTAAACGCCTTTTCCGCAAAAACGGTACGGTGGTGCAAGGCCTTAAAGAAGGCTGGGCTGATCTCTTGCAAGGTATGGCAGACGGTGCGCGTAACATGACGGCCATCAGCATCGCTTGCGCCACGGCGGGTATTGTGGTGGGCATGGTTTCTCAAACGGGCCTTTCGCACGTGATGGCTGATTTGGTGGAATATATTTCCGGTGATTCTGTACTACTGATGCTGATATTCACCGCAATCATGTCCCTCATTTTAGGCATGGGGCTGCCGACTACGGTAAATTACGTGGTGGTGGCAAGCATCATGGCCAATGTGATTGTGGTGCTGGGCGCTAAAAATGGTCTTATTGTGCCGCTGATTGCGGTGCACATGTTTGTGTTTTACTTTGGCATCATGGCAGACGTAACGCCGCCGGTAGGTCTTGCCTCGTTTGCGGCCGCAGCTATTTCCGGCACAAACCCTATCACCGTGGGCATTCAGGCATTTTATTACAATATCCGCACTGGCATTATCCCGTTCTTCTTTATCTACAACACCGAGCTTCTGCTGATCGGTGTGGATTCCGTGTGGCATGGTATTTATGTGTTTATAAAATCAGCCATTGCGGTGATGGTGTTCTGCGCGGCCACGCAGGGTTATTTCCTCGTCAGAAGCCGTTGGTATGAATCGGTAATGCTGGTGTTGATTTCAGTCACACTATTTATCCCGAATTTTGTACGTGACTTGGTCGACCCACCCTATCAGCGTGTGGACCAAAATCAGGTGTTTGAACGCCTGAATGGCTTGCCGCAAGGTTCGATTATCCGCCTTTCATTTGAGGGTGAAAACCATGAAGGCAAAGCTGTGCAGGTGAGGTCTTTCATGGAGATTAAAGCCGGTGCCACCGCAGAGGAAAAACTGAAGGAATTTGGCCTTGTGCTGCGCGAAGACCGCGGCAGGATATTCGTGGATGATGTGCTCTTCAGTAGCCAAGCCTACACGGCAAAGATTGATTTTGATTATCAGCTGGTGGGCCTGAAAGTGCCGAAAGAGCAGATGAATTTCCGCCTGTTTTATATCCCGGCTATTCTTTTGCTGTTGGTTGTGCTAGCATCCCAAACCGTGCGGCTCAGGCGGCAGAAAGCCCTTGAAAGCATACAAAAACTAGAAGCAGCGAAGTAGGTGGCCTCGATGTATAAAGACATTTTATTCCCGATTGATGTGACGGAAGAAAGTTCGTGGAAATACACCCTGCCGGTGGTCATTGCCCACGCCGAAGCTTTTGGCGCGCGCGTGCATCTGATGACGGTGATTCCTGATTCCGGCATGAGCCTTGTCAGCCAATATTTCAGCGACGATGCAGTGGATAGAATCGTGCAGGAAACAAATAAGGCGCTGCACCGTTTTTCCGAAGAGAATTTGCCAAAAAGCGTGAAAGTGCAGCACATCGTAACGCAGGGCATCGTGTATAAATCGATTATCGAAACTTCGCAGCGCATTAAGGCTGACGTCATCATTATGTCTGCCCACCGCCCTGAACTAAAAGATTATCTCCTTGGCCCGAATGCGGCACGTGTTGTGCGCCATTCGGACTGTTCCGTTCTCGTTGTTCGCCACCAATAAGGTTTATCCCCCATGCAAATATCTACCGCCCTCCGCGAAGCGCTGAAAGAATCGTCCAAATTGTTGGAAGAAAAAATTGACCTGCTATTGCCACAAGTGACCAAAGGCAAAGTGGGCGAAAGCCGCCTCGCAGAAGCGATGCGCTATTCTGCTCTTTCCGGCGGCAAGCGTCTCCGCCCGTTTCTGGTGATGGCTTCTGCAGGTTTATTCGGCGTTGGTAAAACCTCATCGATGCAAACGGCCGCAGCGATTGAGTTCATTCATACCTATTCACTGATCCACGATGATTTGCCTGCGATTGATAACGACGATACGCGCCGTGGCAAACCAAGCAGCCATAAAAAATTCGACGAAGCGACGGCCATTTTAGCGGGTGACGCACTTTTGACCTATGCGTTCGAAGTGCTGGCAGACCCTTCCACACATTCTGACCCCGGCGTGCGTGCCGAGCTGGTGCTTTCTGTGGCGCGTGCGTGCGGCTTTAAAGGTATGGTCGGCGGCCAGATGATGGACATCATCTCGGAAGAACGCGAAATGACGATTGAAGAAACCACGCGCCTGCAGCGCATGAAAACGGGTGAATTATTCGCCATCGCCTGCGAAGCGGGTGCTATTTTGGGCAAAGCGCCACACCCTATTCGTAACGCGCTGCGCGGCTATGCTCTGGGCCTTGGCCTCGCATTCCAGATTACGGATGACATTCTGGATGCCGAAGGCACGCAGAAGGGTAGCAAAACCCGTCAGGATAAATCCTCCGGCAAAGCAACCTACGTGCATGCGATGGGCTTGGATAAAGCAAAAAAGCAGGCTGAGATGCTGGCATCGCAAGCCACCAGCCACCTTGATGTGTTTGGTAAAAAAGCCCAACTGCTGAAAGAACTGACCGAATTTGTCATCAGCCGGAAAAAGTAAGCCGCCGCGCTCGGCCAACCCCAAAGTCAGGCTCGATGCACTGGTGGTGGCTCGCGGCCTTGCCGAGTCAGAAAGCAAAGCGGCTTCGTTGATTATGGCGGGCGAAGTGTTCAGTGGGCAGGCGCGCCTCACCAAGCCCGGTGAACTGGTAAAGCCCGACATTCCCTTAGAGATAAAATTACGCAAAGGCCACGCATGGGTGTCGCGTGGGGGCTTAAAGCTTGCGCACGGCCTGAAGCACTTTGCCGTGAATGTAGAAAAATCCGTGGCGCTGGATATCGGTGCTTCCACAGGCGGCTTTACCGACGTGTTGCTGCATAATGGCGCAGCAAAAGTATATGCGGTGGATGTGGGTTATGGCGAGCTTGCCTGGAAAGTACAAAGCGACCCGCGCGTGGTGGTGATGGACCGCACCAATGCGCGCCACCTCACGCGCGAGCTGATTGCGGAACCGCTGAACATCATTGTGTGCGACGCCAGCTTCACTAGTTTAAAGCAGGTGCTGCCTGCGGGCATGGGGCTGGCGGCAAAAGGCGCAATGCTGATTGCGCTTATTAAACCGCAATTTGAAGTGCCAAAGCATCAGGTGGGTGAGGGCGGTATTATTACCGATGCAGCTGTGCATGAAGCGGTGTGCCGCGACATTGAAAACTTTATCACTGGTCTGCAAAACTGGCATGTGCTAGGAATCACAGCAAGCCCGATTTTAGGGCAAGAGGGTAACAAAGAATTTTTGATTGCAGCGAAATATGATACCGAATGAGCTTTATGAACTGCTACTGACAGATAGTTTCTGGGCAGCATTTACCTTCTCGATGCAGTCAGAGCTGGCCGTTTATGCGATGCTCGCGTTCGACACCTACCCCGTGCTTTTAATCCTGCCGCTTGCGTTTGTTGCCAGCATGCTTGGTTTAACACTTAACTGGTTTACGGGCTGGCTTGCGGTTAATATCGCCATATCGCTGAACATGGGCGGTACCTCCCCAACGTTTGAACATTTCTGCAAGAATGCGCGCCGTTATGGCAAATGGCTGCTACTCATTAACTGGCTTGTGCCGTTTGGTAGCCCGATTACATTGATTGCAGGCATTGTGCAAATTCGCCTGCCAGTTTTTTTACTGCTGACTGGGCTTAGCCGCGCCGCGTATTACGCCGCTGCTTTTTACCTGTATCGCTAGAGTTATTTACCGCACTGAGCGCGGTGTAGCAGCAGATGGTCTGCCAGCACGCAGGCCAGCATTGCTTCACCCACCGGAACAGCGCGGATACCAACGCAAGGGTCGTGCCTGCCTTTGGTGCGCAGTTCAATTTCTTTGCCATTTTTATCAATGGATTTCACTGGCGTGAGGATGGAGCTTGTTGGCTTCACGGCAAAGCGCACCACGACATCCTGCCCCGTGGAAATGCCGCCCAAGATGCCGCCTGCATTGTTCGAAAGGAACGTGACCTTACCTTTTTTAGCGCGCATCTCATCAGCATTTTCTTCGCCGCGCAAACGCGCCGCTTCCATGCCTGCGCCGATTTCTACACCCTTCACCGCGTTAATGCCCATCATAGCACTGGCGATGTCTGCATCCAGCTTTGCATAGAGTGGTGCACCTAAACCCACAGGTACGCCACTGGCAACCACTTCGACCACTGCACCAATGGAAGAACCATCCTTACGGATACCATCTAAATATTTTTCCCACACGGGTACGATTTTTTTATCGGGTGCGAAGAACGAGTTTTTGCCAGTTTCTTTCCAGTCCCAATTCTTGCGGTTGATTTCTTTTTCACCGATTTGAATGAGTGCCCCGCGAATGCTGATATTTTTACCGAGGATTTTGCGCGCAATTGCGCCTGCGGCCACACGCAGGGCCGTTTCGCGTGCGCTGCTGCGCCCGCCACCACGGTAATCGCGGATGCCGTATTTCTTGAAGTAGGTGTAATCAGCATGACCGGGGCGGAAGCTGTCTTTCACTTCGCCATAGTCTTTGCTGCGCTGATCCTGATTATGGATGATAAGGCTGATAGGTGTGCCCGTGGTGAAGCCTTCAAACACGCCGGAGAGAATTTTTACTGTATCTGGCTCTTTACGCTGCGTGGTGTAGCGTGACTGGCCGGGCTTGCGCGCATCAAGGTAAGGTTGAATGTCTTTTTCAGAAAGCGGGATATTCGGCGGTACGCCATCGACCACACATCCAATCGCTTCGCCGTGGCTTTCGCCCCAAGTGGTGAATCTGAAAAGGTGGCCAAAGCTATTGAACGACATTGACCCCTCAAAATTTAAACGGTTGCGATGTCAGGTGCGTCGGGGCACTTCATGCCCACAACATGGTAGCCGCTATCCACATGCAGCACTTCGCCAGTCACACCGGAGCCAAGGCTGCTCAAAAGGAACAGTGCAGCGCCGCCAACATCCTCGAGCGTGGTGTTGCGTTTGAGTGGCGCGTTATATTCATTCCATTTCAGGATGTAGCGGAAGTCACCAATGCCCGCTGCAGCCAAGGTGCGCACAGGGCCAGCGGAAATAGCATTCACGCGGATATTTTCTGCACCCATGTCAGCAGCGAGGTAACGCACGCTGGCTTCGAGCGCAGCTTTGGCAACACCCATCACGTTATAGTGCGGCATCACTTTTTCTGCGCCGTAATAGGTGAGGGTCAGCATGCTGCCGCCGTCTTTCATCAGTGGCGCGGCGCGCTTTGCAACGGCGGTGAAGGAATAGCAGGAGATGTTCATGGTCATGCCGAAGTTCGGCGCCGTGGTCTCAAGATACTTGCCCTTCAGCTCGTTCTTATCGGAAAAAGCAATCGAGTGAACGATAAAGTCCAGCCCGCCCCATTTTTTCTCAATTTCGGCAAACGTGGCATCAATGCTTGCTTCGTTGGTAACGTCGCAGTTGAGGATAATGTCAGAGCCGACTTCTTTTGCTAAAGGCTCCACACGCTTTTGCATGACCTCGCCCTGATAGGTAAAGGCAAGCTTTGCGCCATGCAGGTGTGCGGCATTGGCAATGCCCCATGCGAGTGACTTTTCATTCGCCACACCCATAATAAGCCCACGCTTTCCTGCGAGGAGCGAGCCCTTGGGGAAATTTTCCATAGTAACTCCTTACAACGCTGCAATTCAGGGATTTTAGTTTTCCTGAATTTTCCAGCTGCCATCAGGCTGGCGGCAGGCTTTGCCGTAACCTTCGACCGGTTTGCCACCGACCTGAATGGTCTGTGTGTATTCACGGCAGTGCTCGCCTTGAGCCGTCTGATAGGTTTTGGTTGGCGTAAAGGTGCCGCTGTTGCCGCTGTCTGGGTTTACCCACGTAGAGGTCGAGCCGGTTTTGGAGCTTTCCATCGCGCGCTGCGCCGTGTTGTTGTAGTAAGCCATGTCGGCCTTGTCGAGCGAAGCGCCGACTTCATTACCAATATATGCGCCGAGCAGCGTGCCTGCGGCAATTGCCGCAACGTTGCCTTTGCCTTTGCCGAGCGTAGAGCCAGCCAGTGCGCCACCAATAGCACCAGCAACGGTGCCAACTTCTGCTTTTTTAACGCCACCATCGCGACCACCGTCCTGTGAGCAGGCTGCGGTGAAAAGCAGAGAAGCAATAATTGCGGAGGTGATAACATTCT
The DNA here is from genome assembly GCA_044356525.1 of Rickettsiales bacterium. GTDB lineage: Bacteria > Pseudomonadota > Alphaproteobacteria > Rickettsiales > RGZB01 > CAYXPR01. Next base: position 252,442 of record JBIKVZ010000002.1, read on the forward strand.
TGGTGCGCATACGGTAACCTTTGTGTGGGTTGGATTGTATCATTTGCAAAAAGCCATCAAGTGGGCTGAAAAACTTCACTGCGTTCATATCAAATTGCCGGGTCTAATTCAAAGGAAAAAAGAAACTATCCGGCCTTGGTGAGAGCGGCGAGCTATTTTAGCGCCTGGGCGAAATCTTCCAGCAGGTCATTGCTGTCTTCAATGCCTACGGAAAGGCGCAGCAATCCCTCTGTAATTCCAAGAGATTTTTGCTCTTTGGGGGCAATATTGGAATGGGTGGTGCTGGCCGGATGGGTAATCAGGCTTTTTGCATCCCCTAAGTTATTGGAGATATCCACCACCTTCAGCTTATTCATCATGCGGAACGCTGCTTTTTTGCCGCCTTTGATCTCAATCGCAATCATGGCGCCGCCATGGTCCATTTGCTTTTTCGCCAATGCATATTGCGGGAAGGAAGGTAAGCCAGGGTACAGCACCTTCGAGACTTTTGGGTGCTTGTCGAAGAATTTTGCCAGTTTTTCTGCATTTTCGCAGTGGCGCTGCATGCGGAGATCCAGCGTTTCAAGGCCTTTTAAAATCACCCATGCGTTAAAGGGGCTAAGGGCAGGGCCGGTGTGGCGGTGGAAAGGCAGTAGGGTTTCGGTGATGAATTTTTCACTTCCGAGCACGGCACCGCCTAAGGTGCGGCCTTGGCCATCAATATGTTTGGTGGTGGAATAGACCACCACGTCCGCGCCCAGTTTCAGCGGGTGCTGAAGAATGGGGGAGGCGAAGATATTATCCACAATAAAGCGGACTTTATGTTTTTTGCACAGCGCGCCCACTGCGGCAATGTCCACTAGCGCGAGCGTGGGGTTTGCCGGTGTTTCAATAAACACATGCGTCGTATTCTTTTTAAACGCATTTTTCCAGGCGCTCACGTCGCCGCCATCCACCAGTGTCACTTCTACGCCAAGGCGCGGCAGGATTTCTGTCACAATGTAGTAGCACGAGCCAAATAGCACGCGATTGGCAATCAGGTGATCGCCAGGGCGGATGTCGCACATGATAGAGGCAAATACGGCGGCCATGCCACTCGCCATCACGCAGCATTTTTCGGCACCTTCCAGTAGGGCGAGGCGCTTTTCCAGCATATCGAGCGTGGGGTTTAGGTAGCGTGAGTACACATACCCCGGCGCTTTGCCATTGAAACGGCTTTCGGCGGTTTCGGCGCTGTCGTAACAAAAGCCTGAGTTAAGGAAAATGGCTTCGCTCGTTTCACCAAAGTTCGAGCGCAATGTGCCGCCACGCACCAGTTTGGTGGAGGTACGCCATTTTTTTGTGTCGGTCTTTTTGGCCATTATGCAGCTCACGCGTGAAGTAAAGTGTTTAGGAGGAGCACAAAATAGGCAAAAAAAGAGATTTTGTCCAAAGATAATTCACCAATAGCCACAGCACAAAAAAATTATTAAAAAAGGAACACATACTATTATAAGTACACTTGATTTAACGGTGGAAGTTCGTTAGAAATGTCCCCATCCGAAAAAGGCTGTTTTAGGGATGATTGAACACGCACTAGCAGAATATCTTCCGATTGTGATTTTCCTTGGCATTGCCGTTGTGCTTGCCATGGTCATGATAGCCATCCCCTTCGTGATTGCCCTCAAAAAGCCTGACACAGAAAAAAACTCAGCATATGAATGCGGGTTTGACCCCTTCAGCGATGCACGTGGCAAGTTTGACGTGCGCTTTTATCTCGTCTCGATTCTCTTTATTATCTTTGACCTTGAAATCGCCTTCCTGTTTCCGTGGGCGATTAGCCTTGGTAAGGTTGGTATCTTCGGCTTTTGGTCGATGATGATTTTCCTTGCCGTTCTCACCATCGGCTTCATCTATGAATGGAAGAAGGGGGCGCTGGAATGGGAGTAGTCTTCGGCAAAAATACGGGCCTGCCTAAACAGCTTTTAAGCCCCGCTGACCTCACAAACCCTGATGATGTGGTAAAGCTGGTTTCCGGCGAACTGACGGACAAAGGCTTCGTGGTCGCAAAACTTGATAATCTGGTGAACTGGGCGCGTACTGGCTCGCTATGGCCGATGACATTTGGTCTTGCCTGCTGCGCGGTAGAGATGATGCAAGCCGCAGCCAGCCGTTATGATATGGACCGCTTCGGTATGTTATTCCGCCCCAGCCCGCGCCAGTCTGACGTGATGATTGTTGCTGGCACACTGACTAACAAAATGGCGCCTGCGCTGCGTAAAGTGTATGACCAGATGGCTGAGCCACGCTATGTGATTTCCATGGGCAGCTGCGCCAATGGTGGTGGCTATTATCATTATTCTTATTCCGTGGTGCGTGGGTGCGACCGCGTGGTGCCGGTAGACGTATACGTACCCGGTTGTCCGCCAACGGCCGAAGCACTGCTTTATGGCGTGCTGCAGCTGCAGAAAAAAATCCGCCGCACTGGCACCGTGGTTCAGAGGGGTTAATGAAAACATACCTCGCGGCAGTAATGGCACTTACGGTTTTGGCTTTTGTAAGCCCCTCAGAGGCATGCATTCCCAAGCCGCCGGAAGAAAAAGTAAAAGAGCTGGATAAAGATGGCGATAAGAAAGTGTCGTTCGCCGAATATGAGCAGTCATGGATTAAGCTCCGCGAAGATGAATTGAAGATGCTCGATAGGGACAGAGAATTTTCTACCAAATACGAAGTGGGTTACGACTACGAGAAACAAAAGAAATATATTGAAGAGCTGCGTAGCACGGAAGGCGCTCGCAAAGTGTTTGATGCACTCGACAAAAACAAAGACAGCTTTATTACGGCAGATGAGTTTAAGTCCGACAGCGAAACCAACTTGCAGAAGGGGTGCTAGGTAAAATGGCCGAGATTCTCCCCGTCGTGTTTGACTACATTGCTGCAGAGCTTAAAAAGCAAGTGGGCGCTGATGTTGTGCTCAATAAAGATTTAATTACCATCAGCACGGAAGCCAAGCATCTGCACCGTGTTCTCGGACTTTTAAAAGAAAATAGCCGCTGCGTATTCAAGCAGCTGATTGACCTTTTTGTGGTGGATTACCCGCAGCGCGAAGCGCGCTTTGAAGTGAGCTACAATCTGCTCAGCCTGAAGTCGAACATCCGCGCGGTGGTAAAAGTGCAGGTGGATGAGTCGCAGCCTGTGCCTTCGGTGGTGAATCTGTTTTCCGCTGCGGGCTGGTTTGAGCGCGAAGCCTGGGACATGTATGGCGTGCGCTTTGAGGGCAATCCAGACCTACGTCGCATCCTGACGGATTACGGTTTTGAAGGCCACCCTTTACGCAAAGATTTCCCGCTCACGGGCTATAAAGAAGTGCGCTACAACATTGAGAAAAAGCGTGTGGTCTATGAGCCCGTCACGCTGCAGCAGGAGTTCCGCAACTTCGATTTCCTCTCCCCATGGGAGGGTTCTGACTACACCCTGCCGGGTGATGAAAAAGCCACCAAGGAGGTCAAGTAATGGCTCCGCAAGTGGATATTAAAAACCTCACGCTGAACTTCGGCCCGCAGCACCCTGCAGCGCATGGCGTGTTGCGCCTCATTCTTGAGATGGATGGTGAAGTAGTAGAGCGTGCTGATCCACATATCGGCTTGCTGCACCGCGGTACAGAAAAACTGATTGAATATAAGACCTACCTGCAAGCCGTGCCGTATTTCGACCGTCTTGATTACGTTGCGCCGATGAATCAGGAACACGCCTATGCGCTGGCGGTAGAAAAACTGCTCGGTGTGGAAGTACCCGCCCGCGCACAATATATACGTGTGCTCTATTCTGAAATTTCCCGCTTGCTGAATCACATCCTCAACATCACCACGCAGGCGCTCGATGTGGGTGCGATGACGCCGCTGCTCTGGGGCTTTGAAGAGCGCGAGAAGATGATGGAGTTTTACGAGCGCGTTTCCGGCAGCCGTATGCACGCAGCCTATTTCCGCCCGGGTGGCGTGGCGCGCGATTTGCCTGCAGGCCTGCTCGAAGATATTTCTGACTTTGCCGATCACTATATTAAATTCGTGGATGACTGCGAACGTCTGCTGACCGATAACCGCATCTTCAAGCAGCGCATGGTGGATATCGGAACGGTTTCTGCTGCTCAGGCGATGGATTGGGGTTTCACCGGTCCGATGCTGCGCGGTAGCGGCATTGCGTGGGATTTGCGCCGCAATCAGCCCTATGACGTATATGACCAGGTGGAATTTGATATTCCTGTCGGTACGCATGGCGACTGCTACGACCGTTACCTCGTGCGCATGGCCGAGATGCGTGAGTCTGTCAAAATCATCAAGCAATGTATTGAGCAGATGCCGCAAGGCCCGATCAAAACACTCGACCGCAAAATTTCGCCGCCACCGCGCGCGGAGATGAAAAACTCGATGGAAGCATTGATTCACCACTTTAAGCTTTATACCGAAGGGTATCACGTACCAGCAGGTGAAGCCTATGGTGTGGTGGAAGCACCGAAAGGTGAGTTTGGTGTATTTGTGGTATCAGATGGTTCAAACCGTCCGTACCGTTGCCGCATTCGTGCGCCGGGGTTTGCCCACTTGCAAGGGCTTGATTTTATGAGCCGTGGCCATTTGCTGGCAGACGTAGTCGCCATCATCGGCAGTATGGATGTAGTATTCGGGGAGATTGACCGATGAGCGCGCGCGTTCTGGCAAAACAGCAGCCTAAGAATTTTGAGTTTTCTTCTGAAAATCTGAAGAAGGCAAAGGATCTTATTGCTAAATATCCTAAAGGCCGTCAGGCTAGCGCGGTGATTCCGCTGCTGTACCTCGCGCAGCGCCAACAAGAAGGTAACTGGGTGTCTATCCCTGCGATGGATACAATCGGCCAGATGCTTGATATGCCTTACATCCGCGTATATGAAGTGGCGACGTTCTACACCATGTTCAACCTTGCGCCAGTGGGCGAGTATCACATTCAGTTATGCCGTACTACGCCATGCTGGCTGCGCGGTTCCCATAAAATTAAAAAAGCCTGCGAGAAGAAGCTCGGTATTGAAGTGGGTGAAACCACGGCGGATGGTAAATTTACACTGTCGGAAGTCGAGTGCCTCGGTGCGTGTGTGAATGCTCCGGTGGTGCAAATAAACGATGATTTCTTCGAAGACCTTGATGCTGAAAACACTGAAGCGCTGCTGGAGCAATTGGCTTCCGGCAAGAAGGTGAAAATGGGCTCGCAGACGGGGCGCCAGTGTTCGGCACCAAGCGGCGGGCTGACCAGCCTTATTGAAATTGTCGGCAGCAAAGCCAAGACGGCAAAACCTGCGGTAAAGCCAAAGGCAGCAAAAACGGCATCGCCTAAAAAGCCTTCCAAGAAAGGAAGCAAATAATGCTCGCGGATAAAGACAGGATATTTACAAACCTCTACGGCTTTGATGGCGCGGATTTAAAAGCGGCCCAGAAGCGTGGCGATTGGGATAACACCAAAGCGCTGCTCGCGCTCGGGCAGGATAAAATCATCGAGCTCGTAAAAGCCTCCGGCCTGCGTGGTCGCGGTGGTGCAGGTTTCTCTACGGGCATGAAATGGTCATTCATGCCGAAGCAGCCTGTGGGCGGCAAGCCTTCTTATTTCGTGATTAACGCCGACGAATCCGAACCCGGCACCTGCAAGGACCGCGACATTCTGCGTCATGAGCCGCACAAGCTGGTGGAAGGCGCGCTGATTGGCGGTTTTGCCATTCGCGCCACGGCGGCGTACATCTACATCCGCGGTGAGTTTTATAACGAAGCGATTGCGCTCCAGCAGGCAATTGATGAAGCCTATGAAGCGGGCTACATCGGCAAAAATGCCTGTGGTAGCGGCTTTGATTTTGATGTGTTTCTGCATCGCGGTGCGGGGGCATATATTTGCGGTGAAGAAACCGCGCTACTGGAAAGCCTGGAAGGCAAAAAAGGTCAGCCACGCCTGAAGCCACCATTCCCTGCTGGTGCAGGTTTATATGGTTGCCCCACCACGGTGAATAACGTGGAAACTGTTGCAGTGGTGCCGACCATTCTGCGCCGTACGCCAGAGTGGTTCTTTGCGCTGGGTCGCCCGAACAACACAGGCACCAAGGTATTCTGCATTTCCGGCCACGTGAATAACCCGTGCAACGTGGAAGAAGAAATGGGCATTCCGCTGAAAGAACTGATTGAAAAACATGCGGGCGGCGTGCGTGGCGGGTGGGACAATTTGCTGGCGGTTATTCCTGGCGGTTCTTCCGTTCCGTTATTGCCGAAAGACATTTGCGATACAGTGCTGATGGATTTTGATAGTTTGCGCGAACAGCGCTCGGGCCTTGGCACTGCGGCAGTGATTGTGATGGATAAATCCACCGACATCATTGAGGCGATTGCGCGTCTTTCCAAATTTTATATGCATGAATCCTGCGGCCAGTGCACGCCGTGCCGTGAAGGTACGGGCTGGATGTGGCGCGTGATGACGCGCCTTGTGGAAGGCAATGCCCGCGTGGAAGAAATTGATGAACTGCTCGACGTTACCAAGCAAATAGAAGGGCACACTATCTGTGCGCTGGGTGACGCAGCGGCATGGCCCATTCAGGGTCTTGTCCGCCACTTTAGGCCGGTGATGGAGGAGCGTATTCATGCGTACAAAAGAAAAAAGGAACAGCAAGTTGCGTAAACTTGCTGTGATGATGTTGATGGTTGCTTCATTGGGTGCATGCGAAGAACTCGGCCTCGGCGGCGATAGAGAATACAATGTCTATTTTATACCGGATGCTGAGGAATCAAAATCGGTGTATGTGGGTAAAACCACCGGCATTCGAAATTGCCGCCAGTTGGCGAGTATGCGCCGCCAGCAAATGAACAAGATTCGCGTAGAGGGGGACTATACCTGCTGCGTGGCGACGCCGGAATCAGACTGCGCTGAACGGAAACAATAAGCGGATTTAAAACATGAGCGACATGATTAAGGTCACAATTAATAATCAGGAAATGCAGGTGCCGAAGGGCATTACGGTGCTGCAGGCCTGCGAGATTGCTGGCCTTGAAGTGCCGCGCTTTTGCTATCACGACCGTTTAAAAATCGCAGGCAATTGCCGCATGTGCTTGGTGGAACTTAAAGGCGGGCCACCAAAGCCTGCCGCATCCTGCGCTATGCCAGCGGGTGATAACATGGTGATTTTTACCGACAGCCCGATGGTAAAAAAAGCGCGCGAAGGCGTGATGGAGTTTCTGCTCATCAACCATCCGCTCGATTGCCCCATTTGCGATCAGGCTGGCGAGTGTGACCTGCAAGATCAAGCAATGGCCTATGGTCGTGGCAATAATCGCTTCGATGAAAATAAGCGCGCGGTGAAAGACAAATACATGGGGCCACTCGTGAAAACGCAGATGACGCGTTGCATTCACTGCACGCGCTGCGTCCGCTTCATGGAAGAAATCGCCGGTGTGCCAACGCTTGGTGCAGTTGGTCGCGGTGAAGATATGGAAGTCTCGACTTTTATCGAGCAGGGTTTGGATTCCGAACTTTCCGGTAATATTATTGATTTGTGCCCTGTGGGTGCGCTCACCAGCAAGCCTTACGCCTTCAAAGCGCGCAGCTGGGAACTGAAAAAAGCTGAAAGCATTGACGTGCATGATGCTGTGGGCAGCAACATCCGCATCGATGCGCGTGGCAACGAAGTAATGCGCATTCTGCCGCGCCTTAATGAAGAAGTGAACGAAGAGTGGATTTCCGACAAAGCACGCTTTTCATATGACGGCCTCAAAACCCAGCGCCTTGACCGCCCGATGGTGCGCAAGGATGGTAAGCTGGTGACCGTTAGCTGGCAGGAAGCATTTGAAACCATCGGCAAACGCCTAAAAGGTGTAACGGGTGAACGTGTTGCCGCCATCGCCGGTGACCTTGCAGATGTTGAAAGCATGTTTGCGCTTAAAACACTGATGAATAAATTGGGCAGTGAGCACACGGATTGTCGTCAGGATGGTGCCAAGCTGGAAGCAGGTAATCGTTCCAACTATTTGTTCAATACCACCATCGCTGGAATCGAGAAGGCGGACTTGTGTTTACTCATCGGCACGAACCCACGCCACGAAGCTCCCATCATTAATGCGCGCCTGCGCAAGCGCTCGCTGAAAGGCGGCTTCACCGTAGCCTCAATTGGGCCAAAACTTGACCTAACCTATAAAGTTAACAATATTAGCGATACACCTGAAATTCTTGAAGAAATTTTATCAGGAAGTCATAAATTTTCAGAAGTATTACAAAATGCAAAAGCACCGATGCTGGTGGTGGGTTCTGCCGCCATTCGCCGCAAAGATGGCGAGGCAATCATCGCCCTCGCACAGGCCATTGCTGAAAAATTCGGCATGGTGAAAGAGGGCTGGAACGGCTTCAATATTTTACACACTGCGGCGAGCCGCGTGGGTGCACTTGATATTGGTTTCGTACCCGGCAAAAAGGGTAAGGACATCGAAAATATTTTAGCCACGGCTGAAAAAGGTGCCATTGAAGTGATGTATCTTCTTGGCGCGGATGAAATTGACGTAAAGCCGCTAAAGCACAGTTTTGTTGTGTATCAGGGCCATCATGGTGATGTGGGTGCGCATCATGCAGACGTGGTTCTACCTGGCGCAGCGTATACGGAAAAGAGCGCGACCTATGTGAACACTGAAGGCCGTGTTCAGCGCACCACCATGGCAGTTTTTCCGCCGGGTGAAGCAAAAGAAGACTGGAAAATCATCGCCGAGCTGGCGGAATATCTAGGTAAGGGTTTGGGTGTGCAATCCGTGCGCGAGCTTCGCGAGCAACTAATTGAAAAATCACCGCATTTTGCCGAACTGGACTTTGCAGTACAGGGTGAATGGAAACCTGCCGCGAAGAAGGGAAAAATCCTCACGGAGCCTTTCAAACGCGCTTTTGAGAATTTTTACATGACAGACGTCATCAGCCGTGTGTCAAAAACCATGGCGAAGTGCACGGCAGAGTTCGTGAAGAAGAAGGGCAAAGAGGCCGCGTAAGATGGATTGGAATCTTTTGCTCAATGAATATGTGATTCCCGGCCTTGAGATTGTCGGTCGCATTCTGTTGATTACGGTGCCGCTCTTGATTTGCGTGGCGTACCTCACATTGGCGGAACGCAAAATCATTGCCTTCATGCAGCTGCGCCGTGGTCCGAATATTGTAGGGCCGTTCGGTTTGTTCCAGCCGTTTGCCGATGCGCTGAAGCTGATGGTGAAAGAAACCATTCTGCCGACGCGTGCGAATAAAATTCTCTTCCTGCTTGCGCCGATGACGACATTCATCCTTGCGCTGATTGGTTGGGCCGTGGTGCCGCTTGATAAAGAAATGGTGCTGGCGGATATTAACGTGGGCGTGCTGTATCTCTTCGCCGTTTCATCGCTTGGCGTCTATGGCGTGATTATCGCTGGCTGGGCGAGTAACTCGAAATATGCATTCCTTGGCGCGATTCGTTCTGCCGCGCAAATGGTGTCATATGAAGTGTCCATAGGCCTCGTGATTATCTGCGTGTTGATGGTGGCAGGTTCGCTGAACCTGACCGACATCGTGCTTTCGCAGCAGAATATGGTGTGGTGGAAAGAGTTGTTGCTGCTGCCGATGGCGGTGGTGTTCTTCATTTCGATTCTGGCGGAAACAAACCGTCACCCGTTTGACCTGCCGGAGGCGGAAGCTGAACTCGTGGCGGGCTTTAACGTGGAATATTCTTCGATGGCCTTTGCCCTGTTCTTCCTGGGTGAATACGCCAACATGATTCTGATGAGCGGCATGCTGGTGGTGTTCTTCTTTGGCGGCTGGCTGCCACCGTTTGATATCGCCCTGTTTAGCGTAGTGCCCGGCATTGTGTGGTTTGCGCTGAAAGTGTCTCTCGTGTTGTTCGCATTCCTGTGGGTGCGTGCCACGTTCCCGCGCTACCGTTATGACCAGTTGATGCGTTTAGGCTGGAAAGTATTTCTACCGCTGTCGCTCTTTTGGGTGGTGCTGGTTTCGGCTTGTATTGTATACGGCCCGAAGGAAGCCAGTGCTTTAAAAGCAGCAGAAAAAGCACTTGAGCAGGAAATCATCAATTTTGAAAAGAAAGAAGTTCCAATACTCGAAAAAGAACTTCATAAGATTGAGCAAAAAATAGAAAAGAAACTTTAGGCGGATTATGGCAATTCTCGATAGAACCGCGCGGGCGATTTTTTTAACGGAGCTGGTCTCCGGCATGTGGCTTACGTTTAAGTATATGTTTAAAAGGAAAGTCACGATTAACTACCCGTATGAGAAGGGGCCTATTAGCCCACGCTTCCGTGGCGAACACGCGCTGCGTCGCTATGCCAATGGTGAAGAGCGTTGCATCGCCTGCAAGCTGTGCGAAGCCGTTTGCCCTGCGCAAGCCATCACGATTGAAGCCGAAGAACGTGAAGACGGCAGCCGCCGCACCACGCGCTATGACATCGACATGACCAAGTGCATTTATTGCGGTTTCTGCGAAGAAGCCTGCCCGGTGGACGCCATTGTGGAAGGGCCGAACTTTGAATTCGCCACCGAAACGCATGAAGAATTGCTCTACAACAAAGATAAATTACTGGCGAACGGTGATCGCTGGGAAAAAGAACTGGCCGATAGGCTGCGCCTTGATGCGCCGTACCGGTAGAAGTGGTAAGTTAGGTTTTAGGAAATGGTGATAGCGACTATCTTATTTTATGTGTTTGCACTCCTCACGGTGTTTTCCGCCGTGATGGTGATTTCTGCCAAAAATCCGGTGCACTCCGTATTGTTCCTTATTTTTGCATTTTTCAATGCATCGGGACTGTTCCTGCTGATGGGGGCTGAGCTTATCGCTATGCTGCTGGTAATTGTGTATGTGGGCGCTGTGGCAGTGCTGTTCCTATTTGTGGTGATGATGCTCGATATCAACTTCGCCAAACTGCGCGAAGGCTTCCTGCGTTATTTGCCGCTCGGCGCACTGATTGCGGTGATTCTGTTTGCTGAAATTTTCCTGATGCTGAATGGCTCCATGCTTTCCATTGAAACATCTAAAGCCGCGCTGCCGCGCCAAGTGCCGATGACAGAAGGCGTTACGAACGCACATCAGATTGGTGCAGTGCTGTATACACGTTTTGCATACCCTTTCCAGGTGGCAGGGCTGGTGCTGCTGGTGGCGATGGTGGGTGCGATTGTGCTAACGCTTCGTCAAAGAGAAGGCGTGCGCCGCCAGAATATCAGCCGTCAGATTGCGCGTAATCCGCGTGAAAGCCTGCGCATGGTGAAATCCACCAGTGCGATTGTAGAAGAAGAGAATGAATCATGATGCAAGAAATGCTGTTTCAGATTGGTTTGATTCACTACCTCACGCTTGCGGCGCTGCTGTTCGTGGTGGGTGTGTGTGGCATTTTCTTAAACCGCAAAAACGTGATTACCATTCTCATGTCGGTGGAACTGATGCTGCTCGCGGTGAATATCAATTTTGTTGCTTTCTCGGTGTACCTGCAAGACATCGTCGGCCAAATTTTTACTATGTTTGTGTTAACGGTTGCTGCGGCGGAAGCCGCCATCGGCCTCGCCATTTTAGTGGTGTTTTACCGCAATCGCGGTTCCATTGAAGTGGACGATATCAATCAGATGAAGGGTTAATTAAGCGTCATGCCAGTTGCGATTGTTTTCATGCCACTGATTGCTGCGATACTCGTGGGGCTCACCTCGCGCCGTATCCCTGCGTGGCTGGCGCAAAGCATCACTTGCCTGTTCACCATTCTGCCTGCCATTTTTGCCGCAGTCGTGTTCAAGCAGGTTGCCATTAACGGGCAGGATTACAACATCCAGCTGCTCTCATGGGTGAATGTGGGTGACTTCAAAACCAACTGGGCGCTGAAGGTCGATAGCCTCACAGCGGTGATGCTGGTGGTGGTCACGTGGGTGTCGTCCCTCGTGCATATTTATTCCGTGGGTTACATGTCGCACGACGCACACCGTCCGCGCTTCATGGCGTATTTATCACTCTTTACCTTCTTCATGCTGATGTTGGTTACGGCCGACAACTTCCTGCAGCTTTTCCTTGGTTGGGAAGGGGTAGGGCTGTGTTCTTATCTGCTGATTGGCTTTTGGTATACGCGCCCTTCCGCGAACGCAGCGGCGATTAAAGCATTCGTGGTGAACCGCGTAGGCGACTTTGGCTTTGCCCTTGGTATTTTTGCCATATTTGTGCTGTTTGGCTCAATTGGCTTTGCCGATGTGTTTGCCCGCGCGGGTGAGTTTAAAGATGCGCAATTCCATTTCCTCGGCACAGACTTCCATGCGCTGACGCTCATTTGCGTACTGCTGTTTATTGGCGCTATGGGTAAGTCGGCACAGCTTGGTCTCCACACATGGTTGCCTGACGCAATGGAAGGCCCAACGCCGGTTTCTGCTTTGATTCACGCTGCAACGATGGTGACGGCAGGTGTGTTCCTTGTGGCGCGTTGCTCGCCGCTGTTTGAGCTGGCACCGTTTGCACTTTCGCTGGTAACAGTGGTGGGTGCGGTGACTTGCATTTTTGCAGCCAGCGTGGCGCTTACGCAGAACGACATTAAAAAAGTTATCGCTTACTCTACCTGCAGCCAGCTTGGCTACATGTTCTTTGCTTGCGGTGTTTCTGCGTATGCAGCAGGCATCTTCCATCTTATGACGCACGCTTTCTTCAAGGCGCTGTTGTTCCTTGGTGCAGGCAGTGTGATTCACGCCATGTCAGATGAACAGGATATGCGCAGCATGGGCGGCATCTGGCGTAAAATTCCATTCACTTACGGCGTGATGCTGATTGGCACATTGGCCATTGTGGGCGTGCCGCCGCTCGCAGGCTTTTATTCCAAAGACGCGATTTTAGAATCTGCCTATGCAGCAGGCCATAGCGGCAATGCCGCCGGTGCCTTTGCTTTCTGGGTGGGCATCAGCGCTGCCACGCTGACGGCGTTTTATTCATGGCGCCTGATATTCCTGACTTTCCACGGCAAGCCACGCGCCGACAAGCACACGATGGAGCATGTGCATGAATCATCCTTCGTGATGCTGCTGCCATTGTTCCTTTTGGCGATTGGTACCGTGTTCGCCGGTATGATTGGCTACAAAAAATTTGGCATGATGGAGCACGACCTTGCCTTCTGGAAAAACGCCATCGTGATGCTGGGTGAAGAAAATATTCTGGTCGCGGCGCACCATGTGCCAGGCTGGGTGAAAATGGCGCCGCTGGTGGTGAGCCTTGTCGGCTTCCTGCTGGCATTTTACTCCTACATCGTGAAGCCGCATCTGCCGGGTCAACTCGCGAAGCTGCTGCGCCCACTTTATCTGTTCTTACTGAACAAATGGTATTTCGATGAACTCTACGATGTGCTGTTCGTGCGTCCCGCGCGCCGTATCGGTCTGCTATTCTGGAAAATCGGCGATGTGATGATTGTGGATGGGCTGGGGCCAAATGGTTCCGCGTGGCTTTCGCAGCGCCTCTCACTGATTTTCAGCCGTCTGCAAACGGGCTATGTGTATCACTACGCATTCGTGATGCTGCTCGGGCTTCTGGCGATTGTAACATGGTCTTTGTTAGGTGGCAGGTAACGCATATGACAAGCTATCCGATTCTTTCAGCTCTGATTTGCCTGCCGCTTCTGGGTGCATTTTTCATCATGGTGTTTGTGCGTGGCGAAGGTGGCCGCGTGGCAAAAAATGCGCGCAATGCTGCGTTGTGGACATCGGTTGCGAACTTCATCCTTTCGCTGACCGTGTGGTATGGATTTGATGCGACGCAAGCTGGTTTCCAGCTTCAGGAAAACCGTGTGTGGGTGGAAGGCTATAACATCCGCTACCATTTAGGGATTGATGGTATTTCTATTTATTTCATTATGCTCACCACCTTCCTGATGCCGTTTGTGATTCTGGCGGGGTGGAACGCAATTCAAACCCGCGTGCGTGAATACATGATTTCATTCCTCGTGCTCGAAAGCCTGATGCTCGGCGTGTTTTCCGCTCTGGATTTTGTGGTGTTCTATTTCTTCTTCGAAGCGGTGCTGATTCCGATGTATCTGATTATCGGCATCTGGGGTTCAGAGAACCGTGTGTATGCGGCGTTTAAATTCTTCCTCTATACGCTGGCTGGTTCGGTGCTGTTGCTGCTCGCGATGCTGTACCTCTACTTCAATACCGGCACAACGGATATCCCGATGCTGGCGCATTTTGGTGCGGGGTTAAGTCTTGATGTGCAGCGCTGGCTGTGGCTTGCCTTCTTCGCGTCGTTTGCGGTGAAGGTGCCAATGTGGCCGTTCCACACGTGGCTGCCGGATGCACACGTGCAGGCTCCCACGGCAGGCTCAATGGTGCTGGCGGGTATTCTGATTAAAATGGGGGCGTATGGTTTCCTGCGCCTTTCACTGCCGATTTTGCCAGATGCATCGGTGTATTTCACGCCATTCATTTACACACTCAGCATCGTGGCGGTGATTTACACGTCGCTGATTGCGCTCGTGCAGGAAGACATAAAAAAGCTGATTGCCTATTCTTCCGTTGCTCACATGGGTTTTGTGACGGCAGGTATTTTCAGCCTCAACACGCAGGCTATTCAGGGTTCTATTTTCCAGATGCTGTCGCACGGGCTTGTGTCTCCCGCACTGTTCTTCTGCGTGGGCGTGCTGTATGACCGCATGCACACCAAGAAGATTGCCGATTACGGCGGCCTTGTGGAGCGTATGCCGCGTTATGCCCTGATGTTTATGGTGATGACGATGGCCTCCGTAGGCCTACCTGCCACCAGCGGTTTTGTGGGTGAGTTCCTGATTATGACGGGCGTGTTCAAAGAAAGCACATGGGCGGCCTTCTTTATCGCCACGGGTGTGGTGCTGGGTGCAGCGTACATGTTGGTGCTCTACCGCCGCGTGGTGTTTGGCGAAATGGAAAATAAGAAGCTGAAAAACATTAAAGATTTGAACCTGCGCGAAATGTTTATTTATGTGTGCATCGGTACGCTGGTAATTCTGATGGGTGTGTATCCATCCTTCGTGCTCAATAAAACGGAAGCATCCGTTCAGCAGGTGATAAAGCAGGTTCAGGCTAGCGCCACTTATAAACTCCGCGAGGGCATTGTCCAATGAGCCAGTCACTGTCATTAATCATTTCTCCCGCGCTGCCGGAAATTTTCATGGCGCTTTCAGGCATGGCGCTGCTGGTGCTGGGTGCTTTTAAGGGCAACCGCTTCACGGGCATCATCACCCAGCTTGCGCTACTGGTGGTGCTGCTAACAGCGCTGCTAGTCAGCAACATCTGGGAAGACCGCTATGTGGCGCTTGCCGGCATGTTCATCACCGACACATTTGCCGTCTATGCTAAAATGGCAATTCTCTATGCCACGGCGTTCACGCTAGTGCTTTCCGGTGATGCGTTCCGCGGTTCTGACCGCCAGCGTGCAGAATTTCCGGTACTGATTATATTTGCTGCCACCGGCATGATGCTGATGGTTTCAGCAAACGACCTTATTTCCCTCTACATGGGCCTCGAGCTGCAGAGTCTTTCACTCTATGTGCTGGCGAGTATCCACCGCGATAACCTACGCTCATCGGAAGCAGGCCTTAAATATTTCGTGCTGGGGGCGCTGGCATCCGGCTTGCTGCTCTATGGTTGCTCGCTCATATACGGCTTCACCGGCACCACGAATTTCGACCAACTCGCTGCAGTGTTCCAAGCCTCTGGTGGCAAAGTTTCTGCGGGTGTGATTTTAGGCATGGTGCTGCTCGTGATTGGCCTGTGCTTTAAAGTCTCTGCTGTTCCATTCCATATGTGGACGCCGGATGTCTATGAAGGCGCTCCCACCATTGTAACCACGTTCTTTGCGTCAGCCACTAAAGTTGCTGCGGTGGCGCTGTTCATTCGCGTGCTGATGAAGCCGCTGGGCAGCTTGCATGCGGAGTGGCAGCAGGTGCTTATCTTTGTTTCCGCCGCCTCGATGATTGTGGGTGCAATAGCAGCACTCCGCCAGAACAACATCAAAAGGCTGATGGCCTACAGCTCCATCGGCCACATTGGTTACATCCTCATGGGTGTTGCCACCGGCACGGCGGAAGGCATGCACGGTGCGCTGATTTATATCGGCGTCTATGTGGTGATGAGCATCGGCACTTTTGCCTGCATCCTGCACATGCGTCGTCAGGGCGATGCGGTTGAAAACCTTTCAGACCTTGGCGGCCTTGCCACGCAACAGCCATTTTTTGCTGCAGCGCTGGCGCTATTTATGTTCTCCATGGCTGGCATCCCGCCAATGGCTGGCTTCTTCGGTAAGTTTTTCGTGTTCAAAGCGGCGCTTGAAGAAGGCTTCTATGCACTGGCTATTATCGGTGTGCTCACCAGCGTGGTGGCAGCGTACTATTATATCCGTGTGGTGAAGATTATGTATTTCGACGCCGCCGGTTCCGCGCTGGACGAAGATTTTTCTCGCGCATCAACCGTGGTGCTGATGCTTACGGCAGCCTTTAACATCGGCTTCTTCCTTTACCCCACGCCGCTGCTTGAAATGGCTCGGCTGGCTGCGGTAGCATTGTTTTCATGAGCCGCCTTAAAGCGCAGACATCATCTAGCCGCCGCATCGTTGCCTTAGAGCAAACGGGAAGCACCAACGAGGAAGCCCTAAAGCTGGCCCGCGAGGGCGCTGCACACGGCACGGCTGTAGTCGCAAAACGCCAGAGCAAAGGGCGTGGGCGGCAAGGCCGCGTATGGGAGTCATTGGAAGGAAATCTGCATCTTTCTATTATCGTTCGTCCGGTGGATATACCACCTGAAAACGTACCGCAGCTTTCGTTCGTAGCGGCCCTTGCTTGCCGCGATGCGCTCGATGAGGCAGGTGTTCCAGGCGTTCAATTCAAATGGCCGAATGACCTGCTGCTGAAAGGGCGTAAATTTGGGGGGCTTCTGCTTGAGGGTGCGGGCGATGCTGTGGTGATTGGCATTGGCCTCAATGTGGCGGATTGCCCCAGTGAAACATTATTCCCCGCGACTGCCCTTAAACTGGAAGGGTTTGATATCGCGCTTGATGCGCTTTTGCACCTGATTCTGCCGCGCTTTGAACACCGTTATGATGCGTGGCATGCCAAGGGTTTTGAGCATGTGCGTGCAGACTGGCTGGAACATGCCGCCCACAAGGGCGAGAAGGTTTCCGTGCGCCTGCCAGACAAAACGATTGAAGGCGCTTTTATGGATATGGATGACACAGGCGCGTTAATCGTCCACAATAGCGAAGGTACACACACGTTGCTAGCGGGTGACGTGATGTTTGGAAAGGGCTAAGCACCATGCTGCTGGTGGTAGACGTTGGAAATACGAATACGGTGTTTGCAGTGTTCTCGGGCGAGAAGCTCACGGGCACATGGCGCATCTCGTCGATGCGCGACCGCACGGCGGATGAATATGCCCTTGCGCTGTCCAAGCTTTTAGCGTTGGGCGGCATCAGCCTCAAAAAAATCAGCGGTATTATTATTTCCAGCGTGGTGCCGCAAACCATATTCCCGCTCAAAATGTTCAGCCGGAAATACCTGTCGATGGAACCGCTCGTGGTGGGCGATGGTGTGAAGCTGCCCATTAAAGTAAAAATAGATCGGCCTACCGAAGTGGGTGCCGACAGGCTGGTAAACGCTGTGGCTGCGTTTGAGAAATACGCATCCCCAGCTGTGATTCTGGATTTCGGTACGGCCACGACGTTTGACGTAATTGGCGCGAAGGGCGACTACATGGGCGGCGTGATTGCACCAGGTATTAACCTTTCCATCGACGCGCTGCACCGAGCCGCCGCGAAGCTGCCGGAAATTGCCGTAGAGCGGCCCCTAAAAGTAATTGGCACCAACACCGTGGCGGCGATGCAGTCCGGTGTGTATTGGGGCTATGTGGGATTAATTGAGGGCATCGTGGCAAAAATCCGTGCCGAACATAAAAAGCCGATGAAGGTGATTGCCACAGGCGGGCTTTCCCCGCTGTTTGCGAAGGCAACAAAAATCATCGATGCGCTGGAACCTGACCTAACCATACATGGTCTTAAAATTTTGTATGGGCTCAACACAAAGCCAAGTAAATCCAAAAGGAAATAATGAAACCGAGCAAGAACGACCTGATATTCCTGCCGCTGGGCGGGTGCAATGAAATTGGCATGAACGTGAATCTGTACCATTACCAGGGTAAGTGGGTGATGCTGGATTTAGGTGCAGGCTTTGCGGATGATTACCTTCCGGGCATCGATATGATTGCGCCAGATATTTCATTCGTGAAATCGCTGGGTAAAGATTTTCTGGGTGTGGTGCTGACCCATGCGCACGAAGACCATCTGGGCGGCCTGCCATATGTATGGGGGCAGCTGCAGTGTCCGGTGTTTGCCACGCCGTTTACGGCGAACGTGGCCACGCACAAAATGCGTGAAACCGAATACGCAAAAGAATTCGCACAGAAATTAAAGGTCATCCAAACGGGCGGACGTTTCACGCTGGGGCCGTTTGATTTTGAGCTGGTGCAGATTACGCATTCTATTCCTGAAATGAATGGCGTGTTCATCCGCACGGCAGTAGGCAATGTGCTACACACCGGCGATTGGAAGATTGATCCGAACCCAGTCATTATGCCAGTCACCGACGAAGTGAAGCTGAAGAAATTTGGCGACGAAGGCGTGCTCGCGCTAGTGTGCGATTCTACCAACGTGTTTAAAGAAGGTCATTCCGGTTCAGAGGCAGACCTCAAAGAAAACATCGCAGGGATTATCGCGGGCAGCAAAGGGCTCGTGGCGGTTACCACATTTGCTTCAAACGTGGCACGTGTGGAAACCATTGCGCGAGCAGCGATGGATAACGGTCGCCGCGTGATGCTGGCAGGGCGCAGCTTGTGGACAATAACGCAAGCCGCGCGCGATGCGGGTTATCTGGCCGATATTCCGCCATTCCTTTCTGATCAGGAATTTAAAAAACATAGCCGCAAAGATTTGCTGGTGATTTGCACGGGCTGCCAAGGTGAAGACCGCGCCGCCATGAACAAACTTATCAACCAGAACCACCCGACCATTCGCCTTGTGCCGAATGATACAGTGATTTTCTCATCGAAGGTGATTCCGGGGAACGAGAAGGGCATCTTCCGCATGTTCAATCAGCTGGTGAAGTTGGGCATAGATGTATTCGAAGAAAAAGACCATTTCGTGCACGTGTCTGGCCACCCGCACCGCGAGGAGCTAAAGCGCATGTATGAACTGGCGCGTCCGCAAATCAGCGTGCCGGTACATGGTGAACCGGTGCACCTGCATGAGCATGTGAAGTTCGCGAAATCGCTCGGCGTGCCGCAGCAGCTTGAAATGGAAAACGGCCTTGCCGTGAAACTCGCACCGGGTGAGCCTGAAAAACTTCAGCATGTGGATGTGGGTTTCTTCGCGGTGGATGGCCGTATGTTGTTGCCGCCAAAAGGTCCGGTGATGAAAACCCGCCGCCGCCTGCGTGATGAAGGCATGGTGGTGGTGAGCATTGCCATGACCCGCCGTGGCGGCTTAGCTGCTACGCCGCAGATTTTAGCACCCGGCATTCTGGACATAGGTGAAAGCGGTGCGCTGCTGCGCGACATTGGGGATGAATTGGCGGAGATTCTGGAAGACCAAAACAATCCGAGTAACGAAAACATCATCAAAACTACCCGCGCGACTATTCGCCGTATCTTCCAAGAGGAATTCGCGAAGCGACCCACGGTGGTGGAAGTGCTGATTAACCGCGTTTAGGGTTGGGAGCGTTTAGGGTTTAATCTTCACGTTTTTGCCCTGCAGTTCGTAATGTTCCTGCATCCATTTGATGGGGTTTTTCTCGCGCAGCTCGGGGTCTTTCTTCATCATGCGCTGGATGCTTTCTTCCACTTCCACACTCCGCATTTCACGCATGGAGATGCCGCCGACTTCAATAGTGGTCAGGTAAAGCAGCTTGCCCGCGCGTTTAGCCTCGGCCAAATGGTTGGCATCCCGTGGGTGTAATATCATTTCGTAATCGCAGAATTTGGTTTCCGAGCATCGGCCAGTGTCTTTGTCAGATAGCACAATGAAATCGCTGCACGGTTCACACATGGCGCCAGGCGGGCAGGGTGGGCACTCAAAGGCTTGTGCGACATAGGCGCGGATGGTGTAAATCCCGCCGGGGCGGAAGGCGCTTTTGAGTTCTGTAATGGAATAATCTTTTTTGGCTTCCTCTGCGATCGTGGAGTAAGGCAGCAACATCAGCAGAAAAAGAAAAATGAAACGCATGGCTTTACTCCTTTTTTTAAAGAGTAGCATAGCGCGTGGTTAAAACGAAATGCCTTCGTGTTTTAAGAGCCATGCCTTGCGTTCATGCCCGCAAGCATAATCGAGTGGGTTGCTTACACCCAGCACGCGATGGCAGGGAATAAAAATCGGCAGAGGGTTTTTGTTGCAGGCTTGGCCCACAGCGCGTGCGGCTTTGGCATTTCCGGCAGCATCAGCCACTTCACCATAAGTGCGTTTATGCCCGAACGGAATGTGCCGTAAGGCTAGCCACACCTGCTGCTGGAAATCAGTGCCTTCTGGTTCAAGCGGTAAATTAAACGCGCGGATTTTACCTTTGAAATAACTATCCATTTGTTCGAGTGCATCAGTTAGCAGGCTGTTGGGTTTTCCGCAGGGCAGTAGGCCATCCACAAAGCGCGCGCCGCGCACAGCATCATCATCTGCGCTGATTTCAATGAGTCCGATGGGAGATTTGTAGCAGGCACTATGCAGCACGAAGCCCTACCTTGATTGGTGTAAATGCACTGATATAAAAAAAAACGCTTAGCTTTATTTTTCAATGTTACACCAGATGCGTTTTTTCGCAGCGATAAACAGACCCGTGAACACCAGCAGGTACAGGAACACTTTAATGCCCATGCTTTTGCGGTCTTCCATTTCAGGCTCCGCCGTCCACTGCAGGAAGTTCACCAGGTCTTGGGACATCTGATCCGCGGTTGCAACCGTGCCATCGCCATAAGTCACCTGACCGTCAGAAATTGGTTTCGGCATGGCAATCTGCCCACCTGGGAAGTAAGGGTTGTAATGCATGCCTTCACTGAGCTGGAAGCCTTCTGGTGCGGTTTCATAACCTGTCAGCAGAGAGTGCAGGTAATTCGCACCATCCACACGCGCTTTCACCATCAGCGAAAGGTCAGGCGGTAGCGCGCCGTTATTGGCAACGCGTGCGGCTTTGTCGTTCGCATAAGGGGCAGGGAAGTTATCCGATGGGCGGCCTGGGCGCTCAAACATATCGCCTGCATCATTCGGACCATCCTGAATGGAATATTCCGCAGCAATCGCCTTCACTTCGCCTTCCGAAAAACCGAGAGATTGAAGGTTGCGGAACGAAATCAGCTTCAGTGAGTGGCAGGCAGCGCATACTTCTTTATACACCTGAAAACCACGCTGAGCAGATTGGCGGTCCACCGTGCCGAGCACGCCGTCAAAGTGCCAATCCACTTTTTTATTATGCGCCGTGCCGCCTGAGCCTGCAAAAGCCGCACCTGCAAACACAACTACACCAGCAGAGAGTAGAATCGTCCATTTTTTCATTGGTCAGAAGCTCCCGTTATTTCTTTGCAGCGCTGATGGATTCCGGCACGCCTACGGCTTTTTCGTGTTTGCTGAGGTAAGGTAACACCAGCAGGAAGTAGCCGAAGTAAAGCAGTGTGGCAATGCGTGCGGCAATCACATACGTACCTTCCGCAGGTTTGCCGCCCAGCCAGCCGAGCAGGATGCAATCCACCACGAATATCCAGAAGAAGATTTTGAATTTCGGACGGAACGCGCCGCTTTTCACCTTGTGTTTATCCAGCCACGGTAGGACAAACAGAATCAGGATGGAGCCGAACATAACCACCACGCCGCCCAGCTTGCTGGGGATGGCGCGCAGCATGGCGTAGAATGGCAGGAAGTACCATTCTGGCACAATGTGCGCTGGGGTTACCATCGGGTTCGCCGGAATATAGTTATCCGGATGGCCGAGGCTGTTTGGGTTGAAGAAGATGAAGTAAGCAAACAGCAGGAAGAAGAAGCCGAAGCCGACAAAGTCCTTCACCGTGTAATACGGGTGGAACGGAATCGTTTCCTTCGCGCTTTTCGGCTCAACACCCGTTGGGTTGTTAGAGCCATGAATATGCAGCGCTACAAGATGCACACCCACCAAGCCCACAATCACGAACGGCAGCAGGTAGTGCAGTGAGAAGAAACGGTTCAGTGTAGGATTGTCCACCGAGAAGCCGCCCCACAGCCACGTTACGATGCTTTCACCAATGCCCGGAATGGCCGAGAACAGGTTGGTAATCACCGTCGCGCCCCAGAAGCTCATCTGGCCCCAAGGCAGCACATAGCCCATGAAAGCCGTGGCCATCATGGTGAGGAAAATCAGTAGGCCAAACCACCACAGCAATTCGCGCGGGGCTTTGAATGAACCGTAGTAAAGGCCACGGAACATATGGATGTAAATGACCGCGAAGAATAGCGAAGCGCCCACGGCGTGCATATAGCGAATCAACCAGCCATATGGCACGTCGCGCATGATGCGTTCCACGCTGTTGAAGGCATGGTCCACATGCGGGGTGTAGTGCATGGCGAGCACGATGCCGCTCACGATTTGCAGCACGAGTGCGATACCGGCGAGCGAGCCGAAGCTCCACATATAGCTTAAGTTTTTAGGCGTACGGTATTCGCCCTGATGTTTCATGAACGTGAAAATCGGCAGGCGGTAATCCACCCAACCTTTCCAGCCCGTGAACTCTGTCTTTTTTTCGGTCTGCGCCATGAAATAGTACCTTTCTTGACCTTAAATCTTAACTAACCGATACGAATCATTGTATCGCTGACAAACTCATACGGCGGAACGGCAAGGTTCGCCGGAGCTGGGCCTTTGCGGATACGGCCGGAGGTATCATAATGCGAGCCATGGCAAGGGCAGAACCAGCCGCCATACTCACCTTGGAAACCAATCGGCACGCAGCCGAGGTGCGTGCACACGCCCACTACCACTAGCCATGCTTCTTTGCCGGCTTTGGTGCGTTCTTTATCTGCCTGTGGATCCGGCAACTCAGCGGCGCTGGTTGCGGCAGCGGTTTGAACTTCTTCTGCCGTGCGGTGACGGATGAATACGGGTTTGCCGCGCCACATCACCGTAATTGCCTGACCGGGCTGAACGGTGGTGATGTCGACCTCCGTGCTGGCAAGCGCAAGTACGTCAGCAGCAGGGTTCAATGAATTAATGAAAGGCCAAGCGGCAGAGGCGGCGCCCACACCAGCGGTGGCGCTGGCTGTGACCACAATAAAGTCACGGCGTGTTTGCCCTGCCTGCGGTGCACCCTGGTGCACAGCACCCTTTGCGGCCGCGCTTTTGGCGGATTTTTTTACGGGAGCGGATTTTTTGGTTTTAGCCGCTGATACTTTGTTCAATTGCTTCTTAGCCATGGGCCTACACTATCCTCGTGAAGAAATTCGTGCTGCTCTAAAAAAGTTGCCTAGGCTATTACAATTTATTCGTGCATTTATCAAGAACATATGCGCGCGCCGATGTGTTTTATTTTGTAGTGTAATTTAGAGCGCACAATTTTATGTGTTTGGTGGAGGCGCAAAATGTGGAAAACTTTTATTAAACCTTGAAACAGAAGTAGAATTTTGGTTTAATGGCCTCTGAAAGATGCGACAAGAAGGAGGAGTTCTGTCTGGCATCCGCTTACATCCCCCGGCTTTCCGCCCTTGGCTTAATGGGGCGGCGCAGCCTCCCGCTTATTCTGGCGGAGGGCGCTCATGCCATTGATTAACGGCACATCGCTGGATGACATCCTTCCGGGTACCTCCGGGGCTGACACGATATTTGGCGGCAATGGTGATGATAGCCTTACAGGCCTTGGCGACAACGACTCTATTCAAGGTAATCAGGGCGCGGACACCATCGATGGTGGTTCCGGCAACGACCTGCTGCGCGGTGGGCGCGATAATGACTCCATCATTGGTGATGCAGGCGTAGACTCTATAAACGGCAATCTCGGCGCTGACACGGTCCTTGCGGGCGATGGTTCAGATTCCATTCGCGGCGGGCAAGGCGATGATGTCTTAAGTGGTGGAGTCGGTGCGGATACTATCAGGGGGGACCTTGGTGCCGACGTGCTGAATGGCGACAGTGATAACGATGTGATTCACGGCGGCGATGGTAGCGATCGCGTCAATGGCGGCACGGGTGACGATGTTCTGCAAGGTAACCAAGGCAATGATACCATCACGGGTGGTACAGGTGGTGACGTGATGCGTGGCGGGCAGGGTGACGATAACCTTTCTGCTGATGAAAACGATGATGATGTAAACGGTAATCTGGGTGACGATACGGTTTCAGGCGGTACGGGCTCTGATACATTGCTTGGTGGCCAGGATAATGATTCCTTGAGCGGCGGAGATGGTGACGATGTGCTTAAGGGGAATAAGGGTAATGATACTCTTACCGGCGGTGCTGATAGCGACACATTCGTGATGCAGGTTTCAGCAGGTGATTCCACGACAATTACGGATTTTGATACGTCAGATGCAGACGAACTCATCGATATCTCGGCATTCACTACAATCACGGCGTTCAGCGGTCTTAGTTTAAGTACTGTAGGTAGTGATACGCGCATCGCATTTGCGGGTGGGCAGCAATTGGTTATTAAGAGTGTGCTACATACCGCGCTGGATGAAGATAACTTCACCTTTGCTGGAAGCTCCGGCGGTGGTGGCGGTGGTGGTGGTGGTGGCGGTGGTGGTGGTGGTGGTGGTGGTGGTGGTGGTGGTGGTGGTGGTGGTGGTACTCCCCCCACGAATGAATCATTCGTCCTTACCGCAGGAACAGATATTTTCAGCAGTGGCGCAGGTAATGATACATACACCACGTCTGACGCGAATTTTGGTACGGCAGATATTTTAATTGCCAGCACGGGGGCGGATAGTCTGGTGTTTACCGATGCGGCGAGCGTTACCTTTTCACAGTTTGCCAATAAAAGCGGCTTTGAGGTAATAGATATTAGCGCCTCTGGCGGCACGATTGAGTTGTCAGATTCCTTTGTTGCAACCGCTACTGGTCAGCGTGTGGAAATTAGAAATGGCACGGAAGCCGTGGCGCTTGATACTTCAGCGGTGTCTTCTATCCGCACGGTCGTGATTGGTGGCACAGGTGCGGTAACGTTGGCAACAGGTGCCAATAACCGCGTTACGGGTAAAGATGGTGTTGACACCGACATTACCAGTCAGAATGGTAATGACGCGCTTTTTGGTGGCACGGGTGATGATACGCTTACGGCGGGCTCAGGGAATAACACCTTGAGTGGTGGCGCAGGTAATGATTTCATGAATATTAGCCTTACAAACACATGGAACAGCAGCGACATTCTAGCGGGCGGTGCGGATACGGACACGCTGGTTATAAGCAATGCGGGTACGTTTAACTTTTCTAGCGGGAATGTAGCGCTAGCAACGATTGAAAACATCACGGTGGGAAATGCTGCAACCACGCTAATCACCAATGATGACGACTTAACCATCACCATGGGCAATGGCGGCAATGCTGTAACGCTGGGTAATGGTGATGTAACGTTGGTAACAGGCACGGGTGCGGACACCATCACCATCGACGCGGCAGATACATTTGATAATGCCGATGCAATTGATACGGGCACCGGCACTGACGTGCTTGCGATAACGGGTGCTGGCACGATTAACCTTACATCCACTACTGTTTCTGGCATTGAAAATATCACCACGGGCAATAGCGCAGTCACGCTGGTGCTGGATGCGCAGGCCTACACAGTTACCCTCGGTAACGCGAACCATGTGGTGACTTTTGCGAATGCGAACCAGTCGGTCACCGGCGGTACGGGTAATGAAACATTTAACATTGTGGCGTCTCATACATGGAACGCCAGCGATGCACTCAATGGCACAAGCGGTAATGATACGGTCAGTATTTCCGGCACGGGCACGGTAGATTTTACACTAGGTACCTTCAATAACATTGATGCGGTCAACATGGCTGCCAGCGCCATGACGGTGACATTGGATGATGATGGGTATGCCGTCACCATGGGTGCTGCAACACAAAGCCTTACTACCGGCACGGGGAATGATACGATTACAGCGGCCAACGGCGACATGACTATTGTGGGTGGTGGCGGTACAGACCTGATAAACGCTGTGCTTACCAATACGTGGAATGCGTCGGATTCATTAAGCGGTGGTTTAGGTAACGATACACTTGCACTTACAGCAGGCGGTAGCATCAATTTTTCAGCGGGCAACGTAGGGCTTGCGAGCGTAGAGGCTATTACAGTTGATAACAATGCAACGACCATCGCGCTAAACGACGACAACATCGCACTCACGCTAGGAAATGGCGGGAATACAATTACGACAGGTAGCGGTAATCAATCCGTAGTTAGCGGCACTGGCGCAGACTCATTTGTGGTTGATACAACCGACACATGGAATGGCAGCGATGCATTGGATGGTGGCACTGGTTTAGATACCGTCACATTCACTGGAGCGGGTGCAGCCAACTATAGCCTCGGCACTTTCAGTGGCATTGAAGGCATAGTAATGAATGGTGCCATGACCATTACGCTAGATGGCGATGGTTATAGCGTAACCATGGGAAATTTCGTCCAATCTCTTACAACCGGCGCAGGAAATGACACCATCACTCTTGCGAATAACAACATGACTGTTGCGACCGGCAACGGCAATGACGTTATTGTTGTAAGCGCTGCACATACATTTGATGCGAGTGATAACGTCGATGGTGGTATTGGCTCAGATACCGTTTCTATTACGGGCACTGGCGCCATCGATTTCACCCTCGGCTCTATCAACGGGCTTGAGTTTATTCTACTGCCAGATGCTGCCGTTACCGTTACGCTTGATGATGATGGGTACGATGTAACCTATGGCAACGGCACACAAAGCGTTACACTCGGCCTTGGGAATGACACGGTTCGTCTCGATGATAGCGTAAATAATATAACATTGAACAGTGGTTCAGGTGATGATTCTATCACCTATAACACGGTGAACACATGGACAGCGAATGATTCAATTGAAGGCGGTGCGGGCCTAGATAGCATGGTTATTACCGGTGGTGGCACCGTTAATTTTACGCTGGGGACCTTCAGTAACGTAGAGGAAATAACATTAAGTAACGCAAATTACGCTATCACCTTAGGTGACGGCGCCACGATTAACGTGACCATGGGGAATTCTGATCAAACGGTAACGGCTGGTAGCGGTGGTAACATCATTCGCCTTGGAAATGGCAATATGACGGTTAGCACGACAGGTGGGTCCGACCGCATAGACGTCAATGTTAGCACTACCGTCTGGGATGCGAATGATTCTGTGGATGCGGGCATTGGTAGCGATACGGTGTCCTTAAGCGGTGCTGGTTCAGTAGACTTCACGCTCGGCACGTTCGTCAATGTGGATGTGGCGCGGTTTGCAGATGCCGGCGGCGTGAATGCAACGCTTACGGATGATGTGATTACAGTCATTGGTGGTCTTGGTAACGATACGGTTACCACGGGTGATACGAATATGGTGATTGATATGGATAACGGTAATGATTTCGTCCGCGCAGGTGACGGTGACGATTCCATTAACCTTGATTCGACGGATACAACGCCTCCTGCAGGCTCAGACACTGTAATTGGTGGTCAGGGCGCAGACACCATTATAATGGGAGTCGATAGCGCAGCAGATATAGTTCGTTTTGAAACCACGCTTGACGGTGGTGCTGCGGGTGCGAATACGGGCTTTGACACCATTACGGGTTTTGCAGCCGGTGCCGGAGCCGACCTCATTCAATTTGGCGGCGATTTCCGTGCAGTAGGCAGTGTGAATATCGACGACGTGACGGCAGATGATTCAATTGCGTTTTTTGACCGCGGGACAGATACCGTTGCACTGGATTTCACCGAAACAGGTGGCGGCGGGCAGAAGTTCGAAATGTATTATGATACAGCGACGGCCTTTACCAATGCAAACCTGACAGAGGCAAACTTCGCCACTATACGTACAAATATCAATACATTTGGTTTAACCGCGACTACGGGTACGGATGCCATTTTCATTATTGAAGGCGCAACGCAAACAGGTATTTACTACTATCTCGAAGACGGCGTTGCCGCAAATGACATCAGTGCAAGCGAGTTAAGATTATTGGCTGTTGTCAATACCACAGGCTTCGACATCACATTCTCTACTGGTGATTTCGACTTACTCTGAGATTATTTTTCATCGGCATAACCGTGCTGCGTGAGCATTGCAGAAGCCTGTTGGCGCAGCAGCGCCAATTCTTCCTCGGCAAGTGATGTGGGCTTGATGTACGCGCTACCCTTTTTCACTTCTTCGCGATTGCCAGACTGTACGTGCGAGTTGACCTTGATATCAAACTGCTCGCGCCCCAGTTTAATGCCAAGGAATTTTTCCACGTCATCACAGAAGCTCTTCGGGTCTGCCACCATGTCTTCGTATTTGCAGAACAGCATGGGGTTTTTGATTTTTTCTTTAATAGCCATGCCGCTATTCCACGTGCGCCCGAATTCCATAATTTGCTTGGGTGTTTCTATCATTTTTGGCCAGCGGCCGCGGAACGAAGCCGCTGTATCAAACACATGGCGGGTTAAAAACACCACGCGCGCATTGGGCACAAGGTTCAAAAAACCGAGCGTGGCACCAGCATCGCGCGTTTGGTGCTTAATGCCCCATGCCTTAAACCCATGTTTTTCGGCGCTGTCTTTGTAATGCCGCACGAGGGAGTAAAAATCAGTAGCGATTTTATGTAAATACGGCTCATAATCTAAAAACAGGGCAGAGCCATCAATGCCCTTGTTGCCTGCAAGAAACTCCTGTTTTGTGGCATCCACGATTTTGCGTTTTTCAATCTCCATCTGGAAGCAGGTGGCGATATTCCTCGCATACTTTTCCGTCATGTAGAAGTTCTCACCCACAATCACCGCTTCATTTCCGGCATTAATGGCGCGTTGCAGCAGCGTGGTGCCGCAGCGCTGCGTGGGGGCGAGCACCACAATAGGGGTCAGGTCGCTATTCTGACTGCGGATATCAACGAGGATGGAATGCATACGATGCCTTGAGAGTGGGCGGAAGGGGTTAAAAATGGGGCGAGCGACCGGGATCGAACCGGCGACTTCCAATACCACAAACTGGCGCTCTAACCAACTGAGCTACGCCCGCCACACATCTTGACCTAAGCAAGGTCGTGGAAACTAACCATAAACCTTAAAATTTGCAAGCCTCTTTTGTGCGGGCGGAATTTTGCTTCCCCCATTGTATTTCATGACAATACCTTTTATAAACATAGCTGTACTTGTTGCACTGAATGAGTAAAAAATGCCGAATATCATTGTTTATACTAAAGATTACTGCCCTTACTGCGTGCGCGCGAAAGATTTGCTCAAGCGCAAAGGGCAGAAGTTCAATGAAATTGACATCACGCACGATGAAGCCCTCCAGCAGGAAATGATTACTAAATCCGGCGGGCGCCGCACCGTGCCACAGATTTTTATCAACAACACGCATGTGGGTGGTTGTGATGACCTGCACGCACTGGAAAAAGAGGGCAAGCTGGACACACTGCTTGCGTCATAAAATATGCCATATATCTGGACAAGTCTGACCTCCGTAATCGCCTTCATGCTGGTGCTATGGCTTTCTGCCTGCCAGCCCATGCAACCACTTGCAGATTCTGGCGTGGCACTGAAAGGCCCGTCCATTCAAATGACGAAAGCGGAAAAAGAACAGGCAGCGCTGGCTGACCAGCAGATTGCCGATGCTGACTTTGCAGGCGCAGAGCAAACCTTGGCTGCGCTGGTAGAAAAACGCTGGAGCGATGCAGATTTGTTTACCAAACTGGGTAACGTGCAGCGCTGGCAGGGAAAGAATGACGCTGCTCTGGTTTCCTACGATGCCGCACTGATGTCGCTGCCGGGTAGCCCCGATGCTTTAGAGGGCAAGGGTCTTTCGCTCATGGAACAGCTGCGCTTTGAAGAAGCTGCCATCGTGCTTGAAGAAGTGGTGCGCTCTAACCCCAACCGCTGGAAAAGCCTGAATGCCATTGGCGTTGCTTTTGCCGCCCGTGGCCAACATGCCGAAGCGGTGCAGTATTACCAAGCGGCACTGAAAGTCGCACCTGAGAACGCGCTGGTGCTGAATAATATTGGCCTTTCATTTGCCTCTCAGAAGCAGTTTGCTGAGGCTGTGCGCGCGCTGAAAGGCGCTGCGATAGGCTTTGCAAATGATGCCGAGCGCCGCCGTCAGGCAGAGCTGAATCTGTCGCTGGTCTATGGCCTTGGTGGCATGCTTGAGCCTTCTGAAATGCTGCTGCGCCGCAATCTGCCCGCAGAAAAAGCAGAGCATAACCTTATGACATATGCCAAATTGCGCCGTAATCCGAACTTCGCGCAGGATTTCATTATCCAAGCTTTGACCAAAGGTACGGATGTCTATGAAAACATGGTGGTTAAAAAGCAGCCTGTGCTGCTGCCTGTTTTGGTTAAGCCGCCGGCAGATGTAGAAGAGCCAGTGATGACCAAGCCGAAAAGGTCTCGTCCGCATAAGTGGGAAAAATAGTTCTCCCACCCATTAAAAAAGCCTGCCAAACGGCAGGCTTTTTTAATGCTTATAAGCTAACTCCGTTTAGAACGGGATTTCATCATCCACCGCTGCGTCGTTAAAGGCTTCCGCCTTCTTGCCGCCGGAAGCGGCTGCGCGTGGGGCTGGGCTATCAGCATAACCACCGCCGCCTTCGCCACGGCCTTCGCCACTGCCGCGCGCATCCAGCATGGTCAGGGCGCTGCCGAAGCCTTGCAGCACGACTTCGGTGCTATATTTTTCTTGGCCGCTCTGGTCGGTCCATTTGCGCGTTTGCAGTGCGCCTTCTACAAAAATCTTGGAACCTTTTTTCAGGTAGCTCTTGGCGATGTTCACAAGGCCGTCGTTAAAAATCACCACGCGGTGCCATTCGGTGCGCTCGCGGCGCTCGCCCGTGGCTTTGTCGCGCCAGCTTTCCGACGTGGCAAGGGTCAGGGTGGCGATGTCTTTACCATCCTGCGTGGTGCGGACTTCAGGGTCCTTACCGAGATTGCCGATAAGCATGACTTTATTGAGGGATCCCGCCATAACCAGTATTCCTTAAAATGAAAATTACAATTTCAATGTTTCACGTGAAACATGCGACAAATTATTACAATCAGTGCTTGATTTCCGCCTACACTATCGCATATCTTCCCCTGTTCAACAGATTTTTTACATTATCAGGAAATTATGGCCGAAGAATTTATCAGCGTTCGTGGAGCAAAAGAGCACAACTTAAAGAATGTCAGCCTCGACATTCCACGCGGCCAATTCGTTGTAATTACGGGGCTTTCAGGCTCCGGCAAATCATCCCTCGCGTTTGACACCATCTACGCCGAAGGCCAGCGCCGCTATGTGGAAAGCCTTTCTGCCTATGCCCGCCAGTTCCTTGAAATGCAGGATAAGCCGGACGTAGAATCCATCACCGGCCTGTCTCCTGCCATCGCGATTGACCAGAAAACCACCAGCCGCAACCCGCGCTCAACCGTGGCCACGGTGACCGAAATTTATGATTATTTGCGCCTTTTATATGCCCGCGTGGGCGTGCCTTATTCTCCCGCTACGGGTCTGCCGATTGAAAGCCAGAGCGTGTCGCAGATGGTGGATGCGGTGAAAGAACTGCCCGAGGGCACCAAAATTTTCCTGCTGGCGCCGATTGTGCGCGGCGGCAAAGGCGAGCACCGCAAAGAACTGCTGGAAATTAAAAAAGCAGGCTACACGCGTATTAAACTCGATGGCAAAGTGTATGAGTTTGACGACCTGCCCGAGATTGATAAAAACAAAAAGCACACGATTGAAGTGGTGGTAGACCGCCTCGTGGTGGGCAAAGAACTCGGTAATCGCTTGGCCGAAAGCATCGAAAACGCTGTGCGCCTTTCAAGCGGTCTGCTCTATGTCGAAATCGTAAGCCTGCCGGAGGGTGCTGAAAAGCCTAAAAAAGGTGATGTGCAGGTTTACTCTGAAAAATTCGCATGCCCAATTTCCGGCTTCCAGCTGGCAGAAATTGAGCCGCGCATCTTCTCGTTCAACAGCCCGTATGGTGCCTGCCAGAAATGTAGTGGCCTCGGCACAGAAATGTTCTTCGACCCCGAACTGGTGGTGCCGGATACCAGCAAAACCCTGATGCAGGGCGCGGTTACGCCGTGGAGCGGCCCGCAGTCGAAATATTATTTCCAAGCCTTAGAAGGTCTTGCGAAGCATCTGAAATTTTCGCTGAACGAGCCATTTAAAGCCCTGCCGAAAAAAGTGCAGGACGCCGTGCTGCATGGCACAGGCGAAGAAAAAGTGAAGATTACGTATGACGATGGCTACCGCGTGTTCACGGTACAAAAGCCGTTTGAAGGTGTGGTTCCGAATTTGCAGCGCCGCTGGAAAGAAACTGAAAGCGAGTGGGTGCGCGAAGAGATTGAAAAATATCAGGACATGATGCCATGCAGCGAATGCGGCGGCTATCGCCTGAACAAAGAAACCATGTGCGTAAAGATTGACAGCAAGCATATCGGTCAGGTGTGCGACCTCACGATTGGTGACGCTGTGTTGTGGGTGGAAAACCTGCCTAAAAAACTGACCAAAACGCAGCAGAAAATCGCCGAGCGTATTTTGCTGGAGCTAAAACGCCGCCTTGGGTTTTTGAACAATGTGGGTCTGGATTACCTGACGCTTTCGCGCGGTGCAGGCACGCTTTCGGGCGGTGAAAGCCAGCGCATCCGCCTTGCGTCGCAAATCGGTAGCGGGCTTACGGGCGTGCTGTATGTGCTGGATGAACCTTCGATTGGCCTACACCAGTGCGACAATGCCCGCCTTTTAGAAACACTGAAAAGCCTGAAAGAAATGGGCAACAGCGTGATTGTGGTGGAGCACGATGAAGAAACCCAACGCTCCGCTGATTTCCTTGTGGATATGGGGCTAGGCGCAGGTGAGCATGGCGGCAAAATTATCGCCATCGGCACGCCGAAAGATGTGATGAAATCCAAAGAAAGCATCACGGCACAATATCTACGTGGCGATAAATTTATCGCTGTGCCCGAAAAGCGCCGCAAGGATTCTCAGGGCCGCAAAATCACCATCAAAGGTGCGCGTGCGAATAACCTGAAGAACATCACGGTGGATATTCCGCTCAACAGCTTCTGCTGCGTAACGGGTGTTTCCGGTGGCGGTAAATCAAGCCTCGTGATTGAAACGCTGTATAAAGCAGTTGCCAAACTCATGTATGGCTCAAAAGACAACCCCGGCCCGCATGACCGCATCGATGGGCTGGAATATGTCGACAAGATTATCGAAATCGACCAAAGCCCCATCGGGCGCACACCGCGCAGTAACCCTGCCACGTATGTGGGTGCGTTCTCGCCGGTGCGTGATTGGTTCTCAGCATTGCCGGAATCAAAGGCGAGGGGTTACAAGCCCGGTCGCTTCTCGTTCAACGTGAAGGGCGGACGCTGCGAAACCTGCCAAGGTGATGGCGTGATTAAAATCGAAATGCACTTCCTGCCGGATGTATATGTAAAGTGCGATGCTTGCCACGGCCACCGCTATAACCGCGAAACGCTGGAAGTGAAATACAAGGATAAGTCCATCGCCGACGTGCTGGAGATGACGGTAGAAGAAGCCACACGCTTCTTTGAAAAAAATCCGGTGATTCACGAAAAGCTGCGCGCGCTTGAGGAAGTTGGTTTGGGTTATATCAAACTCGGCCAGTCTGCCACCACGCTTTCAGGCGGTGAGGCGCAGCGCGTGAAACTCGCCAAAGAGCTTTCCAAAAAAGCCACCGGCCGCACGCTCTATATCTTGGATGAGCCGACCACGGGTCTGCACACCGATGACGTGAGCAAACTCTTAAAAGTGCTGCATCGCTTGGTGGATAGCGGCAACACCATGATTGTGATTGAGCATAATCTCGACGTGATTAAAACCTCTGACTGGGTGATTGATATCGGCCCAGGCGGTGGTGCACGCGGCGGCACGCTGGTGGCGGAAGGCACGCCCGAGCAGGTGGTGGCGAAAAAAGACAGCATCACGGGGCAATATTTGAAGCCGCTGCTAGCGAAGAAAAAAAACGCTGCATAAGCATTGCTTGAAAGCATGAGCAGCAGCGTATAACCTCGCTTTCATGGCAGGCGATGTATATACCATTCCATCCGATGTTCCGTTTTTAAGCGCGCTGGCAAAAGGCGTGCTCGCGCGCTATGGCACAGTGCCTGAAACATTGGCAGCAGTCACCGTGCTTCTGCCCAACCGCCGCAGCGTTCGCGCCTTTAAAGATGCACTCATCACAGCAGCAGGTAAGCCCATGCTGTTGCCTGCCATTCACAGCATTGGTGATGTGGAGGAAGATGAACTAAGCCTTGTGCTGGCCAGTGCCGACCTGCCACCCGCCGTAACGCACAGCCAGCGCTTGCTGCTGCTTGCAGGGCTGATTGAGGCATGGGCAAAAAATAACCCGACCGAGCAGGCGAATAATTATATTACTGCCGACCAGGCCGTGAAGCTCGCGCACGCGCTCGGCGCGCTGCTCGATGATATGCAACGTGAAGGGCTTTCATTTGATTTGCTCGAAAAAATTGTGCCAGAGGAACTGGCGAAGCACTGGGGTATCACGATTGAGTTCTTAAAAATCGTGAGCGAGAACTGGCCCAAAATTTTAGCTGAAAAAAATGTTATGGATGCCGTAGCGCGGCGGAATGAATTGCTGAAAATGCAGGCGGTATTGTGGCGCGCATCGCCACCAAAGGCACCAGTGATTGCTGCGGGCACCACGGGTAGTATCCCCGCCACGCGCGCGCTGCTCGGCGCATTACTCAGTTTAGAAAATGGCATGGTGGTGTTGCCAGGGCTTGATACGGAGATGCCGGAAAAAGAATGGCGGCACGTACCGCAGAACCATCCGCAAGCAGGCATGAAGCATCTGCTGGAAGACTTAAACATTCCGCGCAGTGCCGTGAAGGTATGGGGCAGCACGCAAGCAAAAACATCTGCACGTGTGGCTCTACTGCGTGAAACATTGCGCCCATCAGACACAACGGATGCATGGCGCGAAGTGAAACTTCTACCTGCGGCTGTAGAAAATCTTTCCATACTTTCATTTGCCACGCAACAAAAGGAGGCAGAGGCTATTGCCGTCATGTTGCGTGAAACACTCGAAAAACCAGAAGCCACGGCCTGCCTGATTACCACCGATAGAAAACTTGCCCAACGCGTGAGCAGCCTGATGCTCCGCTGGGGTGCAGAAGTAAATGATTCGGCAGGGCAGCCGTTAGCAGAGTTGCCCGTGCTTTCGTTTTTGCGTTTGCTGGCACTGGCGGCGGAACGGCGTTTTTCGCCCGTGGCACTACTCTCTTTTTTAAAGCACCCGCTGGCTTCCGGCGGCATGAATACGGGTGCTTTCCGCAGCAAAGTGCGCGCGCTTGAAAAGTCTGTGCTGCGCGGTGTTACGCCTGCCGCAGGGCTTCATGGCATCCGCGCATTGCTTAATGAAGATGGCAAGCGCCTGCTGCCGTGGTTTGAGGCGCTGGCAAAAAAATGTACGCCACTGGTAGTAAGTAAAGAAAAAGCCAAACTGTCTGACATGATACGCGCACATATTGAAGTGGCCGAGGCACTGGCCGCCACTGAGGGCGAAAAAGGCGCGGTGGTGTTATGGAGCGGCGACGAGGGTGCGCACGCTGCCGCATTTGTGGATGAAGCGTTAAAGGCAGCGGAAGAATATGGAGACATTGACCCGCTGCATTACTTAGGTGTGCTGGACGCATTACTGATTGGAAAAGTATATCGCCCACGTTATGGCGGTCATCCGCGCATTGCGATTTTAAGCCCAATGGAAGCGCGCTTGCAGCAATTTGACAGAGTGATCTTGGCCTCCATGAATCAAGGTAGTTGGCCGCGCTCATCCACCAATCCGTGGATGAGCCGCAGCATGGCGGAAAGTTGCGGCTTGCCGGGTGAGGCACGCCTTACCTCGCTCGCGGCGCATGATTTCAGTAGTTTTGTGATGGCGCCGGAAGTGGTGATAACCCGCGCAGAAAAAGTGGATGGTGCGCCGAGCATCCCTTCCATGTTCTTGCTTCGCTTGAATGCAGTGATTGCAGGCAGCGGGCTTGAGGTGACAAAACCGGCATGGCCGTATTGGGCGGAAAGTATTTTTGCCAGCAGTGTGGTAGCGGCTCCGCTAACACCGCCTATGCCAAAACCACCCGTGGCCGCGCGCCCCCGTGAACTTTCTGTTACCACGGTTGAAAAACTGATGCGTGACCCTTACGCGGTGTATGCATCAAAAATATTGCGCTTGCGCCCACTTGATCCGTTGGAGCAAGACCCCGGTGCTGCGGATTTCGGCAACTTTATCCACAAAGCGCTAGAGCTTTTCACCAAGCAGCACGGGCAGAAAATGGAAAAGGATGCCGCATGGAAGGCGCTCATTGCTTGTGGCAAAGAGGCCTTCACGCCGCTTGAGAATCATCCTTCCGTATACGCCATGTGGTGGCCGCGTTTTGAGAAGGTGGCGGAGTGGCTGGTGCAATATGAAGAGGAGCGGGGCAGCAAAGCCAAGCAGATACTGGCCGAGGTAAAGGGACGCCATGTATTGGCTGTTGCAGGCGAGGAATACACCATCACCGCAAAAGCAGACAGGGTGGAGGCAGACTCTGAGGGCAGCGCCACCATTATTGACTACAAAACAGGTACGTTACCGACCAAAGCGCATGTGGAGGCGGGGTTCTCGCCGCAGCTGATGCTGGAAGGCATGATTGCCCTCGCTGGCGGGTTTGAAGGTTGGCCTGAAGTGAATGAGATAAAAGGTCTGGAATACTGGAAAACAGGGGTAGGGGCAGATTTAGGCCATGTGCCAAAGCCAATGGATTATGACCCCTCGGCGGTGGAAGGCTTAAAGCAGTTGATAGCGTTTTTTACCAGTCCGGATGCGCCGTATCTGGCTTGCCCTAACCCTAAATACACCCCCACCTACAACGATTTCGACCATTTGGAGCGAAACAAGGAGTGGATGTAAGCAACCTAAGATTGTTTTAATTTCCAGTATTATCAGTGGGATAAAGGATTTCCGCCATATTTGAGGGGTTGTGTCGGCAAAAACCCTTGAAATAGGCAGGTTATAGTGGTACAAACTGCGCCCGAATCTACCAAAACCTACAGAATTGGAGTATGTCATGCCACAAGAACAGAATTTCGCCGCTAAAGGTAGCAAGGGTGCAAGCGCCGCTCGTCGCGCTGCTACGGTTGCTTCCAAAGCCGGCTTTACAGCTATCCCAGGTGGTGAAGCTGCTGCCCGCAAAGCAAAAGACAACATGGATGAACTGATTTCCCAGAGCACGAAAGTGGTCGAAGAAGTGCTTTCTTCCAGCGCAAAAGAAGCTAAAAAAGCGCAGGAAACCGCGCTTGAAATCGGCCGTGAGAGCTTTGAAAACCTCACCAAGTCAGCTGATGCCGCTTTGAAAAACCTCGGTAGCTTTGCTGATATCGGCAAAGAAACGGCCGATGCAGCAGTGGAAAGCGCTACGCTCGCTGGTGAAGTAACGCAGTCTATCAGCAGTGAAATTGCTGACATGACAAACAGCCTGATTGCTGAGCAGTTCAAGGCAGTTGAAAAATTCCTCGCCTGCAAAACGGTGACGGACATCTTCAACCTGCAGACCAGCTACCTGAAGAACAACGTGGACAACGTGTTCTCCCGCGCGCTGAAACTGGCAGAACTTTCTCTGGAATACAGCAACGCCGCTGAGCCGCTGAATGAATCTGCTGCTCGCGCTGGTGAAAAAATTGCGAAAGCATTTTCCACCAAGAAATAAGCTGATTTAAGATACTCTTAAAAACGGCAATCCTTTAATAAAGGGTTGCCGTTTTTGTTTGCGGGTGCTACTAGCTTAGCACCATGAAAAAAATCGAAGCCATTATCAAACCCTTCAAGCTTGATGAAGTGAAGGATGCCCTTCAGGAAGTCGGCATTCGCGGTATCACGGTTACCGAATGCAAGGGTTATGGCCGCCAGAAAGGCCAAACTGAGCCGTATCGCGGCGCTGAATATATCGTGGATTTCCTGCCCAAGACTAAAATCGAGATGGTGGTGGCGGATAACATGGCCGATAAGGTCATTGAGGCCATACGCCAGGCTGCAAATACAGGTCGCATTGGGGATGGAAAAATTTTCATTTACGACGTAGCGCAGGCCATCCGCATCCGCACCGGTGAATCGGGTGACGAAGCCATTTAACGAAAATCCGTTAATACATTTCTTTTTGCTGTTGTTTTTTGCTCTGAAATTCAGTACTAAGTAAGCCCGAACGCGCTCCAGGGCCGCTCACATTCCCAACCTTCAATAAACAAAACACTAAGGTGCCCGCCATGTCTGAAGTCAAAAAGATTCTCGAACAGATTAAAGAACACGATATCCGGTTCATCGATTTCCGCTTCACGGACACCAAGGGCAAATGGCAGCACACCTCTTACCTCGCACAGGATTTTGACGAAGGCCTGTTTACCGATGGTATTATGTTCGATGGTTCTTCCATCGCGGGTTGGAAAAGCATTAACGAATCTGACATGATTCTGCAGCCAGACCTTGCTAGCGCCTTTGTGGATCCATTCACGGCTCAGCCAACGCTGGTCATTTTCTGCGACGTGATTGAGCCAAACACCGGTCAGGGCTATTCCCGCGACCCACGCACATTAGCTAAACGCGCTGAAGCATACCTTGCTTACACGGGCGTAGGCGACAAAGCATTTTTCGGCCCTGAGCTTGAATTCTTCGTGTTCGACGACGTACGTTTTGACGTGAACATGAATGGCTCTTTCGTGCGCCTTGATTCCGATGAAGGCCCATGGAACACGTCCCGCGAATATGAAATGGGCAATCCAGGTCACCGTCCGCGCGTGAAGGGTGGTTACTTCCCCGTTCAGCCGGTGGACGCACTGAATGACCTGCGTGCTGAAATGCTGGAAGTGCTGAAACAGGTTGGTCTGATGCCGCGCCTGCACCACCATGAAGTGGCGCCGGGTCAGTGCGAACTGGGCTTTGACTTCTCCACGCTGGTGGCAACAGCCGACAACGTGCAGAAATACAAATATGTGGTGCACAACGTTGCCCATTCTTATGGCAAATCCGTCACCTTCATGCCGAAGCCGATTTATGGCGACAATGGCTCTGGTATGCACACGCACCAGTCCATCTGGAAAGGCAATAAGCCGCTCTTTGCAGGCAATGGCTATGCCGACCTGTCGGAAATGGCGATTTATTACATCGGTGGTATCATTAAACACGCGAAGGCACTGAACGCTTTCACGAACCCCACCACCAACAGCTACAAGCGTTTGATCCCAGGCTTTGAAGCACCGGTGATGCTGGCATACTCTGCTCGCAACCGTTCCGCTTCTATCCGTATTCCTTATGGTTCCAGCCCGAAAGCGAAGCGTATTGAAGTGCGCTTCCCTGATCCGGGTGCGAACCCATACTTTGCCTTTGCAGCGATGCTTATGGCAGGCCTCGATGGGATTGAAAACAAAATCCACCCCGGCGACGCGATGGATAAAAACCTGTATGACCTGCCTTCAGAAGAACGTCAGGGCATCAGCCAAGTGTGCGGTAGCCTGCGTGAAGCGCTGGACAGCCTTTCTGCAGACCGCGCCTTCCTGAAAAAAGGTGAAGTGTTTACAGACGAACTCATTGATGCGTATATTGAGCTGAAGATGCAGGAAGTGCAGGACTTAGAACACACCCCGCACCCAATCGAATTCCTGAATTACTACAGCGTTTAGTTCTAACGATGTGAAGAGAGATGCCGAAAAAAAACCCGCTTATCTGTGCAATTGATACACCAGATGTAAAGCAGGCGGCATCTCTCGCTTCCACCCTTCATGGCGCTATCGGCCATGCCAAACTTGGCCTCGAGTTTTTTTCTGCACAGGGGCCGCAAGGCATCAAAAAAGTAGCCGCCAGCGGTCTGCCGATTTTCCTCGATTTAAAATTTCATGACATTCCGAACACGGTAGCGGGCGCAGTACGCTCTGCGGCAAGTCTTGGCGTGTCGATGCTGACCATTCACACAAGTGGCGGCAGCCGCATGATGAAAGCAGCAGCAGAAGCGGCCAGCGGCGCGAAGAAAAAACCCATCGTGCTCGGCGTAACGGTGCTGACCAGCATGGACGAAGCAGATTTAAAAGAATGCGGTGTGAGCCGCAAAGTGAAAGCACAAGTGCTCGCGCTGGCTGAACTGGCGCTGAAAAGCGGCATCGATGGTTTGGTGTGCTCCGCGCATGAAGTGGCAGCGCTCAAAAAAGAGTTCGGCAAAGAATTGAAATTAGTTGTGCCAGGCATTCGCCCTGCGGGCAGCAGCAAAGGCGACCAGCGCCGCGTGATGACGCCAGCAGAGGCCATTGAAGCAGGTGCGGATTACCTAGTGATTGGCAGGCCGATCACGGAGCAGGCCAGCCCGAAAAAAGCGGCACAGGCAATTTTAAAAGAAATTAACGCCTAGGAAGCGGCGCTTTTAATCCAGCGGCTACCAGGTTTTTCAGCAGGCACTTTCGCCAGTTCAAACGGCAGCTCTTCATCTGTATATGTCTGGATATCCAATTCCACCAGCGACACAAGTGGTGTGTTCAGCGGGTTGCCACCACTGCGGTTAATCAGGCATGCGCCAGCAACT
Organism: Rickettsiales bacterium; assembly: GCA_044356525.1. Lineage (GTDB taxonomy): Bacteria > Pseudomonadota > Alphaproteobacteria > Rickettsiales > RGZB01 > CAYXPR01. Next base: position 293,200 of record JBIKVZ010000002.1, read on the forward strand.
ACTTTGCCACCCGCGGCTTCAATGCAGTCAATTGCCTCGCGGGAGGATTTGCCCGTGGTCACCACGTCTTCCACCAGCAGCACGCGTGCACCTTCTGGCACAGAAAAGCCGCGGCGGATGGCAAATTTGCCGTCCACACGTTCGCAGAAAATAGCAGGCACGCCAAGCTGGCGGCCCACTTCATACCCGACAATCACGCCGCCCATAGCAGGTGAGGCAACCATGTCGATTTTGCTCCCCGAACCGGTGCGGCGAATGCGGTCTGCCAATATTTTACAGATATGTTCGGAACGCTTTGGTTCCATCAGTACACGGGCGCATTGCAAGTATGTGTCGCTATGCAGACCTGAGGAAAGAATAAAATGACCGCGTAAGATTGCGCCAGCGGCTTCAAATTCCTTCATGATATCATCTTGGGTCACGTGCGTGCCTCCAGCAAAAAAACGATAAAAACTACGGCATGGTTTATGCCTAAAATAGGCGGGAATGTCAAAGCATAACGGCAGGGGCGCACGCATGAAAAAAGGTGGCGGTTTAACCCGCCACCTTCGCCTTCAAGCGTTCTTAAGGAGTAATTAAGCTACTTTAATCACGCCCAGTACTTTTTTCGAAGCCTGGTCGTGGTCAATATTTTCAATCGCGGCAAACTCGCCCACCAAACGGTTCAGAGCGTTTTCATAAATGACACGTTCGCTGTAAGAGCGATCCGGATCATCGACGTTTTTATGCAGGTCGCGCACCACTTCAGCGAGCGAAACAATGCAGCCGGAGTTGATTTTGGTTTCATATTCTTTTGCCCTGCGGCTCCACATACCGCGGCTGATACGAGCACGGCTGCGCAGCGTTTTGCGCACACGGTCTAGTTCTTCGCCGCTGGAAAGCTTGCGCAGACCAGATTCTTGCGCACGGATGGTCGGAATACGCAGCGTCATTTTATCTTTATCAAAGGCTACCACCAGCAGGTCGACCTTATGACCGCCGATTTCTTGAGCTTCCAGGCCCTTCACTTGGCCAACACCATGCGTTGGGTAGACTACTTTATCATTTAATTTAAAGGCAGATTTAGCCATAAGCTTAATACCCTTCTAAGCAGTTCTATTGAGCAATTTTATGTATAAAAAGAGCGCCGATTCATTCCTGAAAGTCCGTTCCCGAGGATTTCAGACGGCGACTTCAAGTACAGTACCATAAAAAAGGGGGGGAAGAAACTATAAAATTTGGTTAAACTTTTAGGAAACTGGCTTAAATGCTTGATATTTAATGGCTATAAACCAATAAATATTAATTGCCAGCACCCGGCTTCGGGCTGAAAAACTGGTCAAATTTGCCTTCTACGCCCTTAAACTGGTCGGCATCGGGCAAACCGCCCTTATTTACCGTGATATTCGGCCATTTTGCGGAATATTCACGGTTCAGCTCCAGCCATTTGGTGTTATCGGCATTTTCCGGCTCGATGGCATTTGCGGGGCATTCTGGCTCGCACACACCGCAGTCGATGCATTCATCGGGGTTGATGACGAGCATGTTTTCGCCTTCATAGAAGCAGTCCACAGGGCATACTTCCACGCAATCCTGATATTTACAGCGAATGCATTTTTCCGTGACGACGAAAGCCATAGTCAAAAAACCTTTTTATCTATGCCATAAGGGCGATGTAACAAACGCAGGGAATATACGCAAAAACCATCACGCAAGTAAAGACTTATTTTGAGGCACTAATGCTTTATTTCGCCTGTGGGCGCGCCATTTTGCGCTGCAACAAAACAGTTTGTACTTTGAGTAAAAGCAGCACAATAAAGAGCGCAAAAAATGCACCGGCCATGAGCAGTAATGGGCGCAACATGCTCCCGTCAATTGAAGGCCCGCCCGCGCGCAGCAAGCTTGCAGGCTGGTGAAGCGTGCTCCAAAAATCAACGGAGAATTTTACAATCGGCACATTGATAAAACCAACGATGGCTAGAATTGCGGCGCTTTTTGCAGCGCGCTCTTTGCTATCAAACGCGCTCGCCAGCGCCATATATCCCAAATAAAAAAACAGCAGAATTAATTCTGAGGTGAGGCGTGCATCCCACACCCACCATGCGCCCCACACGGGTTTCCCCCACAATGCGCCGGTGATAAGCGTTAGCAACGTGAAGGCCGCGCCGATGGGCGCTGCACTTTGCGCAAGAATGTCTGAAAGTGGGTTTTTCCAAATCAGGAATGCAGCACTCGCGCCCGCCATGATGCTGTAAACCATCAGGCTCATCCACGCGGCGGGCACGTGAATATACATGATGCGCACGCTCTCGCCTTGCAATTGGTCAGGGGGGGAGGCCAATAGCGCAAAATAAAGCCCACTTAATAAAAGCAACAAAAAACAGATGGTTGAGAGGCTAAGCAGTGGTTTAAACCACGTGCGGAATCGGCTGATGGTCAAGAGGTGATGCACGGCAAGCCTAACGATGTTGAATTCAACATATGCGGCTCTTCTACATCGCTGTACCGCCTTAAACAACATAAAAATATGACTAAGCCCTTGCAGCAATTAACAGATTCTTAACGAAAATCATGTAAGTATTGGGCTGGATAAATGCGAGAGCCTCTAAAAAAGGAATACGAGAGTGGAATATTCAGATGATTCCAAGTCAGGGTTTCAAAGCCCGATACACGCGGATTTAGAGACATTCTTCGTTATCATGGGTGGCGATGCAGAAATCAGCAGCCTTGCTGGCGCAATGAGCGACACAGACTTTGTGCGCAGTTTAAAGCGCCTTGTAGATGATGATTCTAACATCGCATCTTCATTCGCAGATTTACTACAGGGAGCCTTGTATAATGCCAAAAGCCGCGATCTGGCCTCTGGAATCGATCTCTCAAACGTAGAACAATTATTTGATGCGACCGATTATACTGAGCGCATGGTGTCGTTGCTGTCAGCAGTGCAGGAGGCAACCGGCATCAACTTGTTTTATGAAGTAGTGTCCCGCGCCCGTGCAAACACCAATATGCAGGAAAATGTATTAAAAATGTGGGGTGTTAAGCCAGAAAAAGAAGCAGAAGAAAAACTAGTGCCAGAAGTACCGGCAGATCTGGTATCGCTTTTTAAGTCCGTTGCATCGGCTTCGCCTGTAAGCGATATGAAATCGATGCTGGCTTTAGCACAAACAGTAAGCACAACCTATGCGGTGATGCGTAATTTGGAAGACGTGCAAAAAACCACAATGGATTTATCTCCGCACGGGCTGGTGAACACTGCATTCCCTCAAGAGCAGAAAACGGTAAACGAGCCTGCAAATGAAGGGCCGAAAGCGCACCCAAGGCTTGATTTGCTCTATCGCGATTTTAAAGAGTATGCATATGGCGACCGTGGGCAGGTGCAGGTGTTGACGGGTGCGCAGGCAGATGCTGCCCGCCAAATGATTCAGGCGCTTTCAGATGCGCTGAGACTAGATGGAATTATTCTGGCGGAAGATGACCAGCTAAACCCTGAAAAATTTGCAGGCGCACGATTGGTGGTGGGTGAGCGCTTTTTAAAAAACGCGGCCGAGCATGTCATGGCGATGCCATATGCTGCAGCAGATTGCGACATACCTCGCCCCGAAGGTTTTGCAGAACAATATTCCTTATTGGTAAAAGCAGCGGTGGGTATTGCGCGTGTTGAGCCGGAGGTTGACCCGATATCGCGATATAAGTTTGTCGATGATTTTTACAAAGTTGTGCTATCCGAGCGCGAACCTTCTGGTGGGTTAGTGGAATGTAAAAAACAAACTACACGGGGTGGGGCTCCATGCGCAGGCCCTGAATATGAATTACTACAGGCCGCCGATAAATTTTTTGATGCGATTTCTGCTGTAAAGCCTGAGTTTTTTAGAAGGCCGGATGACATAACGCGGGCAGAAAATATCCCTGATGTCTTTTTTGTATCAGAGTTTTTTGCGCACAAAATGCGTAAGTTGATTATCGATAATAAGTTATCTCCCGATTGGAAGGAAATTGCAGAGCCGGTATCCGATTTGTTAGATGCGATGCGCAAATACGAAGCAGAAAAACATCTGGAATTTATAGAAAAAGGCAAGCCGGATGTGGCCTCGCATTTTGCACGTTTTGATGAAACGCAGATGATTGTTTCCAGCGTAGATATCCGCACACCGCAGGAGGCGCTGCATCCGGTGCGAGATAAAGACATTAACTATGACAATCTCAGCGCTACGAATCCGGTGAAAATTGTAAAAGACCCAGATAAACCGGTCGTGATTTACTTTGAGGGCTTCGCACGTGGCAGCGGCATCAGCCCGCAGGAGGCAGGTGCGAATATGAAGTCTGACATGGCTGAGCAGCTGACCTGTTTGCGCCGCATGTTGGCGGGAGCCAAGCAGATAGAGCAGGTGGATCTGGTCGGCGTTTCAGTCAATGCTTCGTATTATTCTGTGCTTGCCGACATCTATCGGTTGAAGGAAAACGACAGGTTCTTTTCTGAAAAAGCTGAGGTGATTACCAAAATCATTTTTAATGACATGGTAACACCAATGCCAGAAACCACGGATGTAGTAGAACGGCGCGCCGCGATGGATAAAACACTTGAAGAGCTCGACCGCCTGCGCTTCGTTGGCTTCAGTTACGGCACCGTGATGTACAAAATGATGCTGAATTATCTCGAAGATGAAATGCTTCCCAAAATGGGCTTTAAGCCAAAAGAGGTAGATGAAGTATTAAGCCACATCGTGGGGAACATGTATGCCACACTGTATGAGCTTGATAAAGACAACGGCAAAACACGCACAGCGCATTCCGTGTCTGTAGACGGTGTTGTGGATGTAAGAACGAATAACATGGACAGCGATTTTTTCAGTGCCGTGCCAAAGCACCCGAAATACCAAGAACTGGTCGATGAACACGGCGTCAACTTCCGTCACTTCGGTAAATCGGTGGCGTTTACAGGTAATTTCATTCGGGATAACCTCTATTATCTTGTGCTCGATGAAAATGATTCTTCCATCGATTCCCGCAAGCGTGGCGCTGGGCGCAGTGGTGCTGAGGCGGAAATGCCCAAGCACCATTTCCACGCGCAGATTAGTTCCAGCGGCCTGAAGCTCATGCCGCACGATAAGCCGGTTAAAAAAGGCAGGCGTGAAGATGAGGGCTGGCGTGCAGCCGTAACGGAAGCTGTGCCAATACCAGAAAAAAAGAACAGCGAGCTGGTGGTGCCCATGATGCTGATGGTGCCGGATCTGATGGCAAAGCATTTGCGTTCTTCCATGCGTCTTGGCCCCGAGCAGTTGACCGAGATGTTTTCGCAGGAGGGTGAATTATATAATCTGATGGGTCACGCCATTCGCCGTAGTGAATATCATACGGATCTGATTAAATTGTTTACGGAAGCACGTGAACTGGAAGCCGAACTGGCTAGCGGAAAAGCGCTCGGCAAACACACAGGGGCAGAGCAGGCACGTGAATCTTTCCGTGATGGCTTCCTAGACCATTGATTCAAATAACATTCTTTTTGTAAGTGAATCTTGTTGCCAAACAGGGGCTTACCGTATATAGATGGATTATGTCATTTATCCACAATATATTGTGGCATGCGGAGCGGTTTTGGAATGTTGATGTCTGATTATCCGGAACAAGAGGCAGTAAGCCATGAGATTCAGCAGCAAATTTGCTGGCTTCTGCGTGAGATTGGCCGCGAGGCAGTGCACCTGAAGGCACTGAAGGCGCAATTCTCGCAGGACGAAAAACTCCTCACCACCTTCATGGACCATTATCTAAATCAGGTGGGCGATTGCTTCACTGGTATATCGCCTGTTATGGCGGCGAAGCATTCATGGCGGCCTTTTGCAAAGGCTACTCCCGAAAATGAAAATACCAGCCCCTATGCCGAGAAAGCCATTCATCAGCTTTACCGCAAACTAGTAAAAATCCTTCATCCGGATGCGTGGCAGGGCAAAGAAGAGCTGACACGGCATTTTCATTTACTGCAGGACGCCTACGAAAAGCGCGATGTAGAAATGCTCTCCCGCATCGAAGCATTGGTGGGTGAGGGCGCTGCAGTGTATGCAGAATCAGAAGTGGAAAGACTAGAGCGCCTAGAACAGCGCTACCAAATTATTCTCAACGAAAAAGACCGCCTGCTCGTTAAGCAAAACGTAATGAAGAATAGCGCAGAGTGGGAGCTCATGCTTCGTGTGCAGGCATGGGGTAGCCGCAGCGGTGAGGTGATGAACAAAATCCGCTCTACTGTGCTGGCAGAGCGCGGCCTTAGCGTCGCCTGATTTTACAATCGACAAAAGAAAAGGGCCGCGGTGAAAACCGCAGCCCTTCTTCTCTGGGGGAGAGATTGTTAGCTGGCCTCCGCCAGCACGGCTTGCTGGAGTTTTTCCAGCGCCTTATTCTCAATTTGCCGAACGCGTTCGCGTGAAACGCCGTATTTTTGGCTTAAGTCCTCCAGGGTTGCGGCTGGCTCTTTCATGCGGCGTTCTTTCAGAATATCTAACTCACGCTCGTTCAGCAGCGTCAGGGCATTTTCAAAGAGCCCGCGTTTCTGCGCCATATCTTGCACATCGGCCAGCGTCATTTCATGGCTGGCATTTTCATCTTCTAAAAAATCAATCCACTCTGATTCGCTTTCACCGGCAACCATCGCGTTCAGCGACTGGTCGGCACCGTTCATGCGGCGATCCATCTCGACCACGTCTTGCTCCGGCACATCCAGCTCGGTAGCAATGAGCTTCACTTCATTGGGCGCAAGGTCGCCATGCACGGTTCCGGCAATACGGTTGCGGATGCGGCGCAGGTTGAAGAACAATTTTTTCTGCGCAGCGGTTGTGCCCATTTTAACAAGCGACCATGAACGCAGCACATATTCCTGAATGGAAGCCTTAATCCACCACATCGCATAAGTCGAAAGGCGGAAGCCTTTGTCGGGGTCAAATTTTTTGACAGCCTGCATCAGCCCCACATTGCCTTCGGAGATAAGCTCAACGAGCGGTAAACCATAGCCGCGGAAACCCATGGCGATTTTGGCAACAAGGCGCAGATGGCTGGTAACCAGCTTTTCAGCAGCGGAAAAATCCTCATGCTGCTGCCAGCGTTTGGCAAGCATGAACTCTTCTTTTTCATCCAGCACTGGGAATTTCTGGATTTCCGCTAGATAGCGGGAAAGCCCAGCGTCTGCAATGACCGGAAGTGCAATCGTCTTCGTCATAGCGTTACCCTAGAATTGTTTTAGTCCCAAAAACTAAACTTGATTTTTTCGTAAAAAAACCAGCATGGATATAACATCCATTTCCCACTCACAATATATACCAAATTACTTGGTGGGGTACAAATTTTTTAAAATGTCAACTAATTGACTGATATCACTTGGTAATTCGCTTTTAAACTCCATCCATTCGCCACTTTCGGGGTGGGTGAAGCCAATCTGGTGCGAGTGCAGCGCCTGACGGGGGAAATACCGCACGGGGTCGCGCAATTCTTTTGGCAAGGTGGCGAGGGCAGAATTATGCGGGCTGCCATATGTCTGGTCGCCCACTAGGCCGTGACCAAGGTGTGTAAGATGCACGCGAATCTGGTGTGTGCGGCCTGTTTCAAGGCGGCACTCCACAAGACTTAGTAGTCCATTTCCATAAATTTCTTTTGTTTTATAATGGGTTGTGGCGGTCTTTCCGCCACTGCGCATGATGGCCATTTTTTTGCGGTTCCGTAGGCTGCGACCAATGTTTGCACTCACGCTTCCAGCGGGCGGATTGATGGCCCCCCACACTAAAGCGAGGTATGTGCGCTTTAGTTCGCGGCTGGCAATCTGCCCAGAAAGGGAGTGATGGGCTTTATCATGTTTGGCAACGACGAGTAAACCCGATGTATCTTTATCCAGCCGGTGTACGATGCCGGGGCGCTGTACGCCGCCGATGCCGGAAAGGCTGCTGCCGCAATAGGCCAGCAGGGCATTTGCCATAGTATCTTGATGGTTGCCCGCGCCGGGGTGCACGGTGAGGCCTGCAGGCTTATCAATCACCAGCATGTGCGCGTCTTCAAAAACAATTTTTAGTGGAATTTCAGTAGGTTGCATGTCAGATGGTGTGGCCTCCGGCACATGGATGCTGAAGGTATCCCCCGGTTTGACAACGCTGGAGGAGTCCGATACAGTCTGCCCGCTTTTACGCACATGCCCGTTTTCTATCAGCCATTGCACTCGGCTGCGGGAAAGTTCCGGCAGGCGGGAGGTCAGGTATTTGTCCAGCCGCGTTTTGGGCGCAAGCAGTTCATCAACCTTTATATAATGTGTATGTGTCATGGTCGAAAGCGATATTAATACCAAAAAGCTAGGGCTTCTCAAGTTTATTGTGGTTTTAATGGCGGTTGTGCTGCTGCTTGGCACCGCCACCCTGTTTGGGCTGGTCGTATATAAAGTAAAACACGGGGTAAAGCTGAATCCCGCCACCGCTGCCGCATCGGCAGCCCCATCGGAAAATTGCAAGGGCGGGAATTTCAAGATTGCCTCCCCCGGGGATTTGGTGGGTGCTAGTGTGGATGGCCCGCAGGCATTATTGATGTTTGCCAAGGGCACAACCAAGGAAATCGTGATTTTCAATCACTGCACAGGGCAGGTGATAAGCCGCCTGCACACTGGGGAATAGGCGCTGCGCCAAAAAAGTCTTCCCCGTCACGCTTTTTGCGTTGACACCCATGAATATTATGGCATACTCCGCGCCCTAATTGGAAATTCGCCTGTGCGTGTGCACAGTGCATAAGTGGCTTATTTGTTGGGTAATAGCATGAAATCCTATATTGCAAAACCGTCCGAAATCAAAAGGAACTGGTGGATCATCGACGCAGAAAACCTCGTTCTTGGGCGTTTAGCTGCAACGACTGCCACGCTCCTGCGCGGTAAACATAAAGTGACTTACACGCCAAGCATCGATTGCGGCGACCACGTCATAATTATCAATGCTGAAAAAGTGCACCTGACGGGCAAAAAAGCGCAGCAGCGCAAATTCTACTGGCACACGGGCTTCCCAGGCGGTATCAAGTTCATCACGCCAGAAAAAACAGTGGCCTATGGTCACCCAGAACGCGTGATTGAACGCGCTATCCAGCGCATGATTCCTCGTGAAAAACTGGGTCGTGCCCAGATGACGAAGCTGCACATTTATGGCGGTTCTGAACACCCCCATACGGCGCAGAATCCTCAGCCGTTTAATCAGGCCGAAAAGAACCCGAAAAACAAGAAAAGGGCAGGCTAGTCCATGATTGAGATCGCAACCAAAATAAAAACGAAAATCGTTGCCGCTGTTGCTGCTCCGGCAGAAGGCGTTGCAGAAAAGCGTGAACCAAAGCGCGATGCACAGGGTCGTTCCTATGCCACCGGCAAGCGTAAAAACGCCATTGCCCGCGTGTGGATTAAGCCTGGCAAAGGCAAAATTACGGTGAATGGCAAAACGCAGGAACAGTATTTCGCACGCCCCGTGCTGCGCATGATGCTGGCTCAGCCTTTTGACGTAACCAAAACGAACAACCAGTTCGACGTGATTGCAACCGTGGTTGGCGGTGGTCTTTCTGGTCAGGCTGGTGCTGTGCGTCATGGTATCAGCAAGGCGCTGGATTACTATGACCCAGAAAACAATCATAAAGTGCTGCGCCAAGGTGGTTACCTTACCCGCGACAGCCGTGTAGTAGAACGTAAGAAATACGGCCATAAGAAAGCTCGCCGTAGCTTCCAGTTCTCCAAACGTTAAGCGTCTGCTTTTCGTTTGTTTCAAAAAAGCCGGGCTTCATCGCCCGGCTTTTTTTATAAGGTAGATAAAATGTTAAACAAAATTGTGCGAGCGTTGGCCTACTTACTGAACGGATATGTTTCTCCGTGGCGCGTGGTTCGTGGAGTTCTGGCGTTATTCTTTGCAAAGGAAGTAAAGCATCAAGGCAAATGGCTGTGTGTGCGTCATGATGCGCTTAGCAGCTGGATGCGGGCGATATTTTGTTTGGGTATGTACGAACTGCCAGAATCTCGTGTGATTCGCCGTGTTTTAAAGCCCACCGATAAAGTGTTGGAGCTTGGTGCTGGCGCAGGCTTTGTTACCATGTTGTGTGCAGATATCGTTGGCGCAAAACAGGTGTTGGCGTGTGAAGTAAATGCTGAAATCATACCGCTGCTGAAGCAAAATCTGGCGCGGAATGGTTGCCGCGGTATACGCGTTGTTAATCAGGCATTATCTGCAAATCCTGTGGATATTCGTAAAGGGTATACGCTGTTTTATCCCCATCAGCATTTTCATAGTGCATCTACCTATACCGGCGATACAAAAAATGCCCGCCGTGTAAAAGTGGCGAACATTAAAAATATCCTTGCGCAATTTAAGCCAACGGCGCTGATGATGGATATTGAAGGTGAGGAATTACGTTTGCTGCGGCAGATAAAAAATTTCGGCACACTACAAACATTGATATTTGAGGTGCATCCATCGCTGGCATCAGCTGGCGAACTGCTGGCTTTGGACGAGCATCTTCGGGGGCAGGGCTTCCTGCGCGATGAAGAGGCGGAGTGTTTTGATGTAAGGGTTTATCGCCACGGCTAATAAAAAATGCCTCCGTCATAGATTTTGATTGCAAAAATCTACAAAAAATCATTACTGTTCGCATTCCAAAACAAGGAAAAACAACATGGCACAGAAAAAATTAAGGGTTGGTATTGTCGGCGCCAGCGGCTACACGGGCGCGGAGCTGATTCGTATCCTTAAAAATCACCCGAATGTGCAAATTTCTACGCTGGTGGGGGATTCCACTGCCGGTATGGAAATTGAAAAAGTCTATCCGCATCTGCGGGGGCTTGGCCTGCCGCGCCTTGCGCATTTACAAGAAGTGATGTGGGAAAAACTCGATGCCGCCTTCTTCTGCCTGCCGCATGGTGCCTCGCACGAAGTGATTGCTAGCGTGCCGCGCCAGCTGCGGATTATTGACCTTTCCGCCGATTTCCGCATTTTCAACGTGGATAAATATAAAGAATGGTATGGCAAAACCCATGCCGCGCCCGAGCTTCAGAAAGAAGCCGTATATGGCCTGTCTGAAATCTTTAGAGAGCCGATTAAAAACGCGCGCCTGTTGGCGAATCCAGGTTGTTACCCGACCTCTATTCTGCTGCCGCTCGTGCCGCTGCTTTCGAGCGGTCTGATTTCATCCGACAGCATCATTATTGATTCCAAGTCTGGTATCTCGGGGGCAGGGCGTTCTGCCAAGCAGCCGAACCTGTATACGGAAGTGAATGAAAACGTGCGGCCTTACAGCATTGGCGGCCACCGCCACTTGGCTGAAATTGAGCAGACGCTTTCGGCAGCCTCGGGCACGCCGAACCTCATGGTGTCGTTCACGCCGCAGGTGGTGCCAATCAGCCGCGGCATTATCTCGAACATTTATGCCAAACTTTCGATGGAAAAATCTTTCGGCGAAGTACGCGAACTGCTCGAGCAGCGCTATCAGGATTCGTCATTCGTGAAGCTCATGCCGGGCGATTACATTCCCACGCCGCGTGATGTTGCAGGCACGAATTACTGCTACATGAACGTGTTTAAAGACAGGCTCAAGGGCCGCATCGTGATTGTTTCGGTTATCGATAACCTCGTAAAAGGCGCGTCGGGCCAAGCGGTGCAGAACTTTAACATCATGTTCGGCCTGCCGGAAACCTCGGGGCTTGAGTACATCCCCGTCTTCCCGTAAAATCGGGGCATGACGCACACGCCCATTATTCTGCCCTATAAAGGCATCATGCCGAAAATCGCGCCGGACGCATTCATTGCGCCGGGTGCGGTGGTAATCGGCGATGTGGTGATTGGCAGCAAAACCAACGTGTGGTTTGGCTGCGTGATTCGCGGCGACGTGAACATCATCCGCATCGGCGAGCGCACGAATATTCAGGATGGCACCGTTATCCACATCACCCGCAAAACCGGCCCCACCATGATTGGCAGCGGTATCACCATCGGCCACAGTGTGCTGCTGCATGCTTGCACGCTGGAGGATGATTGCTTCATCGGGATGCATGCCACGGTGATGGATGGCGCAGTGGTAGAAAAAGGCGGCATGGTGGCAGCTGGCGCACTCATCACGCCGAACAAGCGCGTGCCTGCGGGGCAAATATGGGGAGGTAACCCTGCCAAATTCCTGCGCGACATGAAGCAGGAAGAAAAAGATTATATCGCCAAATCCGCCGACAACTACGTCCGCCTTGCGGATGAATATAAGTAGTTAGCTACTTACCCTTCGGCAAACCCGCTAAGCACCATACGAGTATGGCTTTCTGGATGTGCAGGCGGTTTTCCGCTTCGTCCCACACCACAGACTGTGCGCCGTCAATCACCGCATCGGTCACTTCTTCGCCGCGGTGCGCAGGCAGGCAGTGCATGAAGAGTGCGTCTTTCTTCGCGCGGTCCATCAGGTCGTCATTCACCTGATACGGTTTTAAAATCTCGCGCTTGAAATCGCCATCGGCATCGCCCATGGAAACCCACGTGTCGGTCGTCACCAAGTGTGCGCCGTTCACGGCTTCTGCAGGGTCGGTGATGATCTGAATGTTTTTAGACTTCACCGAAGGCGGGCTTAAATCTTCAGGGCAGGCCACGCGCAGAGAGAAGTTAAACGTTTCGGCTGCATGCATCCAGCTACGTGCCATGTTGTTCACGTCACCAATCCACGTCACTACTTTGCCTTCAATGCTGCCGCGATGTTCTTCAAACGTCATGATGTCGGCCATCACTTGGCAGGGGTGGCTGTAATCGGTGAGGCCGTTGATGACCGGCACGCTGGAATAGTCCGCCATTTCTTTCAGCATTTCGTGCTTGAAGCAGCGCAGCATGATGCCGTTCACATAGCGCGAAAGCACGCGTGCGGTGTCGGCCACCGTTTCGCCGCGCCCAAGCTGGCTGGAGTTTGTGTCCATAATAATTGCGTTGCCGCCCAGCTGATACATTGCCACTTCAAACGAGGTGCGCGTGCGGGTGGAAGGCTTTTCAAACACCAGTGCAATTTGCTTGTCCTGCAAAGGCTTGGTGATTTTTCCTTTTTTGAAATCCTGTTTGGTTTTAATGGCGAACGCCAGAATTTCGCGCAGCTCGGCTGCCGAAACTTCATTGATATCCAGAAAATTTTTTGCCTGGTTTTTCACGTCAGACGCTTCCGCCAAATTCCTTGCATACATCATTGATAATCTCCAATGCGTTGTCGATATGTTGTTTTTCAATAATCAGCGGAGGCAGCAAACGCACCACGTTGTCAGACGCAGGCACGGTGAGCAGCATTTTCTCCCGCAGTTTTTCTACAAAGTCTGCCGCTGGTGGGCTTACCTTCAGGCCGAGGATAAGGCCTTTACCGCGCACTTCCTGAATCACCGGTGCGGTGTTTTTCGGGAAGCCGCCTTTGATTTTATTGAGGCCTGCTTCAAAATATGCGCCCATTTCGGCCACATGTTGCAGAAATTTCTTCTCGGCGATAATGTCCATCACGGCATTGCCCACGGCCATCGCCAGCGGGTTGCTGCCATAGGTAGAGCCGTGCGTGCCGGGCGTCATGCCCACAGCAGCCTTTTCAGTGGCAAGGCATGCACCGAGCGGGAAGCCGCCGCCGATACCCTTGGCGCTGGTGAGAATGTCTGGCGTAATGCCGTAATGCTCGTGCGCGAACATTTTGCCCGTGCGGGCCATACCGCACTGAATTTCATCGACCACCATCAGTAGGCCGTGTTTGTCGCACAATTCACGGATGCCTTTTAAAAATTCCGGCGTTGCGTTGCGTATGCCGCCTTCGCCCTGAATCGGTTCCACCATAATACCGCCCGTTTGCGAGGTGATGGCTTTTTTCACGGCCTCAAGGTCGTTGAACGGCACGTGGTCAAACCCATCCACCGCAGGCTCGAAGCCTTTCATCACTTTTTCGCGGTCACTGGCAGAAATGGTCGCCAGCGTGCGGCCATGGAACGCACCTAAAAAGCAGATGATGCGGTATTTATCAGGGTTGCCGGTTTCGTCATGGTATTTGCGCACCATTTTAATGGCGCATTCCACGGATTCGGCACCGGAATTACAGAAGAATACTTTGTCGGCGAAGCTATTGTCGCACAGGCGGGTGGCGAGCTTTTCAAGCCCAGGTACCTGATACAGATTCGAGATGTGCCACAGTTTGGCGGCTTGGTCCTGCAATGCTTTTACAAGGTGAGGGTGGCCGTGGCCAAGGCAGTTCACCGCGATGCCGGAGGCAAAATCGAGGTATTTCTTCCCGTCGGTGGAGAAAAGATGCACACCTTCCCCGCAGTCAAACTCTAGCTTTGAGCGTTTATAGACCGGAAGAACGTGTGAAGCAGAAGCCAACGCGCCTATCTCCCATCAAAAAGGGGGGTTGAACGGAAAGAGGCGATTATCCACAAAAAACCCATGCCTGTCAACGATATGCGGGGGTTAGGATTTGATGCGGTAGCCAGCTTTTAACAGCAGGTGGCATGCCACCCAAAGGCTTATATTACAGCCAATTAGCAGCCATATGCCGATGGTAATGCTACCATCATGATAACCCGTCATGCTGTAGCGCATGCCATCAATCATGTAAAAAAATGGGTTAAAATGCGTCACCGTATACCAGAAGGGTGGCAGGTTCCCCACCGAGTAAAACGTGCCCGAAAGGAAAGAGAGGGGCGTAATCACATAGCTGGTGATGGCAGACATTTCATCGAACGAATCGGCAAAAATCCCCGCGAGCATACCCAGCAGTGCCAACATCATTGAGGCGGCGACAAGGTAAAACGCCGCTAAAAACGAGTGCGGTAGGCTTAAGGGCACAAAAACCCAAAGCGAGAGGCCCACAAGAACCCCCACCACCACGCCGCGTGTTACGCCGCCCATCACCATGGAAAACAGCATCTCGCCCGCGCTCAAAGGAGGCATCAGGTAGTCAATAATCATGCCGACTACCTTGCCCATGATGAAGGCGGATGAGGTGTTGGCAAAGGCATGCTGCACGACCGACATCATGATAAGGCCTGAGGCCATGAACACTTCAAAGCTCACGCCACCGATGGTTTTAACATGGCCACCGAGGGCTAGCGAAAAAATGGCAAGCAGCAGCAGTGAGTTGATAATCGGTGCAACAATAGTCTGGTTATAGACCTTCAAAAAGCGCTGCACTTCTTTGAGGTACAGCGTCCAGATGCCCATCCAATTGGGTGAAGAAATAACCTGCGCGTTTGCCATAATGCCCCGTGTTGAAAAACAAGAGGCGACTATAGCCTATTACGCGGAAATATCCAGTGGCTCAGGGGATGATTTTGTTTCAGGTGTGGAGATAGAGTTTTTACTCACCGCGCTTTTATAGGCGGCAATACCCTTGCTGAGGCCAAAGCTGCGGGCGCACTTAAATCCTGCACCGAGGCATCGCCCGGTGCGGTGGCGGCATTCACAAAAGTTTGGGCTTCGCGCGACTGTTGGTCAGCGTCCGCGCCACGGCTTGTCTGCACATTCACGGCACCGCCAACGGCATAATAATTACCATCTGGCCCTTGCACGAGCGTGTATTCCGGTGTGCCGGAGGTAATCCCCGCCCCATTTCTGAAATGCAATAATTCATGATTACGAATCGCAACATCGGAAGATTGCAGCTCACGAATCACCGCCTGTTCTTCAGTAGAAAGTGAAAACACTTCAGCCTGCGCGCTAGGCTCTAATTTTAAAAGCTGTACGGGCTTTAAAGGTGCGGCTGTGTTGCTGGGTAGTTCACCCACGCGCACACCGCCGAGTGTTTTTCCACCGTTGAAACCGTGGCGCTGCTCACCTGCAAGCTGCCATCTGCGCCAACCGAATAACCATATTGCACGGTCACGGTGGCATCGCCGCCGGTTTTAGCAAGGGCGCTTCTTAGTAAGCTCTGCACGTCCACGCTTTCTGCCTTTGGGCGTGGGGCAACTGCCTGTGCTGAAATACCGCCAAGGGCATCAATCATAAAAGCCTCTGCCACCATCCTAACATAAAAAATGGCAAAGAAAAAGAAAGGGGCGCTTTAAAGCGCCCCTTTACCTTTAGAAAACAGCTAAAATTTTAGCCATTATTGCGACGACGCGGACGTTCATCGCGGTCGCGTGGACGGTCGCCACGTGGGCGGTCTTCCTTTTCGCGGCGTGGGGTTTCTTTGTAGTCAGCAACCGGTTCGCCCGTTTTCTGGTCCACGGCTTTCATAGAAAGGCGGACTTTGCCACGTTCGATGTCGATCACTTTTACTTTCACCTTGTCGCCTTCGTTCACCACGTCGGTGACTTTTTCAACGCGCTGGTTTGCCATTTCGCTGATATGCACGAGACCATCGGTTTTCGTCATGATGGTCACGAACGCACCGAAATCAACCACGCGGGCAACAGTGCCGTCATAAATCGCGCCGATTTCAGGTTCAGCCACAATGCCGTTGATCATATCAAGGGCAATCTGCGTCTGTGAACCTTTCACCGAAGCAACCGTGATGGTACCGTCATCCTGAATGTCGATTTTCGCACCGGATTTTTCGGTGATATCGCGGATCACTGCACCGCCAGAACCAATTACTTCACGAATCTTTTCTTTCGGAATCGTGATGGTGGTGATTTTCGGAGCGCTGTCTTTCAGCTCGCCGCGTGGTGCGGTAAGGGCTGAGTTCATGCAACCCAGAATGTGCAGACGGCCTTCTTTGGCTTGGCGAAGGGCGATGTCCATGATCTCCTTCGTGATACCATTGATTTTGATATCCATCTGAAGCGAGGTGATACCGTTTTCGGTACCGGCCACTTTAAAGTCCATATCGCCGAGGTGATCTTCATCACCCAGGATGTCAGACAGCACGGCGAACTTGTCGCCTTCTTTAATCAGGCCCATGGCAATACCTGCCACCGGAGCCGTAATCGGAACGCCTGCATCCATCATCGCGAGAGATGAACCGCACACCGTTGCCATGGAAGAAGAACCGTTTGATTCGGTAATTTCCGACACCAGACGAATGGTGTAAGGGAAAGCTTCTTTCTGTGGCAGCACAGCACGCAGCGCGCGCCAGGCAAGCTTACCGTGACCAATTTCACGGCGGCCAGGTGGGCGCATTGGCGTGGCTTCACCCACCGAGAACGGAGGGAAGTTATAGTGCAGCATGAAGTGCTGGAACGTGTCGCCATCCAGTGAATCGATACGCTGTTCATCCTGCGCGGTGCCGAGCGTGGCAACCACGAGCGCTTGGGTTTCACCGCGCGTAAACAGCGCAGAACCATGCGTTTGTGGCAGGAAGTTGGTTTCAGATTCAATCTGGCGGATTTTCTTGCCGTTACGGCCGTCGATACGGTAGTCGTTGTCGAGAATGTCCCAACGCACGATGTCCTTTTCGAGCTTTTTGATGTAACCACCAACGGTGATTTTATCAAACGCTTCGCCTTTTGCTTCGGCTTCGGCTTTGAATGCATCCACAATTTCCTTACGAACAGCAGAGAGTTTTTCAACGCGTTCCTGTTTGGAAAGGGTGCGGTAGGCTTCGCGGAATTTCGCTTCGCCAATCTGCTTCACTTTTGCAGCAATCGCAGACGTGTCTTTCTTTTTAATTTCCCAGCGCTTCTTGCCGCATTCTTTGGCAAGCTCGTTGATCATTTTAATCACTGGCTGCATCTGCTCATGACCGAATACAACAGCGCCGAGCATTTGTTCTTCGGTGAGTTCTTTGGCTTCGGATTCCACCATCATCACGGAGGATGCCGTACCTGCCAGCACGATGTCGAGTGTGCTTTCATGCATTTCAGGTACGCTTGGGTTCAGCACATATTCGCCGTTGATGAAGCCCACGCGGGACGCTGCAATCGGCTCATCCATCGGGATACCGGAAATCGCGAGCGCGGCAGAGGCACCAATCATGGCAGGAATGTCGGAATCATTTTCCATGTCGTAGGAAAGCAGTGTGCACACCACTTGGGTTTCGTTGTAGAAGCCTTCCTGGAACAGTGGGCGAATTGGGCGGTCAATCAGACGTGAAATCAGCGTTTCGCGCTCAGAAGGGCGGCCTTCGCGTTTGAAAAAGCCACCTGGAATTTTACCGGCGGCGAATGCTTTTTCCTGATAAGTGCAGGTCAGCGGGAAGAAATCGATGCCTTCTTTTGGCTCTTTGGATGCAACGGCGGTGCAGAGCAGGGTGGTATTGCCGTATTTAACCATCACGGAGCCATCGGCCTGCCGTGCAACTTTGCCTACTTCAATCTCAAGCGTTTTGCCACCCCATTGAATCGACTTCTTCGTAACATTAAACATCTTCTTCTCTTCCTTCCAACTAACAACTGATAAATAGTAACAACGCCTGACTACCCTTAAACAAAAGACCTATTTCTGATGTGGAATGGGTAAGCCAGAAAGAGCGATGCGGGGCACCGTGCCCCGCATCTGCTTTAAATAAATCCGCTTATTTACGGATACCAAGTTTCTTCACGAGGTCCGCATAGCGGCCTTCGTCCTTGGATTTGAGATAATCGAGGAGCCTACGGCGACGACCGACCATCATTAAGAGGCCGCGGCGTGAGTGGAAATCCTTCGGATTAATTTTGAAGTGTTCGGTCAGCGTGTTGATGCGTTCAGAAAGAATCGCGCACTGTACTTCCGGTGAACCCGTGTCACTCTGTTTCTTTGCGTATTTTTTAATAACTTCTTGTTTACGTTCTGCAGTAATCGACATCAGGGACCTCCATATGGTTTATAAATTAAATACCCGAAGCGGCCTGAATTTCCCTGCTTCTACCCTGCCAATCGCAACTGGTTTGTTGTCTGATTTAGCTAAGACCACCGAACCGTCCTGCCACGTGGTAGATGAATCCACCAGTTGTATAGAGCGACCCTGTCGTAAGTCTTGGGAGGAAACTGGGTTTAAAGCGAGCACCAAGATGTCGTCCAGCGCTGCTTCCACCGGCAGTAATGCCTCGGAAAGGCGCCCAATATGCACCATTTCTTTTAAGTTTTCCAGCGAAATCGCACTTTTTTCAAGGAAGTGCCCCACCCGTGTGCGGCGTAGGGTGGTAACGTGGGCGTAAGTGCCTAATTTTAAAGCCAAATCACGCGCTATGGCGCGCACATATGTGCCCTTGCTGCAGTCCATTTCCATCACGATGCTGCTGGGGGTTGGCATTTCCACGAGCGTGAGCTTACGAACGGTCACTTTACGGGATTTTAAGGTGAAAGCTTTGCCCTCGCGCGCAAGGTCGTAAGCCCGTTTTCCATCCACGCGGATAGCGGAGTAGTCTGGCGGCACCTGTTCAATCTCGCCGGTGAAGGCGGGCAGGGCGACCAAAATCTGCTCTCGGCTGGGGATGATGTCGCTTGTGGCAATCACTTCGCCTTCTTTATCATCCGTATCCGTCGCGCTGCCGAATTGCACGGTGAAGCGGTATGACTTATCTGCCGTTTCAAGGTATGCCATGGTTTTGGTTGCCTCGCCGAGTGCGAGCGGTAGAATGCCCGTAGCCATTGGGTCGAGCGTGCCCGCATGGCCGCATTTCTTGGTTTTGCAGGTGCGGCGCACCACACCCACGGCAGTGGCGGAGGTAATACCTTCAGGCTTATCGACGATAATCCAGCCATTCACGGGGGCTGGCGTAGGGCTATTCATCGTCGGACTTTAAATCTTTTGCGACTTTCGGGCTGTTGAGCAGAATTTCCATCTTCAGCGCAGTGTCATAAGACTCATCCAGTTTGAAAAAGAGCGCGGGTGAGAAGCGCAAATCAATACGGCGGGTCACTTCGCTACGCAGAAATGGTGAGGCATCGTTCATCTGCTGCACAACTTTTTCTTTATCTTTGCCCGCCAGCGGCATGAAAAACACCGTGGCATTTCTAAGGTCAGGGCTTACGCGCACTTCGGAAATGGTAACGGAAAGCGTTTCCATACCCTTGCCGTAAAAATCGCCGCGCAGGAAAATATCCGACAGCGCGTGGCGAATCAATTCACCTACTTTTAATTGTCTTTGTGATGGCGCTCTGCCTTGCTGCTTGCCCATGCGGACTCCGTGACTGAACTAGATGTTACAGCGTGCGCTGGTGCTGAACAACTTCAAAGGCCTCGACCATGTCGCCTTCTTTGATGTCGTCATAATTTTCAAACGCCATACCGCACTCGAAGCCTTCTTTCACTTCCGAGACATCGTCTTTAAAGCGTTTCAGCGTTTTCAGCTTGCCTTCATGGATCACCACGTCGTCGCGAATCAGGCGTACGCCTGCACCGCGTTTAATAACGCCTTGGCGTACCACGCAACCGGCAACCTTACCAACTTTGGTAACCTTGAACACTTGCTGCATAACAGCCGTGCCGAGATATTCTTCGCGTGACTCAGGCTCAAGCAGACCGGAGAGGGCTTTTTTCACATCATCAACCAAGTTGTAGATGATGGAATAATAGCGAATCTCGACCTTCTCGCGGCTGGCATGTTCTTTGGCCTGCACGTTTGCGCGCACGTTAAAGCCGATGATGATAGCACCAACGGTTTGCGCCAGCGTGACGTCCGATTCCGTGATACCGCCCACAGCGGAGTGAATCACTTTCACCTTCACTTCGTCGGTGGAAAGTTTTAGCAAGCTGCCCACAATCGCTTCGGCAGAACCCTGCACGTCGGCCTTAATAATAACAGTCAGTTCTTTTGTTGCTGTCGTACCCGCTGCTTTGAACATTTGTTCGAGCGTTACTTTTTCAGCCACCACACGCAAATCTTTTTCGCGCTTAATACGGTACTCAGCAATTTCACGTGCTTGTTTTTCGGTGTCGACCACGTCGAAGGAATCACCTGCCGCCGGAACTTGCGTGAGGCCGAGCACTTCCACAGGCATCGATGGGCCTGCGCTCTGGATGGATTGGCCTTTATCATTATACAGTGCGCGCACCCTGCCATCGCCGACGCCAGCAACCAGAATATCGCCCACTTTCAGCGTACCCTTTTGCACCAGCAGCGTGGCTACGATACCGCGGCCTTTGTCGATTTTCGACTCTACCACCGCGCCTGTTGCTTTGCGCTGAATGTTGGCTTTGAGTTCCAGAATTTCAGCTTGCAGCAGAATGGCTTCTTCCAGCTTATCGAGATTGGTTTTGTTCTTGGCAGAAACTTCTACGCATATCGTTTCGCCGCCCATATCTTCCACCACCAGCTCGTGTGAAAGCAGTGCTTCCATTACTTTGCGTGGGTCGGCGCCGGGTTTATCAATTTTATTGATGGCGACAATAATCGGAACCTGTGCGGCCTTCGCATGGTTAATCGCTTCCACCGTTTGCGGCATGATGCCGTCATCGGCAGCAACCACCAGCACTACAATGTCCGTTACCTTCGCGCCGCGTGAACGCATGGCGGTGAAGGCTTCGTGGCCTGGTGTATCAAGGAAGGTAATTTTATTGCCGGCTTTGGTTTCAATCTGGTATGCGCCGATATGCTGCGTAATGCCGCCGGCTTCGCCTGCCGCCACATCTTCCTGACGGATAGCATCAAGCAGCGAGGTTTTACCATGGTCGACGTGACCCATAATCGTCACCACCGGAGGGCGGGCGGTCAGGGTTTCTTCTGTGTCGGCAGCGCCGCTGATAATGACGTTTTCAACGTCGGCTTCCGTGACGCGTTTGGTTTTATGGCCAAATGTACCCACGAGCAGTTCGGCTGTGTCAGCATCCACGTTCTGGTTTACGGTTGCCATGATGCCAAGCTTCATCAATTCTTTCACGACATCCACACCACGCACGGCCATACGGTTGGCGAGTTCCTGCACCTGAATCACTTCAGGGATAATTACTTCACGAATTTTCTTTTCGGCGGGTTCATTCGGGCTCAGGCCCAAAGCAGCACGGCGTGCTTTTTCACGGGCGCGGCGTTCTGCAGCCATACTGCGCGTGCGCGGCATTTCGCCATCTTCACTACCGAGTGCAGAGGAGAGTGTTAATTTACGCGTGCGGCGGCTTTCATCGCGGCGCACTTTATTGCGCGCGGCAGCGGCAGCTTCTTCTTCTTCCGTCAGCTTGCGACCATGTGGTGCAGCATCGGGCAGCACAAGACGTTCATGCCTGTCGCCGCGTTCTCCACGGCCTTCTTTGGTAGTGGCAGCAAGCTTTGCTTCCACAGCAGAGATGTCAGGTTTTACATCGACTTTTGCGGCTTCTTTTTTCGGCTTTGCGCGTTTTTCTTCATCGCTCTTGCGTGGCGTGCGAATAATCGGCTGCGATTCGAGGATGGATTTTTCATCACTGGCTTTTGCTGTGGCAAGCGCTTTCAGGCGTGCTTCGCGTTCGGCGCTTGAAAGACCGCCCATGTCCTGCAGGCCAGCTTGCTGTGCAGCATTGCCATCGCCACGCTCTTCGACCAGCGTGCCGGATTTATCGGGTGCAAACGTGCGCGTGCGGCGCACTTCCACGCGAATGGTTTTTGAACGACCATGCGAGCTTTGGTGAACACTTGTGCCTTCCACCGTTTTGGTGAGCGACAATTTCGTTGATTTTGAAAGCGTCAGCTCAGTGTCTTTGGTGTTATCTTTGGTCATCAAGTTTGAATCTCTCTTCATAATGTAATAGCCGGGTAATTTCTTCAATGCACCGGTCGGCTATTGCCTTGCCCTTCAGCACAACGTGCACTGCATTACCACTAGAAAGCGCGGATTGCAACTCTTTCAAGGAAAAACAGTCCACTATTTGCACACCATCGGCAAGGTGTGTGATATCGTCTTTTCCTTCATACGGCTGGCCTTTTGCAATCAGCAGCAAGCAGGCCGTACCGCCATTTAGCGCACCCGTTACCTTGGCAAATCCACTCAGCAAACTACCATCACGCTTCGTAATCCCAAGGAAATTCAGGGCTTTTCTACGCAGCGCGCGTTCCACTTGCTCAGGCACCGCTTCTGTAACGTTTTTTTCAATTCCGAAATGTGCGGCCAGCACACCGCTTTTTACAGCTTCTTCCAGCACGCTGCGTTGGCATTCCACCCACGCATCGGTGCCTTCTAGCTCGGCATTAAGGTCGGCAATAATTTGCCCGTCAGGGCTCAGCACCAGCCGGATAAGCTCGCACTCCGGCAGTTCTCTGCCTGTTAGCATGGACTGCCGGAGTGCTGTTTTCATGGCTTTGAACCGATCAGCGGATTAAAGGAGTCAGGCTTATTTGCCTTCGCCTTCAAACCAGTGCTTTCTGGCTTCCATGATGAGTGCATCAATCTCTTCATCCGTCTTGCCAGACTTCGGAAGGATTTCCGTGAACTCATCGCGTGACAGGTCAGCCAAATCATCGAGCGTTTTAATGCCGTTTTCAGCGAGCTTCACAATCTGCTCTGCCGTAAAGGCAGTCAGCGCGGCGCTCAGTTCATCGGTCACGCCAAGTTCTTTTGCTTTCTTGGTCATGGCTTGCTTCTGTTCTTCGAGCCATGCATTGGCGCGCTCGCTAAGGGCACGGGCAATGTTTTCATCAAAGCCTTCGATAGAACCCAGTTCATCCACCGGTACGAACGCAACGTCTTCCACTTTGCGGAAGCCTTCCGTTACCAGCAGGTGAGCAATCACGTCTTCCACGTTCAGTGCTTCAATGAACAGCTTCGAGATGGAATTGAATTCTTCCGTACGGCGTTTGGACTCTTCGTCTTCCGTCAGTACGTCGATGTTCCAGCCCACCAGCTGTGAAGCAAGGCGCACGTTCTGGCCACGGCGACCAATCGCCAGGCTCAGCTGCGTGTCCGGCACCACTACTTCGATGCGGTGATTGTCTTCGTCGATCACGATCTTTGCCACTTCAGCCGGTGCAAGTGCATGCACCACGAAGCTGGCCGTATCGCCCGTCCACGGGATAATGTCGATTTTTTCACCCTGCAATTCAGCCACCACTGCCTGCACGCGTGAACCGCGTAAGCCCACGCATGAGCCCACTGGGTCAATGGAGGAGTCGCTGGAAGCCACGGCGATTTTCGCACGGCTACCAGGGTCGCGGGCCACGGCTTTCACCGTGATGATACCGTCATAAATTTCCGGCACTTCCTGTGCGAACAGCGCAGCAAGGAAGTTCGGGTGCGTACGGGAAAGAATAATCTGTGAGCCTTTTGCTTCACGGCGCACATCTTCAATATACGCACGAATGCGGTCGTTCACGCGGAAGGCTTCACGCGGAATCATGTTCTCGCGGCGCATCACCGTTTCGGTGCGGCCCAAATCCACAATCACGTTGCCATATTCGATGCGCTTCACCACGCCGGAAACAATCTGGCCAGCACGGTCTTTGAAGTCTTCGAACTGCTTGTCGCGTTCAGCGTCACGCACTTTCTGGATGATGATTTGTTTTGCCGTTTGCGCAATCACGCGGCCGAATTCAATCGGGGGCAGGGCTTCGGTTACTTTGTCACCCAGCGCAGCGTCGGCTTTGCTTTCCTGTGCATCTTTCAGGGAAATTTCCGTATCTGGATTTTCTACGGCTTCTTTCACTTCGCGTTCGCGGAACATGCTGATGCCGCCCGTTTTGCGGTCGATGTTCGCCACGATGTGTTGCTCGTGACCATATTTACGGCGACCCACAATCTGAATGGCCTGTTCCATGGCTTCGATCACGGCATCACGCGGAATGCCCTTTTCGCGCGCCACGGCGTCTGCGACCAGAAGGATTTCCGTATTTCCTGTAATGGCAAAATTGACTGACATAATTTCCTCTGTGTTAAAGTCAAAAGTTAAAATAAATATTCGTTAGTAAAATTAGTTCGCTGCCGATTTTTTTGTGGCCGCTTTAATCATTTCATCGGTGATGACGAGTTTGGATGAATGCACCAGTGCATACGGAATGCGGCAGGTTTTATTGCTGCCATCCGTGAGTGCCAGAAGGATGTCATCACCATCCACACCTTCCAGTTTGCCTTTAAACTTCCGGCGGTCATCCACGGCGTCGGTGGTTGAAAGTTTAATGGCGTATCCTTTGTATTTCTTAAAATCAGCCAGAGTTACGAGTGGTCTATCCATTCCCGGCGAGCTGACTTCAAGGTTGTATTCGCCGCTGATGGGGTCTTCTACATCCAGCAGCGCAGAAACCGTGCGGCTTATTTCCGCGCAATCATCCACCACCATGCTGCCATCACTGGTGCGTTCAGCCATAATTTGTAGCGTTTTGGGGTGCTTGCTGACACTTTCACTCAGGCGCACGCGCACCAGCGTAAAACCCATCCCTTCAATAGAGGGGCGGATAATCGCTTCAATTTTTTCTTCCAAAGGCGTGTAAGCCATTGTTTTTTAACCAAAATAATTTTAAGGCAAACAAAAAGGCGAGCCTTTCGGCTCACCTTTGCAGACCATTTTATAGGGCAATCGCTTGCCGGAATCAAGGGTTATCTTTTGGTTTTGAACATTTCCGCCACGGTGTAGGCCACCGAGCCGATGAAGCGGCCATACTGGAAGGACTGCATCCACACGCGCCCTGGGCCAGTCAGTTTGGTTAAAAACAGGCCTTCACCACCAAACAGCATGCTTTTAATGCCTTTTACCACTTCAATTTCATAAGTAACGGTTTGCTCCAGCGCCACCAATGCGCCGGTTTCTATATATAAAGTCTGCCCGGCGGAAAGGGTGGTTTCTACCACTTTGCCGCCAGCATGCACGAACACAAGCCCGTCGCCTTCCAGCTTTTGTAAGATAAAGCCTTCGCCGCCAAATAAGCCTGCCGAGAATTTTTTGGTAAAAGCGAGGCTTAAGGAAGTGCCGCGCGCCGCACACAGAAAAGCGCCTTTTTGTGCCATCAGCTTGCCGCCGCATTTGCTTAAGTCTACCGGAATGATGCTGCCGGGGTAAGGCGCAGCAAATGCTACGCGCAATTTGCCTTTACCGCTGTTGGTGAAGTGTGTCATCCACATATTTTCACCCGTGAAGGCACGTTTGCCCATGCCCATGATGGTGCCCATTACGCCGGAATGTTTCTCGCTTTTATCGCCCAGATGTGTGGCCATCTGAATGCCTTGGTCCATATACAACATAGAGCCTGCTTCGGCGAAAATAGTTTCGCCGGGGTCGAGGGTAATCTCGACAAACTGCATTTCCGCGCCTTGAATTTTGTAATCAACTTCGTGCGAGGTGCGGGCCATAAAATGCTCCTATTGTTTGGGTCTGATGTTCAGTAAGTGGCACACGGCTGCCGTTAAATCAGCGTGGTTCAGCGTATAAAAATGGAAGCGCGTAATGCCTTGCGCCATCAGCAGGCGGCATTGTTCCGAGGCAATCACGGCGGCAGTTAGTTTGTGTAGCTCGGGTGTTTTTTCGACGGGCTCGAGCAGATTTTTCACCCAGTCCGGCAAGCTGGCACCGCACATTTTGCTGAAGCGCACCACCTGCGAATAACTGCCCACGGGCACGATGCCGGGAATAATCGGGGCGGTGATGCCTTTTTTATGTGCCCTATCGAGAAACTTTAAAAACACATCCACGTTGAAGAAATATTGCGAAATGGCGCGGTCTGCACCTGCATCCAGCTTGCGCTGCAAACAATCAAGATCGGCTTCCGGGCTTTTGGCCTCGGGGTGTGTTTCGGGGTAGCACGCCACGCTAATATCGAACTTCGCGATTTTCTTCAGGCCTTTCACCAAGTCTTCAGCATAGGCATAACCGCCGGGGTGGGGCACATACGCGCCTGTGGTGCCAGCGGGCATATCGCCGCGCAATGCCACAATATGTTTGATGCCGCTTTCCCAGTAAGCTTTGGCGACGTCGTCAATCTCTGCCCGTGTGGCGGCCACGCAAGTAAGGTGGGCGGCGGGGGTAAGCTTGGTTTCAGCGAGGATGCGTTTCACCGTGTGGTGGGTGCGCTCGCGTGTGCTGCCGCCCGCGCCATAGGTCACGGAAACGAAATCTGGCGCCAAAGGCTCGAGCATTTTCACGGTGTGCCACAGTTTGTCTTCCATCTCGGCCGATTTCGGCGGAAAGAACTCAAAGGAAACATTTGGCGGTTTCACACCGGCCAATGTATCAAGCCGTGCGAGTAGGGTAGAGGGGATGCGGGTCACGATTTTATATATGGTCTTTAGTTATTGTTCCCGCTGACTATGTAAAATCGGCGGACAAATCACAAGTGTTAAATCGTTTATCTTTTCAGGCAGTTTTTGCCGTCTGGATAGCAATAAGTTGCATTTTTGCAACGAATGGGGCGCAAGTGAGGAAATACCGCCACAATTGCTTTGCGTTATCAGTGGCTAATGTATAAAAAACGAGGCGAAAATGGCAGGCTTAACGCTATTTTAACCAGTTTTTGTTACGCTCAACTCGTATTGCCGAAATTGATGGGGTGGCAGTAGGGGAAATTCAGGGGGATACCAAGTTTGATTATGCAAAAATCTAGCGCGTTCACATATTTGTTGGCGGGTGCTGCCGTTACCGCTCTGGTGAGTGTTTCTTCACCGGCTTATTCTGCCGTTGTAACCGGCGTTGGTATTGAAATTAAAGGCGAAAAGCAGGATGCAGCGCAGCCTGACCCCGCCGAAGGCGCAAACCGCGCCATTTATGAATTTAACCAAGCGGTGGATAAAGCAGCCATTAAGCCAGTTGCTAAGGTATATAAAGCCTTAGTGCCGGAATGGGGCCGCGAACGTGTTGGCAGTTTTGTAAATAACCTCTCTGAGCCGGTGACGTTTGTGAACTCCCTGCTACAGGGCGATGTGAATAATGCGTTTGGCTCGTTCTGGCGCTTCACGATTAACTCCACGCTGGGTATCGGCGGTTTGTTTGACACGGCGGGTGTTGCAGGCCTTAGCCAGCGTAAGGAAGACTTTGATCAGACGCTGGACTTCTATGGTGTTGAAACCGGCCCTTATATCATGCTGCCGCTGCTGGGTTCGACCACGCTGCGCGGCATTTTCGGCCTCGGCGTAGATAGTGTTACCAATCCGTTCAACTATGCAGGCACCGCAGTAACGGCGACCCGCGTGGGTACCGAAGTGGTCAGCCGCCGCTCCGACGCACTTGAGCTGACGGACGAAATTGAGCGGACATCGTTTGACCCCTATGCTACAATCCGCAGTGCCTACTTCCAGCACCGCAAGGCACAGGTTAAAAACCATCATGACGTTCCGAAAGGCGCTCGATAATCATGCAGTACGTTATCTCCCCTGTTTTCGCTCGTATGTATACGTTCGTTATTTCCATTTGCGTAGGTCTTCTTCTGCTTGCTACGCCGGCTGAAGCTTCGGCAGATGCGGCGCGTGGTTTTGTGCAGGGCCTTAGCGACAAAGTACTGGCCGTGATTCAGTCCAAAGCCAGCGAAAGTGAAAAAGAAAAAAAGCTCGTCAGCATTTTTGAACAGTCGGTGGACACGGCATGGATGGGCCGTTTTGCCATGGGCCAGCATTTCAAAAAGCTCTCTGAAGATAAAAAGGCCAAATATCTTGGTCTCTATAAAGACTACCTGATTCAAAGCTACATTCCGCGCTTTAAGGAATATACCGGCGAAAAAATTAAAATCGTGAACGTGCGTCCTGACAAGAACAGCGAATATTTCGTGCAGACGGAAATCGTCCACCCGGATGGCCGCCCACCAGTGCTGGTGGATTACCGCCTGCGTGAAAATGCTGGCAGCTACAAACTGGTGGATATTATTGGTGAAGGCATCAGCCTTATCACCACGCAGCGCTCTGACTTTGGCGGCGCGATCTCCCAAGGCGGTGTGGATGGCTTTATTGAAAAGCTGGAAGCCCGCGTGAAGGCGAACAAAAAGAACTAATCTTCTTTTTAGTTACTAGCGTTTTTTCTTAAAAAAATCCTGCAATAATTCCCGGCATGGCGCGGCCATAACGCCGTCTATCACCTCTGGTTTATGATGGCAGCTGCTGCTCTTAAAAATGCGCGCGCCATTTTCTACGCCGCCCATTTTTTCATCTGCCGCGCCATAGTACACACGGCGGATGCGCGCAAAGCTAATCGCTTGTGCACACATAGGGCAAGGTTCCAGCGTCACATATAAATCGCAGCTCTCAAGTCGTGGCGTGCCGAGTGTTGCACAAGCCTGTCTTAGCGCCAGAATTTCAGCATGGGCCGTAGGGTCGTTTAATTCTTCCACGCGGTTTCCGGCGCGGGCGATAATATTTCCCTTTGCATCCACCACCACCGCACCCACGGGCACTTCATCGCGTGCCCCAGCGGCGCGTGCCTCTTCCAGTGCTTTTTCCATTGGCGGAAATTGTGTGATGTTTACCTTAGCCATGCAGGCGCTTTCTTCGGATTTGCAATTGCCTCACGGTTCAGTGCTACATGATGCACCCGCACATAATCAACCTTATTTGTGGCAAGATACCCTGAAATGAGAGCCGTTTCTGCATCGCGCTCGCTGGCGGGTTTTTGTGTTAGCATCGCAAGGAACGATTTGCGGGAATGGCCGTATAAAAGCGGCAGGCCGAGGGCTTTGAGTTCACCCACGCGCTTTATCAATTGCAGCGATTGCTCGGCGGTTTTACCAAAGCCAATGCCGGGGTCTAGAATCAGGCGCGAGCGGCTGATGCCAGCATCCTCACAATGTTTTATTTTTTCATTAAACCATGCGATGAGTGTTGCAATCACATCTGTGTCATCCAGTAGCAAAATATCTTTGCTGGCTGGCACACCAAGGTTATGCATCAGCACTATCTTGCAGGTGCTGCCTTTTATCGATTCCACCATGGCAGGGGTGCTAAGGCCGCTTACGTCATTAATCCACGCCGCACCAAGCTCAAGTGCTTTTGCAGCGGTACCGGCATGGCGCGTATCCACGCTTATCTCAGCGCGGAGGCCAGATTTTTGTAGGGCTTCCAGCACAGGTTTCAAACGCCGCCATTCTTCATCAGGCCTTAGGGGTGTTGCACCGGGGCGGGTGGATTCGGCGCCGATATCAATCACGCTCGCACCATCACGCACCATCTGTTGGGCACGATGCACGGCTTCTTCTGGTTTCAGGTATAGATTGCCGTCGGAAAAAGAATCCGGCGTAATATTTAAAATCCCCACGCACTGTGTGCTGATTTTTTTGTGCGTATTGCAAGGGATCGGGTTAGGGAATGCTGCTGCGAGATCTGCTCCTGTTCTCCCATCAGGGAAAGACCAGTTTGGCAAAATATCCAGTAAAGGCCATAACGCAAAAGGGCGTTCAGCAATGGCGCGGTGAGGGATGTGCAGCACTTCTTCTGCCATCACCACATTCTCGTACGTTAGTATATCAATATCGATTTCGCGCGGGCCCCAAAAAGCATGATCGGGCTTACGACCCATTTCAGCTTCAATGGATTTGATGGCTTGCAGTAGGTCCAAAGGCGCGAGCGATGTTTCACCGCCAATCGCCATATTTAAAAATGGAATGTTCCAGCTTTCGGGCGCGCCTTCAGGCATCAAGGCATCAGATTCATACACGGCGGAGCGTGTGATGTTTTTTAAAATATGTTGTTGTTCAAGTGCGCGGATGGCGGTTTCAAAGAACATGTCCCTGTCCCCAAGATTGGAGCCGAGGCCAAGGATGACAAACGGCATGGCGATGCCTATTTATCTGGCAGGAGTTTGCGGACTTCTTTTTCCACGATGCGTTCCACAATTACCGGCAGGTTGCGGTCCAACCACTGCGCGAGCAGCGGCTTTAAGGATTCTGCCACAATGTCTTCCAGTGTATTGCCGGAGCGGAAGGAAGGTGATTCAATTTTCGGTGCCGGAATATTTTTTACAAGGTTGCGCAGTGACTCTGCGGCGGCTTCGGCGCTCTGGCGTGAAAGCAAGCGCTCGGTGCTTTCGCTGCTGCTTGCGGCAGGTGCTGCATAAGCGGGTTCATCTCGCATGGCGGGTGATGGTGTTTGTTCCTGTGGCATCTCAGATCCTAACGCAGCATCAATGTTATCCAGCACGTCACCGGCAGCGGAAGGGGCTTCTGCAGCAGGTGGGGTTTCTTTGATTGGTGGCGGTGGGGTGTCGGTCACTTTCGTGGTGAGCTCCAAAACATCTTCTTGCTTGGGCTTTTCGTCTTTTTTTGCTTTATCGGGTGCTTTCTTTTTATCAGCCATGGCATCACTGCTCGCGTTCTTGGGTGTTTCACCCGAAATGATTTCACGGATGGAGGAAAGAATGTCCTCCATCGATTTTTCTTCAGACGTTGCTTTTTCTTCAGCCGCCATAATTTTTCAACTCTACTTTAGGCAGCATAACAAACAAATCCTCACCCTACAACCGTCCTTGTAAAAGGCAGGTTAAAAACCAATTACTTTATATTTCACTTTGTCTTTATATTCATTCTGGTCGTAGCGCTCCACGTCAAGCTGCTGCGATTCTGCTGTTAGCTCACCCAGCGCCGCCAGCAGTGTATACGTGGCAATCACTTCATTGCGCTGCGCGGAAACAAGATTCACGCGGGTGATGAACAATTCCTGTTCAGCATCCAGAATATCAAGCACCGTGCGGGCGCCAAGTTCGGCTTCCTGCTTCACACCTTCAAGCGCAATCTGCGCGGCATTTACGGCATCGGTGGTAGATTTAATCGTGGCGCGTGATGTACGCACGCTTTCCCATGCACGGGTCACCTGTTCTACCGCCTTGTTGCGGGAATCCTGTAGTTCATTATTGCGCTGCTCGCGTGTGCGTTTGTTCTGGCGCACTTGTGCATATTCTGAACCACTCTGATAGAGCGGGATGTTCACGTTGAACATCAGAGAGTCCACTTCGCGCTCGGTGCTGCCGAAGAAGCTGGCAAGGCCATCTTCCTTGCGTTTGACAGCCTGCACGTTAGCCGAGGGAAGAATACGTGAACCTGCGATGTAAATATCATTTTCCGCGGCATCGGCGCGGTATTCCGAAAAACGTACATTCGGGTTGTGTTCGGTCGCAAGGTTAATGGATTCCGTCAACGTGCCCGGAATGCCAGGCAGGCTGTTCGGCATAGAAACATTCACCGGTTCTGTGCCAATCACTTGCTGGTAGTTGGCTTT
The DNA here is from genome assembly GCA_044356525.1 of Rickettsiales bacterium. Classification (GTDB taxonomy): domain Bacteria; phylum Pseudomonadota; class Alphaproteobacteria; order Rickettsiales; family RGZB01; genus CAYXPR01. The sequence continues at coordinate 325,086 of JBIKVZ010000002.1, forward strand.
GGCAGCCACTAGCGTGCCTTCAGCTACGGTTTTGTCAGATACGGCGCGGGAGAGGCGGGCTTCAGACTGCGCCACGTCGGTTCGGGTGGTTTCACCCAATTCAAAGCGGTCTTTGGTGGCCTGAAGCTGCTCGCTTAGCACCTGCACGTTGCTTAAGTTCAGTTCCAGCACGCGCTGGGCACGCACCACGTCCATATATGCCGTAACGGCATCGGAGAGTACTTCTTGTTCCACGGCCGTTAAGCGATGTTGCTCGGCGCTAATAAGGTTTTGCGCGCGCTTGACTTCAGCCACACTGCCGAAGCCGTTGAAGATAGGCTGCGTTGCCTGAATCTGGCGGTTTCTGACCTGATTATCGTCCGTACGGCTGCCATATTTCTGCTCATCACGGCCGTGCTCATAATTGGCGCTTACGCTAGGCAAAAATCCGGCATAGGCGGAGGGTAATTCTTCTGCGGTGGCTTCCAGCTGCGAGCGTGCAGCTTGCAGCGATGGGTTTGCGGCATAGGCCTGACCGAGCGCCTCTTTCAGCGTGGCGGCATGCGTGGTCGCAGGCAGGCTAACGCTAACCAAAAGGGCTGCAAGTGCGATTTTATACGATGTCTGTTTCATAGCTCACCAAAACTTGCGGCAAAACTAGCAGAAAAATAACGCATTTCAAAGCGTTAAATGCATCAGCCCAATGTGTAGACGGTTTGGCCGCGCACCACGGTGCGAATGGCGCGCCCCTTGGCTTTTACGCCTTGGAACGGCGAGTTTTTTGATTTGCTGACAAAATCATCCGGCTCGATGGTCCATTTATGGTCGAGGTCAATCAGCGTCAGGTCGGCGCGCAGGCCTTTTTTCAGGCGTCCGGCAGGCTGGTGGATGATGTCCGCCGCTTTATTTGTCATTTTGCCAATCGCATCGCGTAAGGTTAGGTGCTTCTGGTGTACCAGTTCCAGCGAAAGCGGCAGCATGGTTTCAACACCCACGATGCCGAAAGCGGCAGAGGCAAGCGGCACACGCTTCGATTCTTGGTCGTGCGGGGCATGGTCGGTGGCGATGGCGTCAATCGTGCCGTCAGCCAGCCCTTCAATAATCGCCAGCCTATCTTCTTCTGAGCGCAGCGGCGGGTTCATTTTTGCGAAGGTTTTGTATTCCAGCACGGCTTCGTCGGTCAGCATAAAATGGTGTGGTGCCGCTTCGGCCGTTACGTTCAGGCCTTTTTTCTTCGCGCGGCGGATGGCTTCTACCGCTTGGCGGGTGGAAACATGCAGCACGTGATAATGCCCGCCGGTCAGTTCCAGCAGCAGCAGGTCGCGCTCCACGCAAATGGCTTCGGAGGCATTCGGAATGCCTGTTACACCCAGCACGGTGGAAACACGACCTTCGTTGATGCAGCCGCCGTTTGAAAGGTGCAAGTCTTCCGCGTGCTGCGCACAAGGCAGGCCAAGCATGCTGGCATATTCCATGGCGCGGCGCATCAGCAAGCTGTTCATCACCGGCAGGCCGTCATCGGTGAAACCAACCACGATGCCGGTTTCTTTAAGTAAGCCCATTTCGGTGAGTGCTTCGCCCTTCATGCCTTTTGAAATGGCGGCATAGGCGCGGATATTCACATAGGCCGTTTCGCGGGCGCGGTTTTTCACGAATTCCAGAATCGGTACTTCATCCAGCACCGGCTTGGTGTTGGGCTGGCATACAACAGTGGTGATACCGCCAGAGGCTGCAGACTTACTACCCGTCGCGATGGTTTCTTTATGTTCCTGACCCGGTTCGCGGAAGTGCACCTGCAAATCAATCAGGCCGGGGCAGAGCAGGTGGCCTTTGCAGTCCACCACTTCGATGCCTTCAGGCACGCCATCGTTAAACAAGCGCGGGCCGAGGTCGGCAATTTTTGAGCCTTCGGTGAGCAGTGCGCCTTTTTTATCCAGCTTGGTTTCTGGGTCAAACAAGCGGGCATTGATGTAAGCAGTCCGGCGGGACTTATTCCATTTTTCCTTCGGGAGATTCCAGGCCTGCTTCAGTTTTTTGCTCATAATACCTTACTTACAGTTTTACTTATGCGTTGCTAAAAGTTCCAGTATGGCTTGGCGCACGGCCACGCCCATTTCCACTTGGTCGAGAATCACGCTGCGGTTGATATCATCGGCTAGTTCGCTGTCAATTTCAACGCCGCGGTTAATCGGGCCGGGGTGCATCACGAACACATCCGGCTTTGCCAGTTTCAATTTCTTATAATCCAATCCATACAAGTGGAAGTACTCTGCAAACGATGGCACATAGCTTCCGCTCATGCGCTCGCGCTGCAGGCGCAGCATCATAATCACGTCTACGTCTTTGATGCCTTTTTTCATCGAATAAAACACCTTGGCGCCGAGTGTTGCGGCAAAAGGTGGCATCAGTGTTGGCGGGGCGATAATACGTACTTCTGCACCCATGGTGGTGAGCAGATAAATGTTCGAGCGCGCCACGCGGCTGTGCAGAATGTCGCCGCAGATAGCAATTTTAAGGCCCTTGATTCTGCCTACGCGGCGGCGGATGGTCAGTGCATCCAGCAGTGCTTGTGTGGGGTGTTCGTGGCAGCCATCGCCCGCGTTAATCACCGAGCACTTTACTTTGTGTGAAAGAAGTTGCACCGCGCCGCTTTCCGGGTGGCGCACGGTGATAAAATCCGGATGCATGGCATTCAGCGTCATCGCTGTGTCGAGCAGCGTTTCACCTTTTTCCACGGCTGAGGTTGCAACCTGCATGTTAATCACGTCTGCCGAAAGGCGCTTGCCTGCCAGCTCGAACGAGGTGCGGGTGCGGGTGGAATTTTCAAAAAATAAGTTGATGAGTGTGCTACCGCGCAAAGTTGCGCGCTTTTTGTCTTTCTGGCGGTTTAAGGCCACATAGTCTTCCGCTAAGTCTAAAATAGCAGTGATATCCTTGGCGGTGAGGTCTTTAACCCCGAGCAGGTGCTTATACGGAAAACGATACGCCGCCATGATGTTGTTAACTATCCCTTACGTTCTAAATCTTTCACCGCTTCCAACACTTCTTCCGCGTGGCCATCCACCTTCACCTTATGCCAGATTTTGGCAATTTTACCTTCTTCGTTAATCAGGAAAGTGTCGCGCTGAATGCCCATGTATTTTTTGCCATACATGTTTTTTTCGACGCACACGTCATAGGCTTCCACCACGGTGCCATCTTCATCTGCGGCCAGCACGAATGGTAGGTAGTACTTATCTTTAAAGGCATTGTGGCTTTCCACGCTGTCTTTCGACACGCCGATAATCACGGTGTTGTAGAGGTCAAAATCTTCCTTACGGTCACGGAAATCTTTGGCTTCCACCGTGCAGCCGGGGGTGTCATCCTTCGGATAAAAATACACGACTACATTTTTGCCGCGCAGTTTAGAAAGGTCTACTTCGCCACCGCCATCGGTCGCGAGCACAAAGTCCGGTGCAAAATCGCCTTCAGCAAGGGCGCGTGCGTTCTTGTTTGCAGGGGTCTGACTCATGCGATACTCCTTAGATTTTTATCGTTTAAGGGTTCGTGTGCGACGTAATGAATTTGTCAAACAGGTTGTGCACTTTTTTTTGGCTTGTCACAAGCATTTTCTTAAGGGTTTCAAAATCTTTTGAGGTATCCGCCTGTGCTAAAATATCGCGTCCGGCGGCGCTTAAATTCGCCTCATCAGGGTCGCGGTTACCGGTAATGCGGCGCAGGGCCTGCAAGCGGTGATACAGGGCATAGGCATCAATGAGCGCTTGGCCGTCTTCCTTTTCCACTAGCCCCAATGTCACCAGATTTTGCAGGGCTTCAGGCGTATTTTGGCTCAAAACCTCAGGTTTTTTGTTGGCGTGCACCAGTTGCAGATATTGCACAATGAATTCCACATCAATAATACCGCCTCTTACCTGTTTGATTTTTAAAGGATTTTCAACATTTTTGCTGGATTGAGCAATACGCTCACGCATATCAAAGGCCTTTTTTGCCAGCAGCTTGCTATCCCATGTGGTGGTCAGTTTTTTGCGGATAAGCGCATCGATTTCTTCCGAAATAGATTTACCGCCCGTTAGCACCCGTGCGCGGGTCAGCGCCATATATTCCCATTCCCATGCCGCATTTTCATCGCGGGCGATGGCATAATAGGCGTCAAACGCCTCAAGGCTGCAGGCCACGGCGCCGTCATTGCCTGAGGGGCGCAGGCGCGTATCCACTTCATAGAGTGTGCCTTCGGGTGTGAGAGACGTAATGGCGGCGATGAAGCGCCGCGAAAGCCGCATGAAATATTCACTGGCGGAAAGGCTGGCATTTTCCTTGGGGTACCCTTCAGGGTCATACACGAACACAAGGTCGAGGTCTGACGCGAAAGTGATCTCCCTGCCGCCGAGCTTGCCCATAGCAATCACGGCGAAGGAATTTTTGCTGACTTTGCCATATTGCCGCGCGAAGTCTGCCATCACATGCTGGAGTAATATAGAAAGCACCGTGTCGGCAATATTGCTGAGATGCAGACTGGCCTCGAACGCATCAATCTTTTGTTTGATGAACTGAATACCTACGCGGAACTGGCGGTCATGCGTCCAACTGCGGCAGATATCAAGTACGTCCTGATAGTCCCGCGCTTGTTTCAGCGCCGCATCCAGCTTCTCTTTCAGGCGTGTGGGCTCGGGTAGGTCGTCAAAAAATTCTGAGGAAAGTACATATTCCAGCAGCGCGGGTTTGCGGCTTAAATTTTCAGCGATGTAAGGATACCCGCCCATGATTTCAGCAATCAGTTCCAGCAGTTGCGGTTGTGCATGGAACAACGAAAAGATTTGTACGCCCGCGGGCAGGCGGAACAGAAATTCATTAAACTTTGTAAAAGCAAGGTCGGGGTTTGCGGTGCCAGCCAGTTCTTTCAGCAGCATGGGCGTTAATTCAGTGAGCAATTCACGCGCGCGTTTGGTGCGCATGGCACGGGCGCGGCCGTGGTGCCAGCCGCGGATATTTTCAGAAATCGCCACTGCATTTTGAAAGCCCATGCGCGTGATGGTTTGTAGCGTTTCAGGGTCGTTCTCAATACCCGTGAACACAAGGCTGCCTTCAATATCTTCGCTGGCGAGGGAAGGCGATGTTTCAAACAAACGTGCGTAATGCCCTTGCACGCAGGTGAGGTAGCGCGTCATCCCTTTCACGAATTCTGTGCCATTTTCAAAACCCATAAATACAGCGAACACATCCATCTCTTCCCGCGTCTCTGGCAGCGAATGGGTTTGCTGGTCCGCCACCATTTGCAGGCGATGCTCCACCGTGCGGTAGAAGCGATATGCCTCGGTGAGATCTTCAAAAGCCTTTGGCGTGACCTTACCCAGTTTGGTCAATACATCGAGCGCCTCGCAGGTGGCTGGCACGCGGAGCGGCAGTTCACGTCCACCCCAAATCAATTGTTGGGTTTGTGCATAAAATTCAATTTCGCGGATGCCGCCATGCCCTAGCTTCACGTTGTAACCCAGCAGGCCTTCTGGCAGTTTACCAACCTTGCTGCTGATTTGGCGTTTGATGGAGTGAATGTCCTGAATGCTCGCGAAGTCGAGTGATTTACGCCAGATGTATGATGCTAAAAACTGGATAAAAGATTTACCCGCATCAAGGTCACCCGCCACGGGGCGGGCTTTTATCATGGCAGCGCGTTCCCAGTTTTGCCCCACGGTTTCGTAATAATATTCCCCGGCCTTGATAGACATAGCGGCGGGTGTTGAGCCGGGGTCGGGCCGCAAGCGTAAATCCACGCGGAACACATACCCGTCTTTCGTGCGTTCCTGCATTAAGCTTGCAACATCCTGCGCGAGGCGCACAAAAAATTGCCCCACGGTGGTACGCCCATTGAACTGCACTTTATCGGAGTCGTAGAAAAACATCAGGTCGATGTCGCTGGAATAATTCAGCTCATGCGAGCCGAGCTTACCCACGCCGAGCACAACCAAGCCACAATCAAGGCTAGGGTTTGTCGTGTCTTTCAATACAATATTGCCAGCCTGTGCCGATTTAAGCAGCAAATGGTTCACGCTAAGGCTTAGCGTTGTTTCAGCGAGCTTGGTTAACGTGCCGGTAATTTTTTCCAGCGGCCAGAGTGCATAAATATCAGCCACAGCAATCACCAGCGCTGCCGCGCCGCGCGCAAGGCGCATGGCCGCCATAATGTCATCTTTGCTGCCTGCAAAATCAACAGCGCTTAAGGTGCTAAAAACCTGCTCAATCGCTGCGTCAAAACCCTCATCACACAGTAGTTTTATTTTTTCCGGGTGGCGGATGGCCTGGGTCGCAAGGTAAGGGCTGTTGCCAAACAGCGTGGCTAAAAGTTTTTCTCCTGTCGTATCTTTTGCCAGCGCCTGCATGAAGGTCTGAAATTCAGGCTCTTTGGTGCTTGCGGACTCATGCCACTGCGCCAAATACGTTGCTAGCTGGCTGGTATTTGCTGCTTTGGGCGGGCTTAGTGGGGCAAGATTCTGCTGTAAAAATTTCATTATTTCTTTGTAAGATAATGCGTAACGCTTATGATATTGCACCTAAAGATGTAACATCTGGCGTCAGTGCTGTGAAGTATAAAGCATGAATGAAGAAAAGCGAAAACCAAAGCGGCGGCATATTGTCACCCGCATACTGTCTATTTTCCTTTTCGCCGCGCTGGTGAATTTTATCGGCTTTCTAACGTGGGTGTATTTAAAACCGCGTTCTATCCCTTATCTTTCCGTGCAGGTTGAAGCGGCTTTTGAAGCCAGCGGTTCTGGCTATAAAGCCACCGTAGGCAACACGGTGCTACAGTGGGATGGCTGGCGTGAACCGGTGGGTATCCACCTTTACAGCTTCCGTATCGCGGAGGCGGCTGGCAAAGAAGTTGCCTCATTCCCTGATGTTAAAATCAGCCTTAAACTCACGCGGCTTTTATTTGGCGACATCACGTTAAAAGATGCGCGGCTCATTGGCCCTTCGCTCCGCATTAAGGTCGCGCCGTCTGAAAAACTGGAAACCACCGAGGCAGCGCCATCTTCCTATGTGCAGATGCAAACATCGGTGGCTGAGCTCGTAAAAACGGCAGCAGTGGTGTTGCGGCAAGTGCCGGTGCAGAACATTGGTTTTGAGCGTGCGCGGCTTATCATCGATAACGGCACGCAGGAAAATGTGTGGGAAATCCCCAAGGCGAATATCGCTATTACGCCCGAAAAAGATGGTGTGGATATTCTGGCGAACATCGACGTCGACTTCTGGGGTGAGAAGGTGAAGCTTGAAGCCGAGGGTGGCGTGTATGAAACAAGCGAATCTACCTTACGCTTCCGCGTGAAAGATTTTATTGCTGAAATGATGTCTGACATCATACCTGCTGAAAAATGGATACGCAAATTGGGCGCAAACTTTAGTGGCGAGGTGGTGCTGAACCTGCATCCCGCAGAGGGCATCAAAAAAGCCAGCCTTGATATGCGTATGGATTCCGATGTGATGCGCTTTTTTGCCCAAGGCTCTATCCAAAATCATAAAAATTATAAGAACAATGCTGCGGTGCCTGAGTTAAAAGCGCATGTGGAATTGGCGAACATGCCTTATGACCAGCTCAAGCGCTTCTGGCCACCAGGTGTGGGAGTAGACCCGCGCGAGTGGATGCTTGCCAGTCTTTCCGGCGGAACGATTAAAAGCGCGAAGGCCGATATTCACATGCGGCCGGATGACTTCCTCGCACCGTTGCCCGATAAATCAGCGGTGGATGCTGAGGTGGTATTTTCCGGCATCCGTGTGATGTATTTGGAAACATTGCCTGTTGTTGAAAATGCGGAAGGTGTGGCGAAGTTTGATGGCAATTCGATGACGCTAAATGCTACGGGCGGCACCATGCCCAGTTCACGTGTGGTGAATACCACGGTGCGTATTTATCATATCGGGCGTGGGGATGAAGAAATTGAGATTGATGGCGTAACCGAAGGTGGCGTGGCAGACCTACTGCCCTTCTTCATGCTGCAAAAAGCCACCAGCAAGAAGCCTCTGGAAGTAGCGGGCATGACGGGCACGCACCAAACGGACTACCACTTTAAATTCCCACTGCTGAAAGATTTGCTGGTGTCGCAAATCAATTACTACGCGACTTCTAAAATGCAGAACATCACGATCCCCGCCGTTAACAAAGGCGTGGATTTAACAGACGGTAGCCTGACCCTAAGTGTGGATAATGTGAACCTGTCTGTGGGTGGTGATGCCAAGCTCGGCGGCGTGCCGATTGCGCTCAATTATTATGAGCAGAGTGGTGAGAAAGCTGAGTTTGACAGTCGTTATGACGTGCGCTTTAAGGCCGATGGCACCGAGATGGCAGCGATGGGTATGCCGCTCGCGCAATATGTGAAGTCCGGCAAAGTGGACGCAAAGGCCATCCTTACCAATAAGGGCGAACATACGCTGATACAGGTGGAAGCCGATGCCACGCTTGCCCAAATCAGCGTGCCTGAAATTGGGTTTGAAAAACCAGTGGGTGAAGATGCGGCCATCTTCTTCAAGGGCGATGAAACCGCCACCGCCCTGCAGATTGAAGAAGCGATGCTCACAGGCAAATTTATCAAACTTAAAGTAAAAGGTGAGATTGATACGGCAAGCAGCTTCCCACGCAGCCTCGATATTTCAGAGGCAAAATTTGGCCGCAATGATTTCAGTGCAAATCTTTCCACTGCCGAAGCGAATAAATACCGCCTGTTGGTGATGGGCAAAAGTTTAAACCTTGGCCCCGCTATCGAGCATTACATGGCGCAGACGGATTCCAAGCCACGCGAGTTCGGCGTGTTGGTGGAAAGCAAGCTGGAGCAGCTAGCGCTCGCAGGCGGTAACATTCTTAAAAACGTAAACGGCTTTATCGATTGCGGCATAAAAGTGTGCAGCAGCGCCGCTATCAGCGGCACATGGGAAGATGGCAGCGGAACCGCCAGCCTCGATTACAAAAAAGAAAATGGCGAGCGTGTGATGGAGCTGAAGTCTGATAACGCTGGCGCGCTCCTTGCGGGACTTGCATTCACGAATCATATCCGCGAAGGCAAGCTTGAAACCACCGCGCGCACGGATGACAAAAACGAGGCCGCGCTTTCAAAAGGTAAATTTAACATGAAAGATTTTCGCGTGGTGAAAGCGCCCGTGTTGGCACAACTGCTTTCCGTGGGCTCGCTCACCGGCATGGCGGATTTGCTCGGCGGGCAGGGCATCGTGTTTGATAAAGCGGATGGTGAATATACGTACGACGGCAAGGTGCTGAGTATCCAAGGGTTGAAGGCGGCGGGTAACGCCATCGGCCTAACGGCAGAGGGTGAAACCAACACGCACACAGGGCAGGTGTTGTTGCGCGGTGATGTAGTGCCTGCCTTCATGGTGAACCGCATGCTGGGTAACGTGCTTGGCAACGTGCCTGTGGTCGGCACGATTGTTACGGGTGGTGGCGGGCAGGGTGTGGTGGCTACGCGCTATAAACTTTCCGGCACGTTCGAAAAGCCCGAGATTCAGGTGAACCCATTAAGCATGCTTACACCCGGATTTTTGCGTAATGTGTGGGGTCTGCCGGAAGATACAAAATTGCCAGAGGAAAAAGCTGTGCCACAAAAGCCTGCTGATAAAAAGCCTGCGGAAGAAAAGCCAAAAGAAAAAGTCGGCAAAAAGGCGGAGTAATTAAACAGCCTTCACCAGCACGTGGTTTTTCTTGCCCTTGGAAAGCTTGATGCCTTCGCCCTTCACGTCTGCGAGCGTCACCTTATACTTCTCGTCTTTAATCTGTTCGCCATTAATATAGGCCGCGCCTTGCTGCACCTGTTTGCGCGCTTCGCCTTTTGATGTGGCGAGCTTGGCATCAAACAGCAACGCAAACAATTCCACGCCTTCTTTCAGCTTGCTGCTTGGCACTTCAAACACGGGCAGTTCACCACCCACACCGCCTTGTTCGAAGGTTTTGCGTGCAGTTTCTTCGGCGGCTTTGGCGGCGGCTTCGCCATGCGCCAGCTTGGTCGCTTCGTTGGCGAGTACGATTTTCGCTTTGTTGATATCCGCCCCCTGCAAGGCTTTCAGCGCGGTAATTTCAGCATCCGAAAGTTCGGTGAAGAAGCTTAAAAAGCGACCAACATCACCATCTTCCGTGTTGCGCCAGAACTGCCAGTAATCATACGGGCTGGTCATATCCGCATTCAGCCACACGGCTCCGGCTGATGTTTTGCCCATCTTGCTGCCGCTGGATGTTGTGATAAGCGGCGTCGTGAGGCCGAAGAGGTGATTATTGTTTATATGAGGGGCAACTACATCTTTTATGTAGCCTACAAGTATCTTGTGGTTTTCTCCCGAGATCTCTTGCGCACTTGTATCAATTTCCAAATCCCTCTTTTTCTTTGAAGTCATTCTGTCATGAGTGTGGCAAACCCATAAATCAAGCCCATTAATAATATTTGCCCACTGGTCGCTGCCACCAATTTGCAAGCGGCACTGGTATTTTTTGTTCAGTTCCACGAAGTCATAGGCTTGCAGAATCATGTAATTGAATTCAAGGAAGCTGAGGTGCTGTTCACGCTCCAAGCGCAGTTTCACGCTATCCATGCTCATCATGCGGTTCACTGAAAAATGGCGACCATAGTCGCGGAGGAATTTGATATACTTTAAGCCATCCAGCCAGTCAGCATTATTCACCATGAAGGCTTTGTTCGATTTTGCGTCAAAGCTGTTTTCAAACTCGATGAATTTGGAGAAGACGGTTTTAATGCCGTCCATATTTTTCTGGATGCCGGCATCATCCAGCAGTTTGCGGCTTTCGTCCTTGCCGCTGGGGTCGCCCACTTTGGTGGTGCCGCCGCCCATAAGCACAATCGGCTTATGCCCGTTTTTTTGTAGCCAGCGCAGCGCCATAATTTGCAGCAGGCTGCCCACGTGCAAACTGGGGGCGGTACAGTCAAACCCAATGTAGGCAGGCACAGGCGTTTGCTGTTTCAGCAGCGCGTCTAGCCCAGCATCATCCGTGCACTGGTGGATGAATCCACGTGCGGAAAGTGCCTTCAGGAAGGGTGACTCAAAATTAGGCATATTGTTCTGCAAAAATTTTCGCTAATTTTCTGTTATAATCGTAAAAATGCGCCTATAATAAGCACTTATAAGCGCCCATGGCGCGAAAAACTAACATGTTCACACAGGCAGGTCTAGAAAGAAAATGCCTTCGATGCTGACAGCACTCGGCCTGATGAGCGGCACCTCGCTGGATGGGATTGACGCCGCGATTATCCGCACGGATGGTGAGCGCGTAGAGCTGACCGAACATTGTTTAGGTGTGCCGTATACCGATGAACTCCGCGCCAAAATGCGCAGCTGCTTTGGTGGCAAAAACAAAGATGCAATTCCTGACATTGAACGCGAGATGACCGTGGCGCATGCTGACGCGGTGAAAGAGTTGATCAAGCGTTCCGGCTTTTCTCCGCGGCAGATTGATGTGATCGGCTTTCACGGCCAAACCATTCAACACCGCCCCGAAGAAGGCACCACATGGCAGATTGGCGACGGCGCGCTTCTTGCGCAACTTACGGGCATTAACGTGGTGAATGACTTCCGCTCGGCGGATATGCGGGCAGGCGGGCAGGGCGCGCCGCTCGTGCCGCTGTTCCATGCGGCGTTAATGAGTGAAGTCGAAAAACCGGTGGCTGTTTTGAATATCGGCGGTGTGGCGAACGTAACGTATGTCGGCAAGGCCGAGAAAAATTCTGAGCCTTACATTCTCGCATTTGATACCGGCCCCGGCGGTGCATTGCTGGATGATTGGATGCTGCAACACACGGGCAAGCGCTTCGATGAAGGTGGTCGCACGGCGCAGTCAGGCCGCATCAATGGTGAAATTCTAGAGGCGTTGCTCGAAGATCCGTTCTTCAATCAGCAGCCGCCCAAGTCGCTCGACAGGGACAGATTCAAACAAAATTTCATGCGCCATATTGAGGGCGAAAGCAATATTGGCCGCCTTTCGGTGGAGGACGGCGCAGCCACTCTCGCGGCCTTCACGGCGCGCGCGGTGTATCATGGCTGTAAGTATTTTCCTGAAAAGCCGAAGCGTTGGTACGTGACCGGCGGCAGCCGCTTTAATCAGGTGATTATGGCAAAGCTGAAGGAATATCTACCCGGTGAGGTGGATGCGATTGAAGTGCTCGCCTTGAATGGGGACGCGCTTGAAGCGCAGGCATTTGCCTTTTTGGCTGTTCGTTCTTTGAATAAAATGCCGCTTTCGCTGCCCACCACAACCGGTGTTAGCCGTGCGGTAACTGGCGGCGCCTTCTATCAGGCTTTACACGCGGACGCCGTATAAACTTATCAATGTTCTCATTGATATAGTCATCGCACGCCGTGTTCATCTCATCCAGCTTATCGCGGAAGAAGTGGTCGGCACCGCGCACCACTTTATAATCCACGTTGATGCTTTTCTGCGCACCCAGCTTTTTCGAGAACTGCGCGACGCTTTCTTCCGGCACGATACTGTCTTGGTCACCCTGCACAATCAGGCCAGAGGCCGGGCAAGGGGAAAGGAACGAAAAGTCATACAGGTTGGTTGGCGGGGCAACTACCAGGAAGCTGTCGAGTTCAGGGCGGCGCATCAACAGCTGCATGGAAATCCACGAGCCAAACGAAAAGCCACCAATCCAGAAGGTGCTGGCGTCTTGGTTTTGCATTTGCAGCCAGTCGAGCGCGGCGGCGGCATCGGTCAGTTCACCGATACCATTGTCAAACTGGCCTTGTGAGCGGCCTACGCCGCGGAAATTGAAGCGAAGCACCGAAAAACCGTTCTTCACGAACATGTGGAACAGGTTATACACCACCTTATTGTTCATGGTGCCACCGTGTTTCGGGTGGGGGTGCAGAATCAATGCTGCGGGGGCATTTTTATGCGGGCTTTGGTGGTAGCGGGCTTCTAAGCGGCCTTCAGAGCCGGTAATGATAATCTCGGGCATGAATAAACTCACCTTCAAGATGGTTTAAAAAGTCAACATATTCAATATCTTAATAAAGATACTTGACTAAAATACTTGGTAATTGTACACACACCGCTATGGGAATAGTTTCATGGGGGTGCTCTGTACAGCGAGCGGCATTTTATAGCCATCACCCCCACGGATGTAAAGGAAATTCTGGTTTTGAAGATGTTTAAGCGACTGTTAGAAGAGATTGATTCCTTCTTTGACCGCGACCCAGCGGCAAAATCTCGCATTGAGGTCGTGCTGTGCTATCCCGGTTTTCACGCGGTATTGATCTACCGTGTGTCGCACCGTTTGTGGCAGTGGCGCTGGAAATTAGTGGCACGCGTGCTTTCACAGTTTGCACGCTTTATCACAGGTGTTGAAATTCACCCAGGGGCTAAAATCGGTCGACGCTTCTTTATTGACCACGGCATGGGAGTGGTGATTGGCGAAACCGCGAAAATCGGTAACGACGTGACTATTTATCACGGCGTCACGCTGGGTGGTGTGGCTCCGGGTAATGAAAAGAAGGGCGCGCTGCGCCATCCGCAAATTGGTAATAACGTGATTGTTGGCTCCGGTGCGCAGTTGCTCGGCCCCATTAAAGTGGGCGATGGTGCGCGCATTGGCTCAAACGCGGTGGTGGTTCGCGACGTCGCCAAGAACGCCACCATGGTGGGGATTCCTGCCCGCGAAGTGGTGAAAAAATCCAAGAAGTCAGAAGACAAAGAGTTTGCGGCCTATGGCACGGCGGCAGAAAGCGGCGTGGATTCACGCCAGCTTGCGATCGACAACCTCATCAAGCAGGTTGAAACGCTGACCAAGAAAATGAAAACGCTTGAATCCAATGAAGACGATATCGAACACACAGCTAACAAATGGGAGAAGCGCTCATGATGCTAACAACCAAAGGACGTTACGCAGTAATGGCGATGGTGGATTTAGCCACGCATAGCGGCGAAAAGCCCGTGGTGCTGGCGGATATCGCCGAGCGTCAGGAAATTGCGCTCACCTACTTAGAGCAAATTTTCTCCCGTCTGAAAAAAGATGGCCTCGTAAAAGCATTCCGCGGTCCGGGTGGCGGTTACATGCTGACCCGCACGCCAGCAGAAACCTTTATTTCTGAAATCATCGTGGCGGTGGATGAGCCGATTAAAATGACGCGCTGTAACCATAATCCCGGCAAAGGCTGCCTCTCCACCAAAGTACGCTGCCTTACGCATGATTTGTGGGATGGTCTCGGCAATCAGATATTCGCTTACCTGCGTTCTGTGTCGCTGGAAGACGTATGCCAGCGCCGTGTGAAAGATAAGCAAATCATCGGGCTGGAAAACATAGCAGCTACCAATGGTGGCGCCGCGGTGCATGGCAATTCCTGCTTCACGCAGCGGGTACAGGCATAGAGTTACAGGCAATGAAAAACCAAACTGCCATATACTTAGATTACAACGCCACCGCACCCGTCAGGCCGGAAGTGGCGCAGGCTGTTGCGCAAGCCATGCAGTTGCCGAGCAATCCATCTTCGGTGCATGGGTTTGGCCGTGCGGCGCATAAGATAGTAGAAGATGCCCGCGCCAGTGTGCGCACGTTAGTGGGTGCTAGCGATGCCTACCATATTATCTTTACCTCCAGCGGCACCGAGGCGAACAACCTCGCTCTGCAAGGCTTTGGTAAACAGGTCGTGCGTATCGTGTCTGCGGTGGAACATGCCAGTGTGCTGAAGGCCTATGGCCAGTCTATCGTTTGCCCGGTCGATGAAAAAGGCATTATCCGCCTTGATGCGCTGCGTCGCCTGCTCGAAGATAATGCCGGCAGCAAGGCATTGGTTTCTGTGCAGCTTGCGAATAACGAAACCGGCATCCTTCAGCCGATTCAGGAAGTGGCACAGCTTGTATACGCTCATGGTGGTTATGTGCATTGCGATACCGTTCAGGGCTTTGGTAAATTGCCTGTTGATATTCAGGCGCTGAATGTGGATATGCTCACGGTCTCCGCTCATAAATTTGGCGGAGCACTGGGTGCTGCTGCGCTGGTAGTGAAAAAAGGTGTGCCGCTGCAGGCTGTCACATTCGGTGGCGGTCAGGAGTTTGGTTTCCGTGCGGGCACTGAAAATGTTCCGGCGATTGCAGGCTTTGGCGTTGCCGCTGCATTAGCTTCGCAGCAGGTAACTGCGATGGCAAAAATTGCCGCGCTGCGTGACGCGCTAGAAGCTGAGATTTTAAGCGCTGCTTCTGATGCTGCCATCATCGGCCGCGACGTTGCCCGCCTACCGAACACCAGCAGCATTTCCATGCCAGGCATGCATAACGAAACGCAGCTTATCGCGTTTGATTTAGAAAACATTGCCGTTAGTGCAGGCTCTGCCTGTTCGTCTGGCAAGGTGGAAGTATCGCACGTACTGCGCGCTATGGGTGTTCCGGCGGAGACGGCTTCTTCAGTGATACGCGTCAGCATTGGTGCTAACACAACGGAAAACGACGTCGCGGCTTTTATCGCGGCGTGGAAAAAGATTTATACAAAAGCTAATAACAAAAAGCCGAAGGCGGCTTAAAGAGGGTGATAATGTCAAACACGAACATGAAATTGCCAGTGTATCTAGACTATCAGGCGACCACGCCGATGGATCCGCGCGTGCTCGAAGCCATGATGCCATATTTCACCACCAAGTTCGGCAACCCACACTCGCGCAGCCACAGCTATGGCTGGGAAGCGGAAGAGGCGGTAGAAAAAGCACGTGAGCAGGTGGCTTCGCTCATTAAAGCGAATCCGAAGGAAATCATCTTTACATCCGGCGCGACGGAATCCAATAACCTTGCCATTCAGGGTGCGGCGCATTTTTATAAGGATAAGAAAAACCACATCATCACCGTGGTCACCGAGCACAAATGCGTGCTCGACACCTGCCGTCACTTGGAAGTGGAAGAAGGCTTTAAAGTCACGTATCTGCCCGTGCAAAAAAACGGCCTGCTTGATTTGGAAGTGCTAAAAAAAGCCATCACCGACAAAACGCTGCTCGTCTCTGTTATGGCGGTGAATAACGAAATCGGCGTGATTCAGCCGTTAAAAGAAATTGGTAAAATTTGCCGCGAGCATGGGGTGTTTTTCCACACGGATGCTGCGCAGGCGTTTGGTAAAATTCCGCTCGATGTCGAAGAAATGAACATCGACCTGATGAGCATCTCTGGTCACAAAATTTATGGCCCAAGGGGTGTGGGCGCGCTGTTTGTGCGTCGTCGTCCGCGCGTGCGCTTAAACCCCATCATTAAAGGTGGTGGGCAGGAACGTGGCTTCCGCTCTGGCACCTTGCCGACCCCGCTGGTGGTTGGTTTTGGCGAAGCCGCACACATCGCTCAGCAAGAAATGAAGTCAGAAAATGAACGTATCCACGCGCTCAGCGAAAAATTTTATAACGCCATCACCAAGGCGATTCCGGAAGTGTATTTAAATGGTGATAAAGAGCACCGCATTCCGGGCAATCTGAATTTAAGCTTCGCCTATGTGGAAGGTGAATCGATGATTATGGCGATTCGTGACCTTGCGGTTTCCAGCGGCTCGGCGTGCACGTCAGCCAGCCTTGAGCCTTCTTATGTGCTGCGCGCACTGGGTGTAACTGAAGACATGGCGCACACTTCGATCCGCTTTGGTTTTGGCCGCTTTACCACGGAAGCAGAAATTGATTATGCCGTGAGCGTTGTGAAGAACAATGTGCAGCGACTGCGTGAAATGAGCCCGCTGTGGGAAATGGTGCAGGAAGGCATCGACATCTCAAAAATTGAGTGGGTGGGGCATTAAATTTTTTACAAGAACGTTAGGCAATAAGAGGGAAAATTATGGCTTACAGCAATAAAGTAATCGACCACTACGAGAACCCGCGCAACGTGGGCTCGCTTGATAAAGAAAATCCAGAAGTAGGCACCGGCCTTGTGGGTGCGCCTGCTTGCGGCGACGTAATGAAACTGCAGATTCAGGTGAAAGATGGCGTCATTCAAGACGCCAAGTTCAAAACTTTCGGCTGCGGTTCTGCCATTGCCTCCAGCTCGCTTGCGACGGAATGGATTAAAGGCAAAACGCTGGATGAAGCGGAAACCATTAAAAACAACCAGATTGCAGAGCATCTTTCTCTGCCGCCGGTAAAAATCCATTGTTCGGTGTTGGCAGAAGATGCCATCAAGGCCGCTGTGGCAGATTACCGCAAAAAGCACGAGCAATAGGATTAAAGCCATGCCTGCCGCACCCGTCAACCTCACTGATGCCGCTGCCGAACAGATTAAAAATCTGTTGGCTAGCCGTGGGAAAGAATCCCTCGGTGTGCGCGTGGGCGTGCGCAGCGGGGGCTGTTCAGGCCTTGCCTACACCATCGAGTATGCTGACGACGTGCGTAAGTTCGAAGAAGTGATTGATGAAAAAGGCGTGAAGGTGCTGATTGATCCCAAGGCTATTTTATATCTGATTGGCACTACGATGGATTTTAAGCAGGATAAATTCAAATCCGGCTTTGTATTCGTCAACCCCAACGAAAAAGGTCGTTGCGGGTGTGGTGAATCGTTTCACGTTTAAGCAAGGCACTCATGTTATGGTGGAATCTTATTTTTCAATTCTAGACATGATTCCGTCTTTTGATATCGACGCGCAGGAACTCGAGCAGCGTTATATTGAAAAGCAGCAGCGCTATCACCCCGATATGTATCTGATGAAGCCCGAGCGCGAGCGTATGCTGGCGCTGCAAATGGCTACCGATATCAACGCAGCGTATGAAACATTAAAAGACCCGCTGCAACGGGCGGAATATCTCCTCACGCTAAAAGGCGTAGACCTTACCGACAGCCGGAAGGCTATAAGGCCGGATGAAACACTGCTCATGCGCGTGATGGAAGAACGCGCCCAGCTGATGGAGGCAGAAGATGTTGGCACCATCTCCTTGCTTGAAAAAGATATGCAGAAGGATATGGGTGCCTGCATCGCAGCCCTTTCAAAGGCATTCGATGAGCATAATGATAAAGTGGTAGTGCAGCAGGTGATGCGCCTTAAATACATTAAGAGATTTTTGGAAGAAGCGCGCTTAAAGCGCCGGAAGTTGGAACATTAATGGTGAACTACCTGCAGATACATGAACCAGGCCAGTCACCCATGCCGCACGAGGAAACACTTGCGGTGGGCATCGACCTTGGTACGACCAATTCGCTGGTGGCGATTTCTGACAAAGGTACGCGGCAGGTGATTCGCGATGTGCGTGAGCGCGCGCTGCTGCCGTCTATCGTGGCCTATGGCAAGGATGGCTCTATCATCGTGGGGCAGGATGCTGCCGCGTTGCTGGGTGAAGAGAGTGTGCACGTCGTTAGCTCCATCAAGCGCCTTATGGGGCGTGGTAAAGAAGACCTAAAAGAAATCGCGGGCACGCTGCCATATGAGATTGATGATAAGTCCGGCGGTATGGTGTCGCTCATGCTGGCGGGCCGTAGCGTTACGCCGGTTGAGATTTCTGCCGAGATTCTGAAGTCTCTTAAAGCACGTGCGGAACATGCACTCGAGCATGAGGTAACAAAAGCGGTGATTACTGTTCCTGCTTATTTTGACGATGCAGCCCGTACGGCCACAAAAGATGCAGCCCGTTTAGCAGGCATTGAAGTGTTGCGCCTGTTGAATGAGCCAACCGCTGCGGCTTTGGCCTATGGCCTCGATAATGCTGCTGAAGGCGTGTATGCCGTTTACGACTTAGGCGGTGGCACGTTTGACATCTCGCTGCTTAAAATGGAAAAAGGCGTTTTCAAAGTACTTGCCACAGGCGGCGATGCTGCGCTCGGTGGCGATGATTTTGACGATGTGATTGCCGAGCATTTTGTGTCTGCCTCCGGCCTTACCGAGAAACTCAATCCGCGCCAGCTTGCGCAGCTTTTGGTCGTGGCACGCAAAGTAAAAGAAGAGCTCACACAGGAAAACAGCACCCGCATGGCGTTTGACTGCAAGGGTAAAACATTTGCCATCACCTTAGATAAAGCCACGCTGGAAAAACTGATTTCCCAGAAAGTATCGCGCACCATTTCCATCTGCCGCGAGGTGATGGAAGATGCAAACCTTTCAAATTCCGAAATCAACGGTGTGGTGATGGTGGGTGGCTCCACCCGTGTGCCGCTTGTGCGCAGCAAGGTTGCAGAATTCTTTAAGTCAGAGCTGTATGCGGACGTAGACCCCGATAAAGTCGTGGCACTTGGCGCGGCCGTACAGGCTGAAGCCCTAACACGTGGGGGTGACACTTTGCTACTCGATGTAACACCACTGTCACTCGGTATTGAAACGATGGGCAAACTCGTTGAAAAAATCATTCACCGCAACACACCCATTCCGGTTGCACGCGCGCAGGAATTCACGACGTATGAAGACGGCCAGTCCGGCATGATGATTCACATTTTGCAGGGCGAACGCGAAATGGTGAGCCAATGCCGCTCGTTGGCACAGTTTGAGCTGAAAGGGATTCCGCCAATGCCTGCGGGTATTCCCAAAATAAAAATTACCTTCACCATTGATGCGGATGGCTTACTGAAAGTCTCTGCCCGCGAGGAAACGACGGGTGTTGAGCAGCAGATTGAAGTGAAGCCTTCTTATGGCCTTCCGGTTGAGAAAATTGAACAGATGCTGCGTGAAAGCATTGATAATGCCCGCGAGGATATACGTGAACGTTTGCTTGTGGAAGCACGGGTGGAAGCCGATGTAATGTGTCGCACGGTGGAATCTGCTATTGCAAAGGATGGTGATTTGTTGGATAACAGCAGCCGCGAAAAGATAGAGGCCCAGATAGTGGTGCTTAAAAAAGCCATGCAGGGTACCGACCGCGATACGATTGATATCGAGCTGCGCGAGCTTGAGAAAGTGGCAGAAGATTTTGCCGATAAGCGCGTGAACCGTGCTTTGACGCAGGCCATGAAAGGCAAATCCGTTTCTGCCGTAGAGGGGCAGATGACGGGTGATAAAAAAACGGCATCACAGTAACGGGAGAGTGCTCATGCCAAAAGTGATTTTTAAACTGCCTACGGGCGAGGTAAGGGAAATTGAAGCGCCGGTTGGCATTTCCATCCTTGAAGTAGCGCACCAGAATAAAATTTCGCTGGAAGGTGCTTGCGAAGGCTCGCTGGCCTGTTCCACCTGCCACGTGATTGTGGACGAAGAATATTTCGATAAACTCGCGCCCGCTTCTGAAGATGAAGAAGACATGCTCGATCTCGCCTTCGGCCTCACGCACACCTCGCGCCTTGGCTGCCAGATTAAAGTGTCTGATGCGCTCCATGGCATCACGCTTTCCCTGCCATCCGCCACGCGTAACATGATGGTTGATAAGAAGTAACGTGGAGATAGTAAAAGCTTTACTCTTTCTTCTACTTGGTGTGTCCGGAGCCGCCTATGTTTCATGGTGCATATACCACGAATTAAAAACTGGCACTGCACGCGGTAAAAGTTCCCGCTCTTATACACGTGAAAAAGAACCAAAAATCTTTTGGTTTCTTATTTCCGTGCATACTTTTGCACTTGCGATGATAGTTTTAGGAATGATTGCTGTAGTACAGCGCTTCCTTTTTGTTAGCAATGTTCATTGCGACTTATGCTGCCACGATGGACTGCACCCACTCAAACAGGCTGGTCTTTGGTAGTGAGCCAACTTTAGTTGCCACTGGCTTACCATCTTTGAATACGATAAGCGTCGGAATACCGCGCACGCCATAGCTGGTCGGGGTGTCTGGGTTTTCGTCGATATTGACCTTCACCACTTTCACCTTGTCGCCCATTTGCTTGGCGAGTTCTTCCACATGCGGCATCAGCTGGCGGCAAGGGCCGCACCATTCTGCCCAGAAATCCACCAGCACGGGCAGCTCAGATTTCAATACATCTTTTTCAAAATTCTTATCAGTTGTCGCTAAAGCCACAGGGACCTCCGTAATTATTGGTGACAGCTATTATGTAGTATGGAAAAGCGCCAAGTCAAGCAGCCTTAGGGCAAGTGTTTTAGTAAAATTTCATTCTCTAGTGGCATTAGGTGAGGAGTTTGGATCCATAGCAAAGCGGCGCGGATGATTTTGTTCGGGTATATTTCCTGTAATAACGTAGCATAAACAGCCATTTGGCTTAAATAAGCTTCCGATACCTCTGCTGTTGTTTTCGGTGGGTTCACGTTGGTTTTATAGTCGATTAGGAAAATCTCATTTTCGGTAATAGTGATGCGGTCTATCTGACCGGCGTAATATTTGCCACCAATCTGCCCCGCCAGCGAAACTTCGGCACGGGAGTTTTCTAAAAATAAGGCCTTGAAGTCTTGATGGCGCATCACCGCCACTGTTTCAGCGATAAGGCTGCTTTTATCCTGAACATCTTTGATGCCTACCACGATGCGTTCGGCGGCTTTCTGCCACTCTGCCTCTGGCACGGTGGGTAGTAACTCCAGCAGGCGGTGGATGGCCACACCGCGCGCGCGCGCCATCTGCCCGCTGGCGGGTGAGTGCTCGCCGCCTTCTGTTCCTGCCATGCGCGAAGGAGATTGATAGATGCGGACTTCTTCTTTAGCGGCTTCTTTAAGCATGAAGTGTGGCAGCGTTACAGGCGCGTCTGCCACAGGCTGTTTTTGCTTGGCATCTGCTTTCACTGTTTGCGGGCACTCCACCACAAAGCCTTTGTTATTTTCTTCTGGCAGGAGTGGAAATATTGTTTCTTTTGCACCTTCCATTGTGCTTACCGCATTCCACAATAATTGATGCCAGCAGTCGCCCTGCATCTTCTGTAAATGGTGGCCACAAATATACAATTCATCCTCTGCGCGGGTGAGCGCCACATACAGCAAGCGGGCGGCTTCTTCATCCATATCAGCCTTTTGTTTAATCTTCAGCGCGTCTGTGTAATGGCTATAATTTTCCGCGCGGCCGGGCCAGAAAACCAGCCCGTCATTGTTCCATAGGAATTTTACTTTACCCGTGCCCTTGGTGCGCGTGGTGTCAGGCAGAATCACAATCGGTGCCTGTAAGCCTTTGGCGGCGTGCACGGTCATCACCCGCACTTCGCTGCGTGTATGTTCCATGTTGCGCTTAATCACAATGTCGCTTGTCACCAGCCAGTGCAGGAAGTGCTGCAGCGATGCGGTGTATTGGCTGGCATAGCTGAGGCTTAGGTTTAAAAACTCATCAATAGGGTCATTCACTTCGGTGCCCATGCGGCTAATGAAGCGGCTGCGCCCACCTTCGGCATCCAGCGCTTTTGAAAAGAAAGCAAACGGCGTCATGTAATCTGCTGCCGCGAGCGTGGCGGAAAGTTGCTCGCAGGCGTGATGGTGGGTTTCACTTTTGTCAGCGGACTGCTTTAAACGCTCCCAAAGGCTTTGCTTATCGCGCCCGTAGGCCAGTTCAAAAAGCTGCTCCTCACTGAAGCCAAAGAGCGGGCTTTTCAGCAGGCAGGCGAGGGTGTAATCATCGTCCGGCAGCAGTGCAAAATGCCCCAGCGCCATCAAATCCATAATGGCGATATGTTCGGTGAGCTTCAGGCGGTCCACGCCTGCCACGGGCACGTTGTGCCGCTTGAGTGCGTGAATTAGCGTTTCCACAAATTCATTACGCTGCTGGATAAGGATCATAATGTCGCCCGCCGCCACAGCGCGCCCCTTGGCGGGCAGTATGCGACCTGATTCCAGCCAATGCTGAATCTGTAAGGCAATCGTATCTGCCAGCCGAACCGCAGGGTCTTCCTTGGTGCGGTAGTGGTCGGGCAGGGGCCAGAATTCTTTTTCATTTTGCTTTGGTTTGGTCAGTGCGGGCCATAGCTCCACTCTTCCGGCATGGCCAAGGCGGTGCGCTTCATGTGGAATGTAAGCGTCGGAAGTGACAGCGCGTGCGAGGGCATCATCCTTAAACACAGCATCCACCACATCCAGTACGGCTTTTACTGAGCGGAAAGATTTATCGAGCGAAACCGAGTGCCACGGCTGTTTTGCCTCTTTGGCTTTTTTCTTCAGCATGGTGTGCATGGCGTTAAAGCCACTGACATCAGCGCCCTGAAAACTGTAGATGGATTGCTTTTCGTCACCCACCACAAACAAGGTGCGGGTGGTGGCGCTGCTGCTTTCGCCACTGAAAAACTCTTCGCACAGTGCTTTTAAAATCTGCCATTGCAGGGGCGATGTATCCTGCGCTTCATCTACCAGCACGTGGTTGATGCCGCCATCCAGCTTGAAGCGTATCCACGGGGCAGATTCGCTTTTTTCTAAAAGGTTTGCCGCGCTTTTAATCAGGTCATCAAAATCCAGCAGGCATTGGCTTTTCTTTAAGAACGCGTACAGCTCCATCAGCCCTTCACTCACGTGAATCATGCTTTCAGTCAGCTGCGCGGTGGTGATGTTGGCGCAGTAATCCAGCACTTTTAAAATGCGGCGCTGTTCGGCATGCACGATGTCTGCTGCATCGGGCAGGTATGGTTGTGTTTTTTCTGTAATAACGCTTTTTAGTTTTTTCTCTTCGCCGCTCGCGGTGATGAAAACCGAGGCATAGGCCTTATCAAAAATGAAGGTGCGTTTTTCAGGCGTGCTTTCCAGAAACGAAAAAATAACGGGAGCATTGTTGCGGTCGGTGTCATTTTTTCCATCCCGCAGTGTGCCGGCCAAGCGGCGCAGATTTTTGGCATCAAATGCATCGTCTTTGCAGGCGGCAAGTAACAACGTATTCACATTATCTTCCGGCTTCGCGCCGAGGGCGCCATACACATTTCTTACGAAAGCATCAGCGCTGCCATGTACTTTAATTTGCTCTGCGAGCTTGCCACGTTGGTTAATGATTTCCTGTAGCACCTCGTTGAAGCTTTTATCGCCCACATTCTGCGCGATATGCCGAAGCGCTACCGCGATACGTTCGTGTTTTTGCTGCGGCAAAAAGCTGCTGCCGCCCGTGATAAGCCTCAGGCGGGCTTCTTCCAGCATTGCGCGGGTGCGGTCGTCCTCTGCCACAGAAAAATGCGGTGCTAACCCTGCCTCAAGCGGGAAGCGCTTCAGCAGTGATTGGCAGAAAGAGTGAATGGTAAGAATTTTAAGGCTTTCCGGATTATCCACCACCTTGGCAAAAAGTTTGCGTGCGGTGCTGAGATGCGCAGTGCTGGGTGGTGTAGATGTCAGCTTCTTAAGCGTTTCCGCCAAGGCATCGTCGTTCATTATCACCCACCGTGCGAGCTCGTTATGCACGCGCAGGGCCATTTCAGCGGCTGCGGCTTTGGTGAAGGTGATGCAGAGGATTTCTTCTGGCGCGGTGCCTTCCAGCAGCAGGCGCAGCACGCGCTCGGTCAGCACTTTGGTTTTGCCTGTTCCGGCAGAAGCGCTCACCCACACGCTATGTGCGGGGTTTGATGCTAATTCCTGTGCGGCGCTTGAAATAGGTGCGAGGTTAAGGGGCAGATGCGGCGCGGCCTGCATTTAAACACACTTGTAGCGTTCGAGATATTTCGGGGCGATGTCTTCCGCCTTGGAAGGTTTAATACCAAGTGTTTTGAACGTGTATTGGGCGTTGTCGCTCACCACGTTATCATATTGCAAAAGGGTCACTTGGTCACGCGTCAGAGGAGGTTTGGGCAATAACTCACTTGGCCCTGCGATGGCATATTTGGCAAATGGAATGGGGATAGATACCAAAAAGCGTTTGCGGCCAGTGACCTTCAACACAAACTCCATCAACTCACGGAAGCTATACACTTTGCCGCCACCCAGCTCGAATATTGCGCCTTCATACCCGTCATTTTCAATAATCCGCACAATGGCTTCCGCGACATCATTCACATACACAGGTTGGAATTTTGTTTTTCCGCCGCCAATTAAAGGTAGGGCAGGCGCGATGGCGGCCATTTTGGCAAAGCGGTTGAAGAACTGGTCTTCCGCGCCAAAAATAACGCTCGGGCGAACAATAACAGCACTAGGGAATGCGGCCAGCACGGCCTTTTCACCATTCAGTTTGGTGCGGGCATAGTTTGAAAGCACAGCTTTATCTACCCCAAGGGCAGATACATGAATAAACTGCTTCACGCCTGCTTTTTTGGCCTCTTGCGCCACGGTTTCAGCGCCCTTGGCGTGCACCGCGCCGAAACGCTGCTTGCCGCTTTGGAACAAAATGCCTGTCAGGTTTACCACAACATCGGAGTTGGTGATTGCTGCTTTGATGGAGTCTGGCTTGCGGACGTTGCACTTCACAAGGCTCACTTGCCCTACCATGCCGGCGGTTTTGGCAAACAGGGCTTTTTCAGGGTAACGCGAGGCGATATTGACCAGATGTCCGGCTTTGGCGAGCGCATTGGCCACATAGCCGCCCACAAAGCCGCTGCCGCCGATAATCGTGATGATTTTACGTTCTGCCATGGGCATCCCTTATCAGCATTAACCAGCCGCCATTTATAAAGAAAATAAACCCATTTGCAAAGCGATAGGTTTGCGGCAGCAAAAAGAGCTACTCAAAGCACCGCAAATGATATAAATTACTGGCAAAACAAGCTATTAAACACGTGAAGGGGTGCTACCCGTGGTGAACCATCTGTATACCTATGACCTACCGGCTGGCCTTAGCCTTGCAGGTGACTTGGCGATTGATACTGAAACGCTGGGTTTGAACCTGTCGCGCGACCGTCTGTGCGTGGTACAGATTTCAAATGGGGATGGTAACGCGCATCTGGTGCACTTCCCTGAGCCGAAATACGATGCGCCGAATTTGCGCAAGCTGCTGCGTGAAAGCAAAGGCACCAAGATTTTTCATTATGCCCGCTTCGACCTTGCCGCGCTTAAAATTTACCTCGATGTGGAACTGAAGAACTCTGTCTACTGCACGAAGATTGCTTCCAAGCTGGTGCGCACCTACACGGATAAGCACGGCCTTAAAGATTTGTGCCGTGAGTTTCTGAACTTTGAACTTTCCAAGCAGCAACAATCGTCTTACTGGGGCTCCGATAGTTTAACCGAAGAGCAGGTGAAATACGCTGCGTCTGACGTGCTGTATTTGCATGAACTCAAAGCCAAGCTGGAAGCGATGCTGAAAGACACAGGCCGCACCGAGCTGGCAAAAGCTTGCTTCACCTTCCTTCCGGCGCGCGTGGCGCTCGACATGGCGGGCTGGCAAGATCACGATATCTTCTCGCACGCGTAGAGTTATGGCAAAAAAAACGCAAGCCAAAACAGTGTCTGCAAACCGCGATATTAAAGTGGCCATCAATGTGCTGGAAACAGCAATTGAAGGCATTCGCGCTTTAGAGCTTGCGCTCGATAATCGCTTTATTAAAGCGGTGGATATTATCGCGAACCTTAAGGGTCGCGTTATCATCAGTGGCATGGGCAAAAGCGGTCACATTGCGCGTAAAATTGCTGCCACGCTTGCTTCCACGGGTACGCCTGCGCATTTCGTGCATCCGGGTGAAGCGAGCCACGGCGACCTCGGCATGATTACAAAGGACGATGCGGTGATCCTGCTTTCAAACTCCGGCGAAACGGCGGAGCTAAAAGACATCATCACTTACACCAAACGTTTTTCTATCCCACTCATTGGCGTGGTACGCCGCAAAACTTCCTCGCTGGTGGATGCGGCAGACATTGCTTTCGTGCTGCCGGAAATTCCGGAAGCATCGCCGCTAGGTGCGCCGACGACTTCCACCACCATGATGCTGGTGTGGGGCGATGCGGTGGCAATGGCGCTGCTGGAGCGCCGTGGTTTCGGGAAGGACGATTTTAAAGTATTCCACCCCGGCGGCAAGCTGGGCAGCAAGCTCACCAAAGTGAAAGATTTAATGCGTGCGGGCAAAGCGCTGCCCGTGGTGAAAGCTTCAGCCCCGATGTCAGAGGCGTTGCTTGAAATTACCTCAAAGCGCCTTGGCTGCACCGCAGTGGTGGATGCAAAAGGCAAATTGATTGGCATCATCACCGATGGTGATTTGCGCCGCCACATGGGTGACAACATCATCCGCCAAAAAGCCGAAAAAGTAATGACGGCAAAACCTGTGTGCATCCGCCCGAACGCGCTGGCAGAAGAAGCCGTAGCGGTGATGAATAAAAAATCCATCACCAGCCTGTTTGTGGTTGAGGGCGATACACTGCTCGGCATTATCCACATCCATGACTTGCTGAAAGCGGGAGCAGCATGAGCACTGCGCCGCTTGAGCCTCCTTCGGCAGAGGGCACAGAAAAAAAATCCACTGTCCGTTTGATGGACGAATGGGTGCGCCGTCGGCATGACAGCAACATTTTAGGTTTTCTCTCCCTTCATAAAATATTGGTAAACCTCACCAAGCGCATCGTGCTGGTGCTGGCACTGCTGCTTGTGGCGGTGCTGATGATATGGCCGTTCGTAGTGCCGGAAGAAAAGCGCCTGCAAATTGTCTTCTCCGATAAAGACATGCCACCGATGGCGGTGGAGGGTGAAATTGTAGATACAAACCGCATGCTGAAGCCTCGCTTTCACGGCATGGACCGCAACAACCAGCCTTACAGTGTGGTAGCAGAAGAGGCGGTGCAAAAAAGTGAATTAGAGGTGATTTTAAAGCAGCTCAGCGGTGAGATGACCCTGCAGGATGGAAAGTGGTATTCCATTTCGGCAGTTGAGGGCACGATTTTTATTAAGGCGAAAAAAATGACTGCGGAAGGCGATGTCAGCGTTTTTACCGACACGGGTTTTCAGGTACACACCGCCAAAGCACATGCAGATATGGAGGCAGGTACGGCCACCAGTGAAACCGCTGTTTCCGTGCAGGGGCCACCAGGCAAGCTTGAAGCGAGCGGGTTTAAAATTTTGAATCGTGGCGATGAAATTTATTTTACCGGCCCCGTGAAAATGACTATCTATACCGACAGATGAGGACGATATGAAAAAATGGATGATAACAGGTGTGGCAGCGGTGGCGCTTTGTGCGGCTCCGGCGTTTGCGCAGATTATTCCGGGCGCAAAGGACACATCCTTGCCGATTGAAATCACGGCTGATAACCTCAAGGTTTTGCAAAAAGACCAAGTGGCGGTGTTTGAAGGTAAGGTGCAAGCCATTCAGGGCAACATCCGCCTCACGTCCGACAAAATGACGGTGTTTTACCGTGGCGGTGGCGAAGAAAAAAAGGTGGCGGGTCAGCCTGCCGTGTCTAAAATCATTGTCGAGGGTAATGTATTCCTCGCTAACCCGCGTGAAACCGCGAAGGGGCGCGAAGGGGTATATGATGTGGATAGAACCATGGTTACTTTGAGCGGCGACGTGGTGCTCACGCGCGACAAGAACGTGCTGAACGGCAATAAGCTGGTTTACAACATGGATACCGGAAAAAGCGAGCTTTTCGGCGGCTCTGGCGAGGTTCAGCCGGATGGTACCACCACCAGCGGCGGGCGTGTAAAGGGCATGTTTGTGCCGGGCGGGCAGAAGAATTAGCATGACATTTCTGTAAAATTCTTTTATTCTCAGTCGGTTAGTTAGCTAATTCACAGTTTTTTAAAACATGGCAGATAAAGTCATTCACATCGGCGCGCCGCATGGGCAGGTGGATTTTACGAAATCCAAATCGCTTCTCGCGAGCTCGGGGCTAAGGGCGGAAAAGCTCGGCAAGAGCTATGCCAAAAAGCCAGTGATTCGCGATGTCAGTCTGGGAGTGAACCGTGGTGAGGCCGTGGGGCTTTTGGGCCCAAACGGCGCGGGTAAAACCACATTGTTTTACATGATTACCGGCCTGATTCAGCCAGATTACGGCCATATTTATTTAGATGGTGCGGATGTTACTGAACTTCCGGTCTATCGCCGTGCGCGCATGGGCGTGGGCTATCTGCCGCAGGAGGCCTCGATTTTCCGTGGCCTCACGGTGGAAGAAAACATCATGGCGATTTTGGAAGTGAGCGAGCCGATTGCAGAAAAACGTCAAGTTTTGCTGGATGAATTGCTGGCAGAATTTTCTATCGACCATTTGCGCACAGTGTCGGCGCTTGCGCTTTCTGGTGGTGAACGCCGCAGGGTGGAAATTGCACGCGCGCTGGCTTCACGCCCGTCCTTTATTCTGCTCGATGAACCGCTGGCGGGGATTGACCCGATTGCGGTGGGTGAGGTGCGTAACCTTATCTCTCACCTGAAAGACCGTGGCATCGGTGTGCTGATTACCGACCACAACGTGCGCGAAACCCTCCGTATTGTGGACCGCGCTTACATTATCCATGATGGCAGCGTGCTCATGGAAGGCCAACCGCAGGAAATCGTGGGCAGCGAAGAGGTTCGCAAAGTCTATCTCGGCGAGCGTTTTACGCTCTAGTCAATAGTATTATTTTCATTTTGGCATGGTTTTTGCTTAAACCGCTCTTGGAGTGGGTGAGTAACTTTTGTATAATTAAGGCAGAAGTTATTGGTGGTTTAGGTAAATGGCACCCACACAGCGGCCCATACAGGGTTTAGAGATACGGCAAGGCCAGTCACTGGTCATGACGCCACAATTACAGCAGGCGCTGAAACTGTTGCAATATTCCTCACAAGAACTCCAAGCCTACATCGATGAACAGCTTGAAAAGAACCCGCTTCTGGCCAAAGAAGGGCAAGAAGATGTGCGCGAAGAGGGCGAAGAACAAGCCGCGCTGGAATCGCCTGATGCGGCTGAATCGGATGAAACACAAGACATCGTCAGCCAATCCGAACGCGGTGGCTCATCCGAGGACGAAGCGCTCGATATCAGCCACGAAAACCGCTGGGAAGAGGGGCAGGATTTTGGGCAGGGTAATAACAGCCTTGTCTATGAACACACCCGTTCCGGTAACCATAATTTTGACAGCAACGAGTTCGACCTTGAGCAGATGGAGGGTAAAAAACCTTCGCTGCGTGATTCACTGCTAGATCAGATTTACCTCGATATACCTGAGCCGCAGGAACGTATTATCGCCACGCATTTGATGGATGGGCTCGATGCAGCCGGTTATCTTTCTGCGCCATTGTCGGAATTTGCACAGCAGCTCGGCGTGCCTTTAGCGCAGGTTGAAAAAGTGCTGGAGAAGCTGCATCGGTTTGACCCTCCGGGCATTTTCGCGCGCGATTTGAAAGAATGCCTCGCGCTGCAACTGAGGGAGAAAAACCGTCTCGACCCCGCCATGCAATTATTGCTGCATAATCTGCCACTGCTGGCAACGGGCGATATGCCAAAGCTCGAAAAAATCTGCCATGTAAACCACGAAGACATGGTGCAGATGTGTGCTGAAATCCGTGCGCTAAACCCTAAGCCGGGCAGCGACTTTGATTATCAGCAGGTGGAAACCATGCGTCCGGATGTGTTCGTGAAACGCGGCAAAGATGGCTCATGGCAGTTGGAACTAAACAACGAAACACTCCCGCGGATGCTGGTAAACCGCCGGTATTACGCGCAGGTGAAGCAGCATGCCAAAGGCGAATCCGAGAAAAAATACTTAAGTGATCAGCTGGGTGACGCGAACTGGCTGGTGAAAACGCTGAACCAGCGTGCCGAGACCATTTTGAAGGTGGCAACCGAGCTGGTGCAAACTCAGCAGGACTTTTTTGAAAAAGGCGTGGCGCATTTAAAACCGCTTACGCTTAAAATTATTGCCGATAAAATCGGGGTGCATGAAAGCACCGTGGGGCGTGTCACCACCAGCAAATATATGGCCACGCCGCAGGGTGTATTTGAAATGAAGTTTTTCTTTTCCTCTTCTGTTACCAGCATTGAAACGGGTGAAGATGTTTCAAGCACTGCCGTAAAACATCTTATTAAACAATTGATAGATAAAGAAAATATAAAGGATATTCTGTCAGACGATACGCTGGTGGATATGCTGCAGGAACGCGGCATTAGTGTGGCGCGCCGCACGGTGGCGAAATATCGCGAGGCGCTGCATATTCCATCCTCTGTTGAGCGCCGCCGCATCAAGAAAATGCAAGGCTCGTAGCAGTTGATTTCGCAGTTGCGAAGGAGTAAAATTTAACTTGTGGAAAGGGAGCAAGGCCGTATGATGGCCGCCGATAATGCTCTCTAAAATTTTCGTGTAATATTCAGAACAGGATTTTTAACTATGCAAGTTTCTGTGACCGGTCAAGGTATGGAAGTTGGTGCTGCACTGAAAGACAATGTGCATGAGCGTCTGGAAAAAGGCGTAAATAAGTATTTTGACCGCGCGATTAACTCGGATGTCGTGTTTTCAAAGCGTGGCCATTTCTTCACCGCCAATGTGCAGGTGAATGAAGGCACGGGTACGGGTATTTTTATTAAAGGCACGGGCGAGTCGGAAGACGTATACGCCGCATTCGACCAAGCTGCGGACCGCATTGAAAAGCAGCTGCGCCGTTATAAGCGCCGCATCAAAAACCACAAAGGCACCAGCCTGAATGAGATTGATGACGTAAAAGCGCTGCTGCAGGGCAAAAAATACGTGCTTCAGAACGATGAGTCTGTTGAAGAAGCATCGGCAGACGAAGAAACCCCACTCATCATTGCTGAAAAGCCAGCCTCTATTGAGCGCCTGTCGGTGAGCGAAGCGGTGATGCGCATGAATCTGGCAGATTTGCCGGCGCTGATGTTCATCAACAAAAAGAACGGCCACCTGAACGTGGTGTATGTGCGCAAAGATGGCAACATCTCTTGGGTTGATTCCAAGGTGACGGCAGCCTCTGTTGCGGCCTAACTAACTTAATTTAAGGTTCCCCCATGGCTGGCAAGCGGCAGACTTTACACAAGGTCTACATCGCGGGTGCTGGCCCGGGGGACCCTGAACTCCTTACCCTCAAAACCTATCGCTTGCTTCGCGAATATGCCGACGTCGTGGTGTATGACCGCTTGGTGCCCACAAAAATCCTAAAGCTGATTCCTAAAAAAGTGCAGATGGTCTATGCGGGCAAGTCGTGCCGCACGCATATCATGACGCAAGATGAAATCAACGCCGAGCTGGTGTCACAGGCAAAATCCGGAAAGAAAGTCGTGCGCCTCAAAGGCGGCGACCCGTTTATTTTTGGGCGCGGCGGCGAAGAGATTGAGCATCTCGCCAAAAACGGTATTCCGTTTGAAGTGGTTCCGGGTATCAGCTCTGCCTCTGCGATTAGTTCGCTGCTCGGCGTGCCGCTCACGCATCGCGGCCTTGCCACGGGTGTGCGTTTCATCACCGGACATCAGCAGAAAGGTGAGGCGGTGAAGCTCGATTGGAAAGGGCTCGCCAATAACGAAACCACGTTGGTGGTGTATATGGGCTTGGCGAATCTGGAAAACATCACGAAGCATCTGATTAAGGCTGGGCTTCCGGCCAGCACGCCTGCCGTGGCGGTTGAAAACGGCACACTGCCGGGTGAAAAGCGCTGCTACAGCGCGGTCAAATCTATCGCCGCACAAGTGAAGCGAAAAAAGTTCGAGCCACCCACGCTGGTCATTATCGGCAAAGTGGTGAGTGTTTCCCAGCGGCTTGAAAAGCTCCTCGCTAAATCAAAATCCTAAAATACAGGCAGCCGTAATCTTCTCCGGGGTGTCCGGTTTCGGGTGGGTTGTCCCAGCTGAATATTTTTCCATTATTGGCGGCGTGTGAAGACCGCACCTTGTCATCGCCAGCCGTGCGCCAAATATAATGGGTGGTTGGTTGTTCTGCAGCTTTATGGGAAATGCAAATGGCTGTGCCACGGCGCAGATATTCAGTAAACGCTTTTCGGTAAAGCAGGGAATGCAAGCTCATGGTGACGCACCTCGTTCACGGTGAATTTTCATTCATCGTAAGCGGGCTCGCAGTTAGCCGGAAGGGGCTAAGTTTTTAAAGCTTATGCAGCCGTCATTAGGTGACGCATCACGTTCTGCAGGATGCCGCCGTTGCGGTAATACTCAATTTCATCCGCCGTATCGATGCGGCACAGCACGCTGATGGTTTCTTGTTTGCCATCTTTGCGCGTAATCACCACATCCATATCCATGCGCGGTTTGATACCTTTTTCAAGGCCGAGCACATCGAATGTTTCCGAGCCATCCAGTTTCAGCGTGTCTTTCGTCATGCCGTTTTTGAACACCAGTGGAAGCACGCCCATGCCCACAAGGTTTGAACGGTGAATACGCTCAAAGCTTTCGGCAATCACAGCTTTAATGCCCAGCAGCAAGGTACCCTTGGCTGCCCAATCGCGGGATGAGCCGGTGCCATATTCCTTGCCAGCCACCACCACCAGCGGTGTGCCGTCCTGCTGATATTTCATCGAGGCTTCGTAAATGCTCATGGTTTCAGCCGTGGGCAGATATTTCGTTACGCCGCCTTCGGTGCCGGGTGCCAGCAAGTTTTTGATGCGGATGTTGGCAAAGGTGCCGCGCATCATAATCTCGTGGTTGCCGCGGCGTGCGCCGTAGGAGTTAAAGTCTTTCGCCGGAACGCCTTTGTCAGCAAGGTATTTTGCCGCAGGGCTGGTTTTAGAAATGTTACCGGCAGGTGAGATATGGTCGGTGGTGATACTGTCACCCAGCAACGCCAGCATTTTCGCGCCTTTGATCGGCTTAATGCCGCCTGGGGCTTTCTGCATACCCACGAAGTAAGGCGGGTTCTGCACGTAGGTGCTGTTGTTGTTCCATTTGTAGGTCATGCCTTCGGCGACCTTAATTTTCTGCCAGTCTTCATCGCCGCTGAATACGTCTGCATATTTGCTGGCGAACATTTTTGAGGTCACAACAGAGTTCACCGCATCGGCGACTTCTTTGTTTGAGGGCCAGATGTCCTTCAAGAACACATCTTTGCCATCACTGCCTTTGCCGAGCGATTCCTTCGTGACATCCACGCGCATATTACCGACGAGTGCATAAAGCACCACCAGCGGCGGAGACATCAGATAGTTCGCCTTCGTCAGCGGGTGTACGCGGCCTTCAAAGTTACGGTTGCCGGAAAGCACGCTGGCCACCAGCAGGTCGTTATCTTTAATGGATTTTTCAACGGTTTCTTTGAGCGGGCCGGAGTTACCGATGCACGTGGTGCAGCCATAGCCCACAAGGTTGAAGCCCAGTTTATCGAGCGCGCCATCAAGCTTTGCAGCACTTAAATATTCCGAAACCACCTTCGAGCCTGGTGCGAGTGACGTCTTCACCCACGGCTTCACCTTCAGGCCTTTTTCAAGGGCCTTCTTGGCAAGCAAACCGGCGGCAATCATGACGCTTGGGTTCGATGTGTTCGTGCAGCTGGTAATGGCGGCAATCACCACGGCGCCATCGCCCATTTCGCCATCCATGCCTTCAATCTTCGCCTTGCGGTCAAGGTTGGCCTTTTCACCACCCAAAGTTTTGATGCCTTCTTTAAAGCCGGCAGCAGCAACGCTGAGCGCAATTTTATCCTGCGGGCGTTTTGGGCCGGCAATGCAGGCTTCCACGCTG
The DNA here is from genome assembly GCA_044356525.1 of Rickettsiales bacterium. Classification (GTDB taxonomy): domain Bacteria; phylum Pseudomonadota; class Alphaproteobacteria; order Rickettsiales; family RGZB01; genus CAYXPR01. The sequence continues at coordinate 359,343 of JBIKVZ010000002.1, forward strand.
CCAAGATCCAGTTCCAGTGTGTCGGTGAACACGGGGTCCGGCGCATCATTCTCGCGCCACATGCCCTGTGCTTTCGCGTAAGCTTCGGTCAGCGCGATGGTGTCTTTGCTACGCGCGGTCAGTTCAAGGTATTTAATTGTTTCGCGGTCAATCGGGAAGAAGCCGCAGGTTGCGCCATATTCCGGTGCCATGTTGGCGATGGTAGCGCGGTCTGCCAGCGGCAGGTTGTTCAGGCCGGGGCCGAAGAATTCCACAAATTTATTCACCACGCCCTTTTTGCGCAGCATCTGCGTCACCGTCAGCACGAGGTCAGTGGCCGTTGTGCCTTCTTTTAAAGAACCGGTCAGTTTAAAGCCAATCACTTCCGGAATCAGCATCGAGGTCGGCTGGCCCAGCATTGCTGCTTCGGCTTCAATACCGCCCACGCCCCAACCCAGCACGGCAAGGCCGTTCACCATGGTCGTGTGGCTGTCAGTGCCAACAAGTGTGTCGGGGTAGGCAACGGTTTTTCCGCCTTCTTTTTTCGTCCACACCACTTGTGCAAGATATTCAAGGTTCACCTGATGGCAAATACCCGTGCCTGGTGGCACTACGCGGAAGTTATCGAACGCCTTCTGGCCCCAGCGCAGGAATTCATAGCGCTCCAGGTTGCGTTCCATTTCCAGCTTCACATTTTCTTTAAAGGAAGAAACCGTGCCATAATTATCCACCTGCACGGAATGGTCGATCACAAGGTCAACCGGTGTGAGTGGGTTAATTTTCTTAGGGTCGCCGCCGAGGGCTTTCATTGCATCGCGCATGGCGGCAAGGTCCACCACCGCAGGCACGCCGGTGAAATCTTGCATCAGCACGCGGGCAGGGCGGTAAGCAATTTCATGTTCGCTGGTGCGTTTTTCCATCCAGGTGGCGATGGCTTTAATGTCGTCCACCGTCACGGTGCGGCCATCTTCCCAGCGGAGCATGTTTTCGAGAATCACTTTTAAGGAATAAGGCAGGCGGGAGAAGTCTTTGCCGAGCGCCTTTGAGGCAGCGGCGATGCTGAAGTAATCGTAAGTTTTACCACCGGCTTCTAATGAAGTGCGGGTTTTTAAGGTGTCCTTACCGATTGCAGTCATAGTAGCATCTCCCTGTAAAACCGAATTAGTTTTGAATAATACATGGCTTTGGTTTACAAAACAACAGGATGCAATTTGCTTAAACAAGGTGCCGTAAGAAAATCATGCTCACCTGTGACAAAATTACCTGCCAGCGTGGCGGCAGAGTTCTGTTCCAAAATCTTTCGCTTTCGCTTGAAGCAGGCGAGATGGCACTGGTGCGCGGCGCCAATGGTAGCGGCAAAACCACGTTATTAAAAACGGTAGCGGGTTTGTTCGTGCCGCAAAATGGTGCAGTGCTGTGGGATAAAAAAAACATCCGCATGCTGGGCGCGGACTATTACCACGACTGCGCGTTCATCGGTCATAAAACGGGTATGAAGGCGCTTGCCACCGTAAAAGAAAACCTGAAATTTTATGCAACACTCTACGGCACAGAAGAAATGCTGCCTGCCGCGATTCGTTATTTTAAGCTCGATGATTATGCCGATACGCGCTTCGCGCAACTCTCGCAAGGTTGGCAGCGACGTGTGGCATTGGCGCGGCTGATGCTTTCCAATACCGCGCTCTGGCTGCTGGATGAGCCGTGGAGCAATCTTGATGATGAAGGTGCGCAAATGCTCACCAACATGCTGGCGGTGCGCCTCGATCAAGGCGGCATGGCGCTTGTCAGCAATCACGGTGATGCATCGTTAAAGCCCGCGCATGAAGTGGTATTGAAAGGCGGTGAGGCATGAGCGCGCTGCTACACATCATGAAGCGTGACATGATGCTTGCTGTGCGGCGGCGCGGGGGCGTGCTGCACAGTGTTATCTTCTGCCTGATGCTGGTAGTGATGTATCCGCTCGCCTTCGGCGCGGATAGCACACTGCTGCAAACCATCGGCGCGGGGGTCATTTGGGTGGCAGCATTGCTGATTTCCACGCTCAACCTTCCCACTCTGTTTGAAGATGATTTTGAAGATGGCAGCCTTGAAGGCATGGCCTTAACGCCCATCGGCTTATATAAAATCGTATGCGGAAAATTGCTCGCACACTGGCTAACGGGGCCGGTGGTGCTGGCGTTGGCTTCGCCATTTTTTGCCATGCTGCTTGGGATTGGTGCAGCTTTGTGGATTCACCTTGCGGCCTCACTTGCGCTTGGTGGATTGCTACTCACACTCATTGGTTCGCTGGGTGCTGCGCTTTCGCTCGGTGTGCGCAAGGCGGGTATGCTTCTGTCGTTGTTGGTGCTGCCGCTTTATGTGCCGGTGCTGATATTTGCTACCGCCACGCTTGGCGCAAAGCCAGAGCAGGGGTATATGGGGCTGGGTTTCCTGCTACTCGTATTGCTGCCCGTTGCGCTGCTAGCATCCGTGCAGGCGCTCAAAGTGGCACTGGAAGAAGGCTAATAGCCGCGGCTTAAAGCGTTTGGCGAGAAGGTCAGGTTAAACGCCACGGAAACGCGTGTGCCATCGCCTTTAAACGGCAGAATGTAATGTTCCACATAGCTCGGGAAAATAATCATCAGGCCTTGTTGCCCGATACTACCAGTACCGGCGACGATTTCACCGCCTGTTGGTGCTGAGAATGAAACGGCTGGAATGGCGACAGACAGCACACCGAATACTAACGCAGTATAGCAGTTATACACCTGCTTATTACGTTTACGGATTTTCCACATATATTCCGTACGGTTGCCCTTTTTCAGCGCATCAGCAAACAATTTCATGATATGTAACCCCAGTGTAAAAGTATTAGTTCCCCAAAAACGCAGAGGAGGGAGCCTTCTGCGCGACGATGCCTTGTAGCAGAAAAAAACAGCACGGCTATCAATTTTGTTAAAATTTTAAATTGTTTGTTTTTATTTTGGAGCAAAATAATCTATCCTATTGTTATATATATGAAAAATAATATACCGGATTTCGCAGAAATGGCCTGTAAAATGTGGCTGTTTGAGGCTCCCGTTCTGATACAAGGTGGGGGCTTTTTATCGTCACCGGAATGGCAAAAAATTGCAGGAAATCAACAGTTAGGACAACCCGTGGTTGCGTATGGGGGGCGCGCTACGCTGGGGGCATATATCGAAGCGTTGGCGGCAGAAGCGATACGGCAGGGTGGGTGCGCCGAGTTGCTCGCTCAAAATATCCAGTTTTTTGAAAACAAGCAGACCATAGGCGAGATAGATTTCCTACTACGCCAGAATGGGAAAGTGCTGCATCTGGAGCTGGCGGCAAAATTTTACCTCTGCATTGGCGATATTCACAATATGACGCATTGGGTGGGCACGAATGTGCGCGATAGCATGGCACTTAAGCATAAAAAACTTACCGAAAGCCAGTTGTTGCTTTCTAAAAACCCACTTGTGGTGCAGCAGCTCACCGCACAAGGGCTGCCCGTGCCAGATAATGCGCGGGTGCTTTTAAAAGGGCAGCTTTTTTATCCGTTTGCCGACTGGCAATCTGAAGTGCGCGCAAATTGGGCCGCGCCTGATCATGCAGCAGGCTGGTGGCTTGAGGCAGATAACATCAGCCTTCTCTCCGGCATCGCGGAGCGCTGGTATATATGTAGTGATAAAAAAGAGTGGCTGCTTGCGGGTAACACGCCAGTTGAAAACAAAACTCTATCCACACAAGAATTGCAGCAGCAACTCTCTGGGCTCGCAAAACCGGTGATGGTGCATGCGGTGGTAAACGGAGTGTTTGCGCAGAATGGTTTTATTGTGCCGCAAGGTTGGTTCGAGGATGCCCGTGGTGCATTGTAATTTTGCCACAAGCGCGGCACGATGGTTAAAAAGAGAATTTTATTAAAAAACAATTAATTCTTTTTTAACCAATGTACTATATTCAATAAGGGTGCCCATTAAAAAAGCGAACGAATTGATAAACATGGATGAATTAGCCCGCATCAAGGCCAGCCTCGAGCATACGAAGAGTGTGGTTTATGCGTATTCCACCGAGAATAAATCTTTCAGCTGGACGGGTAATCCCGAAGCGGCGTTTGGCATCAAACAGCTGGATGGCAGCCATAAATGGCTCATGTCCCATATTCACGATGAAGATCAGCCGTTTTACGAAAGAGCATTTGAAAATGCCGTGCGGCAGAACACGCCATTCTCACTCGAATACCGCCTAAAGAAGCCCGATGGTCGGGCGGTGTGGGTGGTGGATAACGCCACGCCCATGAAGCAGGGCAAGGAAAAATTATTTGTCGGCATCATTCGTCAGGTCGAAGCGCATGAAAGCGCCTATGCCGATGGCGAGCATGCCTTTAAGCCCGCTTTCATCAAAAAGCTCGATGGCATCATCCAGCAAGTGGTGGAAAAAGGGCAGGAGGGCTGTTTTTTAAAAGTCTGTGTCACGAACCTGCCCACAGTCATGAGCTGGTATGGCAAGCAGGTGGCCGACCAAGTGATGGCTGATTTAGTCGGCAAAATCCGTAAATACACAAAAGCGGAAGACATCATCACCCGCATCTATATCGACCAGATTGGCATTATCCTCAAAACCACCTCGCACGAGGAAGTGGCAGCGATTGTGCGCCATGTGGATGAATTCATCCGCAACTATAAATGCGAATGGGTGGAAGAACCGGTTACGTTCCGTTGCCTTATCGGCGGTGTGTATTTCCCATCTAATGCCAACACGGCGCAGGAAGCGATGAACCGTGCGTATATCGCGCTTTCCGCCGCGCGTGACCCGACGGCAACGTCTATTTATTGCGATTATCGCGAGGCCGAAGCCTCACAGACCTATTCCAAAAACCAAATTGGCATCATGCATTACATGCGCAGTGCTGTGCATAAAGATAGGCTGAAGCTCGCCTTCCAGCCGATTGTGGAAACTAAAACCGGCAAGATTGACCACTATGAATGCTTGCTGCGTATCCTAGATGAAAAAGGCCGCGTCTCTTCTGCGGGCGGCATTATCCCCATTGCAGAAAAGATGGGCTTTATTGACGTCATCGACCAGTTCGTGATGGAAAAAGTGATTGGCGAACTGGAAGCCTCGAAAGACATTAAATTCACCTTCAACGTGTCAAACCTCACGACGGACAGTCCGAAGTGGCTGGCGCTGTGCACCAAAATGCTGGCGGGGCGTGAAGACATTGCAAACCGCATCATCGTTGAAATTACTGAAACTGCGGCGCAGCGCGATTTGCGTCAAACGGCCTACTTCGTGGCGTCGCTGCAATCGCTGGGCTGCGGTGTGGCGCTCGATGACTTTGGCGCGGGCTACACATCCTTCCGTCAGCTGAAAAGCCTTTCAGTGGACATGGTAAAAATTGATGGCACGTTCATCATGGATTTGGCAGAGAATTCTGAAAACCTACTCTTCATCAAAACACTTATCGACTTCAACAATTGCTACGGCCTTAAAACGATTGCCGAGTGTGTGGAAACAGGCGAGGTGGCAAAAATCCTGATGGAAATTAACGTGGACTACATGCAGGGCTACTACTTCGGCAAGCCGGAAACCCGCCGTCCGTGGCGTGGCGAGTAGCGGCTCGCATTTCAGTGGTTGCATGTCGGTGCTAAATTATTTTATTCTCTCGCATCAATCCTAAACACAAAAGGTAACTCGCGTGGCAGGCAAAATGAAAGCAGGTGTATTGGGCGCGGGTGCGTGGGGCACAGCGATTGCAATTACCCTCACGCGTGCGGGTTGCGACGTGATGCTGTGGGCGCGCGAGCCTGAAGTGGTTGAATCCATCAATTCCAAAAATGAAAACACCTTATTCCTTGAAGGCACCAAGTTGCCAAAGGCGCTGAAAGCTACCGGCAAGCTGGAGGATTTAAAAGACGTTGAGGCGATTTTTACTGTTACCCCGTCACAATTCATGGCGGCCACGTGCGAGCAGCTTAAAGCCATCGGCCTTAATAAAAATATTCCGCTCGTGCTGTGCAGTAAGGGCGTGGACCAGCAATCACTTAAGCTGATGAGCGAAGTAACGGAAGAAATTTTGCCGAATCCTGTCGCAGTGCTTTCCGGCCCTACCTTTGCCGATGAAGTGGCCGATGGTCTTCCGGCTTCTGTCACGCTGGCATGCAAAGACAAAAAACTTGCTGAGAAACTCGCAAAAATGCTGCGCCACCGCATGTTCAAAATTTACACGACCAATGACATGGTCGGGGCACAGATTAGCGGTTCTGTGAAGAACGTGCTCGCCATTGCGTGCGGCATTGCTGCAGGCCGCAACCTTGGGCAAAACGCGCAAGCTGCGCTTATTACGGGCGGCCTTGCTGAAATCCGCCGCCTCTGCATTGCAAAAGGCGGGCGCTCTGAAACCATCATGGGCCTGTGCGGCTTGGGTGACGTGATTCTCACCTGCGGTAGCCCCAAATCCCGTAACATGTCGTTGGGCATGGCGCTGGGGCAGGGCCAAACGCTCAAAGAATATATGGCGGGCCGCAAAACTGTGGCAGAAGGTGTTTATTCGGCAGATTCCGTCACGCGCCTTGCAAAAAAAATGGGCGTATCAATGCCCATCTGCGAAGCGGTGCAGCGTATTCTGCATGAGAGTGTGTCCATAGAAACAATCGCCGAAGAATTGATTATGTCTTCTTAGGAAAAACGCGCCTTAGCGCTTTTCTTTCCTGTTGTTTTGCAATAAGATATTCTCACTTTTCCAGTGTGCGTACGCTACCATGCGCTGCGCCAGTCGGGAGTGAATGCGTGAAGATATCAGTTAAGGCAATTTATGTCGGCTCAATGATGCCCTTGCTCATCATTGCGTTGCTGTTGCTTTCCATTTCGCTCACCCCGTACTACCTCACTACCAAATATAAAAATCGGCTGGATGATGAAATCCGTACGTCTATCGAAACGCACGCAGCAGCAGCGGCAGTCATGGCGCAGCTGCGCAATTACACCAACCATTTGCTCGAGCCAACAGACGGCCAGCAGAAAAAAGTGTTCGAAGGTTTCGAGCGCAACATGGAGGCGGTAGATAAAACCATTGCGAAGGATAGTCCGTTAATCAGCAACGATTACACCGCAGCTCTCAAGCAGATACGCTACGATTTTGACCTCATACAAGACACATTCGCAAAAGACCTTCAAAAAGAAAAGTTCCTTGAGAATTACACGCGTATGACGGCTAGTTTGTTAGTCACGCGCCCGCCTAACAGACTTCTTGAAATTGAAAAAAGTTACCTGAATGTGCACCGCGAACATGTTCGGCGCACGGCGTCTTATCTTGAAAGCAATAACAAGAACAGCTTCTTTCCGGTTGGCGATGATTTTGGCAAGAGAATTCAAAAAATCATCAATAACTATCAGCAAATCACATACATGACTCGGCTCAGAATCCTGATGAACGCGCATTACATGGCATCAGTGGCATACCTCTACACCCCCCAAGCATCGATGATGGATCTCAAAAAAATACGCGGTCAGATTAATGAAACCATGACAGAGATTGAAAAAGTGTATTCGTCGGCGGCTGACTTTGATCAGGCGGATGAACTGCAAGCGACATTCTTTACAAAACTGAAAGATGAAATTTATGATTTTCTAGATGCTTCAGAATTTCTGCGTGCCAACATTGGCACTTCCAGTTACGAGAATTTACGTAAATTTGCTGGTGACTATCTGATCGACCTTAATGGCCTCATCAACCAAAGCATGATTGTTGAATCCATTGCCAGAACGAATAAGGACTTGGAAGCAGACATTGCTTACGTCAACCGCGATGTGATGCAGAATTTATGGATGGCAATTATTTCGGCCGTCACCATTGTGCTCATCATCCTCGTGCCGCCCATTATCATTTCATGGCGTCTTATCCGCCCCATTGTGGGCATGCACCGTGTAATAACGGCGCGTTATAAACTTGTGGAATCGGAAGACAAACAAACCAGCGTGTCCGGTAAGGATGAAGTCGATGAACTGGTGCAGACCTTTAGCATCATGTACAAAGAAATTTCCGATTCGCGTGATGAAATCGTGGTGCGTCAATCCATTGCCTCAGCGTGTTCGTCTGCCAGCAGTGTTGAGCAGGCAGCAGAAACCTGCCTTGAGCTGGTGAGCAACCACACGAACTGGACGGGTGGGCATATCTATCTGCGCAACCCTGAAAGCATGATGATGACAGCCATGCCGCTATGGTACATGGGCGCCGAAGCAAAGCTCCGCCCCTTGCGCGACTTGATTGAAAGCCAATACACGGTAGAGCCGGAATCATTGGTGGCAAAGGTCATGGAAACCAAACGCCCTGCATGGCACCGCACAATCTTGCTGAATAGCAAAGTGATCACCGAGCAGGAAGCCTTAAAATATGGCCTGAAGGGCATGATTGCCGTGCCGGTGATGGTAAAGGGCAGTGTGCAGGGTGTGCTGGAGTTTTTCTCGGAAGGTGAAATTGCACCGAATGACAGGCTGCTACTTCTGCTGGTGAACACGGCCATCCAGCTGGGTCGTGTTATCGAGCGCCAGAACTGGGAAGGTGCGCTGGTGGAAGCGCGTGAGGAAGCCGAAGAAGCCAACAAAGCGAAGAGCGAATTCCTTACCAACATGTCGCACGAACTGCGTACACCGATGCACGCCATTCTTGGTTTTGCGAAGCTGGCGATTAAGGGGATTGAGAAAAATAAATTCCCGCCAGAAGAACTCAAAAAGCATTTTGGTAATATTCTTATCAGTGGCGAAAGGCTCCTTGGCTTCTTGAACGTGCTGCTCGACCTTTCAAAGCTTGAGTCCGGCACCACGGTCTATGAAATGAAGCGGAATGACATGCAGAAGGTGGTGGAAAACGTGCAGCGCGAAATTCAGTCGCTGCTCGACCAGAAGAAAATTACGCTTGAGGTTAAAAAAGCATTCCCTGAGCTTTCCACCGAAGCTGTATTTGATTACGGTAAGCTGGTGCAGGTGATTTTGAACCTGCTTTCAAACGCCATCAAGTTTTCGCCCGAGGGCAAAAAAATTATCATCACGTTCAGCAATGCGCACGTTTCCTTAAAGAAAACGGTGGAAGAAATGCTGGATGCCCAAGCACGCATGGTGGATGCCTTGCAGGTCACCGTGGAAGATGAAGGGGAGGGCATTCCCCCCACCGAGGTCGAATATGTGTTCGATAAGTACATGCAGAGCAGCCGCAGTATTGGTAAAAAAGAAGGCACGGGCCTTGGTCTTTCCATTTGCCGCGAAATCATTAAAGACCACGGCGGCAAGATTTTTGCCGCAAATCGGCCTGAGGGCGGGGCTATTTTCACCGTACAGGTGCCGGTTGAGAAATTGAATGTAGAGGAAAAGCAAAAACAATAGTACTATAGGCCCGCCAAGGCCTTAAGGAGGAATAATGGCAAAACAACGCACGAAGATTTTGATGGTGGACGATGAGCCGATGAATATCGAGCTCGTGAGCGCCTACCTTGCCGTAAACGACTATGAGGGCGTATTCGCCACTGATGCTCAAATGGGCTTAAAAAAGCTGCTCGAGCACGAAGATGAAATCATGCTCATCCTGCTCGACCGCATGATGCCGGGGCTGGATGGTATCGGCCTCCTCAAGAAAATCAAACAAGAACCCAAATGGGCAGATATTCCCATCATCATGCAAACGGCAGCAGGTGCCAAAGAGCAGGTGATGGAAGGTATCGAGGCAGGTGCGTATTACTACCTCACCAAGCCGTTTGATGAAGAAACGCTGATGGCGATCGTGGAAGCTGCAGTGGGTGACGTAAAACAGCGCGAAGTGCAGAAGCTGGAAATGCAGAAGAATGCGAACATGCTTGCCACCATGAAGAATGCTTACTTTGAGCTGCGCACGCCGGAGGAAGCAAAAAATCTGGCAACGTTCCTTAGTTACCTATTTCCAGACCCAGACCGCACGCAATTCGGCCTTTACCAGCTTATGGCAAACGCCGTGGTAGCGGGTAATCTTGAAATTGATTACGACTTCAAAACGCTGCTGCTGGCCGAGAACCGTCTAGACCAAGAAGTGGCCGATCGTTTACGTATGCAGAAATATGCTGGCAGGTTGGTGCTTGTAAACTTCACCCGCACAGCGGAGGATGTATCCGTGCATGTGAAGGATGAAGGCGCGGGCTTTGATTGGAAGCCTTACTTAGTCGTTGACCCGAACCGTGCGACCGATAGCCATGGTCGCGGTATCGCCGTGGCGAATATGACAGCGTTTGATACGCTGGAATATAAAGAGCCGGGCAACGAAGTCACCGGCACCTGCCGCATCGACCAGTTTTAGCGTATCGAACGGCTGTCGCGGCGCTGCAGCGATAGCTTGCCGTGTTTAATCATCAGTTCCGAATCACCAATGGTGCAGATGGGCTTCTGGCCCTTTAACTCCGTCACCACATTCGGACCTGCCGTGCGGTAAGAGCTGCCTGGGGCAAGCATCACTTCTTTTTCCTCTCCGCCATCCGTTACCTTTAGCACATACGGCACTTTATCGATATTGCGGATAATGGCTGCTTCAGCGTTTGGAAGCCAGAGCGCTAGACCAAGACTAAGTAAGATGATTCTTTTCATTTTATTATTTGCATCTACAATTACAGACAAGCTTCAGTCTATAATATTTTTAGAAAAAAGCCATGACCAACCAAAAAACGTCAGCTTATAGCCAGGCTAAAAACAACAGCTACATTCTTTCACCTGAAATCGACTTTCTTTTTGTTGGCGGAATTGGTCTTATTTCGCTAATCGCTATTGTTGTTTTTGTTCCAACAGAAGGTCCGCAATTTCTAAAAATTGTGTCGTACTTATACACCATTAGCTTTTTTATTAATTATCCACATTTTGCTTTTTCATATCAGTTGCTTTATTGCGGATTTACAAAAAAAATATCAGATCACTCACTTCCACGAATATATAGGCTTAGACTATGGAACGCGGGAATCTTTGTTCCTGCAATTCTTTTTGTTCTTCTGGGTATAGCATATATTAACGGTAGCCGGATAATCTTGGGTTACATGGCAAGTGCGATGTTTTTGTTTGTCGGTTGGCACTATGTAAAGCAAGGTTATGGGATGCTAGTAGTTCTTTCTGCAAAGAAGGGGTATTTTTTTTAGCAAAACTCAGAAAAATATTATCTTATTTCACACATACAGTGGCTGGCTTTTTTGCTGGAGCATGTTCAATAACAGCAATAGCGTATCGAAAGTAATACAAGAATATTTCTCGATTCCGTACCCTTCTATACCCATTCCAAGCCTGATAATTGAAATTGTAACAATGGCGTTTTGTATTAGCTTTTTTGTTATTGTGGCGGCAGGGATTGAGCGTTTTAGAAAAAAACAGAGTCTCCCACCAGTGACTGCAATTTTGGGCTACAGCTCCGCCCTATACTTATGGACTGTTTTTCCTGCCGCCATACATCCCTTCTTTATTTTGCTTGTGCCAGCACTGCATTCGCTGCAGTATATTTTGTTTGTTGTAAAATATAAGCACACAGAATACGCATTATCCCCCATTTTTGAGCAAAAGCCTTCTGTTTATTCGCTTTTGTATTTTGTGCTGATTGGTGTTGCTCTGGGCGCTCTTGGGTTTTTCTTTGTTCCCATGGCGCTGGATTACTATATTCCACTAAATACTAAAGTGTTTGGTCCAGAATTTTTTCTATTTTGCGCCTATATCATCATTAATATTCATCATTATTTTATTGATAACGTTATCTGGCGTAGAGAAAATAAAAGCATAAGCCAGTATTTGTAGCTGTGGGATTTAAAAATAAGCATGCTGAAAGCAATTTTCTTAGGTGGTGTTTTCTTTTTGCTTCTGGCAACAGAGGTCCAGGCCTGCCGCAACGTAACCTAGAAGCTCTCTGTGAAAGAAGCATTCGATGAGTCCGATGTTGTGATTCAGGGCAAAGTCATCGAAATCAAAGAAGGCACACCAGATGACTTTAAGCCTGCTGATATGGAAACGTTTGAGGCGAGGAAGAAAAACATGGAAAAGAAGGACAAAGAAAAGTTCGGGCAGATGGTGTATGTCGAGCCGATAAAAATATGGAAGGGTGCTAAGTTAAAATCGCCTGTCATATTCATTAACTACGGCCACCGCGAGTTACATTCCTGCGACTGGGCCGTGGATGTAAAGGCGGGGGATGACATGCTGATTTTTGCTGCGAAGGACGGTAACTACCCCGTGCTGCCCCGTGGGCTCGATGGCAAAACCACCTACACCATCCCCAACATGGATAAAAGAACCTACCCCAAAAAATATCGCACAGATAACGCCAGCTTCTTTAAAACGCAAGCCAAGCGTTTCAGCGAGACCCTTACAGAGCTAGATGCGATAGTGGGGAATTAAAGAAAATGGTCTGCATTGTGTGGTGCAGAAAATCAATCATAAAAAGTCGTACGCCAAGCGTTTTAGCGAGACCTTTACACGGCAATAACCCCTACAACTTTTTTTGAGCATTGCAAAAAACCTGCTGTATATTAAGATGAATACCCAATATACAAATGATGGTTTGCAAAGCCGCATTGGTCTTTAGGAGAATTTTCTACTCTTGTCTTGTGGCTTAACCCTGATGTTGTTTTAAACCATGCTTTCCTTGCGGGCGCTGAGCTTTTCCTCTCTCTTTTTTTATGCCCTATATGTCGTTCATTACGGCTGGGTAGCAGAAGATGCGTTTATCTCCTTTCGCGTGGTCGATAATTTTGTGCATGGCTATGGTCTGCGGTGGAATATTGATGAACGGGTGCAGGTTTTTACCAATCCCTTATGGACCTTACTGCACATCCCGCTCTACTTCATGACCGGAGAAATTTTTTATACCACCATTTTCTTTGGCGCACTGGTAACCATGGCGGCAGTGACGGTGTTTTCACTCTCTTTGCTGCGGCAAAATCATTCTGCTCCTTTCTTTTTTATCGCGCTGCTGGTCAGCTCGCGCGCCATCACCGAATATTCCACCAGTGGGCTGGAAAATTCTCTCTGCATGCTCCTGCTGGCGCTCTTTTATGTGCAGGCTGCGCTAGCAATAACAACCGCTAATATCTATTGGGGGCGCCTTAGTTTTATTACCGCGTTGCTCGCGTTAACGCGCCTAGACGCCATTATTTTTACCTTGCCATTCTGGCTATATCTTGGCCTAAAACACCGCCGTAATATTCCTATTCTATCTGTTTTATTGGGAATGTTGCCGCTGCTGCTATGGTTTTTGTTTTGCCTGTTTTATTATGGATTCATCTTCCCCAACACCAAATTTGCCAAACTGGACTATACGGGAATTGGTTTACTGGAACGCGCTTGGCAGGCACGTTTTTATTTTTATGACTTAGTGCATAATCATTTCGCTACTTTCGTGATGTTATTAACAGCACTGTGCATCACGACCTCACGTCTTAGAAAAATGTGGTTGGGTACGTTAACGGCACCTCTTATTGCCCCGACGCTGCTAGGCATCAGCCTGATAATTTATACCCTCTATATTATTTATATCGGTGCGGATCATTATTCCGGGCGTTATTGGGCTGTGCCAGCCTTTGCCGCCGCAATGATAATAGGCGATACACTATGCCGCCTACCAAATAAAACGCTGCTCGCTGTCGCCGCTTTATTACCGCTATTGCTTACTGCCGATAGACTACTGATTTCAAAACAGCTGATGGGGCCAGGACAAATTGAAAATGCCCGTGCGCTCTCGCGCGGTTTGGTGACGCTCTGGGAATATAACCCTATGGCACACGCTTGGTCCAACGAAGGCCTAACTTTGCGCCAGGCTACCGCAAGTCTTGCTGTGCCGACGGTGCTTGCTCGTGGCAATGCGGGCATGATGCCGTTTTTTTCCGGTCCGAAGGTCATTATTATTGATGGGCTAGGCATCACCGACCCGCTGCTTGCCCGCCTGCCGGTATACAATCGTTCAAGCTGGTATTCCGGACATTACTGGCGGGGAATACCAGAGGGTTATGCGGAATGGCGTAGCGGCAACCAAATCTTAATAAAACCAGAACTGGCAGAATACTACCGCGTGTTCCGCCCCATTACTTCCACCCCTCTTTCCAGCGGGGGCGGCGACCAAACCTTAATGAAACCAGAACTGGCAGAATACTATCGCAAGCTCCGCCTCATTACTTCCGCCCCTCTTTTCAGTGGGGAGCGATTAAAAACCATTTTTTTCTTCCAGCTGGGCCGCTATGAACACTGGCGAAAGAGCTATATCGAGCTTCATCATAATAATAAAACCCCTTAAAGGCTTTTATTACAGAGTACACCGTTATGGCTGGGCAAGGTTTTCAGTTCTCTAAACGCGTGCTAAGGCTCAGATTAAAATGGTCGGGGCGAGAGGATTCGAACCTCCGGCCTCCTGCTCCCGAAGCAGGCGCGCTACCAGGCTGCGCTACGCCCCGACACACGAACTTGCAGGGCCAAGTGCATACAATTAAACACCTGCTTGTTCAATACAAAACAATAGAAAAACTAGTTGCTACCAAGGGTTTTTGTGGTGGCTTTTATCTGTTCCGCAACGCGGGCAAATAGTGCGCCACGTGCGCTTGTTTTGCGGTAGAACAGTCCGATTCTTCGCCCCACTTCTGGGCTTTCCAGCTTTAGGTAACGTATGCCGATGCTGCCTTCTTTCGGAATAGCAAGTTTAGGGATGATGGTGATGCCGCCGCCAGCTGCCACCATATTGCGCAGTGTTTCAAGGCTGGTGGCGCGGTAGCGGCCTGATTCCCCCATGCCGATGCGGGTGCAGAATTCTAATGACTGCCCGCGCAGGCAGTGGCCTTCGTCGAGCAATAAAATTTCCTCTTTCGCGAGCATGGTGTTCTTAGCGGAGGTTTTCTTGGCCAGCTCATGCCCTTCCGGCACGGCAAGGTAAAATGGCTCAAAGAAAAGCTCGATATGTTCTAGCGCTTCATCTTCCACGGGCAATGCAATCAGCGCGCAATCAATCGCGCCTTCGCGCAGCTTTTCTAGCAGCGCATCTGTTTTTTCTTCCACCAGCATCAGCTTCAGTTTCGGGAAGCTGCCTTTGAGCTTTTCCACCATGCGGGGAAATAAGTAAGGCGCAAGCGTGGGGAAGGCGCCAAGGTAAAGCTCACCAGCAAAAGGGTCTTTTGCATCGGTGGCAATCTGGCGGATATTGGCAGCCTCACGCAGCACAGCCTTTGCTGTTTCGCAGATTTTTATTCCTTCAGGTGTTGGCATCACGTGCTTGTTGGTGCGTTCGAATAGCTGCACGCCCAGATACTCTTCCAGCTTTTTCACCTGAATGCTGAGGGTGGACTGGCTTACATGGCAGGCATCCGCGGCTTTGGCAAAGCTGCCAAGCTCCGAAATCCGGACGATATATTCAAAATCTCTCAGGTTCATTATTAGATAATATCAATCTATATAATATAATCAATATATTTTATTAATCATCGGTGAGTTGGTAAGGTAAGGGCATAAGAAAGAAACGGAGGCTTTATATGCGATACGACCCAGACCAATGGCTTTTATTCTGCCGCACGCAAATTGCTGGTTTTGGCAAACGCAAGCGTAAGCCTGAAACCGAAACGGAATGCGCTTGCTCCAAAATGCTGGCGGAAGCGGAATCAACCACTAACCAGAACTAAAACATAACATAAAGGAGATAACAATGCTCGGAGTTGGACATAAATTACCGACCTTTAACATGAAGGCAACGGTATCGACGGATATTAAAGACGCGTTTAAAGATGTGACCAACGAAACCTACAAAGGCAAATGGCTAGTGCTGTTTTTCTGGCCGAAGGACTTCACCTTCGTGTGCCCCACGGAAATTGCAGAGTTCGGTAAACTGAACAAGGAATTCTCCAGCCGTGATGCGCAGGTGCTTGGCGCCAGTGTGGATAGTGAATTTGTGCACCTTGCGTGGCGCCAAAATCATAAGGACCTCACCGGCCTGCCATTCCCGATGCTGGCGGATGTAAAGCGCGAGCTTTCAAACAGCCTTGGCATTTTAGATCCGGCGGAGGGTGTGTCACAGCGTGCGACCTACATCATCGACCCCGAAGGCATCATCCGCTTCGTGATGGTGACGGACCTGAACGTGGGCCGCAACGTGAAAGAGGTGCTGCGTGTGCTCGACGCGCTGCAAACCGATGAGCTGTGCCCCTGTAATTGGGAAAAAGGCAAAGAAACAATTAAAGTCGCATAAGGAGAAATGACATGACCATTCAAGTTCTCAAAGCGGGGGATTCGTCCCCCGCCAACTTAGAAACCCTGCGGGACGCTTTGCCGGAATATGCGAAAGACATTCGCCTTAACCTCGGCTCGGTGCTTACCCCTGAAGGCGCACCAGACTTAACGCTGGAGCAAATTCAGGGCATCGCACTCGCGTCAGCGTATGCGACCAAAAACGCGGTGGTGATTCAGGCGATAGGGGCTGAAACATCTGTGGCGGGCGAGGCGGTGCATAATGCTGCCAAAGCCGCCGCCACCGTGATGGCGATGAATAACGTCTATTACCGTTTCGTTCATTTGGTGCACGATGAGGAAATCAAGAAACTCCCTACCAAGCTCCGCATGAACGTGATTGGCAGCTCCGGCATTGCCAAGCTGGATTTCGAGCTGATGAGCCTTGCTGTTTCCGCAATAAATGGTTGTGGCATGTGCATGGAAGCCCATGTGCATGAAGTGGGAAAAGCAGGTGCCACTAAGCTCGGCATCCAGTCGGCAGTGAGGATTGCCGCGGTTGTAAGCGCTGCCTCGCAAGGCTACGCGATTGCGTAAGATTATTTTGTAAGCGCCAAGTTGTTTGGCAAATTGGTAAACATGCGCTCAAGCCTTGGGTCATTGGCACGGCAACCATAAACCGATGTGTAGATGTCAGTAACCCAAGGCTTGAGTACCGCTTTTTTTATCGAATTCGTATGCTTCTTTGCGTGCAGCATCAGAAGCATATCTGGTGGTGTGCCATTTACCTCAAGGGGAAGTGTGTAGCGCAAATGGCTTACGCAAACGCTACCATGCCGTTGATAAAATGCCATGCGCCTTTTTCTTATTTCTTGATCCTCTGATTTTTGTTCTGGCGAATCAATCTCAATCACCATGCATTTGTCCTTAAACAGAGAGGTCAGTTCATCAAATATTTTTCCGCCATAGCCCTCATTTCGGCAAGACAAAGAAACCGCCATGTATTCAAGTAGGCAGTATTCCAAATGCTCCGGGGAGTAAACAATGGCAAAGCCAATAGGTTGTTCTTTGATGTAGAGTAGGTAAAAATAATAGCTCGCATCTAAAAGCATAGCCTCAAGAGCTTGACGTGATTTTTGCTCAGATGGGGCGATGGCTTCGGTATAGATCCCAACCAAGCCATCCATTGCAGCTTTTTTGCCGTCGGCACTGGAAAGGCGGGTAAGGCTCATTCTATTAATCTAGGAATTCTTTGTGTTGGAATCGAGCATGCCAATCACAAAATCATAAAAGAGCTTTTAAACTTATCTTTATTTTCTTTGTGCTTAAACCACGTTGAATGGAGCTGTCCTTCCACGCCTATAATAGGCAGCCATGTTTCTTTTAAATTCTTATCTTTCATACATTTGTCATAAATGGCTTCCAGAAAATTCCATACCATGAAGGCATAGATGTCATATTTTTCGCGCTGTTCTTTAGTGGTTATTTCATCAGGCTTAATAAAATAGGGGTTCTGCATCGCCATTTGGAGCAGGGTCAGGTAGGTTTTATCCAACTCATTATACTGTGAAACGCGAAGTGAGCGTGTATAGGCGCACATTGAATAAATTAGAGCCGTTGAGGCAAGACAACATGATATAAGTGCGGCAATGGCCTGAATGATTTGTACAAAATTAGGTTCTGCAGCCATAATATGACACACTGAAAGTGGTGCCGTTGAAGGGACTCGAACCCCCGACCTACGCATTACGAATGCGCCGCTCTACCAGCTGAGCTACAACGGCATGACCATGAATATGGGACGTGTTTATAGCTACATATACCCCTAACGTCCAGCATAAATTCACGTTCTAGGCCATTGCCTTAGGGTAGGAGATAAGGCATAGTGCCTGCATGCGGTTTTTTTGCCTTATGCTTTTGGTGGCGTTGGTCATTTTCTCCCCACAGCGGTTGCGTGCGGCGGCTGAGGAGTGCGTTGTCGTTCTGCCCGATTTATACTACCGCCATTCTTCCCCCAGCCTGCTCGCGAATTACCTTAAAAACCTCGGTTATACCGTTATCGTCATTCAATACCCTGAACTCGACTATTCCGTGCCCAGCCTGTCTGAAAAAGTGGTGGCGGGGCAGGTGGCGGCGGGGTGCCCTAGCCATGTAGCAAAAGTGCATTTTGTTGGTTATTTGTTGGGTAACGTGGTGCTGCGTCAATATCTGTTCGACCATGCGGATATGCGCCTTGGCAGGGTATTGTTGCTTGAGCCGCCAAATAAGGATACGGCGAAGGATGACCAGCGCATCGCGCGCCATCCGGTCTATCAGGCGTATTTCACCGACCAGAAAAAAATTGCAAAGCCTGACACACGGCCTGACATGGAAGAGCGTGTGGATTATGAGCCTGGCGTGATTTTGGCGAATGCACGTTACGCAGGTAGCAAGAAGCTGTTTTCCACCATGCAGAAAATGCAGAAAATGCAGAAAATGCGCAAGTCTGCTAGCACAGGCCGTAAAATGAAAATCCCTGGCCTTGGTGACATGATTTACGTTCACGCGTTGCCGCAATTTGCCATCACCCGCAAAGAGGTGATTTTCCAGAGCGCATATTTTGTGCAGAATGCGGAATTCTATTCGGCCTCTAATGCGCCCGAACCTGCTAAGAAAAAAGCCAAAGAGCCGATAACCACCACCATCCGTGCTGACTAACTGGTTGTTTTATGGCGAAGCCCAAGCAAATAAAATCGTTTAAAGAGCAGCTCGGCAACGGCTATTTTGAAGGCCAGTTGTTAATCGCGACGCCTGCACTTACCGACGGCTGCTTTACGCGTTCGGTCATTTACCTTTGCCAGCATAATGATGAAGGTGCGATGGGGCTTATCATCAATCAGAAACTTGAAAAAACGGACGCTAAAAAAATATTGGAGCAGTTCAGTGTGAAGTGGCCGAAAAGCACCAAGCAAATCGCCGTGCGTTTTGGTGGCCCGGTGGATATGGTGCGTGGCTTTGTGCTTCACTCTACCGACTACACAAACCCTAATACCTACATCATCAACGAGTCGCTCGCGCTCACATCCAGCGTTGATATTTTAAAGGACATGGCAGCGGGCAAGGGGCCTCAAAAAGGCATGCTAGCCTTAGGTTACACGGGCTGGACATCTGCGCAGCTTGAAAAAGAAATTGAAGAAAATAGCTGGTTCACTGCGCCTGCCACGCCGGAAATTATTTTCGATGAAGATGACGGCACCAAGTGGGAGCGTGCAGCAGAATCTGTCGGCGTGAACTTATTAAAATTCTCGCCCGAAGCCGGCCACGCTTAAGCAGCAAAACGCTTCAATATTTTTTTATATTCCGGCACATGGCTCACATCACCTAGGGCAGTGATGGTTGCCTTCTTACCGATGAAAGTTTGCTTCGCCATGCGCTGAAGCATATTGATATCGAGCGCTTCCACCTTTGCGAGCACTTCCTCGCTGGGGATATGCCTGCCGTGGCAAATAATATGCCTGCCGATTTCCTCTGCCAGCGTGCCGCAATTTTCTTTGTCCATCAGCAGGCTCGATTTTACCTGCGCTTTGGCGCGCGCGAATTCATCGACGCTGATGTTATGCGTGCTTTCGAGGAGCACATCGGTCACTGCGTCCACCAACTCCTGCGCTTTGTCGGCAGATGTTCCGGCATACAGGCTCCATAGCCCCGCGTCGGTATAGCTTGAGTGGAAGCTGTGGATGGTATAGGCAAGTCCGCGTTTCTCGCGGATTTCCTGAAACAGGCGCGACGACATACCGCCGCTGAGCACCGTGTTTAAAATCTGCATGGCGTAGAGCGCATCGCCATCATACGGCACGCCTTCAAAGCCCATCATGAAGTGCAGCTGCTCTAAATCTTCTGTTTTTCGGCAATCGCCGCCTTCGTAGCGTGCTTTTACCTCTTTTTCAGCCGTTTTTGTAGCAATGGACGGGTCAGCCCAAAACTGCTCCACAAGGGCTAAAGTCTGCTTATGAGTGATGTTTCCTGCCGCTGCAATCACGGTATTCTGCGGCTGGTAGCGGTTTTTGTAATAACGCTCCAGCGTATCGCGCGGCATCGTGCCAATAATTGCTTCCGTGCCGAGCACAGGGCGGCCCACTGGTTGTTCGGGGAAGCAGCTAGCCTGGTGGTAATCGTAAATAATATCGTCTGGTGTATCGAAAGACTGGCCGATTTCCTGCACGACAACGCCACGCTCCAGCGCGAGCTCTTTTTCATCTAGCGTAGAATTCTGCACCATATCAATCAGCACATCGAAGGCCAGCGTTGCGTGTTCTTTCAGTACTTTGCCGTAGTAAACCGTGTGTTCACGCGTGGTGTAAGCATTCACATGCCCGCCCACATTGTCGAATGCTTCGGCGATTTGCAGGGCGTTGCGTTTCTTCGTGCCTTTGAACAGCATGTGTTCTAGCAGGTGCGAAATGCCGTTTTCTTCCGGTACTTCATTGCGCGTACCCGTATCCGTCCAGATGCTCACAGCAGCGGTTTCCATCCCCGTCATGGGCAGGGTGGCGATGCGCAATCCATTTTTATATGTCGTGATTTCTGTTTTCATTACAATTATTTACAGCCTATCTTTAATGTATTGCTTTACGGCACCTAAGGTATCCGCACCAGTGTGATAACGCTCTTCTTTTTGCATGATGCCCTTCATGTGGGGTGGCAGTGGCGCGGCATCAATCCCCGTGTCATGAAACGCAGTCGGAAACTTTGCCGGATGCGCGGTTGCCAGCGTTACCATTGGCACATTTTTATCCCATTGGCGGATTTTAGCGGCGCGAATACCTGTGGCTGTGTGTGGGTCCACCACGAAATGGATGGCCTTATGCACATCCATAATCTCGGTTTTGGTGTCAGTATCATTGGTGGCATAACTATCAAACACGGCTTTTACTTTTTTCAGCACATCGGGTGCCACTTTCAGGCTGCCGCTTGTTTTAAAGTCCTGCATCAGCTTGGCAACGGCCTTGCCATCGCGGCCATGCACCTCGAACAGCAAGCGTTCAAAGTTGCTGGAAATCTGAATATCCATGCTTGGGCTTATCGTCGGCTTCACACCCTTCATGCTGTAATCATTCGCTTCAAAGAAGCGGTGCAGGATGTCATTCGCGTTGGTGGCCACAATCAGCTGGCTGATGGGCAAACCCATTTCACGCGCGATGTAGCCGGCAAAAATATCACCGAAATTTCCCGTAGGCACGCTGAAAGCCACGGTTTTTGTTCCTTCCGGCAGTTGCAGGTACGCTGCGAAATAATACACAATCTGCGCCATGATGCGCGCCCAGTTGATGGAATTTACCGCCACCAGTTTTTTTCCACCTGCAAATTCAGGGTGGTTAAACATGTCTTTCACCATGTTCTGGCAGTCGTCAAACGTGCCATCTACAGCGATGTTAAACACGTTATCCTGCAGCACCGTCGTCATCTGGCGGCGCTGAATATCGCTCGTGCGGTTATGCGGGTGCAGCATGAAAATCTTCACATGCTTCGAGTGGCGGCAGCCTTCAATGGCGGCGGAGCCTGTGTCGCCAGAGGTTGCGCCCACAATCACCACGTCTTGCTTGCGCTTGGCCAGCACATGGTCGAGCATGCGGCCCAGTAATTGCAGGGCGAAGTCTTTAAACGCCAGCGTGGGGCCGTGATACAGTTCCAGAAGATAGTGGTTCTGGAACAGTTTGCGCACGGGCGCCACTTTCTTGTCGCCGAAGCCCTTGTAGCTTTCCGCGACAATCTGTTTGAAGGCTTTTTCCTCAATTGCACCCACCACGAATGGTGCCATCACTTTAAAGGCCAGTTCGGTGTAAGGCAGTGTGCGCCAGCTTTCGATATCCTTCAGGCTGAAATGGGGGGTGGATTCTGGCATATACAGCCCGCCATCGGGCGCAAGGCCGCTGGTCAGAATATCCTGAAACTCAAGGGCGGGGCTTTGCCCGCGCGTGCTGATATAGCGCATTTTCTGCTCTGTTTAAGCGAGGTAGCGGTTTTTAAGGTGTGTTTTATACACCTCGGCATCCAGCGTTTTGCCGGTCGCTTGTTTTATCAACTCATCGGCGGTCAGTCTAGCGCCTTGTGAGTGCACATTGGCCTGCAGCCATGCCACCAGTGGCTTGAAATTGCCCTTTTCGATGCCAGGAACGATGGTTTTGCTCTGTTTTTTGGCGGCGGCAAACAATTGCGCGGCATTCATGGCACCCAGCGTATAGGTCGGGAAATAGCCAAACGAGCCGGAAGGCCAGTGCACGTCCTGCATGCAGCCGTCTTTGTCATTCGGCACGGTTACGCCGAGCAATGCCTTAATTTGCTTTTTCCATGCGGCGGGCACGTCTTTAAATTCCATGTCGCCTTCCACCAGCAGCTTTTCCATTTCGTAACGCAAAATGACATGGGCGGGGTAGGTCACTTCATCGGCATCCACGCGAATCAATCCGGGTTTCACCTGCGTATAAATGCGGTAGAGATTATCTGTGCTCCATGCACTGCCTGTGCCACCAAACGCTTTCTTTAAAATCGGTGCGGCATATTTTAAAAAGTGCTGGCTGCGGCACACCTGCATTTCCACCAGCAGAGACTGGCTTTCATGAATGCTCATGCCGAGCGCTTGGCCCACGGGCTGTTCGTAGTATTTTTCTGGCAGACCGAACTCATACAGCGCATGGCCGGTTTCGTGCAGCACGCCCATCAGGGCAGATGTAAAATCGCGCTCGTTATAACGGGTGGTGATGCGCACATCGCCATACACGCCGCCGCAGAACGGGTGATGGCTGATGTCGAGCCTACCGCGTGTAAAGTCAAAACCTAGCGCTTCCATAAAGCGCGTGCCGACTTTTTTTTGCGTGGCGGCGGGGAAGGTGCCTTTTAAGGGCTGAATGGCAGGCTTCTTTTCTTGGTGCGCCAGTACATCATCTAAAAATCCGGGTAGGAATTTTTTCAGGTCAGCGAATAGAGCGTCAATGCGTTTGCTGGTTTGACCGGGGTCATACGTATCAAGCAGCGCATCATAGCGGCTGCATTTAAAAGCACTGGCTTTTTGCTTCGCCACTTCGCGCACCAGCCCCAGCACTTTGTGTTGCAGTGGCAGGAATTCTTTAAAGTTATTGTCTTTGCGAAGGGTGCGCCACGCGTGTTCACAATGGTTGCTGGCGATGACGAGTTTTTCAATAAGTGAGGGGTCGACTGCTGTGGCATGCAACCACTGGCGGCGCATCAGTTTTAGGTTTGCTTGCTGCCACAGATTGAGCTTCGCTGAGTTTTTTTCAGCAGCGGAAATCAGCTGCTTCATTTCAGGCGCGATCAACATTTCATGAGCGAGGCCTTCCAGCGTCGCCAGCGTATTGCTACGCGGGCTATTGCTGTTGTCGGGCATCATGGTGGCTGCATCCCATCCTAAAATGGCGGCCGCTCCGCCGAGGCGATACATCTTCGTAAAACGCGACTCCAGCGCAGCGTAAGCTTGCGTCATTTAGCGCGGGCTCCTGCGGTAGGCAAAATACATACCAGCAATTGCAATCGCTAGAACATACCATGTGATGGCATATTGCAGATGGTCATTCTCGATACGAATTTTTTTCTCCGGCACGATAGGCAAATCACCTTCTTTTTTTCCAAAAACAACATGTGTTTGAGCAAAAATAACCGGGTAGATGCGTCTACCTGGGTTACGTTCCGCGAGATATGCCATCAAGTCCTGTTCATCGGCCCATAGCCACAAATTTTCTTTTGGGTTATTGTTAGGAAGGAACACCCATGGCTCATCAAAAACCCAGCCAATCCCATTCAGTAGCTGTACGTCATTTCTTAAAGATTCTGGGCGCGTGGCAGGGTCGGTTTTATCCTTAGGCACCCACCCACGATTTACTAAAATAATAGAGTTATCTTGAAGTAGTAGTGGCGTTAAAATATAGGCCCCTTGTTTGTTCTTCAAGTATTTACCCTGCAAAACAATTTCTTGGTCATGCAGAAAGAAACCACCTGCAATGAGGCGGCGGAACGTTAAATCTTTTTTTGTATAATCTGAGACTTTGGGGAGCAACAATGGAAGGGCAGCAGTCTGTTCAGAGACAGATTTCTCTAGTGTGTTTTTCCAAACCAAACGCTTCACTTGCCATGTACCCAGACCCAGCAGGCCGATAAATACAACTAAGCAGAACAAAGTAAAAAACGGTGAAACCGTTGCGGTTTTTGCTTCGGGCTTTACAGCTTTGCGAGCAGGCTGATTTTGAATGGGCTGCTTAGGCGCTGGCGATTTTCTTTTAACCGAGCTTTTTTTGCGGCTTTTTGCCTTTGGCATGGCGGTTCTCCGTCTGGTTTAAGCCCAGACAGTCTAAACCGAAATCGCGTTGCAATAAATAGCGATTTCTAATTTATGAATTAATTAGCGCCCCACCAGTATACGAACACGAACAGGAACAGCCACACCACGTCCACGAAATGCCAGTACCAGGCGGCAAATTCGAAGCCAAGGTGGTGTTTGGGGGAGAGTTGGCCCTTCATGGCGCGAAGCAGGCATACCAGCAGGAAAATGGTGCCAATCAGCACGTGTACGCCGTGGAAACCCGTCGCCATATAGAAGTTTGAGCTATAAATGCCGTCTTTAAAGCCAAAAGCGGCATGGTGATACTCATAAATCTGCACACAGGTGAAGCTGAAACCCAGTGCTACCGTGGCGATAAGCCCGCGGATAACGTCCCTGCGGTTGTCGGTCAGCAGGGCGTGGTGCGCCCAGGTTACCGTGGTGCCAGAAAGCAGCAAAATCAGTGTGTTAATAAAGGGCAGGTCGAAGGCTTCAAGCGTTACAATGCCTTCAGGCGGCCAAATACCGGCCTTAACAGGCCATACGCCTTCAAGAAGCTCAACAGGTGCCAGAGATGCTTTAAAAAACGACCAGAAGAATGCAAAAAAGAACATCACTTCGGAAAGGATGAACAACGCCATACCGAGGCGGAGGCCAAGCTGCACCACAGAAGTGTGGCTTGAAGGCTTCATTGCACCTTCGCGAATCACGTCGCGCCACCATACGAACATTACATATAGCGCAATCGCAGTGCCGAGCAGAAGAATTGGCAGGCCGCCAGGTACTTTATGAAAGAACATCGCTGCGCCAGAAGGCATAATCAGCAGCGCCAGAGCACCCAAAAGGGGCCAAGGGCTCGGGTCAACCAAGTGATAATCATGCTGCTTGTGCGATGCCATGTAAAAACCTTCCTTGAAACCAAAAAAGCTATGACGAATCTTTTACCTTAAAAAACGTGTAAGACAAGGTAATTGTTGTTATATCGTCCATTTTTTTGTCTGTCATAATTGCCGGATCGATAAAAAATGAGACTGGCATTTCCATGGATTCATTGGGCTTCAATGTCTGGTTTTCAAAGCAGAAGCACTGGATTTTCTGGAAATAAATTCCGGCCTTATTCGGCGTCACGTTATAAATTGCCGTACCTTTGGTGGCTTCATTCGTAAGGTTCTTTGCATGGAAGAAGGCAAGCTTTCGCTCACCCACGCGCAGCTTCAGTTGTTTTTGCTCAGGGTAAAATTCCCACGGCAGGTCAGGGCTGATGTCGGCATTGAAGCGAATGGTGATTTCACGGTCATAGATTTTCTTTGGCGCTTCTTTTGCCACCTGTGTGGTGCCACCGAATCCGGTCACGCGGCAGAACAGGTCATATAAGGGCACGGACGCGTAGGCGAGGCACACCATGCCGACCACAATAGCAGCGATGCCAAGCGCAAGCGATTTGTTGGCTTTTTGCTGTTGCTGCTGTTTGGCGGCGCGGCCTTTTGAGGGTGGGCGGGCGGCCATAGCGCTACAAGCCAGTTTTAATTTTGACGATGGTAATGGTAAAGAAGAGTGCGACCACACCAAGCAGAATCAGCAGTAGCGCAAGGTTCTTCTGCTTTTTATCTTTATGCTGTTTGCTATAGGGCATAAGGCACCGCAAAGCTGAAAATCTTATCCACCAGCAGCAGTGAAAACAGAACAAAAAGATACACGATGGAATAGCCGAAGGCTTGCATCGCTTCCCGTTCACCGCCACTTACGAAAAGTCGCACACTGTGCCATATAAAAATACCACTGAAGGTTGCAGCGCCCACCAGATAAATAATGCCAGAAAAGCCAAGTAGGCTTGGTGCAAGGCTGAGTGGCGCGAGCAGCAGCGTGTATATTAAAATCTGCTTTTTGGTTTCGGCTTCACCTGCAACGACTGGCAGCATGGGGATGCCGGCCTTCGCATAATCTTGGCAGCGATAGAGCGCAAGCGCCCAGAAGTGCGGCGGCGTCCACATAAAAATAATGGCGAACAGCACCAGTGGGGAAAGGCTGATATCACACGTTACGGCAGCCCAGCCAATCATTGGTGGGAAAGCGCCTGCGGCGCCGCCAATCACGATGTTCTGTGGGGTGCGCGGCTTCAGCCACATTGTATAGATGAACACATAAAACAAAATGGCTGCCAGCAGCAGTGCGGCAGCAACAAAATTCACGGCGACCGCCATAATGAAAACCGAGCTGAACGCCATCATCACCGCATATTCAATGGCGGTGGAAGGCAGCATACGGCCCGCAGGCAGTGGGCGATTTTTGGTGCGTTTCATTTTTGCATCCAGCTCGCGCTCATACCACATGTTAATCGCACCCGATGCGCCTGAGCCAAGTGCGATGCAGAAAATAGCCACCGCTCCGATGAAGGGATGAATGTTACCTGGCGCTAAAGCCATGCCGACAAAACCCGTGAACACCACGAGGGACATCACTCCGGGCTTTAGCAGCTCCACGAAGTCGCGCACGCTTGCGCCGCTTAACGAAGCGGCGGGAGTGTACAATGCTTTGGAAGCTGCACTTGCCATAATGAAATCCAAAAAAGTTTGGAAGGGAAGTGGTTAAAAGCACTTCCCTTCACCAACATTATTTAATGGTTGGGATTTTTTCGAAGCTGTGGAATGCCGGAGGAGAAGGTAGAGTCCATTCCAGCGTATCAGCGCCTTTGCCCCATGGGTTTGCAGGTGCTTTCTTACCGAACTTCAGCGAGTAAAGCGCGATGAAGACGAACAGAATAGCGGCACCAAAACCAATGTAAGAGCCGATGGAAGAAACATAGTTCCAGCCTGCATACGCATCCGGATAATCCGGAATCCTGCGTGGCATACCAGCAAGTCCGAGGAAGTGCTGTGGGAAGAAGGTCAGGTTCGCACCGAGGAACATCAGCCAGAACTGTGTTTTGCCCCAAAACTCGGAATACATACGGCCCGACATTTTTGGGAACCAGTAGTAGAATGCGGCAAAACCAGCAAACAACGCGCCGAGGCTCATCACATAGTGGAAGTGTGCCACAACATAGTAGGTGTCGTGGAACGCAATATCCAGGCTCTGGTTGGCCAGCACCACACCCGTTACACCACCCACGGTGAACAGGAAGATGAAACCAATCGCGAACATCATCGGCGTTGCAAAGCGGATGGAACCGCCCCACATCGTTGCAATCCAGCTGAAGATTTTGATACCTGTCGGCACTGCAATCACCATCGTTGCCAAGGTGAAGTAAGCGCGGGTGTCGACATCCATACCCACCGTGAACATATGGTGTGCCCATACCACGAAGCCCACCACGCCGATGGAAGCCATCGCATAGGCCATGCCGAGGTAACCGAACACCGGCTTCCGTGAGAAGGTGGAAACCACTTGGCTGATAATGCCAAAGCCCGGCAGGATGATGATGTACACTTCAGGGTGCCCAAAGAACCAGAACAGATGCTGGAACAGCAGTGGGTCGCCGCCACCGGCTGGGTCAAAGAAGCTTGTGCCGAAGTTACGATCCGTCAGCAGCATGGTGATAGCACCAGCCAGCACAGGCAGAGCCAGTACCAGCAGGAATGCCGTGATCAGCGCAGACCATACGTAGAGCGGCATTTTGTGAATCGTCATGCCCGGAGCGCGCATGTTGAAAATGGTCACGATGAAGTTAATCGCGCCCAGAATCGAGGAAATACCAGCTACGTGCAGCGAGAAAATCGCAAGGTCAACTGACATGCCAGCATGCGAAGTCGCATTGCTTAAGGGGGGGTATACCGTCCAGCCTGTGCCTGCACCGCCGCCAACAAAAGCAGAAGAAAGCAGCAGCACCAGCGCCACAGCCAGTAGCCAGAAGCTGATATTGTTCATGCGTGGGAATGCCATGTCCGGCGCACCAATCATCAGCGGTATAAACCAGTTGCCGAAACCGCCCATCAGAAGCGGCATGATCATGAAGAACACCATGATAAAGGCATGAGCTGTCAGCACCACGTTATAAAAATGCAGGCCATTGGCAAAGAATTGTAGGCCAGGTTCTGCAAGTTCAATACGCAGCAGCACCGAGAAAAGGCCACCGACCAAGCCACCAATAACAGACAGGATGATGTACATCGTGCCGATGTCTTTGTGGTTGGTAGAGAACAGCCAGCGCTTCCAGCCGGTTGGGGTGTGGTCATGAGAATGGTCTGCCATGATGTACCTATGTATTAAAGTGGTGTTTAATTGCGTTATATTATTGTGCCAGCGGTGCTGGTTTTACGACTTCCGGCTCTGCAGCTTTGGCATTGTCGTTCGCGGCAGGCGCTTTTGACTTCACCCACTCGGCGAAATTTTCTTTTGAAACGGCTTCCACCACAACTGGCATAAACCCGTGGTAAGCACCGCACAGTTCCGAGCACTGACCGCGATATACACCTTCTTTATCAATGCGCACCCATGTTTCATTCAGGCGGCCTGGAACGGCGTCCATCTTCACGCCGAAGGCCGGAATCGCCCATGCGTGAATCACGTCGGCTGCTGTGGTCTGGATGCGGATATTCGTGTCTACCGGCAGCACCACGCGGTTATCCACTTCCAGTAAGCGTACCTGACCTGGTTTAATGTCTTGGTCTTTAATGATGTAGCTTTCAAACGCGATGTTGCTATCGGGGTATTCATAACCCCAATACCACTGGTAACCAATGACCTTCAGCGTCATATCAGCTTCTTCGATACGGTCATTGAAATACATGATTTTGATGGAAGGGATGCAGATGGCAATCAGGATAACGACCGGAATGGTTGTCCACACAATTTCCAGAAGGGTGTTGTGTGTGATGTCGCTTGGGTTCGGGTTGGCTTTTTCGCGGAAGCGGAAGCACACGTAAGCCAAAAGACCAAGCACAAAAATGGTGATAACGGTGATAACAATCAGCATGGCATCATGGAAATTAGTAATTTTTTCCATGTTCACCGAGGCGGCGGACTGAAAATTAAGCTGCCACGGGGTGGGCTGACCTCCAGCAAGCGCTAAAGCAGGGCTGGCGAGCATAATGAGGGTAAAAATAACGGTGCGGGCGATAAATATGATGCGATGCATTGAGATTCTCTTGCAATAAACCCTTAACTTTTCGTACATTACAAGCAATTGGCATGGTGGCCGATTGCTAGCAGCGTTATAATGTTAAGCACCCTTATTTGCAAGAAATAAACGAGCCAACCGGCAAGGAAGTTCCAGACGTTATGAAAAAAGACACACTCCTCAAAAAACTGTTCTTTGAACGTACCGGTCTTGACGAAAATCAAGTGCGCGGCTTGGTAGATGAGTCCTTAAGCGGGATGGACGATGGCGAACTGTTTATGGAGTATCGCCAGTCTGAGAACCTGGTGTTTGACGATGGCACATTAAAGAGTGCGGGGTTTGATACATCGCAGGGCTTCGGCCTCCGTAGCGCCATTGGCGAGGTAACGGGCTATGCCCATGCGTCGGAAATCAGCGAGGCCGCTATTCGCCGCGCCATGAAAACCGTTCAGTCGGTGCAGGCAGGGCAGAATGCCACGGGCAGCGTGTTTGGCGCGCCGCCAAAGCCTTCCCGCAATTTATATGCGGACATCAATCCGCTCGAAGAAGTGAGCTTCACGGAAAAGACCAAGTTGCTGCAAGAAATAGACGCATACCTGCGTGCGAAAGATTCCTGCGTGCGACAGGTATCCGTATCGCTGGTCGGTAACTGGCAGGCAGTGCATATCACCCGTGAGAACGGTGCTATGTCGAGCGATATACGCCCGCTGGTGCGCCTCAATATATCTGTGGTGGTCGAAAAAGACGGCCGCATGGAACGTGGCAGTTATGGCATGGGTGGCCGTGCCTCGTATGCGGAATATATTGCGCCGGAACGCTGGAAGAAAGCAGCAGACGAAGCGCTGCGCCAAGCGATGGTGAATTTAAAAGCCGTGCCTGCACCTGCAGGTGAAATGGACGTCGTCGTGGGGCCGGGCTGGCCGGGCGTGCTGCTGCACGAAGCGGTAGGCCACGGTCTTGAAGGTGATTTTAATCGTAAAAAGACATCGGTATTTTCTGGCCTAATGGGCCAGCAGGTGGCCGCCAAAGGCGTGACGATTGTAGATGATGGCACGCTTCCCGGTCGCCGTGGTTCCCTGAATGTGGACGATGAAGGCACGCCAAGTTCCTGCACCACGTTGATTGAAGACGGCAAACTGGTTGGCTATATGCAGGATAGGCTGAACGCCCGCCTTATGGGTATGAAGCCCACAGGCAATGGCCGCCGCGAAAGCTATGCGCACCAGACCATGCCGCGCATGACAAATACATATATGTTGGCAGGCACCACACCGCCGGAGGAAATGATTGCCTCAGTGAAAAACGGCGTGTATGCGGTTAACTTTGGTGGCGGGCAGGTGGATATTACTTCCGGAAAATTTGTGTTCTCGGCCTCTGAAGCCTATAAAATTGAGAACGGGAAAATCACCACGCCGATTAAAGGTGCTACGCTAATTGGCAGCGGCCTCGATGTGCTGAAAAAAATTAAAGCCGTAGGCAATGACCTGAAGCTGGATGACGGCATCGGTACCTGCGGAAAAGATGCACAAAGCGTTCCCGTGGGTGTGGGCCAGCCGAGCTTGCTGGTGGGCGGCCTTACCGTTGGTGGTACGGAGATGGCACAATGATGCGTGTATTTTTAGTAATAGCTGCGTTGGTATTTTCATTCCCGGCAGGTGCTGCTGAAGGTGGCTTCACGGTGGATGAACTGGTGGAAGCCTGTAGCAAATGCTCGGAAGATTTAAAGACCGGCAAGCGTTCGTATGAGTGCGCATTCTGCGACGGCATACTGACAGGCACGGTTTCTACACTGAATTTACTTGAAGGCAATAAAAGCTTCTGCCCACCCGCAAACCTTGATACACATCGCGCGCGCAACATGTTCCGCCTGTGGGCTAAAAGCCACCCTGATGATGCGAATGCGCCTGCCGTGTGGGGTGCACTTGAGGCAATGAAAGTATCGTATGGTTGCCAGTAAAAAAAAGGCCATAAGCGTTGCGTTCCAGATGGAGCCGCTGGAGATTGACCGCGAGTATATCACGAACACATTATTGCTGATGCAGGAAGCCAAAGACCGTGGCTTTAAAGTATTTCATTACCAAGCCAAAGAGCTTTCGTTGAAGAACGGCAAAGTGGTGGCGCCGCTGCGCGAGGTAACGAAACTCGATATTAAAAAAGACAAAGACTATTACACGCTTGCTGCGCCGAAATGGACGGACCTTGGTAGCGTGGACGTGGTGTGGATTCGCCAGAACCCACCCTTCAACATGGAATACATTACGGCCACCTATATGCTGGAAATGATTCACCCGAAAACCTTTGTGGTGAACGACCCCGCCAGCGTGCGCAATAATACTGAAAAGCTGATGCCTTACTTGTGGCCGCAATATCTGCCACCAACGCTGATTACAAAAAACATTCCTGAGATGGAAGCCTTCATCAAACAGCACAAGGATGTGGTGATAAAACCACTCTACGGCTATTCCGGTTTTGGCGTGTATCGCTTTAAGCAAGGCGACCCAAACCTTGAAGCGTATCTAGAGGAATATGAGATCCACCCCACGGATGCGCTTATCGTGCAGCCCTATATTAAGGCAGTGGAAAAGGGGAATATCCGCGTGGTGTTTTTTGACGGCGAGATTGCGGGCAGCATCCGCACCATTCCGGCGAAGGGTGAGTTCCGGCTGTATCGCCATAGCAGCGACAATAAAACCACGCTTACGAAACGCGAGAAGGACATTTCCCTCGCGGTGGGTAAAGAACTGAAAAAGCGCGGCGTGATTTTTGCAGGGCTGGATATTATCGGTGATTACCTGACGGAAGTGAACGTGACATCCGTTGGCAGCTTGCAGCGACTGAACGAGCTTTATAAGCGCAAAACCCAAGCGGAATTGTGGGACGTAGTGCTGAAGAAAAAACGCACTTAAAAATGTTTCACGTGAAACAATTTACAAATTGTTACATCTGCGCCTGCGTCACTTCCGGCGTTTTACACACACATATATAATAGAGGGTTTTAGATATCCCACTGCGTTTCATAGCACTCGCTGTAAGCGGCGAGCGCGGCGAGGCGGCCCATGAGTGCGAGCACGGGGCAGCCTTCGGTGATGCGAGTTTTGTCTTCGGTTTCAATGTCGGCTTCGCACGCACCTTTAAACGTCATGCCTGCGGCATTTAAATTGCCGAATGCATCGCGGTGCTCGTTCACGCGGTACGTGCAGCCCACGGCTTTGCCGCCCACCACATACATCATCGGTTCAGCAACTTTACCGCCAATCGTGTCAATCGTCGGCACGCCTTCTTGCACCAGCACTTCGCTGTTGCTGGCACCTTCTTTGATGACGTTCATTTTGTTACGGATTTTTTTATTGATGTCGAAAATTTCCTGCGGGTTTTTGATGGTCATGATGCCCATGCCGTAAGTGCCGTTATCGGCTTTAACGAACACATAGGGTTCGTCAGTCACGCCATATTCTTTATATTTTTCGCGCACGCGCGTGAGCACTTTTTCAATGGAGATGGCCACGCATTCAAGCCCTGTTTTTTCTTTGAAATCGACTTTGCCGCATTTATCAAAATGCGCCGAGATAAGCCACGGGTCGATGTTAAACCTTCCGGCAAAACGCTGCGCTACGTCGGCGTAGCTTTCAAAGTGAATGCTCTTGCGACGGCGATACCAGCCGAAGCCAACCGGCGGCAGGGCAGGCTGGCGGATGTCTTTTAAAATATCCGGCGCGCCGGTGGTGAGGTCGTTATTCACCACAATCACATCGGGCACGCGGGTGCTGCATTGTTTGATGTTCAGGTTGCCATCTTCTTTTTTTAGCGGGTGGAGCTTTAGCACATGGCCGCTAGCGCTGGTGAGTTCAAACGGCTCGGTGGCAATGAGGCTACCTAAATGTACTTCAAGCCCCGTATCTTCCAGAATTTCTTTTAAGCGCGCGACGTTATCGAGATAGTTCAAATTACGCGTATGGTTTTCAGGAATCAGCAGCGCAGATTTTGCAGTGGGATGATAGCGCGCAAAAAATTCCTTGCTCAGGCGCTTGGCTTCGCTGAAGCAACCTTCCGATAACACGTTGAAGCCAGCGGGGAACAAGTTGGTATCGACCGGAGCGAGTTTGTAGCCGCTATGGCGCAAGTCAACCGAGGTCACATAATGCGGCTTGCCGTATTGATAGGCTTCTTCAAACCACGCCTCGACCACAGCCCTGTCTTTTAAGACGCCGTTTAAAATCTCGAAAATTTTTGACATGGCGGGGGCGGCTTTCTGCTTACGCTTTTGTTTCAAAACGCGGTGCGTTGTGCCAGTCACCCAGCGCGGCCTGCAAACAGGTGAGGGCGCTTAAGGTAGCGGTGTCGGCGCGCAGCACGCGTGGGCCAAGTCCCACACTTATCACATAGGGAAGGGAACGCAGCTTTTCAAGCTCGGCTTTTGCAAAGCCGCCTTCAGGGCCAATCAGTAGCGCCCATTTCCGCTCAGTGGATTTAAACGGCTGCAGGGCTTCCAGCATGGGTTTGCCGCCGCCCGTTTCATCACACACAATGATTTTACGCGAGCCATCCCAGCCTTGAATTAATTTTTGCAGGTCGACCAGTTCAGCCACTTCAGGCACGCTGAGGCGCTCGGATTGTTCGGCGGCTTCCAGCGCGTGGGCTTGTAAGCGTTCTACATTTACACGGTTCACGATGGTGTGTTTGGTTTGCACGGGCAGCAGCTTTGCCACGCCAAGTTCGGTAGCTTTTTCCACCAGCCAATCAATGCGCCCATGCTTGATGGGTGCAAAAGCGAGCCAGAAATCTGGCACTTCCTGCTGTTTGCGGGTTTGCGATTCCAGCACAAGGCTGCCATGTTTTTTAGAAATGTTGGCGATACGCGCGGCCCACTCGCCATCCTTCCCATTAAAGATATGAATGATTTCACCTTCTTTCAACCGCATCACATTGTGCAGATAATTGCACTGCTCGGGCGAAAGCTCGCAGAATGCGCCGCTTGCAAGCGGCCGGGCTGTATAAAGGCGAATCGGCATGGTAATGTAAGTTGCTGTAATCGCTTGTTATTTTGTTTTGTTATCCGTATAGTAAGGGGCTGAAACATATCAGTTAACCCGGCAGAGTTCCAGCGTGTTCACACTTTCACCTTACATCCGCCTGATGCGCCTGCACCAGCCCACGGGCATCTGGCTGCTGCTGATT
The DNA here is from genome assembly GCA_044356525.1 of Rickettsiales bacterium. Taxonomy (GTDB): domain Bacteria; phylum Pseudomonadota; class Alphaproteobacteria; order Rickettsiales; family RGZB01; genus CAYXPR01. Next base: position 394,022 of record JBIKVZ010000002.1, read on the forward strand.
CCCTGTCTGTGGGGCATGAGTTTTGCAGACCTGACCCGCGTGGTGGACATGTATATGGTGCTGCTATTTACCGTGGGTGCAGTGGTGATGCGCGGCGCAGGCTGCGTGGTGAATGATATTATTGATAGAGATTTAGATGACAAAGTGGAACGCACCAAAAAGCGCCCGATTGCCTCAGGCGAGTTGAGCGTGAAACAAGCGTGTGTGCTGCTCGGTGTGCTGCTTTTGGCGGGGCTGATGGTGCTACTGCAGCTTTCCAAGCTTTCCATCATCATCGGGTTTATGTCGGCTATTTTGGTGGTGGTGTATCCATTCATGAAACGCGTGTTTCATTTTCCGCAGCTGGTGCTGGGTATCACATTTAATATGGGTGCGCTCATCAGCTGGGCGGCGATGCAGGAAGAAATCAGCCAACAATCTTTGCTACTGTATCTCTCCTGCCTGTGCTGGACGCTCGGCTATGACACGATTTATGCACACCAAGACCGGCGTGACGACATTAAGGCGGGGATAAAATCCACCGCCGTGCTGCTCGGCGATTTCACCAAGCCCTTTGTGGCGCTGTTTTATGCGATTACGTGGGGGCTGCTGGTGTATGTGGGCTTCTTGCAGGGTTACGGCTTTGGTTTTTACCTGATGATGCTCCCCGCCGCGCTGCATTTGGGATGGCAGGTATATAAAGTGAATCTGGCGAATCCGCGCAGTTGTATGAGCGTGTTTAAGTCCAACACCGTGTTCGGCATTATCGTGCTGGCAGCCATCTTATTACAAAAGTCTTTAATTTTGCCGTAAATCCAGTAAGATGGTGGCATGACAGATAAAAAAGCGCCTGAAGTTGTAGTCATTAAAAAATACGCCAATCGGCGTTTGTACGACACATCGACCAGCAAGTATGTGACGCTGGAAGATTTGTGCCAGATGATTAAACGCGGCGAAGAATTCGTGGTGCATGACGCCAAAACGAACGAAGACCTGACCCGCCAAGTGCTGACGCAGGTGATTTTCGAACAAGAGTCGCAGGGCTACAACATGCTGCCCGTGAGTTTCTTGAAACACGTGATTCGCTTTTACGATGATTCGCTGCGCACAGTGCTGCCTTCGTATCTCGACAGCATGATGCATATTTTTGCACAGAACCAAGATAAGATGCGTGCCTATGTTGGCAAGCTTGATGAATTTTCGCCGCTGAAACAGTTCGAGCAACTCTCGCGCCAGAACATGGAATTCTTTGAAAAGATGATGGGTATGTTTGGCCAGTTCAACCCCATGAGCACCATGCAGGGTATGAATCCGCTGAACCCGTTTGATGCACTGAACCCGATTAAGTCGGACGAAAAAAAGAACGGGCAGGGCGGCAATAAGAACGACAAAAAAAGCGGCAGCTAATTTTAGGCGCAGCCGAACATTTTTTTCACCTGCGTGGTGATGTTGTCAGGTGGAGATTCACCCCAACCGGAAAATAAAATCTCACCGAAATCTGCCAGCTCAATCGAATCTTTCTCCAGCGCTTTTTTAAACAGCGGCAATTTCATTTTATCGACTTTTATATAATGCCAGTTGGTGCGGCCATTGTGCGTGCCATGCGAGAGAAACACATTGTGTGCCTCAGACGTTTTTAATTTTTCAGTGAAACGCTTACTCAAGTGCAGTGCCTTTTTCTTTGCCAGCAAGCGGAGCGGCAGAAGGATTTTCCTGTCGCGTGGGCGGGAACATGGTTTTAAGGTATGCTGCTGCTTCAGGCATTGACTGCTCTAGTGAGCAAGATGGCTTGCCCGTGAGGCCTTTCAGCCATGTGATATTTTCCTGCGAGGTGGCTTTCAGCAGAATGTGGCTGCCATATTTTTCATGCACATCCTGCGCGGTCATCTGCCCTGCTTCCATGCGGTAGGTGGCGATACGCGACACGGTTTCATGGTCATGTGCGCCCGCTTTCTTCAGCGCGTCTTCAAAATTAATGCCTATTTTTTCTAATGCCGCGATGTTGGCAGGTTTTGCGATTTCCGTGAGGAAGCCGTAGCCATGTAAATCCATCACTTCACGCGGGGTGACCAGCGGACGGCCATCAATTTCTTTTGCCATGAGGTAGGAAAGGAAAGTGCTAAGGCTTGCAGTATCTTTGGTGAGGTAGGGTTCTGCTTTTGTGCCGCCGGGTATAGAAGTGGCAACAGCTGTGTAGTTGTAGTAACGGTTTCGCTCAGGGGAATTGGTTGTGCCGGCTTCTATGGTGAAAGTAGCTCCGAGCTTCATCATGTCTTCAAACACCACATCATTGATGTGCCGTGTGCTGCTAAGTGCAGCAGGTGCAGCCGTTTGCGAAGGCGGGACGCCTACAAATGCCGCCGGATTAAAAATCGTTGCGCTTACCGGTGCTGCTTCGTGATAGTTGAATAGGCTGGCCGGCAAATCTTTCAAAAGTGGCTTATGTCCTGCCAATTGGAAACCGGAGTCTGCAGTTATGGCTCGGATGTAGCCTTGAGACAAAGCCGGAATCTCTACCATATTCTGGCGCTCGAGGTCTTGCTTTATTCTTTCGGCTTCCTCTTTTTTAAGATTTGCCGAAATTGAGGCCATCATTGCCTCGCCATGCCCCATCACTGCCATTGATGCCACCATCGATTAGAGTTTATCTCAGCTTAGATTACAGCGCAGGCTGCTTAATAAAGCGTTAATAACCATAGAGCCTAAAAAATGGAAGAGAACTTGCTTTTCAGGGCCTTATCTAGTGCAGCCAGAGTGATTTCAGGCTGAAATTTGACCATGGACGTAACCCCATGCTCTTTAATACCGCAGGGCACGATGCCGCCAAAATGCGAGAGGTCGGGGTTCACGTTGATGGCGATGCCGTGGTAACTGACCCATTTGCGCACGCGGATGCCGAGCGCGGCGATTTTCGCTTCTGATTTTCCGGTGGCAACCCAAATACCCACGCGGCCACTGCGTCGCTCACCTTTAATATCAAACTCGGCGAGCGTGCGGATAATCCACTCTTCTAAATCATGCACGTAACGCTTGAGATCTGGCTCTTTGTGGCGTTCTTTGAGGTTTAGCATGGTGTAAGCAATGCGCTGGCCGGGGCCGTGGTAAGTATATTGCCCGCCGCGTCCTGTTTCATACACAGGGAAGGTTTTTTTATCGAGCAAATCGCTGGGTTTTGCAGAAGTTCCGCCCGTGTAGAGCGGCGGGTGCTCTAGCAGCCAAATAAGTTCTGGCGCCGCGCCCGAGCCAATATCTGCCACGCGTTTTTCCATGGTTTCCAGCGCGGCAGGGTATGCCACGGGCTGTTTTTCAATTTTCCATTCCAATTTATCTGCCATAGACCCAGCAAAAATACTTGATTCCTTAGAGGTTTCTATGTATCTCACTATGGCTTCAATCGGAAGCATCTTCTTTTCGTGCGGTCGTGGCGGAATTGGTATACGCGCAACGTTGAGGTCGTTGTGGGAGAAATCCCGTGGAGGTTCAAGTCCTCTCGACCGCACCATATTTTCATTAAATACCTGATTTATATCGTTTAATTTCCGCCCATGGACTATTTAGTCCAGTGGATTTTTGTGCCTATTTTTGCCCTCTTAACGGATTCTTAACGCTGTGGGTGCTATTCTGGAGTCTATTTCGTTGGTAATTTCTGCAACACCACCTTTTAGCCTTGGCTATGGGTTATGTAAGCGTGTTGCAACTGCAATGGCTGTTATGCCTTGTGGGGAAATTATCTAAGTGAGCAAAAAGGAAAGCGGTTTCCCTTTGCTCGCTCGCCCGTTCTCCAGATCCCATGAAGGGTACAGGAGTCAAAAATGAACCGCATGTCAATGTTCGTGTTTGCGTCGTTGGTGGTGTTCGGTGTGGTCGCAGATGCACAGGAAAAGAAGCCAGTGCGCGACTCGACCAACATCAAGATTAATCCAGGCTTAGTGGGTCCGACGAAAGACGGTCTGGTGCCCATGCCTCTGGATCCGGGTGAAGAGATGCTTACAATCGGCGTCGAAAAGCAGCCCGGCAGTGCGCCTCTCCACACCTTGAAGGTGATTTTGGGAGAGAAGCAGAAGAACGGGTTCTCGCCTGTTCGCGGTACGTACGAAGCCGGGTATGTGGCGGGCAGCGGAAGCAGCCTGACACGCCATAAAGGCATCGTGTGTGGCAGCATTGGTGAGGACGGACGTCTTCAGTTGATTCTGCTGCGGCAGCGTGGTGACAACGCCCTCGTTTGGGAAGTTGCGCCGCACGCCAAGCATGGTCAGCTCGACGGTGGCGTCATCGTGTTCGAGGGAAATATCCTGAACATCAAAAACGATGACAAAAACGACGAGATGGGATGGTTGACGAAGTTCGAGCGCAATAATGCGCTTGAGGAAACGTTGACCGAATTCGGTGAAGGCCGCGCTTTGTATGAGCGTGCCAAAATCGAAGCAACTGCTGACAAGAAGTGAGTTCATGAATCTGCTGCACGCTAGCCTAGTATGCTAGAAGCAGCCAAGACAGCCTCCCCACCGTTGGGGAGGTTGTTTTGTTTTTAGGCCTAACTCCCCGGTATTCTTGGAAAGACCTCAAAGCCGGACCACACACGATCCAGATAAACCCAATGTTCAAAAAATGGAAAACGCGCACTTTCATAGCCGTTGAACAACAGTATGTGGGTGGTAAGTGTATAAAGCGACAGTGCAACAAAGCACACAGTGAGCACTGGTGACTGAATCGCGACTTTCTCCTTGGTGTTGCTAATCCATGTAAGGATCAACAGGAATGAAAGTATGCCCATGTGTGAAAACCAACGTAAGTAGTCCCATGCAAGCGGAAACAGCAATAATGGCGAAGCACAGGCCAGAATGTAACACAGCAAGACCGGCCATCTTGAATGATAAAGCTCCGTTTTAGACAATAAAAAGCCAAATAGCAGGCAGTTGAAGAGAATGGAGGGTAGCATGGCCACGGCAGAATCTATTGCCGGTTTTTTGCCATCTTTTAGCAAGAATTCGGTGGCATAGTTCACAACATCGCTATTCTTTTTGTGTAAGATACCGATGTTGTCTTTGCGCAATGGAAAATTGGTGCGCTCAGCTATGGATTTTTCTAAGGCAATCGCTGTTTCATTGTTGAATACGATGAAGTAACCAAATGTTAAGTGGTAGGTTATTGCTGTGCAGATTAAAAAGGTGGAAGATGCCGTGGCAAGATAAACCATGCGCATACGTTTGCTGCATGTTTTTGACAGCGCCAGCAGTATGCCGCGGAAGAGTAAGAGCGGCACACCCACGAATAAAAAAAGCTCATGACAAAGCGTGCCTATAATGCAGAGTGCCAGCATCAGTGCAGGGTAAAAGGGTAGTAGAGCAACCCCCACCATAATAAAAATGAGGATATTATCCAGATAGCCCACAAAATGAATATGTACCACGATGGCAAGTGAGGCAAACCAGTGGCTGAGGTAAATACCCCCATTGCTGATATAGCGCAGGCAGTATTTAAACCAATAGAAAATCAATAGGAGCTGTAAAAGTAGAATGACGTGCGAAAAGTAGAAAAAATTTGCGTAGGTGTAAAAGGCATCAATGTTTAGGCGGCGTAATATATCACCTATCAGTGCGCGGCGGATAACGCCAAACTCATAGTTCCACAACATTTGTGTCGCGGCCCATAGGTTGGGTGCGCGGACACCGCGTAGATAATTGTAAAAAATGAAAATTGCAGACAGCGCTAAAACCCAAGGCATTCCGAGACGAGAAATGTGAGAGAGGTGCTTCCCGAGGTGGTTTAAATAAAAATGCATCGGCGCTGTTTTTTTATCCAAAGCGTGTTTGACATTCGCCGTTAAAATGGGTAAACGGGGTGGTCTCAACTATATCCATTAGCGGCAAAATATAACATATAATTTTTTATAGCGGCGGAGAGCTCTGGGGAGTATGTCAGAAAACCTGAATCAGAGCATCCGCCCTTCGGCGCAGGAAAAGACATTCGGTCTTAGCACCGACCTTGTGGCTGAAATCACAACTGCGCTTGAGGAAAACAAGCGCCATAAAGTGCGTGACCTTATCGGCACCATGCACACTGCCGACATCGCTGAACTCTTAAACCAAGTGGATGCCGACCATCGCCGCGTGTTGGTGGCGGTGATTCGCGATGAATTCGACCCTGAAATTCTACGCGGCCTTGAAGGCAAGGTGGTGGATGAAGTGATGGAAGCGCTCGGTGCCGCAAAGGCAGCTGAGGCTATCACCCAGCTGGACAGCGACGACGCGATTCAGGTTATCGAAGAACTCGAAAAACTTGAACAGCAGGAAATTCTGGAAGCAATTCCGGAAGAACAGCGCCAATTGATTGAGGAAGGTCTGGCGTATGACGAGAAGTCTGCCGGACGATTGATGAATGTGCAGTATGTCGCCATCCCCGAAGATTGGGATGTAGGGCAAACGATTGATTACCTGCGCGCGGAAAAGAGCACACTGCCAACCGATTTTTATCAGATATTTGTTATCAACAAACAAAAAATACCCGTGGGCAACGTGCTGGTGAGCCGCGTGATACGTAGCAGCCGCTCCATCGGCATCAGGAACCTGATGGAAACAGAAGTGCAGACCATCAATGCCGATACCGACCAAGAAGATGTCGCCTATATGTTCCGTAAATACGCACTGGTTTCTGCTCCGGTGGTGGATAAAAAAGGCCGCATCGTGGGTGTGATTGCCGTGGATGACGTGGTGGACGTGATCGATGAAGAAGCCGAAGAAGATTTGATGTTACTCGGCGGTGTGTCGGAAACCGGCCTGTATACGTCGTTCTGGGAAACGGCGGTGCGGCGCTTCCCGTGGCTGTTCATCAACCTGCTCACTGCCGTGGCGGCGTCGTATGTGATTTCCTTTTACGAGGAATCGATTGAGAAAATTGTGGCTCTGGCTGTGCTGATGCCCATCGTGGCTTCCATGGGTGGCAACGCGGGCACACAAACACTCACCATTGCCGTGCGCGGCCTTGCCACAAAAGAACTAACGGCCACCAACGCCCGCCGCGTGCTGCTGAAAGAAGTACTTTCTTCCACGATGAACGGCTTTGCTTTTGCCGTGATTGTGGGTTTGATTGTGCTGTTGCTCTATAAAAGCCTATTCCTTGCGGGTGCATTTGCACTTGCCATGGTGGTCAATTTATTCGCAGCAGGGCTTGCTGGTGTCGGTATTCCGCTTATCCTCGAACGTATGAAAATTGACCCCGCGATAGCCTCGGCTGTATTCCTTACCACGGTGACCGATATTGTGGGCTTTTTTGCCTTCCTTGGCACCGCCACGTGGATTCTGCTGTAATCTGCAGAAATCAGCCATTAAAATCACTTTCGTTTTTTTGATTTTTTATGCAGGATTCTGTTGCCTGCCCCCTATAGATATTGTATGAATATCGGCAGGGAACTTACTACATATTGTTATGGGGGTCTGCTTTGACGGAAGCCACGAATCGCGTTACAGAAAGTCCGGTAATTGCCATTGAGCAGGAGATGCGACGTTCGTATCTCGATTATGCCATGAGCGTGATTGTTAGCCGCGCCATTCCTGACGTGCGCGATGGCTTAAAACCGGTGCACCGCCGTATCCTTTACGCGATGGGTGAAACCGGCTGCGACTTCAACAAGCCTTACCGTAAATCTGCCCGTATCGTGGGTGAAGTGATGGGTAAATACCACCCGCACGGTGACTCGGCGATTTATGACGCGTTGGTGCGCATGGCGCAGCCATTCTCGCTCCGCCTTACGCTGGTGGATGGCCAAGGTAACTTCGGCTCGCTAGATGGCGACAGCCCTGCTGCGATGCGTTACACCGAATCCCGTATGTCGAAAGCCGCGCACCTGCTGCTGAACGACATTGATAAAGACACAGTCGACTGGCAAGACAACTACGACGGCTCCGAGCGCGAGCCGCGTGTGCTGCCTGCTGAGTTCCCGAACCTGCTGGTGAACGGTGCTGGTGGTATCGCCGTGGGTATGGCAACGAACATTCCTTCGCACAATTTGGGTGAAGTGATTGACGCCTGCTGCCTGCTGCTGAACAACCCCAATGCCAGCCTTGATGAAATTATGGAAGTTGTGCCAGGGCCTGACTTCCCGACGGGTGGCATCATTATGGGTCGTGGCGGCGCACAGAGCGCACTGCACACGGGCCGTGGCAGCGTGATTATTCGCGGCCGCGCCGACGTGCAGGAAATCCGCCAAGGCAAAGAAGCCATTGTGATTACTGAAATTCCGTATCAGGTGAATAAGGCGCGTATGATTGAGCGCATTGCCGAACTGGTGCGCGAAAAGAAAATTGAAGGCATTACCGACATCCGCGATGAATCCGACAAGAGCGGTGTGCGCGTGGTGGTGGAAATTAAACGCGACGCCGTAGGCGATGTGGTGCTGAACCAGCTCTATAAATTCACCCCGCTGCAAACCAGCTTTGGCGTGAATATGCTGGCGCTCGACCGTGGCCGCCCGCGTCTCATGAACATTAAAGATGTGCTCGAATGCTTTATCGACTTCCGCAAGGAAGTGATTACGCGCCGCACCAACCACATGCTGAACAAAGCACGTGACCGCGCGCACGTTTTGATTGGTCTGGCGATTGCCGTGGCTAATATTGATGAGGTGATTAAAGTCATCCGCAGCGCGTCTGACCCAAACGATGCCCGCGAAAAACTGCTCTCCCGCGACTGGAAGGCGGAAGATGTGGATGCACTGATTAAACTGGTGGATGACGGCGGCAATGTCATGAAAGCCGGTAAGTGCAAATTCAGCGATGTTCAGGCTCGCGCCATTTTAGAAATGAAACTCTCGCGCCTGACAGGCCTTGAGCGCTCCAAGATTGACGAAGAAATGGGTCTGCTCGCCACCGAAATTAAAGACCACCTTGAAACGCTCGGCTCATCGGACAAGCTGATTGGCATTCTGCGTACTGAACTTTTAAAAGTGCGCGAAGAATTTGCTACCCCGCGTATGACGCAGATTGTCGAATCAGAATTTGAAGACGACATCGAAAGCCTGATTCAGAAAGAAGATATGGTGGTGGCCGTAACGATGGGTGGCTATATTAAACGTATTCCGCTTTCCACCTTCCGCGCGCAACGCCGCGGCGGGAAGGGACGTGTGGGTATGGATGTACGCGACGAAGACGTGACGACCGAACTGTTCGTGTCGAACACGCATACGCCGGTGCTATTCTTCTCGACCAAAGGCAAGGTGTATAAACTAAAAGTATATAAATTGCCGCTGGGTAGCACGCAGTCACGCGGGCGCTCGCTGATGAACATCTTCCCGCTGGAAGAGGGCGAAACCATTAACGTGGTGATGCCGCTACCGGAAGACGAAGCACAGTGGGATAAGCTGAATATCGTATTTGCCACATCAAGCGGCTACATCCGCCGTAACGATTTGGAAGATTTCAAACGCGTGCAGTCGAACGGCAAAATTGCCATGAAGCTGGAAGATAAGGACGCGCTGGTGGGTGTGCATGTGTGCGAGCCAAGTCAGCACATTCTGTTGGCCACACGTGGCGGTAAGGCGCTGCGCTGCCCAGTAACGGCGGTACGTGTGTTCAAAGGCCGTAACTCTATCGGTGTGCGCGGTATGCGCCTTGAGGGTAAAGACAAAGTCATTTCCATGACGATTCTTTCAAGCCCCGAGATTCCGATGGAAACACGTTCTGAGCTGCTGAAAGTACCGGTAAAAGTGCGCCGCGAAATCGCCCGTTCACCAGAAGGCACGGACATTGCGCCGATGCTGGAAGGCGTGGATGCTAAACTTTCCAAGGCGGATATTGAAAAATATTGCCGCAGCGAAGAGCTTATTCTTAGCATCACCGCGAACGGCTATGGCAAGCGCAGCAGTGCATATGAATACCGCGTGACCAACCGTGGCGGTAAAGGCATCGTGAACATTATTACCAACGAACGTAATGGTGATGTGGTGGCGAGCTTCCCCGTGAAGGCCGGTGACCAGATTATGCTCGTGACCAACCGCGGTAAGATGATTCGTACGCCGATTGCGGACGTGCGCATCGCGGGTCGTAACACGCAGGGCGTGACCATCTTCAATGTGGCAGATGGGGAATATGTTGTTTCCACCGCACGCATTGATGAAGGCGATGATGCCAATGCGGATAACGACAACGAGGAAGCCATCGACGAATCCGCAAGCAACATTCCGGAAGAAGCGATTGAGGCAGAAGCCGAAGTGGCGGAAGAAGAGGAAACCGAATCTCGCGACGAAACCGAATCTCGCGACGAAGAGGAGTAAACCCTCTTGGCGCAGCGCATCGGCATTTATCCCGGCACGTTTGACCCCATCACCAACGGGCACATGGACATTATTCGCCGCGCGTTAGCCGTGGTGGATGTGCTGATTATTGCCGTGGCAGAAGATACGGCGAAAACGCCCATTTTCTCGCTGCAGACGCGCACTGATTTGGTGAAGAAGGAAGTAGCTAGCCTCGGTAAGCGCGTGAAGGTGGTTTCATTCAAAGGCTTACTCGTGGATTTCGCCAAGGCACAAAAAGCCACCATCATTATCCGTGGCCTTCGCGCCGTGTCAGACTTTGAATATGAATTCCAGATGGCGGGCATGAATGCCAAGTTGCAGCCTGCGGTGCAAACGGTGTTCCTTGCTGCTTCGGAAAGCACGCACTTTATTTCCTCGCGCTTTGTAAAAGAAATTGCGCGGCTGGGCGGCGATGTGAGTGGGTTGGTGTCGAAGAATGTGTCGGCGCGCCTTAAGGCGTATTACGCCAAAAAGAAAAAATAGTTATTTCTTCCCGCGCTTCGCGATTTTTACCGTCTCGCTGGCGAGCGCTTTCAGCACCGTTTTTACGATACCTTCTGCATCCATACCCGCTGCGGCGTACATATCTTCCGGCTTGGCTTGATCGGTAAATTCATCGGGCAGGAAAATGCTGCGGACTTTGAGGCCATTTTCGAGCAGCTTATTATCGGCAAGATGCTGCATCACATGCGAGCCAAAGCCGCCGATGCTGCCTTCTTCAATGGTGATAAGCACAGTGTGTGTTTTCGCAAGCTCAGTGACGAGCGCCGTATCAATTGGCTTGGCAAAACGTGCATCTGCCACCGTGGTGGAGAGCCCTTTTGCGTCCAAAATTTCGGCTGCCTTTAGTGACTCTTGCAAGCGTGTGCCGAGGGAAAGGATGGCAATTTTTTTGCCCTTCTTCACGATGCGGCCCTTGCCGATTTTAAGCGGCTTTAATGTTTTGGGAATAGCAACACCTGTGCCTTCACCACGTGGATAACGGAAGGCACTGGGCCTGTCGTCAATCGCGGCTGCGGTAGCGGTCATCAGTGCGAGCTCGGCTTCGTCGCTGGCCGCCATCACCACAAAGTTCGGTAGTGTGGCAAGGTAGGTGATATCGAAGCTGCCGGCATGTGTTGGGCCATCGGCACCTACGAGCCCAGCGCGGTCAATCGCGAAGCGCACGGGCAAATTCTGAATGGCAACGTCGTGCACCACTTGGTCGTACGCGCGCTGCAGGAAGGTGGAGTAAATGGTGGCGAAAGGCTTATAGCCTTCACAGGCCAGACCCGCTGCGAACGTGACGGCATGCTGCTCGGCAATACCAACGTCAAACGTGCGTTCGGGGAATTCTTTGGCAAAAATATCAAGCCCTGTGCCAGACGGCATGGCGGCGGTAATCGCGAGAATTTTTTTGTCTTTCTTCGCGAGCTCGCACAAAGTTTGTGCAAACACTTTCGTGTAGCTTGGTGCTTTGGCAGCAGCTTTGTGCTGCACTTTGGTCATCACGTCGAACTTCTGCACGGCGTGGTATTTTTCAGATGATGCTTCCGGCGACACAAAGCCGTGGCCTTTTTCGGTGACCACATGCACGAGCACGGGGCGTGGGTCTTTTTCATCGCGGATGTTTTTCAGCACCGGCAGCAGGTGATCGAGGTTGTGGCCATCAATCGGGCCGACATAGTAGAAGCCCATTTCCTCGAAGAAGTTGCCGTCGCGCCCAATGGTGCGGGCAAACTGTTCGGTTTTGCGTGCGGCATTGCCGAGGCTTTCCGGCAGATGGCTGACGGCTTTTTTGGCCATGTTACGCAGCGAAAGGTAAGACTTGGAAGAGATGAGGCGGGACAGATACGCGCTCATGGCGCCCACTGGTGGCGCGATCGACATGTCGTTATCATTTAAAATCACGATGAGTTTACTTGGCGTGCTGCCTGCGTTGTTCATTGCTTCATAGGCCATGCCTGCGCTCATCGCGCCATCACCGATTACGGCGATGACTTCAAACTCTTCTTTTTTCAAATCGCGCGCAACGGCCATGCCGAGTGCGGCGGAAATGGAGGTGGAGCTATGACCCGCGCCGAAGGGGTCGTATTCGCTTTCCTTGCGTTTGGTGAAACCAGCAAGGCCGTCTTTCAGACGCAGCGTATGCATTTTTTCGCGGCGGCCAGTGAGGATTTTATGCGGGTAGGCCTGATGACCGACGTCCCAGATGATTTTATCTTTCGGGGTATTGAACACATAGTGCAGCGCCACGGTGAGCTCTACCACACCAAGACCTGCGCCGAGATGGCCGCCGGTTTTAGAAACCTGACGGATGGTGTCCTCGCGCAATTCATCGGCGAACTGGCGGAGGTCGGACTCCGGCAGCTTACGTAAATCTTTAGGCAGTTTGACTTTATCGAGCAGATGAGTGGGCGTCATGACACTTTGGCTATAACAATGAGGGGGTAATCTAATGCCAGACACACGCCAAGTCCATAGAAAAATCAACGATTTTTGCGGCTTTAATGGCTGAAACGCTGGATAAGCAGGGCAATGAAAATCACCTGCGGTAGGGTAATTAAAGGGAGGAAAAGCGCTATTTTCCAGCTTTTTGTGGTTTCTTTCAGCGACATAATCTCGGTGTAATCGGTAGAAACCCCCGCCATCATGAAGGCAAAAGCGTTGCCCGGCGCTTCCGCGCGGGTGAAGATATCCGCGGCAATGGGGGCCGAACCTTCCGAGCAGACTTCAATGAGTGTGGCAGTGATAAGCGTGAAGCCAAGACCGGCGAGGGTGGCACCATAGAGTAACTTGAACGTGGCGGCATCGAATACGCTTTGGAATATGCCCGCGAGCACGGTGCCCAGCAGAAGCCAGCGCAGAATCATGATGGAGTCAAGGAAGCCCGATTTTGCTACGGTAAAAATGCTTTGTGGTTTCAGGTTGAAGCCTTGCAGCATGGTTTTGATGGCGCTGCCCAAAAGGAAGCCGTCAGGTAAATCATGGCGGTTTGGGTTGTCCGGCAGCACTTTCATTGTAACCAGAAACTCGAAAATCAGCCCGCTGATAATGGCGATAACGAGGGAGAGCACGAGAATGAGCAGTGTCCACTTAATGCCAATCAGGCTCCACAAAATGAGTGTGAGCGAAAAGGAGTTCCACGGGCTGGCGATAAGGAAAGCCATGAGCTGCCCAAGGCTGGCGCCGCGCTCATACAGCTTAATGCCGACGAGCAAAATACCGTGGCTGCATAAGTCGAGCGCCATACCTGCAAAAGTGGCGCGCAAAATACCGTTTAAGCCTTTTTTACGGCCGAGGATGCCCATCACCACATCACGCGGCACGCGGCTTAAAAGCCCCACAAAGAAAATGCCGAGCGCCACGCCCCACCACATGGTGTTGGCAAGATTGAATACGGCATGGCCGAAATGCGCGGCATAGGGAATGGCCGCCAGCACGTTAGGCGCAAAGAAATGCAGCAGGTAAGCGGGCAGGAGCAACGCCAGTGAGCCCCATAAAATAAAGTCTACCTGCTTATGCTTATGACCATGAGCATCGGCAGGTTTTACTTCGCAGCAATTGTGGGGGTGTTTTTCCATGCAGTGTATGTAGCACGATATGCAAACAAGGGCTAGGGCGTATACGGCGTGATGCAAGCGGGTCACAGGGAGGGGGGGGGCGGGGTATATATTCTGTAGATAACTCGATTAACTATTGAAAGGGAAAGGAAATTAATAGACGATAGCGTCTAGTCAGGTAGACAACTTTTTAGGAGGTGCCATGGATAAGCGCACGCAAATTATTGAAGCCGCCACGGTGGCTTTTTTGCAGGAAGGCTTCTCTTCCAGCATGGATGCGATTGCAGACCGTGCGGGGGTTTCCAAGCAAACGATTTACAACCATTTCCGCAGCAAAGAATCTTTATTTTCCGGCATTATTGAAAGCCGCTGTGCTCTGCTGCGCGCCCCGCTGGTGGCGCCTGAAGAGGCAGAACGCCTTGGTGTGGATGGGTTTTTGGTGCTGTTCGGTGAAAATTACATGCGCCGCTTACTTGAAACAGATACGGTAAACCTATACCGCCTTGTGGTGTCAGAAGCCGCGCAATTCCCCTCGCTCGCCCGCATGTTCTATGAAGAAGTGCTGGAACAAGCCGCTGGCCAGATGGAAAAATACTTCGAGAAAATCAATAAAAACGGCAGTTTATATATCGGCAACCCACGCCTTGCAGCCGAGCAATTCTGCGGCATGCTGAAAAACCAGATTATGACGCGCATTCTGCTGGGTATCGATGAGCGGCCGGATGACGAAACCATGCGCGGCCTTGCCAAGCGCTCGGTGGAAATTTTCCTGCACGGGCACACCAAGCTGAAATACTGGTCGCACATGTAGGCCCTGCTGCTTCGCAGGAAATCCTTGCAAAATTGAGTTTTTGATATATTTTCCATGCCTCGCGCTAAGGCTTCGCCTTGGCCTTATGGGGGCGGTTAGCTCAGTTGGTTAGAGCGCCACGTTGACATCGTGGAGGTCGCTTGTTCGAGTCAAGTACCGCCCACCATTCTTATCCTAGCTGAATCAAAAAGGACGATTAGCAAGATGGGAGCAGTTCAAGAAAATAAAGCCCCCTTAAAGCTGCGCATTCAAGCGAGTATTGTTGGCGGTATCGTCGGCGCATTAAACCCAGCAGTATTTGTGTTTAATCCGGCTTATATAGAGCGCATCCAATCCAGATTTGATTTTAATTATCCCGCTTACGCGACGACGTTATTGGTTTTCTTTCTGTTTTTGCTTTTCATTCCATGCACACTCTCAACGTTTTCGCTTTACCCATGGCTTTATAAGCGTTTGTCTACATATGTTGCAGAAGGGCGGATACCCAAGATTACTAGTTATATAAAACTTGGAACGTTGTTCGGATGCATGGCTACTTTTGTAACGGCTTTCTTCCTTATCGCGTGCATGGTCATTTTCAATTTTTTAAATGCAAAGCCGATGGATTCCACTCAGGTAATTAGTATGCTCTTTGGTGGGACATTTTTCCTGGGGATAGCCGGTCTTCTTTTCTTACCAATGATTATTATCAGTGGTTCGCTCTTTGCGTGGGGGAACTACCTCGTTATCAAGCCCAAGAAATAGGATATTTGGGCTTTATACGAACCAAGTACCGCCCAGCACTCAAAATAATTAAATAATCACTATTATTCAATGCATTAACAGATAGTTAAAAATTTAACTAATTTGCTGAAATTGACCCCATTTTTTGCTATAATTGGCGCATTCTTTTGGTTGTCAGTATTGCTTTCCATCGTGGACAGCAAACAACCTTTGGACAGTGTCCGTGCTTTATGTTCCTTCAGTGGAACTACAAAGGAGCAAAACAGACAAGTTTTTCGCGCGAACCCGCGCCCCCGTTAACACGTGGAACTTTGCTATGCATACAAGATGCATGGCGAAATGATGGTGAAAACAGTGGAAGCACCCCAACAACTAAAAAGGGTGCCTGAGGGATGAAGTGATGAAAGATGTGACCTACCTGAGCGTCAGCAAGATGTGTCGCCTCCTCGAGGAGACGGAGGGCTTCTGGTTCTGCCTGATCCCCTAGGACGATCAGGCGAGAGCGGTGGTGCAGTTCTGGGACGAGAAGATGGCCCAGACGCTGATCAAGCGTCACCTGACCAACACGATGGTGCAGACGGCGGTGTTCGGCGACTTCGAACTCCCGGAAAACCCGGGCGAAGTCGTGGTCGTGATGAAGGTCTCGCCCGAGCTGGCGCTCGTCTTCTCCCCGGTCAACGGGAAGAGCGAGTGCTGGACGCAGAGCGAGGTCACGCTGAAGCTGTACGCCCCCAGCCGGGGCGTGTGGGACCTCAACCTGTGGGAGGAGATCCCGCAGCACCCGCTGGAGTACAACGACTCCGACAGCGAGTTCGAGCTGGTGCTGGATGTGGACGACGACGACAACGTCCGTCCGGTCCTGAGGTCGGTGGTTGAGGGCGAAGGCGTCCACAACACGGCGCAGGGCTTCATCGACTCGATGGGTCAGATCCACCGTCCGGAGGTTCCGGCGGCGGAGATCCTGCCCGACGAGGAGCAGAACGAGATAGAGATCAACGGCGAGGGTGTCCCCTTCAACGAGGACATGAAACCGAAGGACTGATCGACTGAGACTGTAAGTGCTTCATAAAAATAATAGCGTACGAACGCTGTTTTCCACTCCCGCGCTAAGCGTGGGGGTGGTTTTTTTGCCTTTTTTGTGCTCAGGCTTGCGTTCGGGGGCAAAGTATTCTAGACCTACGGCCTTCTATTCGAGGGCGGTTAGCTCAGTTGGTTAGAGCGCTACGTTCACACCGTAGAGGTCGGAAGTTCGAGTCTTCTACCGCCCACCACTCCTTATTTTCTTGTAACAAACGGATACACCATTTGGTGGATGAAGCTGCTATCCAGCGGCAATTCGTTTTTGCGCTGATAAATGCCATATGAACACGGAAGCTTGCCTGCAGGGTGATAAAATGTGCCAAAGGCAAGGTCGATAAACGGAAAAATGGCGCAGAAATTTTTGTCATACGCTTCCTTTTCTTCTCTGGCGTGGTGCCAGCGGTGAAAGTTTGGGCTGCCAAAGCAGTAGCGAAGAAAGCCCGGCCACTCAAAATTGATATTAGAGTGGGCAAACAAGTTCATAACAAATAGGGTAAGGGTGGCATATACCATCCCATCACCAGAAAAACCAATCAGGTATAAAACGGCCAGATCAAAAAAAATGGATATAGCAAGGTCCAGTGGGTGTGTGCGTTGCGATGTAAGCCAGTTAATACGTATGGCGCTGTGGTGGATGGCGTGGACGCGCCACAAAGCATAGTGCATGAAGCGATGCCTAACATAAAGGCTCATATCCAATATGAATGCTCCGAGAATTACCTGTAAATAAAGTGGCAGTGATTGTATGTCTTTGTCCCAGAACTGATAGGGTAACCAACCCATGAGTAGCTTAGCAGAAACATAAAGGAAAAATGCTGCTATAAGCGGGGTTAGTAGTATGCGATTTAGTATGTAAATAAGTAATTCGGTACGCTTTTCTGTATCAAAAGTAACTTCACGTTGGATGGGTCTGATGCGCTCCAGCAGAGAAAAAATAACGGTTATGGCACTCAGCTCAAAGAAGGCAAAAAACCATTGCTGTAAGAAATAATTGGCGTTCAGTAGTTCCGTGGGGTGCATGCGTCACTGCCTATCCAGGGAGTAAGTGTTTTTGTCGTCGGTATAAATCGTATTGTCGCGGGCGAACGGATTATCATAATAGAAATATAGCGTGTTTTCATAAGGTGCATTATTGGATAATGCATTGAAATCACCGATTACATGCCTATCAAAAACAGGAAATACGGAGCGGAATGTATTGTAATAGCGAACGGTAAATTTGTCGTTGAAGTTGGGGCTTGAGATTACATTTACAATAATCACGCCACCCTTTTTTAACAGAGCCTTTACATCCTCAAGAAATTCTTTTGTGGTTGCCTCAAACGGAATTGAAATCACATTTGTAAAAACATCGACAAAAATTATATCATAGGTTTGCGTCTCTCTTTTTAAAAACGCGCGGGCAGAAGATGGCGTAAATCGCTTGTTGTCACCAATCGGTTTTTTCAGAAAGTGCGTTTCTGATATTTCTTTTAAATCAGGATCAATGTCTATGTAATGGTAGTTGTTGAACGAATCATCTATCCCGAATGTGAAGCCGCCCGCGCCAATAACAAGGATATCTTTGCGCTCACCTTCTTTTGGCAGATGATTCAGAAAAATAGATTCAATATATTTGAGGTAGGGGAAACGCTTGGAGGGATCAGTTGAATATTGCGATGAGGCACCTCCGTTAAGAACAAGAATCCGTGCATTATCTGCCGGCACCTCTTTTATCATTGCTGTGTTGTAATTGTTATTAGAAAGAATACCGATTTTTGCCATGCTGCTACCGCAGTTCAAAAAAATAATGCCTGCAAAAAAGATAAAAGCGATGATGGTGTTGGCGTTAAAAATACGTTTTGAAAGGAGGGCAACGAGGGAGGCTAGAAGCCCTAGCGTGATGATAACTGTGTTGTGAACACCTATTGTTGTCATAAGAACGATGGTGGATAACACGGACCCCAAAAATGAGCCTGTGGTTGAAAAAAATAGCATCTTTCCAGTGATTTCGCTTAGTGATCTTGTGGAAAAATAATTGCTTATGAGGGGCACTGTCTGGGCCAGTAGAAAAGTTGGGTAGACCAGAAATATGATGCCATATAGGGAGGTTAATGTAATAACGCTTGTGATGCCTAGTGCCATGAGTGCGTTAAAAAATACAGTCAATATGCCGTACGACAGCCCCATGCCTATTACGAACAGGGCAACAACTAAATTCTGCAGCAGAATCGTACGAATTGTGATTATCTGACCTGATTTCTTTTTGCGCTTCCTGCGTTCGGTAGCGTAGCGCGAACCACCGACATGATAACCCACGGCGAGAGGCAGAAGGACGCAACTAATGATGATGGCAATCACCTCGATGCCGCTACCCACAAATGAGGTCATTAGGCGCATAGCCAGAAGCTCGGACGCGAGCACCACATACCCTTCAATTAAAATGATGAGGAAAAGAATGTGGTTGCGGTTCAGCTTCATTTTATGACCTTGCGCGGTGATTGGTGATGGGATTATATCATCTTTTCAGTATTATGCAGCCTTGATTTGTATGGGTATGAACAGAAAAAACACTACAGCACTCGTGTGGCTGCGGCAGGATTTACGCCTGCACGATAACCCGGCGCTGCATCATGCCTGCTCGCACTACGAGCAGGTGGTTCCGGTATATGTCTTTGATGATACGACGCCGAAAAGTTGGAAAATGGGCGGCGCGCAATGCTGGTGGCTGCACCAGAGCCTGACCGAACTTAAAGTATCACTTGAAGGCATATCCCTGCCGCTGGTGATTACTAAAGGCAAGGCGGATGAAGTGCTAGAAAAGCTTATTCAATCGACGGGCGCGGCGGGCGTGTTTTGGAACCGCTGCTATGAGCCTTACGCGATTGCCCGCGATGCGACGCTGAAGGAAACGCTCCTAGAAAAAGGGCTTGAGGCCAAAAGCTTTAATGGCAGCCTTCTGTTTGAACCGTGGGAAATAAAGAACAAGCAAGGGAGCTGGTTTAAAGTGTTTACGCCATTCTGGAAACACTGCCTGACACTAGACCCAGGCGAGGCGCTGCCTGCGCCAAAACCAAAAGCAAAACAAACATTAGTGCCTGCATCGCTTGCGGTGGCAAATTTAAACCTGCTGCCTACAAAGCCCGACTGGGCGGGTGGTATGCGCAAAGCATGGAAACCGGGAGAGAGGAATGCCCGCAAGCAGCTTGAAGTATTTATTGATGAAGCGGTTGCGGCTTATGGCGAACAGCGCGATGTTCCTGCTGTTCGTGGCACGTCACGCCTTTCGCCTTACCTGCATATGGGCGAAATAAGCCCACGCCAGATTTGGCACGCCATCCGCGCGCGGGCAGAAGGACGCGGCGCAGATAAATATCTGGCTGAAATCGGCTGGCGAGAATTTTCCTACCATTTGCTGTATCACTTTCCTGAACTACCGCAGAAGCCTTTTAACTCACGCTTTTCGGATTTCCCGTGGGAAGATAATCCAAAGCTACTGAAGGCATGGCAGCGCGGGAATACGGGTTATCCCATTGTGGATGCAGGGATGCGTGAGTTGTGGGAAACCGGCTGGATGCATAATCGCGTGCGCATGATTGTGGCGTCGTTTTTAACCAAGCACCTGCTAATTCCGTGGCAGGAAGGCGCGGCATGGTTTTGGGACACGCTGCTGGATGCTGATCTTGCCAGCAACTCGGCCAGTTGGCAGTGGGTGGCAGGCAGTGGTGCGGATGCTGCGCCGTACTTCCGTATTTTTAACCCTATCTTACAGGGCAAGAAATTTGACCCCGAAGGTGAGTATGTGCGGCGCTATGTGCCGGAGCTTGCCAAGCTGCCTGTAAAACATATCCATGCGCCTTGGGAAGCGCCGGAAGATGTGCTGAAGCAGGCGGGTATTGTGTTGGGTAAAAACTACCCAAAGCCAGTTGTTGGGCACGACTTTGCACGTGGCCGCGCACTGGCAGCATTTAAATCGCTGGGGAAAAATTAGGCTTTTGCGGGTGCGTTTTTAAGCAGCACTTCACGCTGCGGCAAGGCGAGGGAGATGCCTTCTTTTTTAAAGCGCTTCCAGATGCCCATTTGCACATCGCTCTTGGGGGCAAAGACGCCTACCGTTATGTCATCAACCCAGAAGAAAAGAACGAAGTCGACACCGCTCGCGCCAAAGCTTTTTAAGAAGCATTCCACTTCAGGTTTTTTAAGGCAGCGTGGGTGGCGGGTGGCTTCTTCTAACAAAATGTTCTGTACCTTTTCAAGGTCAGAGCCATAGGCAACGCTTAGGTTTATCTCAATGCGCCCGCGTGAATTGTTGAGGGTGTAACTGGTGAGGATGTTTGTCATCAGCTGGTCATTCGGCACGGCGGTCTCTTTACCATCCATCTGCTCAATGATGGTGGTGCGGCCACCGATTTTGCGTACATAGCCGGTGATGCCGTTACTGACCTCAATCAGGTCGCCTTCCTTCAGCGTGTTTTCGCCGAGCATCACCATACCACTGATGAAGTTCGATGCTGTGCGCTGCAAGCCAAGACCGATACCCACACCGATTGCGCCGCTGAATACGGCAAACATGGTGAGGTCAATACCCAGCATGGTAAGCGCTGTGATGAACACGGTGAAGTAGATAAGGATGTTGATAACCTTCACGATGATGCGGCGGGTGCCGAAGGCGAGAGTTTTTTGGCGGTTTAGATAATTTTCAATGGCATGGGCAATGCTGGTTGCCACCCACAGCATGATAGAGAGGGAAAGGATGAATTCCGGTATCTGATAGGCGGTAATTTTAACGGGGCCGAAGGCAAGGCTTACACCCTGCATGTAGGCCTTGAGCGAAGCAAACAGTCCTAAAATGTCGAGCGCAACAGCGGGCACCACAAAGGCGGCAATCACCCAGCTGACGATGCTTTTTTTCATCGGCCCGTGGAACATGCTGATGAGGAACCAAATGATAGAAATTTTGGTACACAGACCCACCAGCATGGGGGAAGTGAAGAAGCTGTGCACAAAAGAAAGCAGGCCGAGGAAAATGGCAGGAGCAATCAGCGGCAGCAGGAAAGAGGAAATCTGTTTGGCAATTTTGCTTTTGATTAATTTATTGCTGGCCAGAAGAAATCGGATACCCAGGGCAATTGCAAAACATATGCCGCATACAATCAACTGCGTCATGGGGGCAGAGGCAGCGGTGTAGTAATGGGTAAATGTTTCGAGCGTAATCATGGGCGCTTTAAGCCTTTACGTTCTTTTTCTTTTTAGCGGAGCTTTCAATAAACTGGATAATCTTTGTGGCAATATCCTGACCGCTGGCTTTTTCGATGCCTTCAAGACCGGGCGATGAGTTCACTTCAAGGATAAGCGGCCCGTGCTTGGAGCGGATAAGGTCTACGCCCGCCACATTCAGGCCAAGGGTTTTTGCGGCTTTAATCGCCATGCTGCGTTCTTTAGCAGTGATATCGACTTCCATCACCTTACCGCCACGGTGGAAGTTGGCGCGGAATTCACCAGCTTTGGCTTTGCGCATCATGGTGGCAACAACTTTATCGCCCACCACGAAGCAACGAATGTCAGAGCCTTTGGATTCAGCAATATATTGCTGCACCAGAATGTTGGCCTTTAGCCCCTTGAACGCATTAATCACGCTGGTGGCGGAAGAACGGGTTTCAGCCAGCACCACGCCGATGCCCTGCGTACCTTCCAACAGCTTCACCACGAGTGGCGCGCCACCGACCATGTCAATCAGGTCTTCGGTATCGAGCGGGGAGTTTGCAAAACCGGTAATCGGCATGGGGATGCCTTTTTGCGAAAGTAGCTGCAAGGTGCGCAACTTGTCACGCGAGCGGGCGATGGCAATGGAGCTGTTGACCGAATGCACGCCCATCATTTCGAACTGGCGTACGACGGCCGTGCCATAAAATGTGATGGAAGCGCCGATGCGTGGGATGATGGCATCAATATTCGTGATGATTTCGCCGCCACGGTAATGGATTTCCGGCTTGGATGCAGAAATGTTCATATAGCAGGTGAGGGTGTTCACCACGCGCATATCGTGCCCGCGAGCTTTGCCTGCTTCAATCAGGCGCTTGTGCGAATAAAGCTTCGGATTACGTGCCAGAATAACAATACGCATACTCTACCTCATGCCTCATATAGCTTGTTTGTTTCCGCTTCGGTCGCCCTGCCAAAAAAGAAGGAGCGGCGGGGATTCACCACCATCTTGCTCTTTTTTAGCGCCTGCCGGCCAATCAGCATCCGGAAGGTCATCAGGTCACGCTTGGTGAGCGTAATTTCGGCCTGTAACGTTTCACCGCCTATTATAATAGGGGTGGTGATAACGTAGCGCTCATCCTTATGACCGCTGGAACTTTTTACCTGCCGTTTATCGACCAGCTCTGCCACGCACTCCCGCATAATCTTTTTATTCTTCTGCAGGGGGTGCACACAAAAGCGGACGTACCGTTTACCATGTTTGGTGAACTCACGCACGTTAAATGCGTGCAGGGCTGAAGTGGCCGCACCCGTATCCACTTTTGCCTTAACGGCAGGTAAGCCGAGGTCAGGCAGGGAGCACCATTCGCGCCAGCCGATAATGGTATATTTTATCGCTTTTTTAATCATGTGCCTTTGCTCTTACTTTGCCCCCGTCCAATAGGCAAGTGCTAATTAAATCAATGATTTGGTTTTAGAATCGGTGCGGGTGATGGCAATCACGCTGGGGCGTGGCGGCAGCTTGTCGTCAAAGTCCGGCCAACGGGTGGATGGGCTTGAAAAACTGGACATAAAACCATCCGCCGGATGCTGGATGGAAATAAACAAGGTGCTGGCATCCGGCGTGAAGCATGGGCCGGTGACTTCTGCTCCACGGGGGGCGTTATAAAAATGGAAAGGTACGCCACGAGCGGGGCCGCTGCAGGCGGCGACATAAATACCATCGGCTTTATCGATGGTGTGTGGCTGGCCGTCAGTCGTAATCCACAAATTGCCCTTGGGGTCGAAGCCTAGGTTATCAGGGCAGGAGAGCCAGCCATGCTCACTTGGAGTATCTTGATAGAAAGCTGCGTCATCTGCATCCGCAGGGTTGCCTGCCAGCAGGAAAATGTCCCACTCAAAGCGTGTGGCGGCGTGGTCTTTTTTATCACCCTTTGTGGTAGGCGGGGTAAGCTCAATAATATGCCCGTGCTTGTTTGAGGGGCGCGGATTGGCGGCATCTGCTTTATCGCGGGAAGTATTGTTGGTGAGCGACACATACACACGGCCTGTGGTGGGGCTTACTTCAATATCTTCCGGCCTATCCATCGGGGTGGCGCCCATAAGCTCTGCGGCGCGGCGGGTTTCAATCAGCACATCGGCCTGTGAGGTGAAGCCATTGCTGGCATCCAGCGGCGCTGTGCCATATGCCAGTGGCAGCCAGGTGATACTTTCTTCATCAAACTTTGCGGCGTAAAGAATGCCGTCATCGAGCAGCGTTTTATGTTCGTCTGGCTTTTTAGGATTGTATTTTTTAGCGCTCACAAATTTATAGATGAATTGGAATTTCTCATCATCGCCGGAATACACCACCACACGGCCATCGTGGTTTAGGGTTGGCGTGGCGCCTTCATGCTTGAAGCGACCAAGGGCGGTGCGCTTGGTGGGAACAGAAGTGGGGTTATAGGGGTCAAATTCCCACACCCAGCCAAAGCGGTTTGGTTCGTTGGGTTCTTTTTCTACATCAAATCGGCTATCGAGCGTGTGCCAACCATAGCCTGCTCCGCCGATGCCCATGCGCTTGTGATTATCTTTTTCTCGGGCGTTTTTGCTTTTACCTTTGAAGTAACCATCTACGTTTTCTTCTGCTACGAGCACGGTGCCCCACGGCGTGATGCCGCCCGCACAATTGTTTAACGTGCCCATAACGGATTTGCCGGAAGTATCGGCGCTGGTTTTTAAACGGTCATGGCCTGCGGCGGGGCCACTCATGGCGAAGCTGGTGTTCGCGTGGAAGCGGCGGTTATAAAAACCCTTCACGATATTCCATTGGTCTTTTTCTTTTTTCACTTCAATCACGCTGTGACCATGTGCTGCCATCTCCGCACGGAGGATTTCTTTTTCTGTGGCGCGGTCTTTTGCTTTTGGGAACATCAGTGATGCGTTGGTGTATTCATGGTTTACACAGAGTAGCCCGTGTGTGCTGCTATCGCTGCCCTTGGGCAGCGGCATGAAGGCGATGTAATCGTTGTTGTAACCGAACTGGAGTTCCTGCGCATCCGCATCCACCTTGTGCGGATTAAATACCGGACTGTTTTGCCAGAGTGCGTCGCCCCAGCGGAGTAATGTTTGCGCGGCATAGCCTTCAGCAATGCTGTGGTTTTCTTCAAGCAGTTGCAGGATTTCTTTAAACGGCGGCGCAGGGCGTTTGCGTGCTGCGGCGTTGGCTAAAAGTGGAAAGCCCTGCTGAAGCGCGAGTGCGCTGCCGCCCACCACAGTCTGCGCCAGCAGCTTACGGCGGCTTAATTTGCGTTCAAGCAATGTGCTGAACACGGGCAATTTTCCTATTCTTCGATTCCGGCGCCCACGCCTTCGCCTTCGGCATTTTCAGGAGGCACATCGCTTTCTTCTTCCGGCACAGCGTGGCCTTTTTTCCTCATACAGCTGTGGAAATTCTGGATGAAGGCTTCTTCACGCTTTTCTTCCGGCAACGCGTCCGCTTTTGTTTCAGACTGTTCAGAGCAGGCCTCATAATCTCTGTCATACTGATCTTCTTCGTCTTGAAGCTGGGCAAACGCAAGCGGTGCTGCGGCAAGTGCCAAAGCGAGAGGAAGGATAT
Source organism: Rickettsiales bacterium (assembly GCA_044356525.1). Classification (GTDB taxonomy): domain Bacteria; phylum Pseudomonadota; class Alphaproteobacteria; order Rickettsiales; family RGZB01; genus CAYXPR01. The sequence goes on from JBIKVZ010000002.1 coordinate 419,224, forward strand.
AATGTATTTTCTTCATGGCTTTACCCTTATGGGATGGTAAATGGCTCTGTTAGAAGAGATTTACTCCTATTGTTTTGATTCCTCAACTGATTTATGAATCAGCGTGAACAACTTTTCTGCTGAGGCGCTATGCTAACAGTGTTTTTGCTCCTGCTATCCAACATTTTCATGACGTTTGCTTGGTATGGGCATCTGAAATTTAAAGAATCCCCCCTTATATGGGTGATTCTTATCAGCTGGCTGATTGCCTTTTTTGAATATTGCCTGCAAGTGCCTGCTAACCGTATCGGCCACGGCCAGTTTTCCGCTGTGGAGCTTAAAACCATGCAGGAAGTAATTACGTTGGTAGTGTTCAGCGTGTTTTCATGGCTTTATTTAGGAGAGTCACTCAAGTGGAATCACGCCCTCGGTTTCGGGCTGATGGTGGTGGCGGTATTCATTATTTTTAAGAAGTGGTAAAGCCCAAAACCTAGTCGATGGGGTAGGCTTTGCCATCATCATTGCTGGTGGCGCCGTTTGTTTTTTCTTCCGGCAGTTCATCGGGAAGGTTTACGGCAGAGCGCTCAACGGCATCTTCTTCCACCGTGCCACTGTGAACGGTCAGTTTGGAAATCACCTCGGTTACACCTTCGGTCTTGCGTGCAATTTTCACTGCGCGGTCGGCCGTATTCTGGTTTGAAACCGTGCCGATGAGGGTGACGATGCCTTCATATGTATCCACATCTATGGAAAAGGCACTGAGGTCTTTTTCACGAATCAGGCGGGCTTTCACCGAAGCGGTGATGCCTGCATCGCGCGTGATGACTTCTACCGGGCGTTCGTCTTCACCCACATAGTAACCACCCGCCGCACCAGCACCCAGCACGAGCGGAAGGCAACCTTGAAGACTGCCTAAAAGCCCAAGCGAGATAATGCTGGTGGCGAGGATGCGTTTCATTTAAGCAAACAGCTTGCTGAATTCGCGTGGCTTACGCTTTTTCCAGTGGCCGCGATGGTAGGCATCGCTAGCCAGCAGCGGCAATACGCTGGTGGCTTCGGCGAACACCATCTGCTCGTGTGCTACGTCTACCTTGCCCCATGAGCAGGCTTCTTTCAGCGTGGAGCTGCTGCATGCGCCATCGCGCGTGTCAGCAACGGTAATCTGTACTGCATATTTATGCATCTCGGCTTCTTTACCCAGAATTTCGGCGCACACTACCGTATCCTGCACGAAGTTCTTCGGCACGCCGCCACCAATCATCAGCAGGCCGGTTGTGCCGGCTTCGATTTTAATGTCGGTCAGCTCGCGGAAGTCTGCAATAGAATCCAGCGTCATGTGCTTCTTCGGGTTTTTCACCTGATGGAGCACAAGGCCAAAGCCTGCGCTGGAATCAGTGAAGGCCGGGCAGAAAATCGGCACGTTCTTTTCATATGCCGTTTGAATGAGCGAATTTTTCTTCTTCGCGTTTTTGGTGAGGTACTTGCCCATTTCTTTGATGAACTCGCGGGAAGAATAGGGGCGTGCTTCCAGCTTGTTCGCAATTTCAAAAATCGTATGGTCGCAAGCCTGCAGCTCTTCTTCATCGATGTAGGTATCGTAGATACGGTCGATGTAAAGATCGCGCAGGTGCGTGTCGTCAATGAACTGGCTGCCTTGGTAGTGCTTGTAGCCAAGGGCTTCAAAGAAGTCCATGTCCACAATGCTGGCGCCGGTGGAAACGATGGCGTCCACCATGTTGTGCTTCACGAGGTCGGTGTAAAGGTTCATGCAGCCACCAGCGGAAGTAGAGCCAGCGAGCGTGAGGATGATGGAGCAGTTCGGGTCTGCCAGCATCATGTTAAAAATTTTGGTGGCACGAGCGAGGTCGCGTGACGTGAAGGACATTTTGTCCATCGCGTTGACAATCGGGCGGGCATCAAATGACTTGATGTCAATATGCTCCACAGGCGCGGAAAGATATTGCGCCTTCTTATTGTTTTTCTTCAACGCGACTGCGGCTTTTTTTGCCATGGTATTTAAGCTCCTCTAACAACAAAATAATTGCCGCCCATTCTATGCGAAAGGGCGGCATGGTTTATACGGCGTTTTTGTGGTTTACGCTACTACTTTTTCTTCCTTTGACGGGGCTTCCGCATAGGTCACCTGGCAAGGTGCCAGACCATACATGGACATGAGTGGCGCATCGTCCACTTCCACCACTGTGTCGGAGAAAAAGCCGTTGAAGCGCGTGCGCAGCGTGGCGCCATAAGCACCCAGCTGGCCGATTTCGATATAGTCACCCTCGCGCACGTTCGATGGCAGGTAGAAAGGCCCTTTCATCGCATCTAAGCTGTCGCAGGTGGGGCCATATAAACTGAACGGCACCAAGTCCTTGGAAAGCTTGCCACCCGGGCGCATGGCGCGGGCAGGGTAAATCAGGCCGGGGAAGCCAGCATCGAACATGCTGCCATACACACCGTCGTTAATATAGAGCGTGTTACCTTTACGCAGTTCCACGCGCACGATGACTGAGCCGCCTTCTGCCACCAATGCACGACCGGGCTCGCACCACAGTTTATGGTCGGGGTTCAGGTATGGCAGCATGCCGGTATATTCGCGGATGGTGCTCATATATTCCTCAAGCGGAGGAGGCGTAAGGCCAGGGTAAGCGGAAGGAAAGCCGCCGCCCATGTCGATACTGTCAATCATGACCTTGGCTTTATCCATAATGCTTTTCACCAGCATCATGGCATTGGCATAGGCCGATGGGTGCATGCACTGCGAGCCAACATGGAAACAGATGCCAAGATTGCGCGCGACTTTGCGGGCGTGGCGCAGCAAGCGGGCTGCATCGCCCTCATTCACACCAAATTTGCCGGAAAGGTCGTGCGCGGCATGTGCGTTTGGCACCGAGATGCGCACGAACAGGCCGAGATCGTCGGCATTCTGGGTAACGTCGATAATTTTTTTGAGTTCTTCAGCAGAATCGAGCGAGAAGTTGCGCACGCCATGCTCAAAGTACGCCTTATAAATAGACTCCCTGCTTTTGACAGGATGCATATAATGCATGTCTACGTCTTTGAACAGGCTGCCTACCAGCTCTACTTCGTAAAGCGAGGCGACGTCAAAATGCTTGATTCCTGAAGTGTAAATCTGGCGGAGAACGACGGGATCCGGGTTACTCTTAACAGCATACATTACCTCACCCGGAAAATTCTGCATGAACCATTTCGCAGCAGTGTCGATGGCATGCGGACGCAGGCAATGCACCGGCACATCAGGCCGGAGCGACGTAACGATATCTACCACGTTGGAAAACTTTGCCATTCTTCCATTCCCCCAACAAAAAACAAATCTTTTTTATAACCAAACTGCATGAAGCTAATCGCTTTCATACACGTATCCCTCTGCGCGACATACATCATACGCACTGCTTCCTTGTCGTTATCATTTTCTGGATTTCCACAGGAACAATTGTTTAACCATCTTTAAAGCCCCTAGCACCTAAGGCGGGTTAACAAAATGGTCAGCGCAAAACACCAACCGGTTGAATATAGTTATACACGAAACTTTCGTGTAATTACAGAGGTTTTGGTATAGCGATAAAAAAAAATTACACCAGCTTTTTTTTCATGGCGGGGCAATTTTTTCATACACGGTTTAAATTGCATGTTATGGTTCAAAAACATGCAATTTTTGGTCTGAATTTTGTGTAGAGGCGCGTTATGATTTTTCTTCCGGGGGTGGTTGGCTCGCTTTTGTTAGCCTCTTTTGTGGTTCGCAAGCGCCTTTCTGGCAAAAAAACACTTGAGGAACACCGTACCTTGGCAGACGGAACGGCGTATCAGGTGACTGAGCACCGGCACAAAGGCCACTTAAGGGGCGTGACCATAGGTGTTGTCGCTAACAACGGGCATTATTTCGGCATTAAGAAGGAATCCGCACTCGACCGACTCTTTAAATGGATTGGTGTTTCCGCTGAGGTTCAGACCAGAAATAAAGAATTCGATGAGAATTACTATCTTGTGTCGGACAATCCGGCCCTGTGCCAAGCCCTTTCGGGAAATCCGTCGTTCCGAACAGCCATTGAAGCACTACATGCCATTAAATTGAAGAAGCTGGAGGCAACACCTCACTTGGTATGGCTGTATGTGCCTGCAACAATATTTAACACGGAACGTGAAAGTATTGTTGCCCAGCTGAAGGTGGTGGCAGATGCCTTAAGCTCGGTGCCACTTATCTCAAATGCATCCTTTTTAATAGCTCTGCGCGCACAGCGATTATCTATAACTGCTTTCATGCGACGTGGCTGGGGCTTGGCATCTATGGCCTTACCGTAACCGGTATTAGGGATGCAGAGTTGGTAGACAAACTGCCGTTGATGATAAAGTCCGGCATCATTGGTTCAGTCATTGCAGCGGTGTGGTTTGTTTCCATACTGCTGCTAGCGGGGCGTTCCTCGCGCGGGCATCTTGTGCTACTGGATTTTATCTTCATGGGCCTAGCCGGTATATATATGAGCGTGTTCAGCGGGCTTTACGACTATAACGTGATTAATGACCGTTCGGAGCCGCAATATTTTGAACGCGAAATTGTGAATAAGAAAACCTACCGCTGCGGTAAGAGGAAGCGCTCGACCTGTTACTCACTTGTGATAGATGGTTTTATAAAAGAAGATGGAATACATAGTAAGAAGGTTAGTTCTACGACATATCATGCTGCCCAGATCGGCGGAAAAGCAAGGGTAACTTTGCGGCAAGGTGCACTAGTGTATTCCTGGACGGATAAAATTGAGTTGGCGCAGTAGGTGGAACTACTCTAGATCCATACCGCTGCCTCTAGAGGCCCCATTTTCGCGTTTGTCGAGGAAGTGTTGCCAACTCTCGGAACCTTTCGGCTTGCTAAAAAAAGCCTCCTGAACAGCCACGGTAACCAGTGTCGGCACATAATCGGCCAAGCGTTTGCTGGCGCTCCGGTGAGGTGTTCCGGCGGACTGGGCCGCGAGTGCATCGATGATGGGGGCTGGCTCCATTCCTGCCGCAGTCAATTCTTTCCGCATTTCTTTATCAACGGCAGGTAAATAATATTTTCCAAGGCTATGGTGCTCTAGATATTCCCCAATCTTGTTTTCAACGAATGAGAGACTTTCTACCAAGGGTTTAAGCATGCGCATGACGCTAATCTTGGCCCAACTTGCCGCACCATGCTCTGTACCACTGACATTGCCAGCACCATTAATGTACTGACAGCCTGTGCATTGCTCATAAAAGTCAAAATGGGTGGGAATATTCATAAAACCAATACTGGTTTTGTTCATTCCGAAGAGGGGGACGGAAGGCACCATGTCGCTACGGTGAACATAGCGCGCTGCTTTGCCTTCAACAGCCTCCGAGAATTTTTCTTCACCTTTTTTATCAAAGGTTTTCGGCTGCCCGAAGGTTACAAGTTCTGCCATTTCCAGTTTTTGTGCATCGGGGAAGTCTCTTAAGTCTGTGCCGACAAAGCGCGTGGTTGACATGGTTGCCATCGCACCGCCGAGCGAATGCCCAGTGAAATAAATGTTTTTGTATTTGCCTGTGCTGGCAAGGTCGTCCACATACGACATAATTTCCTGCCAAGCGGTAGGGCCATTTGGGGTAGTCCGGTCATTCAAGGCATCAAAAAAACCTTCATGCACACGTCCGCCAAGCGGTGAGGGCATAAAGTTGAAGCGCATATTGGTGCGGATGTCGGTCGTGTGCTCGGTGCCGCGGAAGGAGACCACAATGGCATCTTCCACCGGAACGACAACAGCTTGCGTATCGTGTGATTTGGTGTTGAAGTCAAAAAAACGCGCGCGGCTGAGTCCGGCATTTTCAAGCGCGGCAAGGCTGACCTCTGGCTCTTTATATACGAGAGACGTCACAAGCCCCAGAAGCATATGCGTACTGTGGGGTGTGGCAAAAGCCGAGGGCGGCGATGGCTCCTTATACTCTTTTATCATGCTATTAGTGTAAGGCAGGGGCATTAATAAAGGATTAAACCGGCATAAAAAAAGAAGCCTTAAAGGCTTCTTTTTAATGAAAGGGTGCAGAACCTCCCCCAACTCTCCCCCGATGTGAGGGAGGTCCCGCATAACCGACTCTCGCGTGCGTGTGCCCACCTGGACTATTAGCTCGCGAGAGCCATTCATGTATTCCGTAGAAGAATGGGGAGGTAGAGTTGCCTTTAAAGCCGCAAAACAATCTGCGTATCAAGCTGCACCCACTTTGTTTTGCTGAAGGTATCGTTCTCCCCAATCCTTCATTACAATCATCTTAACAAAGATATCTTAAGAAAAGTTTAATGGAGTGGGGCTAAAATACGTGGGATTTTAAGCGATTTTTAGCGCTTTTTATGGCCAGAAGAGGGCTGTTTTGGCTTCGGAACTTTCACATTTCCAAGCTTTTCACGGCTGCGAATGCTCACGTTCATGGCTTCCACAAAAATAGAGAAGGAGAACGCGAAGTATAAATAGCCGCGCGGCACATGGAAATGCATGCCTTCTGCCACCAGCATCAAGCCAATCATCAGGATGAAGCTAAGAGCTAACATCTTGAAAGTTGGGAATTTTTCAAGGAAGTTGGTGACTTGGCCAGCGCAGGCGAGCATGACGCCCATGGAGATAACTACGGCCGCAATAATGACCGGAATGTTGGTGGTAAGGCCAACCGCGGTGATGATGGAGTCAAACGAGAATACAAAATCAATCATGCTGATCTGCACGATGGCGGCACCAAACGTGTTTCTGACGTTAATTTCACGCTGGTTCTCAGCGCCGACCACGTCGTGGTGCATTTCAAGCGTGCTCTTGGCAATCAGGAATATGCCGCCAGCCAGCAGCAACATGTCTTTTACTGAAACAGAGAAGTCTGCAATCGTGAAGAGAGGGTGCGTAAGCTGCATAATCCATGCCACACCGAACAACATGGCAATACGGATGCCAAGCGCAAGGCCAAGGCCGATGAGGCGGGCTTTCTTGCGGAATGAAGCGGGGAGCCGCTGAACAACAATGGCGATAAAGATGAGGTTATCGATGCCGAGAACAATCTCAAGCAACGTTAGCGTAATAAAGCTAAGAAGAATTTCAGTGGTGAAAAAGTCCATAGATAAAAAATGGGGCTCCAAGTTGGAGCCCCATTCTATCGATTAAAATAGCTTATTCAACTACTTTGCCACCTTTGGTGGTGATTTTTTTGCCGTCTTTCAGTTCGTGCGTGCCGTCTGGAGCTGGTGTGCCTTTGCCATCTTTGCCGATTACGGAAACAACACCTTCTGGAGTGATGTCAAGTTTCGTGCCGTCTTTCAGTTCGGCATGCTTTGGGGCAACAATGCCAACAGAGGTATCTATGTCTTCAGCGCGAACTGGGCTTGCAACAAGTACAGCAGAAACGCCAGCAATGGCGAGTAGAGAGAATAATTTTTTCATAGTTTAGGTCCTAATTAGGTGAATGTTTGCACTAGCCTGCGGCTGGCAATCCAGTCGTAGCTAGCTGGAATATCTGTTTATCCTAGTTGTAGAAAGACGCAACGGGTTTTTTGCATTTGCCGCATAATAATCCACTTGCCCCAAGAAGGGGGGGATGTAATCATCCTTGCCCCAAACATCTTTCCCCTCAGTCAAAATACTGCTATAATCCGCCCTGCATAAGGCATTGGAGCGATGCGTGAAGGTTTTTTTGTCCACAAAAAAATATAAAACATGGGCGGTGGCGTTTGCTGTCGTGACTTGTTTTGGGACACCGACCCCAGCCTATGCCTATTGCGCTACACCTAAGGAAATGCAGGCGTTAAACAGTAGCGTGCTCGTTTCAGATTTGATGGTGGCGGCGTTAAGCTGCGGTCAGCAAAAGCAATATAATCGCTTTGTAAATAAGTTCAGCCCCACGCTGGTGGATAACAATGAAAACCTACAACAATACTTCAAAAGATATTACGACAAGCGTGCAGAATTAGAGCTCAACCGCTTTATTACCCGCATGGCGAATCTTTCCTCCCGCGCCAGCCTGAAGCAAACACATGAAGAATATTGCAGCGCTGCAGCCCAATTATTTAAAGAGTCGATGGCATTGCCTATAAAGCAAGTAGGCAATGAGGGGACGGCGCCCAAACTGATGCGTGCGCACGGCGTGAAGCCTTGCGGAAAAAAATTCAGCCTTGGCGATTTGTTTTCAAAGAATACTTATTCTTCGGCCGAGTAAATGACTTCTACGCGGCGGTTTTGCGGCTCACGCACACCGTCTTTCGTCATCACCAGCGGCTGGCTTTCGCCTTTAGCATAGGTCATGATTTCGCTATCACCCACGCCCAAGGCATTCAGTTCCTGCTTCACCGCCATTGCGCGGCGCTCGGAAAGACCTTGGTTATATTTCTCGCTGCCAGCGCGATCCGCATGGCCGGTGACTTCAATGCGTACCACGCCTTTTTCCTTCATTTCACCAGCAGCGCGCTTCAGTACGTCTTTGGCTTCTGCGGTGAGGGTGGATTTATCAAAGTCAAAAAACACGAGGTAAGGCTGTTTGCTCTGCACAACACCTGTGGGCGGCGTGGAGAAGGCCCTTGGTGCGGCGGCGGGTGCGGCATCGCGTGCGGCTTCAGGGCTGTTCAGAGCCACGCGGAAACCAACCTGTATAATGTTATTGGCATGTTCGACATCAATGGGTGTGCCGATGCTGTTATTCAGCTCTGCGTCCTGCGTATGGACATATTGATATTGTGAGAAGAGTTCAAGCCATGGGTTTACGTCATACGAAGCGCCCACGATACCTTGCACGGCCCAGCTGTGATCGCCTTCATCGTCCAGCACACCGCCGGCAACGCCGGGCAAATTTTCTGCTTCATAACTATACACACCAGCACCTACACCAACATAAGGGGTGAAATCCGAAGCGTTTTCATAGTCATAAAGCGCATTGATCATAAGCTGCGATGCTGCAGCGCGTCCTGTGGTTGAAACGCCGTTTAGCGCATCAAAGCTGCTGCGGCTAAAGCTGGCTTCAAGTTCAGAGCGGAAGCCGTTGCCGTAACGGTAACCGAAGGTGCCGCCAAAATTGTAACCGGCATCGTATTCAGCGTCGAGCGATACGCCGGTTCCGGTAATGTCTGCATCACTTGGTATGCTAAGACCAGTGCCGAGGCCCACATAAAAGCCTTTATCCTGCATATCTGCGGCAGCAAGCTGCGGCAAAAACGCGGCAGAAGCGGTCAGCAATCCGATGGTGATAAAGCGACGCATAAGGCAGGGCTCCGACGGTGATTAATGAATGCGCCAGAACATAAAACAAAAATGCAAAAAAAGCAACGGTTTGCTTTGTGTGTGGGCGAAAAATGTTAGGCGCCGCCCAGCTTTTTAATACCACGCAAGAGCGCCACAGCCATAAACACCAGTGCCGCCGCCGAAGCAATGCTGGGGCCCGCGGGTGTGTCGAACGTGTAAGAACCGCTTAAACCAAGCACCATGGCGATCATGCCAAACACGGCCGCTTGCAGCGCCATGCCCGAAGGGCTAGAGGCAACCTGACGCGCCGTGGCAGCGGGAATCACCAGCATGGAGGTAATCAACAATACGCCCACCACGCGCATGGCCAGCGCAATGGTAATAGCAATCATCAGCATGAAGGCGAACTGGAGCAGGGTGGTGCGCACACCGCTGGCAACTGCAAGCTCTTGATGAATGCTGAGCAGTAATAATTTTTGCCACAGGATAAACAGGAAGGTGAGGCAAAGTGCCGCGCTGCCGTAAATCCACGCCACCTCATTCCAAGTGACGGAAAGTATGTCGCCAAACAAATAGCTGAAAATATCGAGCCTTACGCCTTCAAGCAGGCTTACAATCACCACGCCGAATGCCAGCGCGGCGTGTGAAAGAATTCCGAGTAGCGTGTCGGTGGCGAAAATCTTTTGCTGCTGCAAGAAAACAATCAGCAGTGAAAAAACCATGCTGATGAGAATGATGCTACCGCCCAGATTCATACCGGTGAAAAGGCCAAGGGCGATACCAAGTAGCGCGCTGTGCGAGAGTGCGTCACCAAAATAAGCCATGCGCCGCCACGTGACGAAGCAACCGAGGGGCCCCGCGATGATGGCAAGCCCGCATCCGGCCAGTAGCGCACGTAGCATAAAACTTTCTTCAAAAAATATCATGTCTTGTCCGCAATGGTTTCATGGGGGTGGTGTAGGTCGTGATGGTGCTCGTGGCTGTGTTGATAGAAAGCCATGAGGCGCGACATTTCATCGCCGAACACTTCTTTAAAGGCAGGGTCTTTCATCACATGTTCGGGGCTTCCCCAGCAACAGATGTGATGGAACAGGCAGAGTACGCGCGTGGTGCTGGCCATGACCATATGCAAATCATGTGACACCATCAGGATGCTCAGCTTCATGTCTTTGTGTAGCTGGTTGATGAGCGTATAAAGCGAAAGCTCGCCGCTGATGTCGAGGTTCTGCGCGGGTTCATCAAGCACCAACAGTTGCGGTTGATGGATCAGTGCGCGCGCCAGCAGCAGGCGCTGGATTTCGCCGCCAGAAAGTACATGCAGCATGCGGGTGCTTAAGTGACCAATGCCGGCAAGCTCCATCACATGGCGGCGGCGTTTTTTATCACTGCGTGTGCCGAGGGAAAGAAAGTAGTCGGCGGTAATGGGCAAAGTAGGGTCTGGCACAAAGCGCTGCGGCACATAACCGATTTTAAGCGCGGGAGCGCGCTCGACGGTTCCCATGTCAGGCTTGGTGATGCCCGCGATAATTTTGAGCAAACTGGTTTTACCCGCACCGTTCGGGCCCACGATGGTGAGGAAGTCACCTTCCTTAATCTCCATACTGATGCGGTCGAGGATGGTTTTGCCACCGCGTTTCAGCGTGATGTTTTCAGCTTTTATAAGAGGTGCGCCCGCCATGAAACCCAAATGAAATAATTCTACTGAAGCTGTTGTTTTTATAGTATAGACAAAGGCCGAAAGCAAATCTTACCGGAGGTGATATGAAACGGTTTTGGGTGATGGTGTGTGTTGGCTTGCTCCTACTTACGCCAGTTCTGGCAAAGGCCGAAACGCCGCGAGTGGTTACTTCCATCCGCCCCCTGCACTCTCTGGTGAGCGCGGTGATGCAGGGCGTTGGGGAACCAGAGCTGCTGGTGAAAGGCGTGAGCTCACCGCATACGCATACACTGCATCCGGCAGATATGAGCGCCGTTCAGCGCGCTGACGTGCTGTTGTTTATCTCGCCAAAATTTGAAACCTTTATGGCAAAGCCAGCCTCACAGGTGAAGGCAGATGAGGCCAGCAAACAAGTGCAGATAGAGGTGGCATCACTCAAAGGCTTAAAGCGCTTTGATGCGCGCAATGAAGAGTTAGAAGAACATGATGAACATGGGCATGAAGGACATAATCACGGCCCAGAAGATATGCATTATTGGCTGGATGTGTCGAACAGCATTCTTGTGGTGCAGAAAGTGTCGGAAACACTTTCGCGGCTGGATAAGAAAAGCGCTAAAACCTATCAAGCCAATGCCGCACGTTATATCGAAGAACTAAAGCAACTGGATGCTGAAATTACTGCTGCAACAAAAGGCTTTAAGCAGCAAAATTTTATCGTTTTCCATGATGCCTACCAGTATTTTGAAAAGCGTTATGGGCTTCAACCTGCGGCGGCGCTCACCATCGAGCCGGGGCGTGGCACCAGTGCCAAACATGTGTCATACATCCGCAAGCTGGCAAAAGAGAAGGGGGTGGCGTGCTTGTTTAAAGAGCCGCAATTTGATCCCAAAACCGTAGCGTCCATCGCGAAAGATGTGAGTGTTCCGGTGCTAGAGCTTGACCCGCTGGGCAGTGCGTTGCCACCGGGGGAAAAGCTCTACCCGCAACTGATGCGCGACATTGCGATGGGCTTTAACAAATGCTTCCAGCCGCCGCAAGATTGATTTTGCTGCCATTGCATTGTATAAGCGCGGGGCATAAGAGGATTACATGAAGCCAGCCGCCGCCAAAACTCCTTCGGGAGATATTCAGGATTTTCTGAAAAAAGTGCCCATTTTTAATGGCGTTGCTCCTGCATTGATTACAGGCATTCAAGGCATCTGCCACCTGCGCCGCGTGAAAAAGGGCGAGACACTTTTCATGCATGGTGATGCGGCGACGCAGTATTACATTGTGTTTTCTGGCTGGATTAAAGTTTTCCGTGAAACATTAGATGGTAAAGAGTCCATCGCTGGGCTGTTTACGCGCTATGACACATTCGGCGAGGCTGCTTTTTTCAAGGGTTCAAACTATCCGTTTGGCGCGGAAGCGCTTGAAGACAGCGAGGTGCTGTGTGTGGATGGTGCAGCGCTGCGCGAGCAAATCAAACAGCACGGCGAGCTGGCCTTTAGCCTGCTTGAATCTGTTACTAAGCACCGCTACGCGCTTGAGATGCACCTAGAGCATATGGCGCTGATGAGCGCGCCGCAGCGCATCGGCTGCTTTTTGCTGCGGCTGTGCGGCGATGCGGCGAGCGACAAGGCCACGCTGACCTTGCCAGTGGATAAGGCGCTGCTGGCGTCGTATCTCGGTATGAAGGCGGAAACATTTTCCCGCGCGTTGACGCAGTTAAAGGAAAATAGCGTGGAATCGCAGGGCGCCACAGTTACCATCGGCAGCCTTAAGAAGCTTATGGATTTCTGCTGTGTCAGCTGCTCAGACGATGGGCAGTGCCGCAAGAGTGGCGACTAAAACACCCCCATTTCACCTAAGCGGTGACGGATGCTCTCTAGGGTCATGTCTTTTACCATATAGTCGATTTCAGCCAGCACACGCCGGTCTGTGGTGGGCGTAAGCTGCTCGCGGAAGTGCCGTGTGTGTTCTTTGTCGCCCATCAGTATCATCCATAAAAACTGCCCATCATCAGATGACTTATTCACCAAATCGGCAATTTCAGCGTGCAACAGCAGCGTCTGCTGCACAACGGGCGCGGCATATGCTAGTGGAAAATCTGGGCATTTCATTAGTAATGCACCCTTTTCTTTGTCCACCGTTACCACCCACACATTCAGGCTACGGGAATCTTTTTGCGCATCAAAAGCAGCCATTTTGGGCGTATCGTGCACAGTAGTAAGCTCGCCTTTTAAGGCACGGGTGCAGTCCTTATGTTGGCAATTGGTTGGGTCACATAAATGCATAGATTTCCCCTTTAATGTGCCATGAATAAGGGAATGTCAGCGTGCTCAAGCATATAGCGCGTCATGCCGCCGAGAACAAATTGCCGGATGCGGTGGTGGCTAAAGGCACCCATCACAAGCAAATCTGCGCCTATTTCATGGCAGCGCCTCAGAAGGCTTGCCTCAATATCCGCGCCCGTTACGATGGCTTCATGTTTGGCTTTAATGCCGTGCTGCGAAAGATATCGCAGAACAGGCTGCGAAAGTTCATTGGCGGCTTTGGTGTTTTTATTTCCAATAATCACCGTCACGCGTTTGGCTTTTTTAAGCAGCGGCATGGCGTGGCGCAAGGCGAGGGCGGATTCGCGGCTGTCGCTCCACGCAATGGCGACGTGATTGGTGAAAGAGGTAATTTTTCGTTCCGGCACCACCATTACAGGCCTGCCTGTGTCAAACAACGCCGCGTGCATGGCAATGTCCTGCTCCGGTGTTTTATCTTCGCCTGTCTGGCGCATGAAAATGATATCACTCAGCCGCCCATGCCGAGCAATGGCCTGCTCAAAGCCTGCTGTTTCATGAATGAATTCGGCCTTTTTCCCGCTGCCGGTCTCCACGCCCATATATTCGGCGACCGCGCTAAAGGAGCGCTTGGCTTGCTGGAGATTTTTTTGTGCGGAGCGGGCCACTTCATCGCGTACGCCACCTGGCGCGTAAAGCGACATTTCATCAAAGCTGGTAACGAGTGCGTCAGGGTCTTTCAGTAAATGCAGGCAAGTGAGGTGGGCATCATGCTCCTGTGCAAAGCGAAAAGCCGCCTCCAGCATCATCACCGCATTCACTTTGCCACTAAACGGAACCAGCACTTCCCGCATTGTTCTACCCCACGTTTAGTGATTTCTCTGCGAATGCGGGTTCTGCTGCTGATCACGTCTTACGAAGAAAGTAAACGGAATCCCCATTGCAAGCGCCATAATTACAATAAAAAAAATCACAGTGGAAATTAATAATACAGGGGGCATAACACACCTCATGGTTGACATAATATGCCCCCATGGTAGCGCATGCCGCCATCCTTACATTGACATACGTCAAGCGTGGCCCCTGTGACCCCAAAACCCACGCTGCAATGTGTATAACTTATATCAAGGCTTGATTTTTATGGCATTTTGGTGCAACATTCGTGTCCTTGGGCAGCCTTAGGGGAGGAAGGATGTTCTACCGCATTATCATAACCAGCACGGTGTGCGCGGCCATTTTTTTTGGCCTATCCGGACAGTCTTGTTCGCTTGAAGCGGACAGGCGGCTGGATAATGTAATCGAAGAAAAAGTAAAACCCCTGCTGCGCCATCCCGCCGTTATAAACGCCGTAAAGCTACAGAATCAGCGTAACTCAAAGCTTAAGCAAGAAGAGATACTCGCATTGGATGCGGAGTATGTGTCGCACCGGCTTAAAGGTAATAAGACTCCCTTTGTGGCGGAAATTCTGGATAGCGATCTCTCTAGAAAACTACAAAAAGTTAAAAGAGAAAATGACGGGGTATTCACCGAAATCTTCGTGATGGATAACCGCGGCTTGAATGTGGCGCAAAGTGACATTACCACCGATTTTTGGCAGGGCGATGAAAGTAAATGGCAGCGGACATACCTGCTGGGCCCACACGCACTCTATATCAGCCAGATTGATTATGATGAATCCACAGGCAAGCATCAGCTGCAGGTGAGCGCAACCGTATCTGAACACGGCCTGCCGATTGGAGCAGCAACATTCGGGATCGACCTGTCCCAATTACACTAATATCCTGAAAATAGATAGTTTTTGCTGGTTTTATCCAGTCAAATGGGGTGTTGCACATTTAACACCCCAATGTCTTTATTAATAATAATTCTTAAAATCATTGTTGTCTTTTTTTATTGTCTGAAGCATAAGCAGCAATCGAATATCAATTGTTAATAATAATTATTATTAAGGAATCTAACATGGCAAGACCAGCATACAGGACATTCGCATTACTCATGGGTACGGTTGCAACGTTTGCATTCAGCACGGCATCCGCACAAGAAGATATGCCAAGCCAGAAAGAACTCTGGAAAATGATGCAGGAGCAGAAAAAGCTCATCGATGCGCAGCAAAAGCAAATCGAATCCCTCGCAGGGCAGATTAAGCAGGCCGATAAAAAGGCAGATGCTGCTAAAGAGCAGGTGAACGAAGTAAAAGAAGAGCAAAAGAAAATCGGCGCCGTGGGCGGCTCTGGTGCAGTGGCAGGCAATGGCTGGTGGGAACGCACGCAGCTGGGTGGCTATGGCGAACTGCACTATAATGGCGGCGAGAAAGATGAAATCGATTTCCATCGCTTTGTGCTGATGGCCAGTCACCAGTTTAATGATAAAGTGCGTTTATTTACAGAACTGGAGCTTGAACATTCTGTGGCGGGTGAAGGCAAAGAAGGCGAAATTGAACTCGAACAAGCATTCATTGAGTATGACCTTACCGATACGCAGCACGCGCGCGCCGGTGTGTTCCTTCTGCCGGTTGGTATCCTGAACGAAACACACGAGCCGAACACATTCTTCGGTGTGGAACGTAATCCGGTTGAAAACAACATTATCCCGACCACATGGTGGGAAGGTGGTGTGGGCCTGAACGGCGAGATTGGCAGCGGCTTTAGCTATGACGTGGCTGCACACTCTGGCCTGAATACGCCAACCACGGGCAGCAACGCCTTTAAAATTCGCAACGGCAGGCAGAAAGTGTCGGAAGCTCGCGCAGAAGATGGTGCTGTGACTGGTCGCCTGAAATGGACGGGCATGCCGGGTGTTGAGCTGGCGGCAAGCACGCAGTATCAGCAGGACGTTGCACAGGGCAACGCAACAGAAAGCATCAGCGCCACGCTGGTGGAAACCCATGCGAATATTCGTAAAGGTCCAATTGGCTTCCGCGCGCTATATGCACGCTGGGATTTAGAAGGTAATGCACCTGAAGCTGTGGGCCGCGACGAACAATTCGGTTGGTATGCAGAGCCGGGTTATTACTTCGATACGCCAGCCGGCGAAGTGGGTCTTTTCACCCGCTACAGCCAGTGGGATAACGAAGCGGGCGATAGCACCGGCAGCAAATTCAAGCAGACAGACTTTGGCGTAAACTTTTGGCCGCATGAAAATGTGGTGCTGAAAGCGGATATCCAGTTGTTGGATGTTCCCGCCGGCGGTAACGACGACGAAATCTTAAACCTCGGCGTGGGTTACCAGTTCTAACGATTCCCTCTTGTTTGCGCATAACGCAAGCACGGAAAAGGGCAGCTTCGCATAAAGCTGCCCTTTTCTGCATCGGGAGCTTAATTTATGCTGCAAGCCGCACAGGAAATTTGTACAGTTCGCTCCTATGTTACGCTACTTACACATCATCGCCCTTATACTGCTATTGCCGTGCGCGGTGCTGGCTGAAGACGTGTATCAAAAACCGCAGGATTTTATCCGCGAGGCTTTTGCTGGCGCACCACCTGCGCCACAAGTGATGGTGCTGGATAGCGCATTACAGAAAAAAGTTCATACCGTGATGGCAAGACGCTATGCCTTGCCGCGCGTGCGCTATTGGGCCAATAAAAATCAAAGTGCATGGGTGCTGGAAGAAATTGGCAAAACACTGCCGATTACAGTAGGCATCGTGGTGGAAGAGGGGGCGGTGAGCCATCTGAAGGTGCTGATATACCGTGAAAGCCACGGCTGGGAAGTGAAACACGATTTTTTTACCGACCAGTTTAAAGGCGCGGAATTAAAATATGAAAAGAAGCTCAGCCAGACCGTCGATGGTATTTCTGGCGCAACGCTTTCAGTGAGTGCGCTTAAGCGCCTTGCCGCACTTGCGCTGCTACTCGATGAAGCACGAAAAGGAAAAACAAATGGCTAAGAAAAAATATCTATCGCAGAAAAAAATATACGTTTGGCACAAAAAGGCCGGTGTATATGCGATGCTCTTTTTAGTGATGCTGGCGGTGACGGGTGTCATGCTCAACCGCGCGGAATTGCTTGGTTTAAAGGATGTGGTAGTTGATAACCCCGCCGTGCTGCGCCTCTATGGTATGCAGCCTAAAGGCGATGTAACAAGTTTTGCCGTTGGCGCTAATTATATCAGCTCTGTCGATAATGCCGTGTATTACGGCGATAAGAAAATTGGCACGCTGGATGGCACAATGATCGGTGCGGTGAAAACTAAAAAATTTATTGTGGTGGCAACGGCGACGCAGCTGCATGTTTTTTCTACCAAAGGTGAGGCTGTTGAAAAAATTGGTGCGGAAGCGCTGCCAGCCGGAAGCATCAATGCTATTGGCGTAAAAGAATCTGCCACGCTGCTAAAAACACAAGAAGGCATTTTTGAATTTGATGCCGACATGGTGAATTGGAAGAAGGTTGCGCCTACAGATTTTATTGCAGCAGCGCCAACAAAATTACCAACGGCAGCAGAAAAAATATTACTCAAAAATTATCGCGGTGAGGGGTTGCCGCTTGATCGCGTGATTCTGGATATTCATAGCGGGCGCTTCTTCGGGAAACACGGTCCACTGGTGATGGATTTATCCGCTCTCGCGCTTATTTTTCTGGCACTCACTGGCCTGGTGAATGTGAATAAAAATGCGAAGCGTAAACGCAAAAAACATCACGGGAAGTCGCATCATGGCTAAACCTGTCAGCCGACGTAGGATTATCCAGATTTGTGCCGCGACAACGCTGGCAGGCATGGTGCCTTTATTGGCCTACAAAAAACCTGCTCCGGCACTGCAAATGGCAGAGTGGCGTGGCATTCTTCTGGGCACAGAAGTATCCTTCCGTTTTGCGGTAGAAGAAAAGGCCTTTGGAGAGCGATTAATAGATAAATCATTATTTAAAATCAATAGATTAGAGAAAGAATTTAGTCTATTTTATAAGAATTCATCAGTTAATAGACTGAATAATAATGGAAATATATCAAATATATCGCCAGAAATGCACCATGTGCTTCAGGCTTCGAAAACGCTGTGGGATATTAGCGAGGGTGCGTTCGATATTACCATCCAGCCGCTATGGGAACATTACGCTGCGGACCAGCGCGGAGACATAAAAAACGTCCTTAGCCGCGTAGGATTCAAAAATTTTGAGTTTAACGCCTCCGCTGCCTCATTCACGCAGCCAAGCATGGCGATTACCTTAAACGGCATCGCTCAGGGATTTATTACGCAGGAAGTGGCAGATTTTCTGGCTTCCGAAGGGGTTTCTCATGCATTGGTGCAGCTGGGTGAGGCGTATGGGCTAGGCACGCACCCAGCCGGAAGGCCATGGAATCTGGGCATTCCAGCCCCTATGCAGCCGGATGAAATCATTGAGCAAGTGGCGATTTCAGGTCGTGCGCTTGCCACATCTGGCGCCTACGGGATGATGCTAGATAGCAAGGGAAACAGCCATCTTTTAGACCCTCGTACCGGGAAAAGCCCGCGCTATTACCAAAGTGTGTCCGTTATTGCCAAAAATGCGATGTGGGCAGACGGGCTTTCCACAGCCCTTACCTTTATTCCGCCGAAAAAAGTGGAGGAATTTCTACAAAAGGCACGCAAAACCACCGGTGACCCTGGCCTTAAAGCATATTTTTTAGCAGAAAATAATGACCGTTGGTGGACTTAACAGTCGACTCCTGCACACCACATATTCCATTAAAATCAATAGGCTCACGCAACAACCTTGTTGCGAAAGTGATTTTATCTAAAATTTTATCTAAAATGCCTCTAAAACAGGCACTTGCGATTAACGTTTTCTTAACGACACCTTGGTATAGTGGTGATGTTGGGATCGCATAAGTAGTGCGGGACCACGTAGATCACAAGACTATTATATAACGCGCGAGTTAAGTGATGAAACTGGGAAGTAAACATATCAAGATTCTGGGAGCGCTAGCCGCAATTTGGCTCGGCGTCTTTGCCGTTTCTGATGCTTCGGCCAGCTCACTTGATGGCGCGTCTTCGACGAAGACATTTAAACTGAATTATTTTGATAAGAAGTCATCTTGGATGCCTTCTGCTCTGTCACCAACTGGTTCGCAGGATGCGCTGGTGATGGGCGTTTTAAGTTTACCTGGTGCTGTAACCTGGGCCGACTATGAAACATGGGGTCAGCAAAATGCACGTTGGTCCGGTGTGGGTGAATACCTCACTGCCTATAAAGGAGTGACGGATGCAACTTTGAGAATGCTTAAGCGCATTACGACTGAGCCAGAATTAAGAGGCCTTTTAAATGGCCTTCAGTCGGAAAACGTGCTGGGCGATGCGGCTGCAGCGGATGTTGGCGCAAGGCTGCGCGAAAATGTTGCGATGATTCGCGTGGTAAATAAGACCCCGGATAAACCTGCTCCAAAGGTCGGGCCCGTAATTGATAATGACGTGGCCTTGCCAAAGGACGATGAACCGCCCTGCGCGAGTCGTTGTTGAAGTATAGATAAAAAAAGGCTCCCCCATGCTAGTCCTTCATAAAAAAACATACGTACTTGCGGCATATTCTGCCCTTGCGATGCTTTTGGCACAACCTGTGTGGGCACAGGAATTTCAGGATAACGATAGTAATTACAACACTAATAGCGCCATTAGCGAGGGTACAACGTATGATGGTGTTGAGGCGGTAGAAGAGCCTGTGGCCGGCTCCGCCACACGTGGTGTAGAAGCAGAGGGCTATAAGCTAGACAGCGCTACGACGGCATCTTCGTCTGAAGATAGCGCTGAAATGCGCGCAATGCGTTACGCTAATGATTATTCCATGAAATTCCTTGATGATTACGCCATCGATGAAGCCATGCGCGACAGAACGGTATATGAGCGCAGCCGCCCGGAATATGAACCGCAGAATGTGCGTTTGGGTGCGTTTATTCTCGCTCCACAGATTGGTGTTGGTTATACATTCAATGATAATATCTTCTCTACAGCAGATGATGAAAAGGCGGATTTTATCACGCGTGTAAGGCCTGTTTTGGCGCTGAAATCCGATTGGAATAGTAACTCATTGAGTGCTGGTGTGGCCTATGACGCTGGTATCCATCAGGATTTCTCTGATGAGAATTTTGTTGATGCCACCTACACACTGAACGGCCATTTGGATATCGTTCAAGACTCTTATATTTCTGGTGGTTTTTTAATGCAGGGAAAGCATGAGGACCGTAGCTCACCCGATGAAGTAAATGGTAGCGAGCCGACAAAATACCTCATCAGCGACGCAAATTTGGAATTTTACCGTAAGGTAAGCCGCATTCTGCTTAAGGTTAATGCCTCTGCTCGCCAGTTTGACTACAGCACAACCGAGGCACCTGGCGGTGAGATTGATAATGGTAACCGTGATCGCTATGAATATGAAGCAAAGACGCGCGTTGCCTATGAGTTTAAGCCTGGCTATCAGGCGTTTGTAGATGTTTCGTATAACATTCGTGAATATGTACGCGATTCTGCTGCAGATTTACGAAATTCCGATGGCTACAAAGTCAGTGCCGGTACATCGGTTGAGATCACCGACCAGACAAAAGCTGAGCTGTATGCTGGTTATTTCCTGCAAGATTATGAAAACGAAAACTTTGAAGACGCCTCTGGCGTGAACTATGGCGCGAGTGTGCTTTGGAACATTACACGACTGACTTCTATCCAGTTTGATGCAAACCGAACAGTGAGTGAAACCACACTGAGCGATGCTTCTGGCTTTATAACAAGTTTAGCGGATGTTTCTATCGAGCATGAACTGCGCCGGAATATCTTGCTAAGCACTGGCTTTAGTTACGCGTTGAATGAGTATGAGGGTATCGATCGCACGGATAATATTTACACTCTTAGTGCAGGCGCCCGCTACATTATTACGCCAAACTACACACTGAACTTCGATTACAATATTCAGGTGCGTGAATCGGATGCCGTAGGCCGCGATTTTGAACGAAATCGTGTTATGCTATCACTTAAAGCAGAATTGTGATAATAGTGTTCCCATGAAGGTGCGGTTCTTACTAGCAGCATTGCTTTTTGTGTGCGCAGGTTTCTCCCTGCAGCCCGTGGCTTTTGCTCAGGAAATGCCTGATATCCGAGATATAAACTCCGTCTACCGTCTGGATACGGGCGACAGGGTACGTGTCATCGTTTATGGCGAGCCGGATCTTTCCGGCGAGTTTGAGCTCGACAGCTCGGGCGAACTGGCTCTTCCTCTCATTGGCACGATACAGGCAACCAATCTTAGTCTTCGTGAACTTGAAAAGTTTGTTACTGAGAAATTCAAAGATGGTTACCTTGTAAGTCCACGCGTGAACGTTGAGGTACTTAACTTCCGCCCATTCTTCATTCTAGGCGAGGTAAAGCGCCCCGGAAGCTACCCTTATGTCAGCGGCCTAACCGTTGTTAATGCCGTTGCATTGGCTGGGGGCTATACCTACCGTGCAAAAACGAGCAACTTCACTTTACTTCGCGGGAAAGGCTCTGAACGCAAGGAAATGAAAGTCAAAGAGGAAGATGTAATTTTCCCCGGAGATACGGTTCGCGTCGAAGAGCGCTTTTTCTAGGACCTGTTTTTCAATTAAGAGATTGAGAATCATATAATTTCTTATTATATTGGGAGCTGATATTAATATCATAGCTACCAAGGTTGGATGACAAAAGAGAACTCCCCCCATAGTCATACATCTGTTCCACCACCGGTGGCGCAAAATCATGCCCCCCCGCATGTGGGCGCAGCACCCATTAACGTTGCCGAAGAGATAAGGCTTTCTGACATCATTGGGGTGTTGGTACGGCATAAGGCCATTGTATTCAGCATCACACTGCTTTTTACGGTATTGGCCGCACTGTATTGCAATCTGACGCAACCCCTTTATACGGCATCCACCCTTCTGCAGATTGATGTTCGAAAGAAAAACATTGTAAACATTGAATCCGTTTCCACCTCTTTCTCCGGTGATGACTCACAAATAAAAAGTGAGCTTGATAGTATCAATTCGCCAACCTTGGCAGGCATGGTGGTGGATGAACTTCAGCTTCAGAAGGATCCAGAATTTAACCCCTCGTTGAGGGAATTAGGCGTAGTTGATTCTTTTGTTAAAACGCTTAAGGAGGACTACCTCTCATTTTTGGTTCAGAAGAAAGAGGATGATACTCTCGAGGGTGTTGCAGAAGAAAATAGCGAGCGTGCTGCAGCCATTCGCGCGTTGCGCTCAAAGCTAAGGGTTTCAAAAAAAGAGCGCTCCTATACCATCGTGATTGAAGTCACTTCTGAATCAAGTAAAAAAGCACAGCTCTTGGCGAACA
Organism: Rickettsiales bacterium; assembly: GCA_044356525.1. Taxonomy (GTDB): domain Bacteria; phylum Pseudomonadota; class Alphaproteobacteria; order Rickettsiales; family RGZB01; genus CAYXPR01. Next base: position 441,614 of record JBIKVZ010000002.1, read on the forward strand.
CCTTCGCGAATGCCTATTTAAGAAATCAGCTGGCACTAAAGTTTGATGCTAGCCGACGTGCGAATCAATGGCTGAGTGATCGCCTAAAAGAGCTACAAAAGAAACTTGAAGATTCAGAACGCAATGTGCAGCAATTTAAGCTTGCAAACAACCTTACGCAGGATAACGCAAAATCGGTTGTTGAGCAGCAGCTCGCACAACTTACAACAGAGTTGGTGAATGCTCGAACGGCTCGCACACAAGCGGAAGCAAAACTTGCCAATATCCGTCAGGATGTAAATTCAGTTCCAGAGGTATTAAGCTCTGCGCTGATTCAGTCACTTCGTACCCAAGAAGTGCAGGTGGTGCGCAAGCGCGCTGAGCTCAGCAGCCGCTATGGTCCCAAACACCCCAAAATGATTAACGTGAGTAATGAATTAGAAGATTTGAGCCAAAAAATAAAATTTGAAATCGAAAACATCATCACCAGCATTGAAAATGAATTTAAGCTGAGTAAGAGTAGAGAGGAGGCGCTGCAAAAAAGCCTCGAAGATCTACAAGGTGGCAAGGAATCAGAAATATCTGAATCTGCGACGGTGCAGCTGGCAGAGCTGACAAGGCAGATGGAAGCTGATAAGGCTCTTTATGAGTCCTTCCTTACGCGGTTTAAGGAAACCTCCGAGCAGGGGCTAGAGCAGGCCGATGCCGAAGTGATTTCATACGCGGACTTGCCGCTTTCTCCTTCATACCCTCCGAAATCACTTATCATTACATTTACAGCCATTTTTTCATTTTTGTTTTCGATTGCAATCGCCTTCTTTATCGAAGAAATGGACAATACGTTTCGTGGTGGCCCTCAATTTGAGAAAAGCGTTGGCCTGCGTGTGCTCGGCATGATTCCGTATGTCGAGAAGCCTGAAAATCAAAAATATACTGCCGTTATGACACCATCGAGCGTCTTTTTTGAGTCACTACGTTCTGTTTTGACCGCACTATATTTCTCTAGGCCCAATAATATTCCTAAATCAATACTCATTACTTCTTCCGTTCCGGGAGAAGGGAAGACATTCTTTTCCATATCATTCTCGAGTATGCTTGCTCGCTCTGGCATGAAGGTTTTACTTATTGATTGTGATTTGAAGCGTGCTTCATTAAGTCAGCACCTCGTGGGTGGGAGCACAGCGAAAAGAAAGATTCTTGCTGATTTTATAACGGGTAAAGTTTCAGAAAATGATATCATCTATCAAAATAGTGAAACTGGCCTTCATTACATTACGTCTTATTCCAACACATCCTATTCACAAAATATTTTGGAATCAGACCGGATGAAATATCTTATTCAGGTGATGTCATTACGTTACGATTATGTGGTGTTGGATTGCCCGCCGGTAATGGCCGTTTCTGACGCTTTGGTGTTGGCACCTTTAGTCGATGCAATCGTATATGCTGTGCAATGGGGTAAAACTCCTCAGAAAATTGTTACGAATGCAGTGAATATGCTGAAACACTCGAAGGGGCATATTGCAGGCGCTGTTTTAACACAGGTGAACTTGAAGAAGCACGGCAGTTACGGCTACGGCGATACAGCCTATTATTACAGTGAGTACAAAGACTATTACACAACAAACCAGTCTTGAGCTATAGCATGCCAGCCCATCCGCATGCCGACCCATTAAAAACACCATCGGCTCCCTCGGAAACACGCATTTACGCGATTGGTGATATCCATGGGCGGCTCGATTTAATTGAGCGCCTACATCAAGAAATCAGAACTGATATTATAGGATGCAAAAGCAAACGAAAGCTTATCGTTTACCTTGGTGACTACATTGATCGTGGGTTTCATTCAAGAGAAGTTATCGATTACCTTATCAGCAATCCAATGCAGGGGTTCGAAACAATCTACATCAAGGGTAACCATGAGTATGCAATGCAACTCTTCATGGGATACCCTGACAAGATGGCGGCATGGCTTAATTGGGGAGGTGCATCGACATTGCAAAGCTACGGGGTGAACTTTTATACCGCACAGAACACCATGAAGAGCCTAAAATTGATTGCAGAGGAACTCTCTAATGGTGTCCCCCAGTCGCATAAAGATTTTCTACATAACCTTCATTTGTTTCATGCAGAAGGAGATTATCTTTTTGTGCATGCTGGCATTAGGCCAGGGAAAGACCTCCGCAAACAAACCATCGAAGACTTAACCATGATTCGTGATGAATTTATTTACTCACCAGTAGAGATGGAGTATCGCGTTGTTTTTGGGCACTCCATTTTTGAAACGCCTTTCGTCCAAAAAGACAAGGTTGGTGTTGACACTGGTGCTTACTTTTCTGGAAAGCTCACCGCCGCAGTTATTGAAGGCGCTGAACTGCGCTTTATTTCAACGTAGTCTTTTAGCTATTTGATAACGCCAGTTTTTCTGTACCAGCTAATCGTATTTTTTAGAAATGCATCTTTGTCTGGGTCATTTTTATATAAGTCTAGGGCTAGAATAAAATCGCTATATTTCTGCGAACCAATAGAGGTTAAAAGGCCATAGAAGTTTTCATCAAGCATCTTAGAAATGGTAATCTCCATATCGCGTTGCATTTCCGGTGAGATAAAACTCCAATAATCGATATAAATTTTAATTCGAGGAATGGCATAATACGGAGAGAATGGCGCTACTTGGTGAGCCACCGTCAGTGTTTTAACAATACGCGGTCTTGGGTAATCCAAAGACCGATATAAAAATGCTAATTTTAACCATAAGTGCCCATCCAGTGGTGACTTTGCTATAGCAGCTTCTTGTAGCTCAACGGCGCGTTTTTCATAAGCTGATCGACGTGATGTATCCGTATTTTTAGAGGCAGAGAGAAGGGCATAAAGAGATGAAAGCTTACTTAAGTGATCTTTACTTCCATAACGTGCAAAGATTCCATCATAAAAAAGGACGTCTTTCTCTATAGCATCCGAAGTATAGGAATTTTCATTCTGGCTCAGTACACGGAGTTGCTTTTTTAAGGTCTGGTAATTAATTTCCTGAAACAGGAAAAATGCAGAAGATGTTGCCACAGTGACGGCAAACAATAAAAAAACTAGTGCACTAAAAAATCGGAACAGTTTCATCTCATCGCGTTTTTCTGTTGATGAATTCTGACATGAGCGCACCTAGAACAACAGAGATCGTCATCGTAAATGCGTAAATCTCATAGCTGTAATCAAGCATCGCATGAAGCCCTGTTTGAGCCATTATAGCCAAAGCCATGATGCCATAAATTCTTTTATTGTTACGTGTTGTTGCAATATAGAGTGCATAGCCTGCAAATATTAATATTCCCGATAAAACAATACCGTATGCAGGCCAGCCAAGCTCCAATACATTTTCAATATACGTATTGTGCGCATGGTCGATTCGAAAAAAAATGGTGTCCTCTGCCGTTTTGTACCGAGAGTAGACGTGCTCAAAGCTGCCCGCCCCAGTTCCCATTATTGCATTGCCATCTTCGATTGCCAGTAAGGTTGTTTTATAAAATAGGTTACGACTTATAAGGTCTGATTCTGTATCCAACATTCTTGCAAATGTAGAGTGGCCACCAATCTGAATAAGAGAGAATACAATTAAAACAATAAGGCCGTTAAAAAAGAGCAAGTAGTTCCGAATTGGACGTAGGTCCTTTAAGAAGGAGATGGGTAGCAGAAAAATAAGTATACCGATAACAGTGGTGACCAGCCCCGCTCTGGAGAAACTTAGCAAAAGAACAGCCATGAGGATAGCAAGGGCTATAATGTAATAACTGGTTCTTGTCAGAATCTTTTTGATAAGAGCAGGCAGCGGGATTCTATTTTTGCCATTTTTAAGAACTTCTCGCCGTAGTGCCTGAAATAATATGCCCAATGTTAGAATAATAGCCATGCCGACATGGGTGGCGTAATGATTTCTATTTAGATATGTTCCTGATACGGATGGGGAGTAGTTCTCATGCGGATAAAAGAATAGTTTTTCAGAAGAAAGCCCATAGGTCACAAGACTATAGATTGCATATATAAGGGCAGAATATAAAACATGTCGAAAAAATCGCTCTGCATAAGCGCTTCGCGCACTTGTAATTTGCAGTGTAAGCCAAAATACAATTGCATAACTGGCATACCGGATGCTGGCTCGAATGCTTTCCTGGGGGGTTGTACTTATTTTTTGCAACAGTGCCTCACTGTTTAGTGCAGCCGACAATGTGTACCACCACGGGTGCGGAATTTCCCTGTCTATCTGAGTTTGTAATAATGGCCAGATAATTAAGGTCGCAAACACTAAAGCGAGAAACCACACATGCCGCAGGCGAGCGCGAGGAATAATTTTTCTGCGCAGCACCCCAAATGACCATACACTTAATAAAAGACCATTTAATGCAGCCCAGAAAAACCAAAAAATAGGCTGGTTGCTGGCAAGGGGAAGGGGAGCCAAGTATATTTGAAGAAAAATGCCCCAGCCTATTACTTTGTTGTAAGCATGGCCAGAGTGCTGGCTGCCGAAAAACGGATTCGGTTTATCTGGGTTTGCGAGCGGAGAAGCTGCACTAGGAAAACTTACTTTATTATTCACAGATGTTCTCTTTTCATAGCCCAGGAAAAGGCTGTTGTAATAATATCTTCTATATTTTCATGCACTGGCTTCCAGTGCAGAAGTTTTTGGGCCTTGCGTGAATCTGCCACCAGCTTGTCGCAATCCCCTTCTGCGCGCGCTTTAAGGACTTTGTGGATTTTCTTACCACTAATTTTCTCGGCGGCTGCAATAACTTCAAAAACGGTATAACCACGCCCCGTACCAAGGTTTAAAGAATGGCTCTCTGTTGTTTGCAATAGGAGATTCAGCGACTGCACATGAGCGCTGGCAAGATCGGATACATGAATATAGTCACGCAAGGCGGTGCCATCGCGCGTGGCATAGTCCGTACCAAAAATAGGAAGTTCGCGTTTCTTTTTAGCCAATACTTCCATTACGCGAGGAATAAGATTGGTAGGTTTTTTCTGATAAGAGCCAATTTTAGCATCTGGGTCTGCACCCGCAGCATTAAAGTAGCGTAAGGCGATATAATTGAGGTCATAAGCGCGGCTATACGAAGCCAACATGCACTCAATCGCAAGCTTTGTTTCGCCATAAGGATTGAGGGGATTGCTAGCCGATTCTTCGCTAATAGGAATTTTTTTGGGTGCTCCATACACTGCGGCGCTACTTGAAAAGATGAATTTTTTTATATTCTCTTTGATGCAAACATCCAGAAGCCTTTTGGTGCCAATAAGATTGGATTCATAATATTCAGAAGGCTGCTGAATAGAATCTCGCGCCGCCGTGAGTGCCGCAAAATGCATTACTCCGATTGGTTTGTAGCGCCTAAGGACAGAAAGTAGTTTTTTAGACTCTTGGATGTCACCCCGAACAAAGGGCCCCCACTTTATAGATTTCACATTCCCAGTAGAAAGATTGTCGTACACGACCGGTATAAAACCTGACTTTGAGAGAGCCTTGCATGCATGGCTACCGATATAGCCTGCGCCACCAGTCACAAGAACGTATTGGCCTTTTAAATTATTCTTCCTTGATGCCATAAAGTGACTTTTCTTGAATCAATAGAGCCAGTATCCTAACTATCTGTGAAAGAAGCAATAATCTTATATTATTAGTTCTTTATCTAGTGTGGGAATTATAATAGCATAATGCGGGTCTTAGTATAATAATTTTACCTTACGGAATGTGACGTATACGTGATTAGAACCATCTCATCACTTTTTTCGACATTTAACTCGCATCAAAGAAAAATGGCGGTGTTGATTGTTTTGCTGTCCGTAATAAACAATGCATTTGATTTGGTTGGAATCAGCCTTATTTATTTTTATATCAGCAGTGTTATCAATCCTGAGCAAATTTTAAAAATAGAATTACTTACCGATCTGCGGCACCTGCTGGGCCTTAACTCAGACAGAGCTTTCTTTATATTCCTTGGTTTCGTACTATTATTCTTTTACCTAGTGCGCTCACTTATCACGATTATCTTCCAACTATGCTTGCCGAAGTTCTCATATAGCTGGTTTTGCAGTATTTCGGAGCTGTTGCTGAAATCATATCTTAGCTTCAAATATAGCTATTATCTAAAAAACCATACATCAGAAGCTAAGCATGCTGTCGTAGATGGCACGTTTAGATTAACCCATTCCTTTGTTTTACCAATTCTGGTACTGGCATCAGAGGCGTTCTCTGTGCTTGTGATTTTAGTACTGCTTTTCATTATTAAGCCCCAACTTTCTCCAATTTTATTGGCTGTTTGTGGGATTACATTTGTATTGTATTTACTTTCATCAAAGAAAATCATTAAGCACATTGGGCATAGCCGAATTAAAGCAGGTCGCAGCAGGCATAAAATTATTAATGAGATGTTTAATGTTATTAAAGAAATATTAATTTTCCCGCAGGCAGCGCAATTTTTTATTAATCAATACAAAGAAGCAAATGAAGAGTACAGCCAGTCTGCTGTTCACAACCATCTCATTGGCGTTATTCCAAGAAATATCCTTGAATTCCTATCGATTGTAGCAATTCTTACAATCGTTGTGTATGAGCTTTTCACGGCTCTAAATATTAACGAATCACTTGCAGTCATTGCGCTATACGGTGTAGCAGCCATGCGGCTGCTACCTTCCTGCACTAAAATAATTTTTTCCATCAGTGTGATTAAGACCGAAGCTCCTTCATTTAAAGAGGTTTATCAAATCATAGAATTATACAGAAAGTCATCGCGCCAAACTTTGGCCGAGAGTGCCATGCTGCATTTCAAAAAATCTATAAGTCTGAGAGGAGTTTTTTACCAATATTACGGCACATCCAGCAATGCACTTAAAAATGTTTCACTTACCATACCAAAACATTCATTTGTTGGTGTATTTGGTGAATCCGGTTCTGGGAAAAGCACATTATTAGATGTGATTATGGGGTTAATAAAACCACAAAAAGGTGCAATATACATTGATGGAAAAAAAGTAACTGGAGAGCGGAATGATGCTTGTAAAATTTCAGTTGGTTATGTGCCGCAAAGATTTACTTTAATTGATGCTAGTATTGCTGAAAATATTGCATTTGGCATAGATAAAAAAGATATCAACTTCAAGCAATTAAGAAAAGTGTGTCGGTTAGCTGGGATTTCTCAGTTCATAGAAACACAGCTTCCGCAGGGTTACCAAACTAGGGTGGGGGAGAGGGGTAGCCGATTTAGCGGTGGCCAGGCTCAGCGTTTGGCAATTGCACGCGCCTTGTACCACAATCCAGAAATCCTAATTCTTGATGAAGCAACCTCATCGCTTGATGAGCGGTCAGAAAAAGAGGTCTTGAACACAATTGAGAATCTTAGAAAAAACGTAACAATCATTCTTGTTACGCACAAACCATCAGCTCTAAAGACAGTAGATATGGTTTATGTATTCCATGATGGGCGCATTACCGACCGCGGCACCTATAATAAAACTATTAAGAAGTAGTCTGATTCTGGTCTTCTTTTGAAATAGCTGCGATGTATAAATAGATAAAAAATATCCAAAATGCCATATAATAAAAGAGTTCGGCGGTAATTTGGAATATAACAATATTCACAAAGAATAATAGATTTGTTAAAGCCCACTGATCCGCATTGGCATAGACTTTTTTTAATAACCCCACGAAAATAATAAGATGAATAGTTATCATCAGGCCTAGGCCAAAGAGGCCGAAATTTAATAAATACGTTAAATAATTATTGTGAGATACAAGGCCGTACATTGCCTCGTCGGAATCTGCTGAGTGGGGGATAAGCTTCCCTGTAGTTGTGCCAAAAACAACAGGTTGTGATCCGTGCCCAAAAATAGGCTTTTCGACTGTAGCATCAATTATATTCTGCCAGATATCTGTGCGCCCAGTAAGGTTTCTTTCTTTTTTCAGTAGCTGCAATATGTCATCTTGATAATAGGAGGATAGGGCAAGCGATGTTATAAAAAACACCACCATAATACTCAACATTGGAATAAAAGTTCTTTTATTCGCTGCAACAAACGGCAAAATAATAGCTAGTGAAATTAGGATAATGGCAGATATCCTTCCAGTTCCTGAGTTGCTCATGAATATGAAAATCAGGCAGCATAGAATGAGGGCTAAGTTAAATAGCCTATACCTGCGTATGTATTTGAATGCAAAAATAAAGTATGCAAGTGCCATGCACGTAAATAGGCAAGCCCCATTCCGGTTACCAAAAACACCCCTCCAGCTTTCATCCGCAAAACTATGCCTTCCTATCTCAGGAAGAAATAGCCCATAAACAATATTAAATATCCCAATAAATATAAAAAATATAATCATAGAGCGACGGATTGCAGCCTCATTTTTGCTACGGAGATAGATTACCAGTGCGAGTAAAATGGCCGTTATGGATTTAAAAGATGCATAAAATCCGACGGATGGTGAGTCGCTCCAAAGGGCCGCCAAAAGAAAATATGTACTTGTAATAAAAAGAATTTCACCGCCGAGGCTGCTTTTAAAGAAATGTACCAGCCGGTTAAAATTTTTTAAGACTAAGAAAAATGTAAAACCCGTAAGTGAGTTGATAAGCGCTTTTAGTGCTGGTGAACCAATGGTCCCGTCGCCCAATCTGGCGTCCCAAACCTGAAAAAAAGCTGTTCCGTGCAGTACTAAAAAAACAAAAAGCGCTGTAATTACAAAGATATTTTCAATGCGGGCCCTTGAAAAATTCATACTATTGCCTGTTATTGAGTAGGAATGAAATTAGGGTCTTATAAGAGATTACTGAATTTTTTGAATCAAACATATGCAATTTGTTTTTATGGAAAAGATTTACTTTTAACTTAGCCCGATGCTGATTCCGAAGGCTTTCTGCCATTGCTGCACTAAGTGCTGCTTCATCTTCCACAGGAACTAGCACACCATATTTTCCATCATTTAAAATTTCACTGGGACCGCTAACGCAGTTGGTAGCAACCACAGGACATCCGCACGCAAGAGCTTCAATAATAACAGTTGGCATGCCCTCGTAGCTTGATGACAAAACAAACAACTTAGCACGGCTCATGTATGCAAACGGGTTTTTAATAAAACCTGGCATATCAACATCCTTTTCAATACCAAGCGATGAGGCAAGCGACTCAAGTGCCTGACGCTCCGATCCTTCACCAAGGATAATTAATTTTGCATTTGTATGCTGCCTGAGTTTTGCAAAAGCTTTGAGCAGGAGGCTAAAATTTTTAACAGGATGAAGGCGGCCAACGGCTAAAATAACGGGTGGCTGTCCGGGTTTAAGCCACCGGTGTGATATTTTCTCTTTTTTGGCTTTTGCAATATCTGAAACAACGACAGAGCTGCGGACACAATGAACCAGGCTATCCGGTGGCAATTTAGAATATTGCCTTACATAGCTTACTAAATATTCTGACACAACGACAATTGCATTTGCGTGTCGATATAAGTGGTAAATGGCTTTGTTGAGGACAAATAAAAGAAGTGGGTTATTTTTTCTTTTCTGTAGCCACGACTGACTCGGGCCATGTTCGGAGATGATAATTTTTGCTTTAGATCTGGAAAGAAACGTTGCAATTAAAAGAAGAACGTTGGCGGCAGGGAGTGCCGTAATAACAAGATCTGGCTTTTTCTGCATAAGATATTTGCAAAGCGACACCAGAAAAAATGGGTATTGCCACAAAGAAAAGGGGTTGTAGTTGTGCATCTTTACGGAGACGCTCTTATGCACAGTAGAGTGCAAGTTTCCTTGCGATGACATGAGAAAAATGGTGACGTCATATTCTCTGTCTTTTGAGAGACCATTGGCTAAGTTAATAATCGTTTTTTCAATGCCGCCGTCTCGCAAGAAAAAATAAAAGAAAGTTATTTTCTTCTTTTGCTTCATGAGTTTGTATTACCTAACGTCTAGCATTAAAGCACTTAAGTACTGTGGTATAACATACTCAGGTGTAAATTGATGTAACTGCTCCATTTTAAAAAGATTCGTCCTCTTTTTAGCTGCACCTGGATGCTTTAAAACTTTTATAAGAGCTGTTGCCAGTGCTTTAGAATCATTGGCGGGAGGCATTAAGCCATATCGACCACTTTTTAATAATTCCTGTATGCCGCCAGGTGAATGTGTTGCCACCACAGGACATCCGCATGCAAGCGCCTCTATCAGAGCATTCGGTAGGCCTTCACTTTTAGAACACATCACAAAACAATTAGCCTTAGACATATAAAGATATGGCTTAGCCACAAACCCAACCATATCAACATGGGCTTTGATGCCCAGATCATCAATTTGTTTGCTAAGAGCCTGCTTATCAGGTCCTTCCCCCAAAATGATTAAGCGAGCCTTAACATGCTTAACAACTTCAGCAAAGGCATCAATCAAAAGGGGATAATTTTTTACCTCACTCAAGCGCCCCGCCGCAAGAATAACTGGGTATTTTTTATTCCCAAACCAACGATGTTTAACGCTTTCTTTGTTTGCACCAAGAAGATCTTCTCGTATTGTTGGGTTGTAAATGACTACGGTTTTTTGTGCCGGAAGGCTAACAAACTTTTTTAAGTCATCTGCAACGTGATGAGATACACAAATAAGTTTATCTGATAGGTGGTACAATACCGGAATAAAATAACCCGCTATTTTGACAATCTTCGCAGCCTTTGAGTTGGCTATATCCTCACTATACACGCCTCGTTCACTGACAAAAACCCTTGAGGGTTTTAATGCAATAAGGTTCGCAAGTATTCCTACGGCATTTGCTTTAGACATAAAACAAAGCAGCGCTTTTGGGCGGTACCGAAACAAATAGAGTGCGAGGGAAAGTAGCGTTTTTAATACCCTGTCCTTCTCAAAAGAAGTAATTGTTATTTTGGGAGACAGGGATTTCAAATAAGGTCCTTCCTTTTGAACTAACAGGAGGTGTACATTTTTACCTTTTTTGACAAACTCATTACACAGAGTCGCGGCGACACGTTCAGCTCCGCCACCACCCATAGAGTGAATGAATAGTGCAATGTCTGGGCGGGGGGTTTTAAAAAACGGCAAACTACTTTCCTTTTTGGAACATCTGCGAATACCAGAGGACGGTTTCTTTAATTCCATCAACGACCGTATGTGTTGGCTTATACCCAAGAAGTGTACTTATTTTGCTTATATCGGCCAATGAATGACGCACATCACCCGGTCTAAAATCACGATATTTCGGGTTTAGAATTTTGCATTCTGGGTTTGTTTTCTTAACTTCTTTAGACATGATACTGTGGAGGGATTCTAAAGTTGTGTTTTTGCCAACGGCAACATTCAAGACCGTTCCCGCTGCATCAGCACCCACTGCACCAGCAAGAATATTGGCTTGTACTGCATTTGCGACGTAGCAAAAATCACGGCTTGTTTTGCCATCTCCATTAATGTAGCAAACCTTATTTTTAAGTAGAGCGCTCATCCATAAAGGTATTACAGCGGCATAAGGGCTGTTGGGGTTCTGCCTTGGGCCAAATACGTTGAAATACCGTACGCCGATGGTCTGCAGGCCATACGTTCTGGCAAAAACCTGCGCATATATATCATTGATTGTCTTTGTCGCGGCGTAGGGGGAAAGAGGCGCGCCTTCTTCGCCCTCACGCTTTGGAAGTTTTTTGCTATCTCCATAACAGGAGGATGAACTGGCATAAATAAAGCGTTCAACACCAGCCTCTTTTGCAGCAAGCAGGACATTTATAAACCCGTCCACGTTTACTTCGTGCACTAAACGGGGCTGAGCAATCGAACGAGGGACGCTGCCAAGTGCTGCCTGATGAAGTATGATATCCACATCTTTGACAGCTTTTGCGCAGGCCTTCGCATCTCGAATGTCGGCCTGGATAAAATGAAAACTGCCTTTTGATTTCTTCCCTAGAGATTTTTTGATTGCAGCAATATTTGCTTTGCTTCCCGTCATAAAATTATCAAGGCCAATTACTTCCTGATTCAGAGACAGTAATTCATCGGCGATATGAGAGCCAATAAAACCTGCAACACCAGTAACTAGCCATTTTTTAGGCTTTTTTTGTAAATTTTTTCTTACCTTTTCGTAAGCGGAGGCTTCTTTCATAGAACTAAAGTCGCCAATAGCGAATATTATGTTTCTTAAAAGCCTCTGGCTTAAAAAGCGCTTTTACATCAATGACAGCAGAAGAGGGGGCAAGAAGCTTTATTATTTCTTTCTCGGATAATTGACGATACGCATCGTGCGGTACCGCTATCACAACAGCATTGGCAGTCTTTAATCTATTCCACGGTTTGAGGGTTATTCCGCACTCATTTTTTACGTCTTTGGCATCCGCCACGGGGTCATGAACCTGCACGTCAATGCCATAAGACTGTAATGCGCGGATAACGTCAAACACCTTGCTATTACGAATATCTTTGCAGTTTTCTTTAAAAGTAACTCCGAGCACCGTTACTGTAGCGCCCAGAATGCACTGCTTTGTTTGGATCAACTCTTTTACAGTACGCTCTGCAATAAAGGCGCCCATGTTATCGTTAATTCGGCGACCAGATAATATAACCTGAGGATGATAACCCACGGTTGCTGCCTTGTAGGTGAGGTAGTATGGGTCAACCCCGATACAATGGCCACCGACTAACCCTGGAACAAAAGGAAGGAAATTCCATTTTGTACGGGCAGCAGCAAGCACATCCTGCGTATCAATGCCAAGCTTGTCAAAAAGCATTGCACATTCATTCATCAATGCAACATTGATGTCGCGCTGTGTATTTTCGATAACCTTAGCCGCTTCGGCCGTTTTAATAGATGGAGCCTTATGTATGCCTGCTTTCACAACAGCACTATATACTGCCGCAACTCTTTCCAAGGCCTCAGGCGAAGAAGCTGAAACCACTTTCTTTATCGTTTCAAAAGTATTTTTCTTATCACCTGGGTTAATTCTTTCCGGACTATATCCTACAAAAAAGTCGGCATTATATTTAAGACCAGATGCTTTCGATAGGATGGGCACACACTCATCCTCGGTCACGCCGGGATATACGGTTGACTCATATACAACAATGTCGCCCTTTTTAAGGATTCCACCAATAGTGTGGGAAGCCTGCTTAACAAAAGATAAATCGGGTTGCTGAGCGTTATCAACCGGCGTTGGAACCGTTACAATATGGAAATTCGCTTTAGAAATCGCTTTGACATTATTCTCAAAGCTGAGAGCGCGCCGCTGGAGATCATTTTTTAAAAATTCGTTATTTACATCGCTTCCCGCTTTTAACTGACGGATGCGCTCTGCGCTAACATCAAAGCCAATAACGGTAAATTTTGAGGAAAGAGCGATGGCAAGTGGCAGCCCAACGTAACCAAGGCCAATAACAGAGATAACCGGAGCCTTCTTACTTAAGGAATGAGATGAAGAAAGCTTTTTTGGCATTATATTTTCCCACTATAATTCAATAGTATATTATATACATGTTCCATCTGGGTCAATTAGAGAACGAATGCTTATAGCCTACCTAATCTAGCAATATCGATATTTGAATAATAAACCAATAAAGGCTATGACTTCACTGGTCCAAAAACTCACGTGAACAAGTATCGAATGATTAAAATGAATAATAAAAATGCAGAAGCTCATTTTGAGTTTGGGAAAAATTGGGAGTCTTACACAAATCTAGTGGATGAGCGCCGGATTTCTAATGCAGTGGCTGGGCTCAAAAAACTAATTCCGACAAAGGAAATAAAAGGTAAGAGCTTTTTTGATATTGGATGTGGTTCTGGCTTATCTATGCTGAGCGCCATTAGGCTAGGTGCGCGGAATGTACGAGGCATAGATATCGACGCCCATTCAGTGAATGCCACCCACACGCTTCTCTCGCGCTATGCGCCAGCAGTAAAATGGAGAGCCGAGCAAGAAAGTGTTTTCTATTTAGATCCAAAAAAGATCGGTCAATTTGATATTGTACACAGCTGGGGAGTGTTACATCACACCGGAGCCATGTGGGAAGCTTTAGAAAAAGCTCAGAGTCTTGTAAAGCCCAATGGCTTGCTTGTAATCGCTCTTTATAGAAAAACAGCTTTTTGTGGCCTCTGGCGCATCGAAAAAAAAATATATACTCATGCTCCCAAATGGGTGCAATTTTTAATAAGGTTACTTTACAAAACAATGTATTTCATTGCCGTTTTGGCTGTCACAAGAGTAAATCCTTTAAAAACAATAAGCTCACACAAGGAAAGGGGTATGGATTGGGAGCATGATGTTCATGACTGGCTTGGAGGCTATCCCTATGAGTCCGCTACGCGGAAAGAAGTGGTAGAAAGAATGGAGAGACTTGGCTTCACGTGTAAAAGAGAATTTTTGGCAAGCCCCAAAAATCGCCTCTCAGATATTTTAGGCTCTGCATGCGACCAGTATGTATTCCAAAAAAAGGCCGTAAAAAAATAAATCCTTTTTATACTTTATAGTTCCTACGCCAATTCTGGAACATAAGCACACCCCATAAGGCAAAGCTATAGTCTGCCGTGCCCGCCAGATGCGCACTCCATTTACTGCGAACAAGCTGGGGGTCGAGAATGTCGCCTTGCTTCAAATTTTTCTCGGATATTAAATCTTCTGCCCAATCCCGCAAGGGGCCGCGGAGCCATTCATGTAGCGGTGGAGAGAATCCTTTTTTGGGGCGCTCAATAAGGGCAGGGGGCACGTGTTGGTAAAGCGCCTTCTTTAATAAATATTTGGCTGTGCCACGTCGGACTTTATAGTGCTCCGGCAATGAAAAAGCAAACTCTACCAGCCGGTGGTCTAACAGCGGTTCACGCGCTTCAAGACCATAGGCCATACTGGCACGATCGACTTTTGTCAGAATGTCGTCCGGTAAATAAAGCCCCGCATCCAACCGTTGCATGTCCTCCACGCCTTGCAACCGTCCATTCAAGTATTTTTCTGTTTGAAGCGAGGAAAATTCCTTTGAAAGTAGGGGTAGCTTTTCAGGCCATAGATTGCCAAAAAAGCGCATGAGAACCTTTTGATTATCTTTTTCCCCGAGCATGGATATGATCGTAGCAATTCTGCTTTCATGCATTTTAATGCCGGTAACTTTTTCTGCCATTTTCCAGAAAACAGGGGGCATAACACGTAGCATCGGTAAGGTAATACCTGCTGGGAGAATTTTTTTAATCATCAGCATCTGTCGTGCTGTTTTATAACTTAGGTAGCCCTGAAATAACTCATCTCCCCCATCGCCAGAAAGGCTGACCGTAACCTGTTGCCGTGCTATGCGTGAAACCAGCATCGTCGGCAGCATGGAAAAATCTGCAAACGGCTCATCGTAATACGATGAGATATTTGGGATAAGTGAAAGCAAGTCCTCATCGCTCATGATGGTTTCGGTGTGGTCTGTATGGAGATGTTGAGCAACTGCTCTGGCATATTTGGACTCGTCGAGGGCAGGATTGTTAAAGCCGATACAGAATGTTTTGATGGGCTTGTCGCTTATTCTTTGCATATAGGCGACCACTGCACTGCTATCTACGCCGCCCGAAATAAAAGCCCCCAGCGGCACATCGGAGCGCATACGGAGGCGAATAGAGTCCTTTAGGATTTTATCCAGTTGAGCCAATGCATCTAGTTCACTCAAATTAATTTTTTCTGTCGGTAGGTTCCAATAGCGGTATTGCTTTAATTTTCCTTGCGCACGGACTTCCAGAATATGTGCCGGAGAGAGCTGCTGTGCGCCCTTGTAGATGCTCTGGCTTCTGGGAAGGTAGCCGAATTGCAAGTACCCCGCCGTTGCTTCCAGCGAAATAGAAGGGGTGAAATGGGGGTGTTTCAGAAAACTTTTAGACTGCGAAGAAAAAAGGAAAGTGCCTTCTTGGGTGTAAGTATAATAAAGCGGCTTCACCCCCATGCGGTCACGCACCAGATAGAGAACCTTATCTTTCTTATCCCACACGGCAAAAGCAAACATGCCAATGCACTTGCGAACTGCGTTTTCTATTCCCCATTCGGCAATGGCTTCGACCAGCACTTCGGTGTCAGAACCGCCGCGGAAGCGGATGCCTTTTGCTTCCAACTCGCTACGGATTTCTTTGAAATTATAAACCTCGCCGTTAAAGGTAATAACAAAGCGCCCGCTGGCTGAGGCCATCGGCTGGCTGCCAGTGTCTGAAAGGTCAATAATTGAAAGTCGCCTGTGCCCGAGTGCAACGCCAGACGATTCATCCAGCCATGCCCCTGAGCCATCCGGCCCACGATGAGCAATCGATTGCGTCATTGCTTCAATCGATTCTAGCAAAGCTGCTTTTTTGCGATTGGCTTTAAACTCTATGAACCCAGCAATGCCACACATAAATCACTAAAAAATTATTTCTGAGGAATTTATATCATGTTCTGTATCAATGAATACAAAAATTGAGTTTTGCACTACGCACGAAGTCTGTTGCATTTCGATGGTGATAAAAATATCATGTGCGGGCGCATAATCAGTGTGGTGGGCAACATGACAACAATGGATTACCCCAAAATTCTTGAAAAGCTGACTTCCGTAAGCTTGGCGCTTTCTGCGGAAAAGGACATTGACCGCCTTTTAGAAATTATTGTTATTGAGGCACAGGCTATATCGGGGGCAGATGGTGGCTCGCTTTATATCCGCAAGGGCAACCAGCTGGAGTTCGTTGTTGCGCGCAACGCATCGCTTTCGCGGCGCATCGTGCGTAAGGAAAATGCTACGCGTTTTGTGCCCATTCCACTCTACGATGCAGATAACAAACCCAATGAAAAGGCGCTTTCCGTTTATTCCGTACTGCATCGCCGCGCTATTAACATCAACAATGTGGCTGAGGACAAGCGCTTTGACTTCGCCGGCGTAAAGGCATTCGACAAAGAAAATAATTATACGACACAATCCATTCTTACCATCCCACTTCTCAGCCGTAAGGATAAAGCCATCGGCTGCCTGCAGCTTATTAATGCCACAAACCCCAAAACGGGTAAGCCAGAGCCTTTCCCGCTCGCGATTGTGGAGGTGGTGCAAACCTTGGCTGCTCAGGCATCTATCATTTTAGATAACAAGCAGCTGGCCGACTCCGAGCGTGACCTGCTGGAGGCCTTCATTAAGTTGATTGCTGAAGCGATTGACAAAAAATCGCCATACACAGGGGCGCATTGTACCCGCGTACCGGAACTTACGGAGATGATTGCCGAGGCCGCCTGCGAGGCAAAAGACGGCCACCTAAAAGACTTCAACCTGACCGATGAGGAGAAATATGAACTCCATATCGCGGGCTGGTTGCATGATTGCGGTAAGGTGGTAACACCCGTACACGTGATGGATAAATCGACAAAGCTTGAAACCATCTGGGATAGGGTAGAGTTGGTACGCTTGCGCTTTGAACTATTAAAGCGTGAAGCCGAAATCCGTGCATTAAAAGGGCAGGTTGGTGCGGCTCTCGAGCAAGAGCTAGCTCATCTTGAAGAAGATTTTGCCTTTTTGGAAAATACCAACAAAGGTGGTGAGTTCCTGAATGATGAAGCCATCGAGCGCCTGAAGAAGATTGCCGCCCGCACATGGCAGCATAAAGGCAAAGCCGAACCAGCGCTGACCGAGAATGAAATGTATAACCTTAGCATTCGTCGCGGCACGCTAAATACGGAAGAACGCAAAATTATGGAAGGCCATATGGTGGCAACGGTGGACATGCTGGATGCGCTACCATTCCCTGATCACCTAAAGCGCGTGCCGGAATATGCCTGCGGCCACCACGAACGGATGGACGGCAAGGGTTACCCAAAATCCATCAAGGCTGGAACCATGTCTATCCCCGCCCGCATGATGGCTATTGCGGATGTGTTCGAGGCACTCACTGCCTCAGACAGGCCCTATAAGCCTGCCAAAAAGCTTTCAGAAACCATGAACATCATCAGTAAAATGAAAGAGGATAACCACCTCGACCCCATGCTGGTGGATTTCTTTGTCAGCTCTGGCGTGTATCGCCGCTTTGCCGCGAAATACCTTTCAAAAGAACTGATCGATGCTGTGGATGAGGCCAAAATCCTCGCTGCCAAACCTAAGCCGATGCAGTGATGGGTGAGAGCTTTTTTAGCACGATACCGGCTTTTAAAGATTTTGCAGAAATCGGTCAGGGCAGTCATTATGTGCCAGCACCCGACGATTGGTGGGTAGTGGTCACCGACGTGACCAATTCAACCGAGGCGGTGAATAGTGGTAGTTACCGCAAGGTGAACATCGCCGGTGCCGCTGCTATCGCCGCACTCAAAAACCTGTGTAAGGGCGTTGAACTGCCCTTTGCTT
Organism: Rickettsiales bacterium; assembly: GCA_044356525.1. Lineage (GTDB taxonomy): Bacteria > Pseudomonadota > Alphaproteobacteria > Rickettsiales > RGZB01 > CAYXPR01. The sequence goes on from JBIKVZ010000002.1 coordinate 459,904, forward strand.
TTGGCGGGGATGGCTGCACCGTGATGATGCCACCCCAATTTGTGGAAGCCGCAAAAGTTGAATTGCTGAAAGTAAAGTCACTCTGCCAGATGTCATTCGGTCTCGGCTTAAGGGTCGGGTTAGTGGCTATTAAAGATTTGCGCAAACAGGGCAAAGACATCAAAGTCGCGCGCTATGCATTAAGCGAGGGCGCAAGCCTTGCCTCATTTATCGGGGGTGGCACACGGCTAGCCGAAGATATGCTGAAGCAGGGAAGCTGTGAACTGAAGAGCACCGAATTAAGCGGCTCACCGGATACGGAAGGGCTCTCCTGCCGCTGGGAGCCACTGCTTCCACAAAAAGGAAAGATGCTGGCGCTGATGGTGCTCGCCCGCAATGATGATGCAAGCATCTATCAACAGATTATACGGCAGGTAAAATCTATCTGCGCCGATGCAAAACCTGTCTCAGCCAAGAACCTTAAATTCAAGTGGCCACCGCAAGGCATGCTGATTGAGGCAAAGCTTAGTGGCGGATTTTTACCACTGAAGTTACTGAAGATTTTTGGCTTCACCGCACTGGTATACTGGCTTACCAAAAACAATAAAACGGCGGGAGATTATGACCCAGCCCTCTATCAACGCGATGTGGTGCTAAATGCCGACTACCAGAAATTCGACGACATGCTACGCATGGTGATTGATTGCAGCAGCACGGATATTCAAAAAATTCGTGAGTATCTCACAGGCATTAAGGATAAGAATCTCATCTTTTTTGGTACGCATGAAGCCGATAGCGCGCTGATGACCTGCCTTGTGTCGTCCCTTAAAAGTGATGGCCACGTACATTTTATCGATGCGGCGGATGGCGGCTATGCTTTTGCTGCCCGCGAGATGAAAGAGCAGATGAAAGCGGCTTCAGCTTAAAGTTATTTTTAGCCCGTCTCGCGCCAGCACGCTGTTTGGCAGCCATTTCTTGAGGGCTTTGCTGCGCTGATTCAGTTTTGCATCATTTGCTTCTGCTGCATGGTGAAAGGCCACAAATTTTTTGACCGAAGCTGCTTCGGCCAGCCGTGCGCCGTGCTGCCAGCTAGAGTGACCCCAGCCACGGTATTTCTTCATTTCCTTATCGTCATACGAAGCATCGTAAATAAACACATCGGCCTTATGGATGAATTTCAATAACGCCTTATCGAGCTGCCCCGCCTGATGCTCCACATCCGTTACATAGCACACGCTCTTGCCCTGATACTCCACGCGATAAGCTGTGGCTTTCCCCGGATGAGCAATTGCCAGTGTCTGAATGGAAATGCCCTTGGTGGGTGTAAGTTTGGCGCCGGCCTTAAAATACTTGAACACCAGCTTGGCGCTCATTTCTTTTAAAGAGAGGGGGAAGATGGAAGGCTGAAATAGTGTGCCCAGAACATCTTCCAGTTTTTCTTTTCCCAAGTGCCCAGCCCACAGCCGTATGGATGAACCCTTGCGGTAGAGTGCTTTAAAAAACGGCAGCCCCTGAATATGGTCTAGATGCGTGTGGCTAAAAAAAACATCCACCGCATGGTCTTTGTTTTTCGGGATGGGGATTTGGGAAATGCCGCTGCCCGCATCAAAAATCAGGCTGTAATCTCCGCATAGCATCTGCACGCACGAAGTGTTGCCGCCATAGCGCCGGAAGTTCGCACGCACCACAGGCATGCTGCCACGTGTGCCCCAGAAGATAATCTTAAAGCCAGATGCCATAGGGCGTAATTATTCCATACTTGCGTTAAACGGCAACATACTATTTTATAATCGGCATATATGCTGCGTTTTTTTCTTATTTTTGCAATTGTCTGGTGGCTCGTGTTTTTTATGGCACTGCCTTTTGGCGCCAAGCCGCCAAAAAAACAAAAAAAAGGCCATGCAAGCAGCGCACCAGAAGTGCCGCATTTACGCATTAAGGTAATTGCCACCACCGTCATCGCCGCCATTTTAAGCGGTGCAATCCTGTACATACTGCGCATAAATGAGTTATGGTAGGATCGTATCAACGCAACCAGGCTTTAATGCCAGAAATCTTTAAAAAGATGTCTGCCAGTGTATGAAAAAAATATCGATTCGCACACTTTTCCAAGAAGAGTATGTTTTCTATTGGCTTGCTTTTATTTTAGCCATTGGATTGAATTTTGGAATTGGGACAAAAATTTATCCTGATAGCGAATCGTATATCACCTATGCTATTGAGCGCCCTCCGCTTTATCCCGCGATTATTTACCTATTTAAATTTGCCTTTGCGACACGGGCGCTAGAATTTCTCGTGTTTTTCCAGCTTCTTGGGGGGCTTTTTACTTGTGCATGGTCTGTTTACAAACTGGATACTCTCTTTTCTAAGATACATGCATCAAAGTTTTTAGTGTTTATTCTTCTTACTTTTCCTTATTTTTATACGCCGTATTACGGAAATACAATTCTAAGTGAAGCTGTTTCCTACCCATTTTTTTTGATAGTATTTATTAACGTACTTGAGGTTATAATCAATACCCGGAAACGCCATTTATATGCCTTACCTGCATTAATTAGTTTATTGATTCTTACGCGTTTCCAATTTTTTTTCTTAGTGCCGTGGTTTATCCTATTTTGTCTTTATTTAGTGTTTTCCCGAACGCACATCATAAAACTCAGAACAATTGCATTGCTGATCATCTTCTGTGCTGCGATGCCATCAATAATAGATAAAAGTGTTCGCTACTCAGTGCATGGTGATATTTCTGCGCCACCATACCTTTTCCAACAGCTATTAGTTACACCGCTAGTTGTTTCTAATGTAGAAACGGCTGATTCTATCGCAGACCTTAAAATTCGGAAAATCTTTATCGACATAAAGACTAGGATTAACAATATTAAAATAGATGTTAGTGATCCAGGACTTGTATCATATGCCCGCTACCACTTAGCCTATGACAAAGTCTATTACGGTATATTAACAAAGGTTCTAGAAGATGCAGGCTATACAAGAGCAACAGAGAAAGAATTAATCGCAAAAGAACTTTATTTTTTGCTCATGCAGGATAGCCCGACATTCTACGCTTCTCTTAATATGCATAAGAAAAATATTTTCCGCGTATGGCGAGATAAATATCTTGTAGTTCTTGGCCTAGCGATAATGGTGGGCAGCCTTTTTAAGTATCAAAAACAGAAAGATTCCTATAGCGTAGTCTTGTTTTTCATTACTTTTATTTGCTTATCTAACACCACCTTGGTGGGAGTTCTCGCCTCTTTTGATGAGAGGTATACCTTTTATACGGATATAATTTTTATGGTAACACTGCTGATACTATTGCAAAAAAAAACCGATATTAAAAAAGTATCTTCTTAGATTTTGTAATCACGATACAGCTCACTTTTTTAGGGTTGGGGGTGCTATTGATCTTTCTACAACCACCATCCAAGAGTCCCTAAGGTTCAGGGGAAGCGAGAATGTACCCGCAGACTTGGCAGCTCTTCTTGCCAGGTACTTTAGCCCCATAAATGGGAGGTACTGGTGCAGACGAATCAATATATAATCTAATGGAAAGTACCACGCCGGACGTATCCATGCGATTGGTCTTAATCCAGCTTTATGGAATGCGGCAGTGAGTGTTTTTCTCTTAAAATAACCGACATGAGCAACACGGAAATGCCACCAGCGTTTACCCATCACCTTGGCCATAAAAGAATTACAGTCCGGTGTTACGATCACTCCAATACCGCCTGCTGTCAGGCTCCGGTTTAAGTCAGAAAGCAATTCCACCGGATTCGTTACATGTTCGATAACATCTACAAGTGTTATCACGTCAAATGGATCTGATACCTCAACGCAAGGGAATCCTGAGCAAATCACCGGCAATTTATGCTCCTGCGCTTTTGCGGCAAGCCAGCGCCCCGGCTCAAGACCTATCGCTTCATAGCCAAGGGACAGTGCCTGCTCGACAAGAATACCTGTGCCTGCACCGATATCCAGCAACCTCAATTTGCCAATATTTTTTGCAGGAAATAGGCGCTGTGCGCGTTGCAGAAGTTTTCGGGCTTGTAATGCGCGTGCAGCGCGGGTTTTTTCATATTCCTCATCTACCAAGGCTTCATAAAAGCCAAAGACGTTCCCTGCCGTAGGGCAAAAAGTAAAGCTGCATGATGTGCATTTATATACATCTAATGTACGGCCATAATGAGAATCCGTGATAGAGAAATTGTCTGGGCTTAGTTTTGCGGGATCAACACCTGAACGAATTAAAGCAATTGCCGTAGAGCCACATAGCCAGCAACAATATGTTTTGGACGCAACACTCATATTTTTTTTCCAACCAGCACAATTTTAGGACTCATCCAGCCAAGCAGCTTACTGACAACGCCTTGGCTTAGAAAATTAGCGAGTGCAAGGAACAGAGGCGATTCGGGCCCAATAAGTAGCCCAGAATAGTCCAATGTTAGAATCTGGTAATGTTTCTCAAGCATACGCCGATAGATTCGGCGGGTGCCCAACTTTAACAAACCCCACTCATTGCGATCCAATACACACATTAAGGCCAAAAGTGGGTTTAGCTTATTGGGTTCAAAAACAATAATTTTACCGTTGTGTTTCAAAACACGGAGCGCTTCGCTTAGCGTACCCTGTATATCGTCCAGGTGGTGAATAACATCCACCATTATTACCACATCAAATGACTCTGGCGGAAAAGGCAAAGTCTCTGTTTTTACATGTTGTATTGTGGCATTGGTCACACCAGACTCTTTGGCCGTATTCTGTGCCGCAATAACAAATTGTTCGGTAATATCAACCCCCGTAATGTCTTTGCAGTGTGGTGCCGCCGCCAACAAAAAACCACCGGAGCCACAACCGATGTCGAGTACGCGGTCGGTACGTTTTACGTGTGTTTGAATAACAGGAACAAAAAACCTTTCTACAGAGGCCTTCTTTGCAATTCGCGCCCCATCGAATCGAGCTTCTTTTCCCCACAGCCCACGGGTTCTCTTTCCTTCCATAAGCGAGTTATAAAAGGATTTTGTTTCTGATGCGCTGGGTGGCTTTAGAAACCGGAAGAACATTAACGGCCAAACTCTAATTGCAGATTTAATATGTGTAGGTTGGGGATATCTATTTTTGCCAATACAACAAGAAGGAGCATAATAATTACCGAGAACATAACTAGTCCGTGTTGCTTCAGTAATTTTTCAGGGTATATGGCCGTTTGGTTGTGGCTAAGCCCCAAAGTAAGATACCATGCAAACCAAATGCTTATTAGTGGGAAGGCTAGAATAAACTCTATTCTATATTTAAGCAGGAAAACCGCGATGCCGAACGAGCTCAACATGGCATAGATAAATGATGCCAATATTAATTTTTTGACGTTATATTTTTTATACGATTTGCGATATGCGACTGCTTGTGATGGCTTTTTAAAGAGCTGATATTCCGCAAGCCTTTTCACACTCATCATGAAAGCACCAACCGTCCAGGCAATCAGAATGATACTGGAAGGAGGAAGAGAAAAAGGCAATATGCAGAACCAACCAACTAAAATGCGCAGTGGATAATTTAATGATTCAAGCACCACATCCCAGTACGTTATATCCTTTATCCGGACCGGGGGGATGTTGTAAAACCACGCTCCCACCAAGTACACCATGACAACATACGTCACTTGTGGATTGATTGAGTGCGCAATAGCAAGTGATGACGCCGCCAATACAAAATATTGGCCTATAACAATTTTTACATTCAGCGCATGTTTTACGCTAGCGCGATTGCGTTTAACAGGGTGAAATTTGTCAAAGTGAGCATCTATATATTCGTTTATCGTGTAGTTTGCCGAGGAGGCCATGCAAAGAACAACCATTGCCTCGACAAGGGCAAACCACTCCACCGCATACAAATTATCGGTGAGTATATACGCGAGCCACGCACCACCCAGCATGGAGAGATTTTTACTCCAATTGTCGGGGCGAGCTATAGAAATATAGTGCCTTATTTTCAATATCTCTCCGTTCATTTTGCTGTTTAACGTGGATATCATCCGAATTATATGCAGGATGACTAAAAAACCCTAATGTTTTTATAATAAAATTGGACTTTTCTTCCGCATCATTATAATTAGGTCACTTAAGTTTGTCCTTTTAAAATACCCGCAGAATTAGATGCAAACCACAGAACGGTGCGAAGAGAATTTATTTTCTAGGCCTTTATCCACAACATGCTTGATTATTGGTGTGCTGAATGAAGGCGAACGCATCACTAAGCAGCTTGAGGCATTGCAGCCTTACCGCAACATTATCGACATCATCATTGCCGATGGCGGTAGCACCGATGGTGCCACCAGTCCCGAAACGTTAAAAGATAAAGTGAGCGTTTGGCTTGTGGTAAAGGGAAGGGGCCTTAGCAGCCAATATCATGCTGCCATTCAATTTGCTCTGAAGGCAGGTTATCAATCTTGTATTTTTATGGACGGTAACGGCAAGGATGGCGTGGATGGCATACCCACATTTGTTGCCGAGTTACAGCAGGGGTATGATTTTTTACAAGGCTCTCGCTTTATGCGCGGTGGTACACATAAAAACACACCCGCGCTGCGCTGGTTTGCTATTCGTTTGGTCGCCGCTCCGTTGTTCTGGCTGGCCTGCCGCTTTTATTACACTGACGCAATGAATGGTTTTAAAGCCTGCAGCCGCCGTTTTTTAGAACATGAAAAATTGGGTATTGGGCGCGATATATTTGAAGGCTACACGCTGCAATATTACATGAACTATGCCGCACCACGGCTGGGCATGAAGATAAAAGAAATACCTGTGCAGCGCTCTTACCCTGCATCAGGGCCGCTGGTGAGCAAAATTAAAGGCGTGCGGAATTATACGCGGGTGCTATGGCAATTGCTGAAGGTGCTGGCGGGGCGCTATAACGTGCGCTAATGCGCCACGAAGCCGACTAGATTACGCACGTCTTTCATATTTTTTTCAGCGATCTCACCTGCTTTTTCCGCACCCACTTTGAGAATCTTCTCCAGGTAAGGGCGGTCTTTCATCAGGCGGTTTAGCTCGGCGGAAATGGGGCTGATTTTTTCAACCGCCAGAGCGGCGAGTTCTTTTTTAAGCCCACCATACCCTGCGCTGATAAATTTGTTCTGTGCGTCTTTAAGCGAGATGTCCGCCAGCGATGCATAAATTGTTAGCAGGTTCAGTGCCTCCGGCCGACCTTCTAAAGTTTCAAAACCCATGGTGGAGTCCGACGTCGCCTTCTTGAATTTTTTATCGATAGCAGCAGCGTCGTCCGTCAGGTTCACGCGGGAAAGGTCCGATGGGTCAGACTTGCTCATTTTCTTTGTGCCGTCTCCAAGGCTCATCACGCGGGTGGCTTCACCCATAATCAGCGGTTCGGGCAGGGGGAAGAACTCGGTTTTATAGGCGCGGTTGAACGCACCGGCAATGTCACGCGCCAGCTCTAAATGCTGTTTCTGGTCTTCACCCACCGGCACATGCGTGGCTTTATAAAGCAGAATATCTGCCGCCATGAGAGTCGGGTAGCCATACAGGCCGAGGACAGCATTTTCCCGCGCACTGCCAGCTTTTTCTTTAAACTGCGTCATGCGGTTTAGCCAGCCCAGCGGTGTGTGGCAGCTTAAAACCCATGCCAGTTCGCTGTGGCCGGAAACAGTGGATTGAGCGAATAGGGTGTTCTTTTCGGGGTCGATGCCGCAAGCGATATAGGTGGCGAGGGTCTGATAGGTTGCCTCGCGCAGTGCCGCAGGTTCTTGGAACACAGTGATGGCATGCAAATCCACAATGCAGAAGATGGATTGGTGCTGGTGCTGCAGCTTCACCCAATTTTTAATTGCACCGAGGTAGTTGCCTAAATGCAGATTACCTGTGGGCTGAACACCGGAGAAAACAAGGGACTTTTTGGTCATAGCTTATGCTTTTTCCCCATGTAGAGATATTCAGGAATTTCGGGAACAACATACTTCCCCGCATTGACGTCAAAACCCATTGATTCTTTCATAAACTTTTTTGCCAGCAACATATTAAAGCGATCGCCCCCAGATAAACTAGTCGCATAGCGTAACATATTATTCAGCCTAGAAGAAAAAGTATCTTTAAACACGAGGTTTGGGGTTTCCTGAAAATGGTAGAAAAGTGGAATGCTCCTATAATCACCGTAATTTTCTTTTAGGTAATAATCTGCATTTTGTGGGGCAAAGTATTTTTTACCACAAAAGGAAATTTCTTTAAGGCGAAATTTCTTATTAAGCCAAATGTTAGCACCACCACTGTGGGCATAAAAATCCCCTGTACTAAAGTGGATAAATACATCGATGACGACGCCATTTTTATGGGTTAACTTCACAGCAAACTTGTTGGCAAGCACGCGGATAAAATTTTCATTTTTATCAAAAAGTGCCGAAATCTGTTTGGATGAAGCATCTTTGTCAAAAACACCAATATCAATATCCGTATCCCAACTAAAAAATTCTTTGTTTCGCACTGCCGCAAGTAACGTGCCGCTACACAGAAAAAATTTAATACCGTTCTTCTCATGAAGTACTTTTTTTACGGCCTCTAGGGCTGCTTGGGCAGATGAGGGCGAAAACTTTGAGGGGTTCTGTTTAAGTTTTTCTGCATAGGCTTTTTCAAGAGATTCCTTAGCCTTTTTTTCAAACTTTTTACCCAAGCTAAAGTAACATATGGCCTTGATAAGGTGTGTTGTTTGATTTTCTTTATATACAGTGTTTTCTTCAAAATATTGAATAATATCTTTTGCGTCTTGGTCGCTTTTTATTACGTTGTGAAGTGAAAAGAAATACCTCGATATCCTGCTACAATGCATGATTTTAAAACCAACAAGCGCTGAAAATGCTGAGTCTAATAAACCAGCCTTTACATAACGCATAATCACTAAAAGAAGCGGTTGCTGCTTTGAAAGTAATATCTTCGCGGTTATTATAATGATGAATGTCAGGCCTTTCCGAATCACAGGTAGGCCTTGGAGAATCCCGATGATACGGACAGCGTAGAAATAGGTTAATCTAAACATACTATGAAAGCTGCATTAGTTTTTTTATAAGGGTAGAAGAAATGCTCTCCGTTCGCTTTAGGTACACAACCTGGCAAACGTCACTTAAGTCGTCAAACTTTCCCTTCCAGTCATCACCCATTACAAGGATATCCGCACCATATTTTTTGATATAGTGGCGCTTTTTTTCCATGCTATCTTCTTTAAAGACCTTATCAACGAATTTTAGCGACAAGATTATTTCAGAGCGTAATGAAAAGTTATAATAAGGGCTCTGTTTCTTTTTCCGCTTTGAGAATGCATCCGAGGAGACGCCCACAACAAGTCTGTTTCCAAGGAGGGAGGCTCGCTTCAATAAGTTAAAGTGCCCTACATGAAAAATATCAAAAGTACCGAAAGTAATAACCGTTTTGCGCGCCATTCTGTTCAATAGTCTTTGAAATACGAAACGGTGATACTGCCTATATTTTCACCTGTTATCAACCTTTTACTCCATAACCCACCATCATTTTCCATAATATAGATTATAATACATGAGCACTGCATGCTACCATGGTGGCATTGCTGCATAACCCTCTAAGAAATCACTTAAAATTTGGTGCCTGACGTGCTAGTCTGCGCCAGTTTAACCGGATGGTACCTAGGTAAGGAATCTCCCTCCCCATATGTCTATCGATGTAATCCGCGAGACACTGCAGGCGCTGCTGAGCATTATTATTGCGCTCATTTTTTGCTACACCTGCCGGCACTATTTCTTTTCGCTGAACCGCATTTATGCGCGGCAGCGCCATCCGTATCAAATGATTCCATTCGCCGATTGGCCAAAGGTAACCATTTTTGTAGCGGCGCATAACGAAGAAAAAGTAATCGGTACCTCTATTGAGAACCTGCTGAAGGTCGATTATCCGCCGCATTTGCTTCAGATTATTGTGGTGAATGACCGCTCCAAAGACCAAACCAAAGAAATTGTAGACGCATACATTGCCAAGAACCCTGGTCGGCTGGAAGCCTTTCACCGCGTGGATGGTATGCCCGGAAAACCAGCTGCCTTGCAGGATGCCTTCCCGATGGCCAAGGGCGAAATCTTTATTTTCTTTGATGCCGATTATTTACCGGGCGAACGGCTTATTAAGCAGCTCGTTTCACCATTCTATGACCCCCAGATTGGCTTAGTGATGGGGCGCGTGATACCCATCAACTCTGCCAGCAACCTCCTCACCCGCCTGATTGAGCTTGAGCGCACGGGTGGTTATCAGGTTGATCAGCAAGCCCGCATGAATTTAAACCTTGTGCCGCAATATGGCGGCACGGTGGGCGGTGTGCGCCGAAGCATGCTTGAAATGCTCGGCGGCTGGGATATGAAGGCATTGGCTGAAGATACTGACATCACCATCCGCAGCCTTATCAAGGGATATAAAACCGCCTACCTGAATTATTCCGAATGCTATGAGGAATCGCCTGAACAATGGAGCGTGCGCATTCGCCAAATCAAGCGCTGGTGCAAGGGCCACAACCAAGTTTTCTATCACAATTTTTTTAAAATCTTTGACCCAGAGAACGAGTTTATACCGCTGCGGCAACGCTTCGACGGGCTCATGCTGCTGTTCCTGTATCTGATGTCGCCGCTGCTGGTGGTTGGCTGGATGATTACGCTTATTCTCGTCTACATCTCTTCTGAAATGCCTGAGAATGAAATTCTCTTTTTATGCTACATGGCCTTCTCGTCGCTGGGTAATTTTGCGGCGTACTTTGAAATTGCCACAGGCGTGCACTTTGACCGCGGCAAACAAAAGCTCTGGCTGCTGCCGCTCAACATTCTGAACTTCATCGTTTCAGCCGTGAGCATCACGAACGCCAGTGTTTCACAATTATGGCAGATGATTACGCGCCACAACAAAGAGCATAAATGGGAAAAAACCATTCGCTACCGCAAGCCAGATGCTCCGGCAGCCCCTCCTCCCGCAGCTACCGGAGGAGCAAGCTAATGTGGTCTTTAATGTTAGCAATGGCGCTACTACTGCTTATGCTGATTCCGCTCATACCGGCATTCACTGAGCTGTATCTAAAGCAAGACGCCGAGCCGGTGCGCATCGGCAAATTCAGCTACCTTGATATTGACAGCTACAGCCGCGGTTTCGAGAATTTTTTAAAAAATAAATTTAAGGGCCTGATTGGCCCTGACTGCAGCTTTATTGAGCCGGAAAATAAAGAAGGCACCTTCAATAACCAGCCATACCTTTACCTTAAAAAACCCGTCGCCCGCCAAGAACTCGTAACCGACATTGAAAAAAACATGCTCTTCAACACGCGCATGATTTTGTCAGAACCAGACATTGAGCTACCCAGCAACATGCTTTACGAAAGTGAAGTCTTTGCTAAGGGTTCGCTTGCCACGGGCAGAAATAATTACCTGAAAGCGGCTATGGCTCACGGAGATGTTTTTGTGCAGCCCAACACCGAAGTGCTGCGGTGGATATCATCGCGTGGCACTCTTTCTGCACATGGCCCTGCTACATTCCACGGCCGCCTTTCTGCCGCTCAAAAAATTATTGCCGACAACAATATCCTTTTTAAGTGGATGGCTGCGCCTGAAATTATAACCAACCCCTCAGAAACTGTTTCCACTATTGCTGCAGATTATAGGGAGTCCATCAGTTATAACGATACGCCCATCACCGAACTGGAGCATATCGACCTGATTGAAATATTGGGAAACGTAGCCTTCATCCGTGGTAATTTGACCCCTCCGCCAAACTGGCGCTCATCTCTTGATATTATTGCCACCGGAAATATTACGCTGATGGAAAATACTATTCTTTCTGGTAAGGTAAAGGCCAACGGCGATTTAATTACCGGTCATCACTGTAAGTTGATGCAATCTGCTGTGAGTAGTAAAAGCATTCTGATTCGCGAAGGCTCCTTTGTAAAAGGCCCTCTCCTTGCAGAAGATATTATTGAAATTATTGCCGCTACGGTCGGAGAGCTGGAGCAGCCTTCCTCGATTTACGCACGCGAGGTTAGCCTGATTGGCTCGTGCAGAGTGTTCGGATCCATCTACGCAGAAGATAAAGGTGAAGTAAGGAAAATATAACTCTATGAAAGACACGCTACAAGTATTGATGATTATCGGCACGCGCCCTGAAATTATTAAAATGGCACCCGTATACCACGCCTGCAAAAAAGCAGGCTTCCGCACCGCTATCCTCCACTCTGGCCAGCACACCGGCTTAGCCAGCCCCTTTTATAAAATTTTTAAAATCACGCCTGAATATAGCCTTAAGCTTTCACGTAAAAGTAAAATCAGCGATGGTCAGCATTTGGCAAATCGCTTTAGCCAGCTGGTCAGTAAAATTTCAGATGTGCTTTCAAACCTGAAGCCAAGCGTTGTTTTAGTGCATGGCGATACACTCACTGCACATGCCGCCGCCTTGGCAGCATTTTACCATAAAATACCCATCGGCCATGTTGAGGCCGGCCTGCGCTCACACATTATTGAAGACCCATTCCCGGAAGAAATGAACCGCAGCATGATTGCGCGTATTGCAAAGTGGCACTTCTGCCCCACGGAGCAAGCACAAAAAAACCTCCTGCGCGAAGGTGTGGAGGAAAAGAATACGCTCGTAACGGGGAATACCGTGATTGATGCCGTGCTTGAAATTGTGGCAAACCCGCAATTAAAAAAGTTCCTCAACGAAAAGCTGATTCACTTCTTGAAGCAGCATAAGCGCTACATTCTTGTTACGCTGCACCGCCGCGAGAATATTCCTAAAAACATCAAGCCACTGTTCCACAACCTACAGAGCCTTATCGCTAAGCACCCTGACATTGGCGTGATATGGCCGATGCACATGAACCCAGATGCCAAGAACACCCTCACCGACCTTAAAAAAACGCTGACGGCAGTAGAAGCTAAACGCCTGATGATTTGCAGCCCGCTGGACTATATGAAGCTGGTGTATGTGCTGAACAACATCTGGCTTGTGATTACTGACTCCGGCGGCATTCAGGAAGAGTCCTCCGCGCTCAACAAACCGATTATCGTGGCGCGTAAAACAACGGAGAGGCCAGAGATTATCAGCTCTGGCAAGGGTGTGCTGATCCCCCCTACTGATAGCCGCATTGGCGAAATGGTGCAGGAGCTGATGCAAAACACCGAGCGCTATAAAAAAATGCAGGCCTCTAAAAATCCGTTCGGTGATGGCAAGGCATCTGAGCGCATTGTGAAATCGCTGCAGAAGTATCTGGCAAAAGGTCAATAATGCAGTTACCAAAACATTTAGCTGAGCGCGTTGAACTTTTAAAAAAATCCGGCTACCGCGGCGGGATTATCGGCGCGCATCGCGCGCGCACATCTATTCCATTCACGGCGGGAATCTTTCTTTCTATCATGCTGATTCCTATTTTTTACACTACCGTGTTATGGAACGCCCAAGACCACATCACCCTTTTATGGTACGCTATTTTTGAGTTCTGGTTTGATAAGCTGAATATCAATGGCGACATCAACATCAATAATTACACGATTCTTTTTCAGCCGCTGGTGTTCCCCTACCCGCATATTTACACCGGCCTGCCCACTACGGCTGATATGATTTGGTGTGGCATTAGCGTAGTCGCATGCTTTCTGATTTCTTTCATACTGATGTGGAAATTTGCGGAAAAAAACTTGATACCGCTTGCGTACCTCTTCCGCATTTTTGGCTTCATCAATTTATCTACGATTATCTTCTTTCTGATTCGCCCTGAGGGCTATTTTTTCGGGGTGGATGATTATATCCGCGGCTGCCTTTCAGTGGGATATATTTACCTTTATCTGCTTTCGCCTATTCTGGCCTTTACCTATAACATCTTCAGCATGAAGCTGCGTTATAAGCTTCTTATCCCCATTACCATGGTCGGTTATTTTCTTGTGTTCCTACCGCACCTATTCTTATTGCACGCGCTTATTCTTGTGAAATTTTCAATACTCTATCTGCCGCTGCTTTACCTTATGTTCACCTTCCTGCCGGTGATGGCAATGACGGTGGGGATTTATGCATTCTTCCTGGGTTTTAACGCTATCCCGCAGAGCGAGTTCGACAACTAACCGCCCGCCAGTTTACGGCCCAGCTTACGCGCAGGTTTTTCAAGAAGCTCATAACTGAGCGTACACACAATAAGCATCAGCACAATGAACAGAATGCCATAATAAGGCTTGTCGACCGTTTCAAAGTAGCCGGAATATTTATAGATGTAACCCAGCGGCAAATGCAGCAGGTAAATTGAATAACTGATACGGCCAAGGAAAGTAAACGGTGCCAGAGCAAAGCACTTGCCGACCCAGCTGTCTTTATAGAGCATCACGATAATCAGCGCCGGAAACAGCAGCAGTTGCAGCGCGTAGTCCACAAACAGGTATTCGTGCACATGTAGCAGGAACACCGTCAGAATAAAGACAATTGCCTCAATCACCAGCAGCCGTCTTCCTAAAAGCACAGGCAGGTTTTGAAGATAATGATAAATAAGTACACCCAGCGAAAATCCTACAATGCCGCGTGCGATGGTGACGTTAAAAAACGGCTGATCCGCAATAGCGGCATTGAGTGTTTTAGGGGTTACGTTAATGAGGTACAGACTGCACAGCAGTGTAAGTGCCCACAGCAGAAAATTCGGCATGCCGCGCATTTTCCATACCCCGAAAAAGAACAGCAGGTTCACCACCCATTCCACCGAAACAGACCATGCTGGGCTATTCCACGGCGCGGCCATGCCACCAATATTTGTAAACATGGTCAGCTGCAAAATGATGTTCCACAAAAAGCGCGGCCCCATACCAAAATCAATCGCGTTCAGAATATTATTGGGCTTGAGGTACACGACGTTGATCACCAGAAACAGTGCGATACTGAAAATATAGAGCGGATAAAGACGCGCTAAACGGCGGATGGCGAATGTGCTGAAATTCAGTTTACGCCCGGCGATGCTCGGCTCATATTGGCGAGCAATGATGAAGCCGGAAAGAATAAAGAAGAAGTCTACGGCCAGATAGCCGGATGTGGCAAATTGCGTATCCGCAAAGAAGCCGTAAAAGTGATACAGCGCCACCATGAACGCAGCCACACCACGGCAGCCTTCCAGCGAGGGAATATACCCCTGCCCTGTGTTTAAATTAGAAAGCTCTTTTTCTTTTTGGCCTTCGAGGATGGATGACTTAAACGCCACGTGCTTTTAAAAACCTGTGCTGTTAACAGGCTAAGCTAATATAC
This sequence comes from Rickettsiales bacterium, assembly GCA_044356525.1. Lineage (GTDB taxonomy): Bacteria > Pseudomonadota > Alphaproteobacteria > Rickettsiales > RGZB01 > CAYXPR01. The sequence goes on from JBIKVZ010000002.1 coordinate 475,143, forward strand.
CTGCGCTTTAATATCCATAAAAAATATCCCTAAAAAAGAAAACCACCCCCGACGGGTGGGGTGGCTCTCTCCGACCAGGCCCCCGGTGGGACCTGGTCTATCATCTCATCTGTCACTCACAGTTCGACTACTTCTTGACCGCGACCGGCGTGGGTTCACCCCAGCCGATCACGAAGTATCCGACATCGAACTGGTTCGGCGGAAGGAACTGGGCGTTCCAGTTCCCCTTGTCGTCGATTTTCACCGAGTCCTTCACGACCGTCTTGACCACGATCGCATCCCCGAACGTCTTCTTGTCACTGTCCCACGGCACGAACACGATCTTCGGCACGTTGTAGTTGCCTTCCTTCGCACCCACGGTCAGCGCGATGCCGGAGGCCGGATCTTGACACACCAGCACTTCGGCCTTCACCTTGCCGACCGTCACCGTCCCCATCACTCCCGTCTTCTCCCCACACGAAATCGTCGTGCGGAGGCTCGGCGAGGTCACGGACGAGAGGTTCACGTTCTTGTTGAACAGCTTCCCCATCTCCATCACTTGCACGGTCTGCCACTTGGGCTTCGCGCCGGAGGGGTCGCCGCAGTCGGTCAGGGCCTTCAGGAGGACCGGCGGGACCTTCTCGGTCTTCGGCGCCTCCTGACCGTTGGCCGGCTGCAGGTTGCTCACCACCACCGCGAGGGCGAGGGCGAGCGTCATCATCACGTTCTTCATCGGAATCAGTCCTTGTAACAGCAGGAGACCCGGGCTAATGGCTCACGTATGCAGATGCACCGTCCAAGCTTTCCCGAGTCAATCGAACATCTAGTCACTAGAGCCCGTCGAGACACCTAGCAACTTCAGATCCTTGATTGTCGAACCTGCAGACTTTACCCAGAGGGTTTAGCATGCAGAACGACAACAAAAATCAAGGTTGAAGTTTTAGGATAGCAAATTTGCGTTAATAAAACATTAAGATACAAGGGATTAGGCCAAATCCACTTGTGTATAAAAATAGGTAATAGGCTGATAAATAATGCTTTTTACCGCCCACGAAAAAGAAAACCACCCCCGACGGGTGGGGTGGCTCTCTCCGACCACGCTCCCCGAAGGAAGCAGGTCTATCATTCATCTGTTCAGCTACTCTTTGTTGACGACAGTCGGGTCACCCCAACCGACGACAAAGTAGCCAAGATCGAATTCGTTCGCAGGGAGAAACTGGAGGTTCAGGTTGCCCCAGTCATCCACTTTCGTACTCCCTTCCACAGCGGTCAGAACCACGGGTTCACCGAGAGTCCGATCTTCTGCGTTCCACGGCACGAACACGACACGAGGAACCGAGAACTTTCCATCCTTCACCCCAACGGTGAGGCGATGCCAGAGGCTGGATCCTTGCAGACCAGCACTTCAGGCGTTCCCTTCACCACCCTCAGGTTTCCTACAATCCCCGTCCGCTGGCCGCACGAGATGATCGTACGCATCGAGGGATACGTCACCGAGGTGATAGGCACTTCCTTGCGGACGCCTGCCTCAACGATGAACTGGGTCTTGATCTGACAGTCTTCTGGGCTGCCACAGTAGAGGTCGATCGCAAGTTTCACGTAGTTCATTTTCGAGATCCTTGTACAGAAACAGACTCAGGCTAATAGCTCACGTATGCAGATGCACCGTCCAAACCTTCCCGAATCAAGCACACTCTAACAATCACCGGGGCCCGTCGAGACACCCAGCAACTTCAGATCCTTGATTGTTGCACTTTCACATTTCAGCCGGAGGCTTAACATGAAACACAACAACAAAAATCAAGGTTTAAGTTTCAGGATAGCAAATTTGCGTTAATAAAAAATTAAGATACAGGGGATTAGGCAAGAACTGCCTACACAGGAAAATATATAAAAATCTGATGAATCTAATTCTTATGATTTTTTATTAGAGAACCGCCCCCGACAGGTGGGGCGGCTTCCGACCCCTCCGAACCTTGCGGCCGGAGGGATCTGTCATCACGTAGTACTCTGCGTCGTCAGATCAGTTCTGATTGTAACCGAGCAGGAAGTAACCGACCGAACCCGCCAACACATGCCCCTGCGGGCTGAGGTAGCGCTTGATGTTCGGATTCAGCACCGACTCTTCGATCGCCGTCAGAATCACCGGATCACCGATCTTCTTACCGACCGTTTCGTAGGGCACGAAGGCCACCACGGGCTGGTTCACAGGGTCCTTCGTCAGAACCGCGATCCCCGAGCCAGCGTTAGAACATGCCACCACTTCGACACCGTCGAGGGAACCCAGCAGGTAGCTCGCGCTCCCACAGTGGACCTCGAAACCCGTCAGCTTGCGGTAGGTCATCGGAACCTTGGTCACCTTGCCGTCAACGATGCCGTTACCCATCAGGATACCCTGCATGCTGACCGCCGGGCTGCCCCAGTAGGTCCACTTAACCGTCCACGTCTCGCTGCGGATGTCGGTCTTCTTCTTGGTCTCCGACTTCTTGTCGGTCTTCTTCTTGGTCTCCGACTTCTTGTCGTCCTTCTTCTCGTCGGACTTCTTGTCGTCCTTCTTCTCGTCGGACTTCTTCTCGTCCTTGGACTCGTCCTTCTTCTCGGACTGCGGCGGCGGCTCCATCGGGGACTTGGGGTCCTCGGCGTTGCCACAGCGGATGGACAGGGCGAGCATGGCCACGGCCAGGCTCGCGAACACGAACAGCTTCTTCATCGGAAAGTTCCTCGAACACAGGGAGGCCCGCATGTTGTCCCGTAAGCACAAACGTACCCCGACCAGACGTATGCGGCGCCAATCACTCACACGAATCACGAGGGCCTGTCGGACACCTCGCAACTTTAGTCCCTCGGTTAGTGCGTCGTCAGCTTGCGCAAAACGATACATTTACCGAGAAACGATGGTGGAATATTGACTCTAACAGTGTGGCAGTTAATTAATAGTTAACTATTTAGAAAATAACAAAAAAAGGCCTCAGAAACGCGTCCGAGGCCTTTTTAATTCAATTTTTTCTAAATTAGCGGGTTTTTACCGGCTGTTTGGCAGGCTGTGCGGGAGCTGCTACAGGGGCCGCCGCTGTAGCAGGTGCTGCCGGAGCCACCACCACAGGGGCCGGCACTTCAGAAATGCGTAAAAATTCTTCCGCATTCACCTGAACGGCCGTAAGGCAGGCAAGGTAACCCACGCGATTATTCGACTTTCCGCATAAATCGAGGCCACCCGTGCGGCGGTCCAGTTTCCAGGCATAGAGGCTGCCATTGCTCGTTGCTGGCAGCGGAATCAGTTCATAACGGCCTGCATCAAACGTGCGGGAAACGTAGTATTCAATCGACCAATAAAGGAACAAGCAACCCACAATAATGGCGAAGCCAAGCACTGCGGCACCAATCACACGCTCCATGCGAAGGGTTAGTTTGAGCATGTTTTTAACCATAATATTGTCTTTCTAAAAAATATTTCGCTGGGGTAATTAGCACAATTTGGTGGATTTAAAAACCAAAAACTTAAAACTCGTAGAACAGGCTAGCCGTTCCGCCAAGGCGGTTATAGACAGGATTTCTGTAAAATTCTGTACCAATATTGAAGCCCCAGTTATCCTCAATCCACTTGCGGTAGTTCAGGCTGGCGTTCAGGCTGTCAAAGGCGTTCACGATACTGTTGCCATTGCCCAAAAGCTGATATGCCTCATGCGCGCCGCCAGCTTTGAGCGTGATAAAGTAATTTTTATTGTAACCATAGGTGACTGCACCATAGCCAGAATACGAAGCAACGCTGCCGGGGTCACTTAAGCCATAACGCACGCCAGCCTGCAAAATCCACGGCGTGCTTGTGTAATAGACTACATCAAAAAATAAACTTTTTTCTGTGTATACAGCCTCTGCCTTGCTGAGGGTAATGCCACCGGTTGTTACAAAGTTACGACCCTCAAGCCACTTGCGGCTGAGCGAAGCATCGGCGCGGTATTTTGAAAGGAACGACGCATCGGTGCTCACACCTGCGCTCACAAAACTTGACCAATCTTCATTAAATACGTGGTTGTTGCCAATCGTAATGTTCGAGCCTTGGTCTTTAAATGCTTGCTGCTGTTGGAGCTGTAAATACCAACGGTTCCACGGGTCGGACTGATATTGCGCAGCGATAAATTGACCAAACCAATTGCCTTGGTCGTCGCTCACGGCATGATAATTCACACCGGCTTCAATGAGGTTGGGCGATGTAACGGGCACATACGGCGCTGATTGTGAGGCAGCAGGCGCTGGTGTAAGCGCCGGGGCGATGCGCAGCGGGCTGCTAAAATCGAGTCCTTGATATAACACGCCATCCTGCCCTGACGTGGCAGAAGGGGATTTTTGCTGCATCTGAACGCCGGAAGTCTGTGCACGCGGAGCAGCATCAATCATCATGCTTGCCGCAGCGGCGCTACCGCTAGTCAGCATTGCTGACACAGCCACACCGGCCGTCAAAAAACGAATGGTTTTTCTATTAAAGAGATTCAGCATGTCACACGTCAGTCGGTTTCACCCAAAATGCCCAGACATCATATAACATATTGAAGATAAACGATAGTATAAACAATCCGCGCGCTAGTTAGTTCGCCTTTTGGCAGTCTGGCTCGGTGCGGAACGGCTTTTCTTTAAGACGCCCCTCCACTACTTGAAACGCCGCCTCATCCAGCACATTCCAGTATGTAATGCCGCGGTGTTTGGCTGTAATTTGCAGCCAGCAATGTGCGGTTTTCATGTCTCCGCGTTCGGTGGCCAGCACAGCCAGCAGCCCCCAGGGATAATCTTTTTCCAGCGTGGCAAACCATGTGTCACCATGCATGTTAAGCCACTGGCGGTAAAAACGCTCACGCCAGTTTTTATAGGCACGGTTCTCTACCGGAGCAAATGGCAAGCGCGAGGCATAAATAAGCGGAATCACCTGCACGATGCCGTCGGGATAAAAACTAAGCTCACGTTCGGTTTGAGTAGAAGCAATGAACTCGTGCTTTTCTGCATCCCAGAAGGTTTGCATCATGCCTTTTTTAAGCCACTGTGCCTTGGTGCGGAACACCTCTGCCTTCCGCTCTTCGCCCATGCGTTTTGCATCACTCTCTGCGCTTTTATAGGCCGCATATACTTCTACGTTATCCATAAACAAGCCCACAGGCATAGCGCGCGAAAGGTGGTAAATGTTCTTGGTAGGTTCATGAAGCAGCTCAAGCTGCATTTCGGCCTTTTCAACACTTTCCTGCCATGCAGTAGGCATCCCGCTGCTGGGTGCCATGCGGTAGAGCAGCTCAATCCATAGGGCCATCATCGAATCGTCGGCATCGGCCACGGCACAAGGGTCATATTGTTTTTGTGGGTTCAGGCAAAAACGGGGTAATAAACCGTTGATATATTGCCGTGGCAACATCCAGTCAATCCACCGCAGCGCCAGTTGCGAAATATCATATCCGGCATCGTGTGCCAGCAATAATGCCTTGGTCGGAAAGTAAGGGTCGACCGCTTCTGTGGCACCAGGATGGGTGGAAATGGCTCCACCCGGCAGCAGGTAGCTCGGGTGTAGCTCGAATATCTTTTTTGCAGGGGGCGTATCAAACCGGTCGATACTGTCCGGAGTGGCGCCAACCGCAAACACGATAAGTGCAATAACGACAGCCTTCCAGGCAATTTTTTTGTGATGCTTTTTTGTTTTTTTCATGCCGCAACCATAGATGAAACCGCAACGTTTTTGTATAAAATATTACAGGCTGTTGTTGTTTTTTTAGCACCGGCACAAAGAAAGGCTAAAGCGCCATTTTATTTGAAACAATTTTTTTCGCGCTTCTGCCCTTGCAATTTGCTTGCATACGCGTATATTTACGCCCCTGATTTTTTACATCACAGGAATTTAAAAATGGGTTACAAAGTCGCAGTTGTGGGCGCCACTGGCAATGTCGGTCGCCAGCTTATGTCTATCCTCGCGGAACGTAATTTTCCGTTGGATGAAATCTATGCACTCGCCTCAAAAAACTCTGTAGGCAGAGAAATTAGCTTTGGCGAAACCCGCACAGTTAAAGTGCAGGCACTGGATGACTTTGACTTTAATGGTGTGGATATCGGCCTATTCTCCCCCGGCTCCAGCATTTCCAAAATTCATGCGCCGCGCGCGGCAGAGGCTGGCTGCGTGGTGATTGATAACACCTCACAGTTCCGTTACGAAAAAGACATCCCGCTGGTGGTGCCAGAAGTAAATGCGCACGCGCTGGAAGGTTTCCGCAAACGCAATATTATTGCCAATCCAAATTGCTCCACCATTCAGATGGTCGTGGCACTAAAGCCGCTGCATGACCTTGCTAAAATTAAACGCGTGGTGGTTTCCACCTATCAGTCGGTCTCAGGCGGCGGGAAAGAAGCAATGGACGAGCTTTATGAGCAGACCAAAAAAATCTACGTGTATGATCAGGTACAGCCGAAAAAATTCACCAAGCAGATCGCGTTCAACGTGATTCCGCACATCGACGTATTCATGGATGACGGCTACACCAAAGAAGAATGGAAGATGCGCGTGGAGACCAAAAAGATTCTCGATGAATCTATCGAGGTCTGCGCCACCTGCGTGCGCGTGCCGGTGTTTATCGGCCATGCTGAAAGCATCAACGTGGAATTTGAACGCGAGTTAAGTGTGCAAGAAGTATTTGATGCACTGTCGGACGCGCCGGGTGTAAATATTTTTGACCACCCTGCGGAAAACGTCTACGCCACTCCGGTAGAGATTGCCGGCGAAGATGGTGTGTTCGTGTCGCGCATCCGCAAAGACCCCACCAACCCCAAAGCTATTAATTTGTGGGTGGCGGCAGATAACGTGCGTAAGGGTGCTGCGCTCAATGCCATTCAAATTGCCGAAGAGTTGATTAAAAACCACGGACTGTAGAAAAGCAGCGCCTTTAATTTTTACTTATTGAAATTTCGTAGATTTTTTATATAAGTAGAGGGGTTCGTTTTTTACTTTTTGGTATTCATATCCGCATGGCTAAAAAATCCTCCCCCAAACGTCCTGCCCCAAAGCGTGTTAGCCCCGGTGTGCCGGAAGCAAAAGAAAAAGCCCCCGAAGCAAAACGCAGGGTTTCCGCTGAAGAGCGCCCTACCTCGCCGCATCTTTCCGTTTATCGCTGGCAGATTACCAACGGCCTTTCCATTTTAAACCGCATTACTGGCGCTGTGTTGCTGGTGGGTTTGCTGCTGCTTGCCGCATGGCTGATTAGCGCCGCCCTCGGTGAATATCGTTATCAATCTGTGCAAAAAATCATTCTCTCTCCGTGCGGCACATTCGTCATGGTGGGCTTTACCCTCGCCTTTTACTACCACTTACTGAATGGCATCCGCCATTTGTTCTGGGATTTAGGTTGGGGCTTTGAGCTCGACACCGTCACGCTTACAGGTGTGACAACCGTGCTTGCCACCATAGCACTCACTGCAATTACATGGCTGCCGCTTTTAAGCCGACTTTTGGGGATGTAAGCCTATGAAAAAATCGTATCGCAGTAATCTCTCCCGCGCACGTGGCATTGGCCCTGCGAAGTCTGGCGCAAAAAGCTGGCTGGCACTCCGTGTTAGCGCCGTTGCACTTATTCCCGTTTGTGTGTGGTTTGTATATTCAGCTATTCAGTTGGCCGCCACTGGCGTTGACCACAGCATCGTTGTGGTGTGGATTAAAATGCCTATTAACGCCTTCTTGCTGGTAATGCTGATTGGCCTTTCCGCCTATCACGGTTTCCTCGGCAACAAAGAAATTATTGAAGACTATGTGCCGAACCCCGGCGCAAAACATCTTTTCGTCATCGCGAAGCAGATTGGCTTTCTGTTCCTTGCAGGCGCCAGCATCTTCGCCGTGTTAAGCATTTACTTTAAGGGATAACCCATGCCGCAGGCCTATAAGCTTGAATACCATGAATATGACGTTGTTGTAGTCGGCGCTGGTGGCGCAGGGCTTCGCGCCACGCTCGGCATGGCTGAAAAAGGCCTTTCCACGGCCTGTATCACCAAAGTATTCCCCACCCGCAGCCACACCGTGGCCGCGCAGGGTGGTATTTCCGCTGCGCTTGGTAACATGAGCGAAGACGACTGGCGCTGGCACTTTTACGATACCATCAAAGGTTCTGATTGGCTGGGCGACCAAGACGCTATCGAATATATGTGCAAAAGCGCACCGGAAGCGATTTACGAACTCGAACATTATGGCGTGCCGTTTTCACGCACAGAAGAAGGCAAAATTTATCAGCGGCCCTTTGGCGGCATGACGACGAAATATGGTGAAGGCCCTGCTGCCACACGCACCTGCGCCGCAGCAGACCGTACTGGCCACGCGATTTTACACACGCTTTATCAGCAAAGCCTGAAGCACAAAGCGCAGTTCTTTGTCGAATATTTTGTTATCGACCTCATTATGGATGGTGATGCCTGCCGCGGTGTGGTGGCGTGGAACCTTGATGATGGTACGCTGCACGTATTCCGTGCACACGAAGTGGTGCTGGCAACGGGTGGCTATGGCCGCGCTTATTTCTCCTGCACATCGGCACACACCTGCACGGGTGATGGCGGCGGCATGGCCGTGCGCGCAGGCCTACCTTTACAAGACATGGAATTCGTACAGTTTCACCCCACCGGTATTTATGGTGCCGGTTGCCTGATTACAGAAGGGGCGCGCGGTGAAGGCGGTATTTTACGCAACAGCAAAGGTGAGCGTTTCATGGAACGCTATGCGCCACATGCGAAAGACCTCGCAAGCCGCGACGTTGTTTCCCGCTCGATGACGATGGAAATCCGTGAAGGCCGTGGCGTGGGTGCGCGTAAAGATCACGTGTTTCTGCATCTGGATCACTTAGAACCAAAGGTGCTGGAAGAACGCCTGCCAGGCATAAGTGAAACCGCAAAAATTTTCGCCGGTGTGGATGTCACCAAAGAGCCTATTCCAGTGCTGCCGACCGTGCATTATAACATGGGCGGTATCCCGACAAACTTCATGGGCGAGGCAGTCACCATCAAAGGCAAAAACACCAGCAGCGTGATTGAGGGCTTAATGTCCATCGGTGAAGCTGCCTGCGTTTCTGTGCATGGCGCAAATCGTCTGGGTTCCAACTCATTGCTGGACCTTGTCGTGTTCGGCCGCTCTGCCGCTATCCGCGCAGCAAAAGTCGTAAAGCCGGGCGCGCCGCATAAACCGCTTAAAAATCCGGCGGGCTTAGCGCTCGACCGTTTCGATCGCTTGCGCAACAGCAAAGGCAAGCACTCCACGGCTGAGCTCAGGAATGAAATGCAGCACACGATGCAAGACCACGCCGCCGTGTTCCGCACTAATGAATCACTCGCCGAAGGCGTGAAAAAAATGAACAAGATTCAGCGCTCGGCTGATGAAATCGGCATCAAAGACCGCGGCCTTGTGTGGAACAGCGACTTAGTGGAAGCACTCGAGTTTGAAAACCTGCTGCCACAAGCTGTTATCACCATGCACAGCGCACATAACCGCAAAGAAAGCCGCGGCGCGCATGCGCATGAGGATTACCCGAAACGCGATGATAAAAAATGGATGAAGCATACCGCCGCATGGCTGGATGATGCGGGCAAAGTCACATTCGACTACCGCCCCGTGACGCTAAAAACATTGACCGATGAAGTTGAACCCGTGCCGCCTAAAGCGCGCGTGTATTAAAGGAGCATTCTCATGGCAGAATTTACGCTTCCCAAAAATTCTAAAATTAAAAAAGGCCGCCTACACACGGCAAAATCTGGTGCAAAAAAAGTAAAGGCATTTAATGTCTATCGCTGGAACCCAGAAGATGAAGCCAATCCACGCATTGATACTTACCAGATTGATACGTCGGAATGTGGCCCGATGGTGCTCGACGCACTGATTAAAATCAAAAATGAAACCGACAGCACCCTCACCTTCCGCCGCTCGTGCCGTGAAGGCATCTGCGGTAGCTGCGCGATGAATATTGACGGTACCAATACACTTGCCTGCACCAAGTCGATTGATGAAGTGAAAGGCGATGTGAATATCAGCCCGCTGCCACACATGAAAGTGGTGAAAGACTTGGTGCCTGATATGCGTAATTTCTATGCGCAGCTGGAATCCATCGAGCCTTGGCTGAAAGCCGACAGCCCTGTGGAAGCCACAAAAGAACGCCTGCAGTCACCGGAAGAACGCGCCAAGCTCGACGGGCTGTATGAATGCATTCTATGCGCCTGCTGCTCCACCAGCTGCCCAAGCTATTGGTGGAATAGCGACAAATATCTTGGCCCTGCGATTTTGCTACAGGCTTACCGCTGGATTGTGGACAGCCGCGATGAAAACACCGCCGAACGCCTTGAACAGTTAGAAGACCCGTTCAAGCTTTACCGCTGCCACACGATTATGAATTGCAGCAAAACCTGCCCGAAGGGTTTGAACCCCGCAAAGGCGATTGCTGAAATCAAAAAGATGATTGTGGAACGCCACGGCTAAAACGCCGCTGTGCAAAAATGTTTCACGTGAAACATGTGACAAACTGTTACTTTTTGCGCTTAGCGCCTTCCGGCGGGCGACCAATGGGAATATACTGAAAGCCCAAGTCCTGCATCTGCTCTGCATCGAGCAAATTGCGCAAATCCACCACGACGGCTTTTTTCATACGCTTTCTGGCGCGCTTCCAATCCAGTGTTTTAAACACCTGCCACTCGGTAACAATCACAGCGGCATCTGCTTTTTCAAGCACGGTATCTTCATCCACGCACCAGCGGATTGCTTTTTGTTTTAACATTGCTTTTGCGTGCGGCATCGCTTCAGGGTCAAACACCTGAACGCTGGCACCCTGTTTGATAAGCTCAGGGATAATATCAAGCGCAGGACTGTCGCGCATATCATCGGTGTTGGCTTTAAATGCAAGACCAAGCACAGCAATGTTTTTCTTTTTAAGCGAGCCACCACAGGCTTCGCTCACGCGGCGAGCCATCGATTTTTTCCGCTCCTCATTCGTATCAATCACCGTGCTTACAATGCGACTCGGCACGCCGAGTTCTTCGGCTACATAGTCCAGCGCACGCGTGTCCTTTGGAAAACAAGAACCGCCATAACCAGGGCCAGGCTTCATGTAATCTGTGCCGATACGGTGATCAAGCCCCATGCCATACGCAACGTCTTCGATATTCGCACCCACTTTTTCACAGATATCTGCCATCTCATTTACGAAGGCAATTTTTGTTGCAAGGAATGCATTGGCCGCATATTTGGTGAGCTCTGCCGTTTGAATGTCGGTAAATACAATCGGCACACCTTTTGAAGTGAGCGGAGTATAAATCGCGGAAAGCTTGTTGCTCGCCTTGCCTGATTCAATGCCGACAATCACGCGGTCTGGCTCAAGGAAATCTTTTACTGCACAACCCTCACGCAGGAATTCCGGATTTGAGGCCATGGTGAATTTTAGTTTCGGGCACGCTTTTTTGATAATCGCTTCGACCTTTTTACCCGTACCAACCGGCACCGTGGATTTAATCACCACCACAGCATTGCTATCAAGGTGGGGGGCAACTTCTTTGGCCGCAGCATACACGTAGGATAAATCTGCCTGACGGCTACCCTCTGCGGTGGGGGTGCCCACGGCAATAAACACAACGTCTTTACCCGCAACATCAGCTAAGTCATCAGAAAATTCCAACCGCGCAGCACGCACATTATTAATCACCAGCGTGCGTAAACCCGGCTCAAAAATAGGAATCTCAGAATGCTGCAATTTGGCAATTTTTTTCTTATCTTTATCCACACATGTCACGTGCCAACCAAGCTCGGCAAAGCATGTGCCCGAAACCAGCCCTACATATCCTGTACCAACAACCGCAATTTTCATGTGCTAATCTTACTGGTACTTTTTAATGATTTTTTTCATGCAGGTCTTAAGATCGGGCCGCGCCAGAGAAAAGGCAACCGTTGCCTCCAAGAAACCTTCTTTAGAGCCGCAGTCAAATACTTCCCCTGTGTAAGGCAGGCCATAAAATGGCTGTTTTTTCATGAGTCCTTGCATGGCATCCGTCAGCTGAATCTCGCCGCCAGCACCCTGCTTTGTTTTTTCCAGCTGCGAAAAAATATCCGCACTTAAGATATAGCGCCCCAAAATGGCGTGAGTGGAAGGCGCCTTCGCTGGCGCTGGTTTTTCAACCATGCCGGTGATGTTAAATAAATTACCCTTCTTGCCATCCAGCGCGGCAATGCCATAGTCCTTCGTGCGCTCGCGGGGCACATCATTCAGGGCAATAATATTGCCGCCTATTTTTTCGTAGGACTTTACCATTTCTTTCAGCAGTCCTGGCTTGGAAAGCAGCACGTCAGCCAGCACCACAGCGAAAGGCTCATCGCTAATAAAATGGCGGGCGCACCACACCGCATGACCAAGGCCAAGCGGCTGCAACTGGCGAATGAATGCAATATTGCCCGCTTCTGGCAGCCAACCGCTGGCCTGATTGAGCAAGTGAGTCTTTTCTTTGTCATTCAGGGTACGCTCTAGTTCATAGGCGCGGTCAAAGTGGTTGTGCATGGCGGTTTTATTGCGGCCAGTAACGAAAATAAATTGCTCAATGCCAGCATCCACCGCCTCCTCAAACGCATATTGAATGAGCGGCTTATCCACCACGGGGAGCATTTCTTTTGGCATCGCCTTCGTGGCAGGCAAAAAGCGTGTGCCAAGGCCACCCACCGGAAATACCACTTTACGAATTTTTTGTACTGCCATAACTACCTTTATTATTTCTTATAATGCTTTAGAGCCCCTTAAGGCAATCAACCTTTAAAGCCTTGGCCCAAAACGTACATCTCGGAAGAATCTGCTCTGCTAGCACTTGGCTTAATATGTTTTATGGAAGCAAAATGCTGCTTTAGTTTATCAAGCAACTCGCGCTCAGCGCCACCGCGCAGCACTTTTGCAAGAAAGACGCCATTTTTTTCAAGCACGCTGAAGGCAAAGTCTGCCGCAGCTTCGCAAAGTGACATAATGCGAAGGTGGTCCGTTTGTGTGTGGCCGCACGCCGCGGCAGCCATATCGCTTAACACCACGTTGGCTTTTTTGCCTTCCATGAGCTGCATCAACTCCTCAAAGGGCTCATTTTCTAAAAAATCGCCCTCAATGAATGTTGCGCCTGGCAAAGGGGCGATGTGTTGAAGGTCGATGCCAATTACTTTTCCGCCTGGCATCACTCGTTCGAGCGCTACTTGTGACCAACTGCCCGGCGCGGCGCCTAAGTCGACCACCACAGCACCTTTTTTGAGAAACCGGAACTTGTCATCAATTTCGGTGAGCTTGTACACTGCGCGGGAGCGGTAGCCTTCGCGCTTAGCGCGGCTTACGAAAGGATCGTTTAATTGACGCTCAAGCCAGAGTTTGGAAGAAATTTTACGACCTTTAGCGGTTTTAACACGGACCTTAATCTCGCGCGTACCACTGGAAGAGGCCTTCCCTGATTTCCCTGATTTACCTGATTTTTTCTGCGACATACTTTTACATTAAAAATCTAAGTTATCGTATTGAGATGAAGGTGGAAATCCACCCAGCCTATCTTGCAATAATGGCCTAAAACTGGGGCGGGACTTCACCAGCGTATACCATTCTTTGGCATCCTCATTCAAATGCCAAGGCACATCACCGAGGTAATCAATCACCGACAGATGTGCAGCAGCAGTAATGTCTGCCAATGTGAACTCATCCCCTGCAAGACAACGATGCTTTTTCCTAAGAAAAGCAATGTAATCGAGGTGATACTTAATGTTCTCTTTGCCGGCGCGGATATAGTCGCTGCGCGGCGCACCTTCATGCTTTAAGAACTTAAACAGCTTCTCAGCCAGCAAATACTTGCTTACCTCGTGATAAAACTTGGTGTCGAACCATGCGGCCACACGGCGGGCTTCTGCACGTTGAACCGCATTTCCGCCAATTAGCGGCACATCTTTGCAGGTTTCTTCGATATATTCACAAATGGAACCACTGTCAGAAAAGGCACGGCCTGACGCTTCTTTTAGCACCGGTACCTGCCCTGCAGGATTCATGACCAGAAACTCGCGGCGCTTTTCCCAAAAACTTTCGATAACCATTTCAAACTCAAGGTGTTTCTCTTTCATAAACACCCGCACTTTTCGGGAAAATGGGCACAGCGGATAATGATACAGCGTACGCATGAGAACTCTATGGTTGCCTTGTAGGCGCTAAGCGCGATTAAAAGAGACCGTTATTTTTACGGCAGGCGAGGCTCAAGTTCAATGACTATCTCTTTTCCGCCGCCTTTGGGCTTTGCCTTAAACGTAGCATCCACGCTTTTGAACAGGCAGAGTGAACCCTCTGTTTTTTCACAATAATAGAATGTTCCTTGCAGGCGATATTTTCCATCTGGCTTCAATTTTGGCAGGGCAAGACTTTTAGCTTTTTGCATCTCCTCGCGCGTAAACTTTGCAGCGATTTTAAAGCTGCCGTCTTTATGGGCCTCATACAGCGCCATCCAGCTGGGTGCTTCTTCATTAATTTTCCAACCCTTGGGCAGAGAAAGCTTCACCACCACGCCCTCAGTGCCAACAGCCGGAACTTTCAGCTCCTGAAGCTGCGGCAAGTTCTTTTCGGGCGCTGGATCGCTTTCTTTTGCTTTTGGCATGGGAAGGTAGATCTTTAGCGTGCTGACCGTGCCCGCCGCAAGGTCGAGCACACGGATGGCATTGTTGTTGGTATCGGTAATATAATATTTACCGCCCGCTTTGATGATGTCGTTCGGTTCATTAAACCGCGAATCTTTTACGCCACCATCTTTGTTACCACGCTGGTTCGTGCCCGCAATAGTGGTGAGTTCTTCCGTTTTGATATCATAACGCCGAATCGCATGATTGTAAGAATCAGCAATATAGATGCCCGTTGGATCGTCGCGCTCATTTGTGCTGAGGCCGATAGCATGCTGCATGAGCGCCTTGCCTTGCTTGCCATCAGCAAAACCAAAATCAAAAAGCCCCGTGCCGATGAGTGTGCTGAGTTCACCATTTTTATAGCTGCGCAGCGAGCTGGTTTCAGAATCCACAAAATAAAGCGTGTCGCCAATGCGCGCCAAACCACTCGGCTGCGAGAGTGAGTTAAATGGCAATGCACCATCGTCAATCGACTCACGTCCATTGCCCGCCAGCAACTGCATCTGGTCATTTTTTATATCGTAGCGCCAGAGCTGGTGCGTGCCCGCCATCGCAATGACCAGATAATTCTGGTCAGGAAATAACAGCACGTCCCACGGTGAAGCCAGCGCCATATCTTTCGGTGCAGGCGTGCGCAACTTCTCAGTCACCGGAAATGGCATACCGCGTTCGCCTGTGCCAGCCAGCGTGGTAACCTGATTTGTTTTAAAATCAACCATGCGGAGTGCGTGATTGCCCGTATCTGCCACATAAAGGCGCAAGCGCGAGCCATCATAGGCCACGCCCTGCGGACTGCGGAATTGTGCTTCGGCAAAGCTACCATCTTTGAAGCCCGCCTGCCCGCTACCAATCACAATGCCCGCCTTACCACTGATGCCTGCTGTTACAATGCGATGATGACTTGTGTCAGAAATATAAAGTAGTGGTTCGTCCACGGTGTCAGTGTCTTGCAGCACATCCATTTTACCGGGGAACGCCAGCGCCCCAGCGGGTGCTTTATTTTTTTCGAGGCTGATTGTCAGCGCGGCTTTTGCAAGGCGGCTGTCATATTTTTTAATGAGTGCCGCAACATCGGATTCAATGGCATCGCGATTGCCTTCACCGGAATATACTTTTTCAAGACGCCCTTCGGGATTAATCAGCACGAGCGTGGGCCACGCCCGAACGCCAAAGGCACGCCACACAGCAAAATCAGCATCATTGATGACGGGATGCTCGATGTTATAACGCAGCATGGCGGAGCGAATATTTTCAGTATCTTTCTCATTGTCGAACTTTGCGGAATGAACGCCAATGACAGTCAGTTTATCGCCAAACTTTTCCTCAAGGTAATGCAGTTCTGTAATCACGTGTATGCAGTTGATGCAGCAGAACGTCCAGAAATCGAGCAGGATGATGCGGCCTTTTAATTCTTCCGCCGTGAGCGCGCGCGAGGTGTTAAGCCACGCATCACTCGCTGCCAAGGCCTTGTGGATGTTGGTGACGGGAAATTCTTTCTTCTCTTCAGCAAAAATACCTTTGCCAAACAACATAAGCATAACACCTGTAAGAATTAAAAAAAATCTAAGTAATGGCGGCTTCATTAAAGCGCGACCTTCGGTTTTTTCTTATAGATAACCACCGTGCCGGCAATGTAGTCGTGCCAACTGCGTTTGCGTTTGTTGAATATAACCCATACAAAACCAATGCCGGGAGGAAGCAACGAAAGGGGATAAGAAAGAAAGCGAATCAGCAGCTGCACCTTTGATGGTTTTTCTAGTGAATCTTGCCGAACAATTTTCATTCCCATTACTATTTTCCCTGGCGTGGCAGCCCACTTAAACCAGAATGGTAATATATATACACTGGCAAAAAACAGACTGGACAACATCTGTATGGCAATATTTTCAATTCCACCACCCTCAAGCATGAAGTGGCGCAGAGCGGCATTTATTTCATTTTGATCTGTTAATTCACCAGACTGCACTGCGCGCAGAAGATATACGCCTTCTTGTGGAGATTTCCATGGCAGGAAAGCTGATATAAACAGCAGGATGAATGTAAAAATTACAACGTCAGTTGTTGCGGCAATCATACGTGCCGTGAGCGATGGGTAATAGATCTTGACTTCTTCATCAGCATCGCCCTTTTTTTTGCCGCCATAGCCGACGATGACGTATCGCTCTTCATTTGCTCTGATTTTATTTGCCATATCCGCCCCTATTTATAACAACATGTCTGCCAGTGAACTAATGGCTCCCTCAGAGCCGCTTCCGCGTGGTAGCAAAACAATTGGGTATTCTATGTGCTGCCGGAGCACCGCTGCCATTTCACCCAGTGGTATTGAGGGTAACTCCGACTCAGAAACCACCACAGCGTGAATTGTAACGCCGCGCGATTTTAAAGTCGAGCATGCCGTAAGAATATGGCTGATGCTGCCGAGGTAATCGCTTCCCACCAGCACGGCGGAAAGACGAAGTGAAACGATTAGGTCGAGATTTGTTTTGCCATCCGCAATGGGTGTCATCACCCCGCCTGCACCCTCGACAACCCCATACAGCGTGCCAGCAGACTTATTACAAAAATCAACGATGCGGTCGTAATCGATATTCACAGACTCCCTGCGCGCAGCGACGTCTGGCGAAATCGGCGTTTTCATGCGGTAGAGTGAAATCGCCTCGATGTTATCATCGGTGTAGGGCAAATGCTGTGCCGCCAATAATTTTGCAATGTCGTTGTCGGGGCTGCTGCGATCATAGCCGCTTACCACCGGCTTTAGTGCCCGCACGTTTTTGCGGCGGGTTTTAAGTTCTTTTACTAAACCGCAGGCAAGAAATGTTTTACCTGTATCCGTTCCCGTCGCTGTAATGAAAACACCACGCATACGCTACCTTTTCCGTGCAATAATATACTGCACTTCCCATGTGGCGGAAATCTTTCCGAAGAATTTTATATAGGCTTCCGCCAGTGCCTCAAAATAGCGACGCGATACACCCGCGCGGCCTGTACCGCTTTTATAACGCCCACCAATACCCTTGATGGAGGCAAGTAATGTGAAGATGTCTTCATAGTCATGAATGACGAGCTCATCAAAGAACTCCTCCAGATGCAGGCCGGATTCCTTACAGGCTGCCGAAAGTTTATCCGCAGTGTAGAAATTCATCACCGGGGCAACGCCCACGGCGGCGGCAAAACTTTTGCGGAGTTCATGGAGCGTATTTTCACCGAGCGTGGAAGCAATCATCAGCCCGTTCGGTTTCAGCACGCGGCGGATTTCAGAAAAAGCCGGAACGGGGCTGACCCATTGCAGGGTGAGCGAGGAAAGCACGCCATCCAGCGTATTATCGGCAAAGGGCAGACTTTCGGCATCTGCCGCCACGGCGGGCGCAAGATGAAGCGCTTTTTCACACATGCTTTCGGCTAAGTCGCACTGGAACATCTGCCAGCGTTTGGCGGCATGCTGCGCGATGTAACCCGTGCCACAGCCGACATCAAGCACCTGCGACTTGGTGTGCAGCATCTCAAGCGCTAGCACGAATACCCGCGCTGCCACCTGCTGCTGAAGGCGCGCGTATTTATCATACGACACCGAGGCCTTGTTAAAATCCTGCCGGATGCGCTGCTTCATTTCTTGCATGTGGCAAGCTCCTCTTCCATCCAGCTGCGGACATCTGCTGGTGAGTGCAGATGCGGCGCGTGACCGCAAAAATCAATCGGCTCAATGCGCGAGTTTTTAATTTTGCGATGCCATGTTTGCGCCTGAGGCGCAGGCACGACTTCATCCTGCTGACCCTGCACAATAAGGGTGCGCGGAAAATTTTTAAACGACAGTGTGTCGCCTGAAAAATCACGCAACTCGTCGAGCCAATCTGCCCAGCGCAACATATTATCGCTATCGATGTTGAGTTGCTCCACCAGATGTTTCATGTGCTTGTCGCCATGTACCATAAGCAATAAAAAGCGCTGCATGGTTTGGGCGGGGAATGCGCGGAAAGATTGGCAGAACGTCCAGAACATCATTGGGTTTGTGCCCTCAGGATGTTTTTCATCTGCAAGATATTGGTACGGCGCTGCCAGCAAAACCAGCAAACGCGGCTTGATAATGCCTTCTGCCACCAACCGCGCAGCAAGCTGCCCGCCGAGGCTCCAACCCACCAAGATATCCGGTTTTAGTTTTTGGGGACGAAGTGCGTCAAAAAACGCCGCAGATGAACCATGCTGTACATAGTTGATAGAGATCACATCCGCTTTTTTTGGCATGATCAGAGCAAGGGAATCTGCTGGCTGCCCCCACCCGCTGAGTGCGCAGATTTCCATCAGACAATCCCCTCGCTGCGAATAGCCGCTACAAGGCGCGATATGTCTGCCGCCTGATGCAAGGCCGAGAAGGTGAACCTAAGGCGCGCAGTGCCTTTTGGCACGGCCGGTGGGCGGATAGCCCCCACCCAAAAACCGTGCTTGGCAATTTTTTCTGCGGCCTGAACTGCTTTCTTCTCGCTACCTAAAACCAAGGGCACGATGGTGCTTAAAGGCTCTGGTAAATCGAGCCGCGCAGCAAACATTTTGGCATGACCGAGGGCTTTTTCAGCCAGCTCAGGGTGCTTTTGCATTATCTGAAGCGCTGCCGTGGAGGCCGCCACGCTGGCGGGCGGCAGGCCGGTGGAAAATATCATACTGCGCATGGTGTTCGTTAGCAGCTTAATGACTGGCTTAGAGGCGCAGATATAGCCCCCATAACTGCCTGCGGCCTTGGAAAGCGTGCCCATTTGGATATGCGCGCGGGCGGATGATTTGATGATGCCGAGCCCATGTGCGTCGTCAGTGATAAGGGTTGCATCCTGCGATTCTGCCAATTTTTTGAGTTCAGCGACGGGCGCAAGGTCGCCATCCATGCTAAAGACCGTTTCGGTGATAACAAAGCACTGCTGGTATTTTTTGCGCTTATCTTTAAGGATGGTGCGGGCATGCTCGACATCGTTATGCCTAAACCGCACGAGCGTGGCGCCAGAAAGCTTGATGCCGTCCAATATGCAGGCATGAACGAGCTTGTCGGCCACAATCAGGTCATCCTTACCCGCCAACGCTGAAATAAGCCCCACATTGGCAAGGTAACCACTGCCCACCACCAATGCAGCCTCGGTCTTTTTGACCTTTGCCAGCATGGATTCTAGCTCCAGATACACCGGATGACTGCCCGTAACGAGGCGAGAAGCCCCCGCCCCCGCGCCATAGCGGTGCAAGGCTGTTTCAGCCGCTGCAATCACCTCAGGGTGTAGGGAAAGCCCCAAATAGTCGTTACAACTGAAGGAAATATATGATATTCCGCGGCAAAGTAGCTTTGCGCCCCCCTCCCGCTCGATGGTTTTTAACTGGCGTTCCAGCCCCGCAGCCCTTATTTCTTCAAGCCTTGCGACGGCGGATGTATCTAGGGGTGGCATTTTATTGATATTCTGCTATGTTGGCCGCGTTTTAACCTATGGCTGATACTATGGCAAAAGCTGCTGCAATTGTGAACATGAAAGATACCGCACCGCGCCACAACTGGACGCGCGCCGAAGTGCGTGCCCTTTTTGCACTGCCCTTCCCTGAACTTATCTTTAAAGCGCTGGGCGTGCACCGCGAACACCATAAGCCTGATGAGATCCAGCTTTCCACTTTGCTCAGCATCAAAACCGGTGGTTGCGCGGAAGATTGTGCGTACTGCCCGCAAAGCGCGAAATATGACACCGGCCTTAAAGCCAGCAAGCTGATGGACAAAGATACGATTTTGACCGCTGCCCGCGCCGCAAAGGAAGCCGGTGCCGGACGCTTCTGCATGGGCGCAGCCTGGCGTGAACCCAAAGAACGCGATATGCCCGCTTTGTGCGACATTGTGAATGAAGTGAAAAGCCTCGGCCTTGAAACCTGTATGACACTCGGCATGCTAACGCCTAAACAAGCAAGTGACCTGAAGCAGGCAGGCCTCGATTATTACAACCACAATATCGATACCTCGCCAGAATATTACGACAAAATTATCACCACCCGCACGTTTGATGAGCGCTTAGATACGCTCCAGCATGTGCGCGATAGCGGCATGAAAGTGTGCTGCGGCGGGATTGTGGGCATGGGCGAAAGCCTAGAAGACCGTGCCAGCTTTTTAGAAAGCCTCGCGAATCTGCCTCAGCAACCCGAAAGCGTGCCGATTAACTTGCTGATTAAAATTCCCGGTACGCCGCTGGAGCACGCCAAGGGTGTGGATATTTTTGATTTTATCCGCACCATTGCCGTGGCCCGCATCATGATGCCAGCCTCTTACGTGCGCCTTTCCGCCGGACGCGAAGCCATGAGCGAAGAAACACAGGCTTTGTGCTTTATCGCCGGAGCGAATTCGATGTTCTATGGCGATAAGCTGCTGACTGCCGGAAACCCCGAAGCGAACAACGACATGGCACTGCTCGCCAAACTCGGCATGAAGCCAGAAGTTGCAAACGTGCAGCCAGCCTCTGCTTCGCCTTTTAGCATGTCGCCCGATGAAGAAGAAATCGACGAGCATGAACATTCCGGCACATGCTGTGCCGCCCATGCCCCACGGTAAGCAAGGCCGTGCATGACCAAAAAAGACGGCACCACTCACGACTGGATTAACGACTACCAGCAACATATCTGGCCGCCCTACACGCAGGTAAAAACCGCGCCTACGCCGCTGCCTGTGGTGGCTACGAATGGCACCACGCTGACGCTGGCCGATGGTCGCACACTCGTGGATGGCATCGCCAGTTGGTGGACAGCCTGCCACGGTTATAACCACCCACACATTACCGCTGCGGTGGAAGCACAATTGAAAAAAATGCCGCATGTGATGTTCGCGGGTCTGGCGCATGAACCGGCTGCGCAGCTTGCTGCACGGCTTGCAAAAATCGCCCCTGCCGGACTGAAGCGTGTGTTCTTTTCCGACTCCGGCTCAGTGGCGGTGGAAGTGGCGATGAAAATGGCGGTGCAGTATTGGGTAAACAAAGGCACGCCAAAACGCGACCGCTTCATTACCTTCCGTCATGGTTATCATGGGGACACGATGGGTGCGATGAGCCTGTGCGATACGGAAGATGGCATGCATGCCATTTTCAAACATTACATGCCGATGCAATATAATATCGCCGTACCAAGCGACGAATATAGCTTCGCGGAATTTGATGAACTGCTCGGCGCGATGAAAAAAAATATCGCAGGCGTGGTGATTGAACCGCTGGTGCAAGGCGCAGGCGGTATGAAGTTTCACACAGCAGATATTCTGGCCGAGATTTACCGCATCACCAAAAAACACGAACTGTTATTTATCGCCGATGAAGTCTTCACCGGCTTTGGCCGCACCGGCCATATGTTCGCCTGTCAGGAAGCGGGCATCACGCCAGATATTTTATGCGTCGGCAAAGCACTGACGGGCGGCACACTAAGCCTTGCCGCCACGCTGGCAACGGAAGAAATTTTTAATGCGTTCCTTTCCGACAAGCACGAAGCCGCGCTGATGCACGGCCCAACCTATATGGCAAATCCACTGGCCTGCGCCGCCGCCAATGCCTCGCTTGATGTGTTTGAAAAAGAGCCGCGCCTGAAACAGGTGGAAGCCATCGAGCAGCAACTTTCTGATGTGCTGAAGCCCTGCCGGAAAATGGATAATGTGTATGACTTGCGCGTGAAAGGCGCTATCGGCGTGGTGCAGCTTGAAAAAGCCGACCGCGCAATGATTCTGCATTTGCGGAAAAAATTTGTAGAACAAGGCGTGTGGTTAAGGCCGTTCGGCGATGTGATTTACCTGACGCCCGCCTTTACCATTATGGAAAAAGATTTGGGTGCGCTGACAGACAGCATCATCCGCACGTTAAAAGATTAGTCTTCCGACGATTTCTTTTCTGCCGCCTTCAGGCGCTTTAATTCTTTCACCAGCCCATCGACATTCTCGCTGACGTGCATGATGTCATGCAGGCCGAAGCTTTCCGCAAGGTTGATAAGGGGTGCCCAGAACGTGCCGCCGTCTGGCAGCTTAGGGTTCACGCACATGATGGGCTTACCTGCCATAAGCGGGTCGTTCTTCTGCTTCAGCTGCAATAGCACCAGCAGTTCCTGCACCGTGCCCATACCGCCCGGTAGAATGACAAAGGCGTGGGATTTCTGAATCATGATTTCCATGCGGGTATAAATATCGCTACGCGGCCAGAATGTGTTCAAACCGTCCGGAAGACCTTCCATTTCGATGATATGCGGCACGTTAGACCCGCCAGTCCACCCACCCGCTTCATAGCCGCCACGCACGACTTCGCCCATAATACCCGTGCGCCCAGCACCAGTAACGCAGCCATAACCGGCTTTGGCAATGTCCGTGCCCAAATCATAGCCCATTTTAAGGTAAGACGGATTTTTCGTGCTGGCCGAGCAGAACACACAGACTTTTTTGCGCGGTTCACGGCGTTCGGGATCACCCGGAATGGAGGGCTCTGGCTTGTGGTCGTGCAGCGTACGCACTTTTTCAATAAGGGTTTTTTGTTCTTTGATGGCGTAAATCACTTCACGTGGCTGCTCCACGATTTTAATCACATCGCGGTAATGTTGTGACACCGTGCCGTTTTTATGCAGGTGATCAATCACCTGCAGCCACGGAGTCCATGAGCTATCGTTATTCAGCATCACCGTGGGCTTACCGTTGAGGTCCATATCGCCCGTTTGGTAACCCACGAAAATAGAAGTAGCCTTCACCACGTCATCTAGGTTCGAGCCCGGCATAAACACGAAGCCGTGTGCTTCTTTTATTTTACGCTGGATGTTCCACAGGTGAATGTCTTGGTCGCCATTACCGTTATAGATGTTATACCCCTCCATGAAGAGGTGATACAACATACGGGCACGCATCTGCCGCAACTCTTTAGAGTCGTCGTCGTTGATTACACCTGAAATGCGGATACTTTTTGCCATGAACCTATTTTTTCTTTCGGGTTGCTGCTTTAAGGGTTTTTTTGGGCTTCGTCAATTTCTTTGGCTTGCCGCGCACAAATAACGCCCCCAAACCCAGCACGGTGATGAAAGCAGGCAAATACCACAAGAGCGCGGTGCGGGAGTCTTTCGGCGGATTCATGAGAATCGCTTCGCCATAGCGGCTGATGAGGAACGCGCGGATGGCAGCATCGCTCTTGCCTGCTTGAATCTGAGCGCGAATCAGATGGCGCATATCTGAGGCCAAATCAGCATTTGATTCCGCTAAGGCCTGCCCTTCGCACACCACACAGCGGACTTCACGAAATAGTGCCTTGGCGCGACTTTCAAGCACCGGATCCGCCAGATGCTTTTCCATCGGGAAAGCAAAAGATGCAGCAGCACTAAACAGAAACACGGCAGCAAGTGCTGCAAAAGAAAAGCGGGGGATATGTTTCATCGGCGGGATTGAACCTTTGGCAGAATGTCTTTTTCAAGCACCTCGCGGGTGAGCACACCTGCATGACGGAAGATGATTTTACCACCTGGCCCGATGAGGAAGGTTTCCGGCGCACCGGTGATGCCGAAGTGAATGGCCACTTCGCCCTCTTTGTCAGAGGCAATGTCTTTATAAGGGTTGCCATATTTTTCAAGCCACGCTTTGGCAGCGGCAGGCTCGTCGCGCCAGTTGATACCATAGACTGGCACAGAATGGCTGTTATAAATTTCCATCAGTAACTCATGCTCATCCATGCAGGAAGCACACCATGAAGCAAAGATGTTCACCACCACATAGCGATTGCGCTTTAGCACTTCGCTTTTAAATTCTTTTTCAGATAAAAGGGACTCTACGCTGAAATCGGGGATCGTTTCACCTTCTATTGCGCGGGTGGAAGCAAACCAAGCTGATGCGGGTGCCTCAGTGGCATGCATCAGACCACCCATAAAACCTGCCATTAACAGCATAAATGCTACAAACGGCATAAAGTATAAAAACCTCAAAGCGCTATTTACCCCTTTCTCGGACAAACTGTAACCGGAGAACAGTAGCGTCATAACTCCGGCCTTCTCAGCGCTTTTTTTATTATACCACGGCGGAAGCCTAGGGATAAAGCCAATCCCAGAGAAATCGTCGCTGCGCCGCACCAAACGAGCCACATCAATGGCTTCACATACACACGTACCCCATACCCCCCTGTACCATCGGGCTCACCGAGGGCTATGTATACGTCCCCGCAAAGCAAATAATATATCGCAGATTCAGTGGTTTGCTGGCTTTCTACAGGGTAAAAACGGCGCTCTGGGCGCAAGGTGGCGCGGGCTTTCCCGCTATGATACACCGTGAATTTTCCGCCGTCGGAAACGTAGTTTTTTCCGGTGGAAAGTTCCGCACCATCAAACGCAATAGTCAGCTTACCGACCTCCATTTTTTGCCCCGGTTTTAAGAGCTGTTCTGCTTCTAAAGCCCAGCCGCAAGCCACGCTAATACCCAATGCCAAAAGCCCTACACCGATATGCGAAAGCGCCATGGCATAATAACTGCGCGGCAGTCTTTTGCGGAACAACTCAGAACGGCGTAATGCGTCTTCCACCATGCTGGCAGCGAGCCATACGGAAAGCCCTACGCCACAAATGGTGAGCGCGCCGCCATGCAGTGGTGCGCGCCATACTGCATAAGCGACAGCAGCAAGTGCGGCACAGAGTGAAAAGAAATTATGTTGCGGAGGCTTTGGTGAATGAGGGACCGGCACTACGAACAGCGTTAGCGCCAACATAAGCTGTTTAAAGGCAGAGCTAGGATTTGAAAGCCTCCCTTTCTTCCACGCCAAACCCGGTGCAAAAGATGCAAGTAACAGCAGTATCACGGCAAGCTGGTTGAAGGTAGCGTTGAAATACGGCGCTCCGACAGAAATTTTTGCACCCGTAAGCAGCTCAAGAAAAATGGGGTAGAGCGTGCCGAGCGCCACGGTGAAGCATAATACCAACAGCAACAGGTTATTCACCCGCAGCAGATTTTCGCGTGAAACAGGCTGAAAATCAGCTTTTTTAGGGCGCAGCAGCGGGCCACGCAGACCAAATAAAAACAACGCAGAACCCACCAGCACCGTGATGATAGCGAGAATAAAAACGCCGCGCTGCGGATCATTCGCGAAACTATGCACCGAGGTTAGAATACCAGAACGAACGAGGAAAAAACCCATCAAACCGAGTGCGTAAGTGAGGATGCCAAGCAAGCAACTCCACCCCGCAAGGAAGCCGCGTTTTTCAAGCACCAGCAGCGAATGCAGCAGCGCCACGCCCGCAAGCCACGGCAGCAGAGATGAATTTTCCACAGGATCCCAGAACCAGAAGCCGCCCCAGCCAAGCTCGCGATATGCCCACCAGCTACCCAGCGCAATACCAGTGGTGAGGAAAACGAGCGTGAAGGTGACCCACGGCCTTAACGCCTTTGCCCATGCGGCATCCACCTTGCCTTGAAGCAGGCCCACAACGGCGAAAGAGAAGGCTACAGTGAAGCCTACATAGCCGAGGTAGAGCATGGGCGGATGCATGGCAAGACCTACGTCCTGCAGCAGCGGATTAAGCCCCATGCCCTGCGGTGGGGTGAATGGCAGCAGGAGGAACGGGTTAGAAGCTAAAATAAGGTATATCAATAGGAATAATATTACAATTCCCTGTATTGATAATAGCTTATAATAAAAATCGAATCTTTTAGATAAATTAACAATGCTAATTGTTTGAGATATAATAGATATAAAGAATATATAGAGCAGCATTGAGCCTTCGTGATTACCCCACGTGCCGGAGATTTTATAGATGAGTGGCTTTGCCGTGTGCGAGTTGGTTGCTACCAGTAATAAAGAGAAGTCAGAGATGGCGAAGGCATACACAAGCGCACCGAATGCGCCTGCCAATGCTACAAAAACAGCGGTGGTGGCAAAGCGGATGAAATGAGTATGGGAGAATTTTTTGCTGCGGATGGGCAACCACGGCACCACCGCCTGAAACAGCGCGACAGCCGCCGCCACCCATAATAAAAGATTGCCTACGAATGCTATCATTGCGCGGCTCCGGCCTTTTTACCGTACTGGTCTTTCCAGTGGCCGGATTCTTTCAACGACTTTGCCACTTCGGGCGGCATATAATTTTCATCGTGTTTAGCGAGCAGGTTTGTGGCTTTAAAGCCTTCTGGCGTTAAAAAACCTTCCGCCACGATGCCGACACCTTCTTTAAACAAGTTTGGCGGCAAGCCGCGATATTCAATGGCGAGCGTGTTGGCACCATCGCTTACCGTGAAAGAAATCACATCGGCTTTTTTAACGACACTCCCCTTCACTATCAACCCTCCCACACGGATGCGCTGCTCAGGTGAAATATCTTTTGCCATCACCTCGGTGGGGCTGAAGAAAAATACGATGTTCTCGTTAAACACACTCAGCAAACCGGAAACGCCTGCAGCAAAGGACAGGAATGCGACCGTAAGCCACAAGGCACGACGATGCTTGGGCTTCATGCACGGCTCTTCTTTTTTGATTTCGCGCGGCGATGGTGAAAAACAATGTGTATCGTGACAGCACCTAGAATGATTGCAGCCGCGGCATATGACGCGATGATGAAGGGCGTGTAAAGGTCAGGCTGCATAGGCAAAAAAATCCAATGGTTGGCAGTACTTTATGCCGCATTGTTATAATGGCAAAGCACCCGCAGCGCAAGAAAAGTTGGTGATGCTATTGGGTAACGGCAGCGGGGTCTTCTACCTCGCCCTGCATACAGACTACACCAGTAATGAATTTTCCGGCATTGCGCTCAAGATCAGCCGTGTCGATGCGGCGCAAGCGGACAAAGTCATCATTGCTGATGAGGTTATCGTAGGGCACGGAATGACTATCCATAAATCGTTTTAGAATCGGCACACGCACAGCGATGTCTGCCTTACGCACGGTTCCTTCAGGGTCTGATGGGTCGTACATCGTCATTTTACCCGTAACGACGCCAATCACGTTGCCACTACCGTCGAGGAGCGGCCCGCCACTATTGCCATGTTGTGCGCTGTCGGTGAATTGCACCCAATGGTCTTCCCCTTGCGGGCCTTTGGTATCAATCACCTGCGCCGTGCGAATCACATAATGGCCTTTGAAAATGGCATCCTTCGGGTAGCCAATCACCATGACGTCATCATCTTTCTGAAGCCCGTCATTCACCCGCATCGGCGCGGTGAATTTTGGGTTCTCCTTCATGCGTAGAATAGCTAAATCCTGCGTGGCATCGGCAGCCACAAGCTCCACCTGATCACTGTTTGTGGTGCCGCGGAACATAATTTTCTGGCAGTTATCAACCACGTGCTGATTGGTGATAAAGTAACCGGCGCTATTGACGAAAAAACCTGTTCCCGTGGAAACGCGCATCATCTTGCCCTCGGACTGCGCAAAGGCAAAGGCCGAACCTGAAAAAACAAAAATAAGAATAGCAAATAAATAACGAACCATGCGTTAGGATAGCATAGTTTTGAGCTGATATAAAATGTCTAATGCGGCACGGGGTGTGAGGCTGTCGGGCTCAAGCGCGGCAAGCTTTTCCCGCAGGGCATCTAGCTCCGGCGCAGGTGGGGCCGAGGTAAATAACGGCAGGTCATTGGCCAGTTTGGAGACCTTATCCGCCGATTCGGACTTCTCAAGGTTTTCCATCACTTCTTCTGCCCGCTGAATCACGGCTGGCGGCAAGCCTGCAAGCTTGGCAACGTGAATGCCATAAGACCTGTCTGCTGCGCCTTGAGCAACCTCGTGCAGGAAAATGACTTCGCCCTGCCACTCCTTCACCTTCATGGTGTAACAGGCGAGCGCAGAAAGGCGAGCGCTTAAGGTAGTGAGCTCGTGGTAGTGCGTGGCGAACAAGGTGCGGCAGGCGGTTTTATCGTGCAGGTATTCCATCACCGCCCATGCAATGGAAAGCCCGTCGAACGTGGCAGTGCCGCGCCCGATTTCATCGAGTATCACCAGCGAACGGTTGGTAGACTGATTTAAGATGGTCGCCGTTTCCACCATCTCGACCATGAAGGTAGAGCGACCACGCGCCAAATCATCTGCCGCACCAACGCGTGAAAAGAGCCTGTCCACCACGCCGATGTGCGCGGAAGTGGCGGGCACAAAACTACCCATCTGCGCGAGAATGGTGATGAGTGCATTCTGCCGGAGGAACGTGCTTTTACCTGCCATGTTCGGGCCAGTGATGAGCCACAGGCGCTGCGCGCCGCTGAGGTCGCACCCGTTGCCGATGAAGGGCTGACCGCTGGCAGCAAGACTGTGCTCCACCACCGGATGACGCGCAGCAGTGAGATTAAATTCGAGGCTGTTATCTACCTTCGGGCGAACATAATTTTTTTCCACCGTGAGCTGTGCAAGGCTTGAAGCCACATCAAGCTGAGCGATACCTTGCGCACACAGCGAAAGCTGTTCGGCATTTGCCCCCACCTGCGCTACTAATTCTTCAAATAGTGAAAGTTCGCGTGCCAACGCATTACCTTCGGCGTTGATGATTTTGCTTTCGAGTTCTTTGAGTTCAGGTGTGGAATAACGCATCGCACCCGCCATGGTTTGACGATGCACAAAGTAAGGCGGGATTTTGTCGGCATTGGTCGCACTCGTTTCCAGATACATGCCGATGATATTGTTCTGCGCGAGCTTTAATTTGTCGATGCCGCTTTCAGCACGGTATTTGTCACGCAATGCGAGTTTCATTTCCGTCGCGTCGGCACGGATGTGGTGCATGGAGTCTAACGTGGGGTCGAACCCTTCACGGATAAAGCCACCGTCACGCGCTTGCAGTGGCACTTCATCTGCCAGCGCACGCTCAAACACATTGAGCAGTCCATCAAAGTTACCAAGCTGTGCGAGCGCCTGCTGCACTGCTGGCGGCACTTCTGCCTTTGGCGCAAAGGTCAGCAATGAGGCAATGTTCGTTGCTTCCTGCAGGCCTTGGCGAATGGCAAGCATATCTCGTGGGCCGCCACGGGCGACACATAGGCGCGACAGCGCGCGCTCGATGTCGGGCACTTGGCGCAAATGGTCGCGTACATCGGCACGAATTGAGGAGTGGTGCGTGAAATATTCCACTGCGTCGAGGCGGTGTTTAATTGCCTCGGGATTTAACAGCGGGCTTGAAAGGTGTGACGCTAAAAGCCGCGCACCCATGCTGCTAACGGTATAATTAATAACGGAAAGCAGACTGCCGCGATATTCCCCCGCTAGCGTAGCGGTGAGTTCTAGATTGCGGCGCGTGGCACCATCAATCAACATGAAGTCATGGCTTTCGATTTTTTTCGGCGCTTCAAGGCGCGGCCGATTTGCAATTTGTGTGAGCGCCAGATATTCCAGCAATGCGCCACACGCCCCTACTTCACTTTGTGAAAATGTGCCAAAGGCCTCGAGCGAAGCAACCTTGAAATAGTCTTTTATTTTACGCTCAGCGCGCGCAGCGTCAAAAAAACTTGCCACATGCGGCGTGAGATTCTGCCGCCAATCACTTAAGGAGGCGTAGAGCGCTTTATCGTCCAGCAACCTATCCGGCAGAAGAATTTCTTTTGGACTGAGGCGCGCGA
Source organism: Rickettsiales bacterium (assembly GCA_044356525.1). Lineage (GTDB taxonomy): Bacteria > Pseudomonadota > Alphaproteobacteria > Rickettsiales > RGZB01 > CAYXPR01. The sequence goes on from JBIKVZ010000002.1 coordinate 505,286, forward strand.
GTTCTGCCACCAATGCGGCACGGCTGGTGGTGGTGACCCTAAATTCACCCGTCGAAATATCCACCCAGCCAAGGCCGAGCTTCCCCCCCGCCTCTGCTATCGCCACAAGGTAGTTCTGGTTTTTGGCATCCAGAAGCGCCTCTTCCGTGAGCGTGCCAGGGGTGATGATGCGCGTGACCTCGCGCTTAACCACCGATTTTGCGCCACGCTTTTTGGCAAGCTCCGGTGGCTCCATCTGCTCACACACCGCAACTTTGAAACCTTTTTTGATGAGCTTTTGTAAGTAGGGTTCATAGCTATGCACGGGCACGCCGCACATGGGGATGTCTTGATCCTGATGCTTGCCACGACGTGTCAGCGCGATGTCGAGCGCTTCGGCCGCTTTCACGGCATCGTCAAAAAACAGCTCGTAAAAATCACCCATGCGGTAAAACAGCAGATAGCCCGGATGCGCCTCGCGGATAGCAAGGTATTGCTGCATCATGGGCGTGGCGTTCGCAGCAGCAGGCAGAGTGGGTGCTTCTATCGGCAGAGCCTGATTCATTTTAATAATGCATTTGTCCTAGTGTTCCCAAGGATGCACCCTAGAAAAAACCAACGCGTTTAGCAAGGGTGCAGTGCAGCATATGAAGGCTTTGACGCATGGCATCCTCTCTGCTAGAGTGCGCGCCCACATGCCCTAGCGTGGCATCCGATAGATAATCTCATACAGACGTGGAACGGTTCGACAATGACGAAGGTGACGAAGCTTAAGACGACGAATAAAACCGCATCCGGCAGGGATTCCGGCGGGAAAAAAGTAGCCGTCACGAAAGAAGAAGCACTTCAGTTCCATAAAGAAGATAAGCCCGGCAAAATTGCCATTTCTCCGACCAAACCACTCATCACTCAGCGCGACCTTTCCCTTGCTTATTCGCCCGGCGTGGCCTTCCCATGCCTTGAAATTGCTGAAAAGCCGGAAACCGCATACGACTACACTTCTAAAGGCAACATGGTTGCCGTGATTTCAAACGGCACCGCCGTGCTCGGCCTCGGTAACCTTGGCGCGCTGGCCTCAAAGCCGGTGATGGAAGGTAAATCCGTTCTGTTTAAGCGCTTTGCCGATATTGACTCGATTGATATTGAGGTCGACACGGAAGACGCCGAAGCGTTCATCAATGCCGTGCGTTACCTTGGCCCAAGCTGGGGCGGCATTAACCTTGAAGACATCAAAGCGCCAGACTGCTTTATTATTGAGCAGAAACTGAAAGACCTGATGGACATTCCTGTGTTCCATGACGATCAGCACGGCACCGCCATCATCACCGCCGCAGGGCTTATCAACGCCTGCCACATCAGCGGCAAAAAAATTGAAGACATTAAGCTCGTCGTGCTGGGTGCAGGCTCGGCCGGCATTGCTTGCTTGGAACTAGCAAAAACCATGGGCCTCAGGAACGCCATTCTGGTGGACCGCAGCGGCGTGATTTACAAAGGCCGTACCGAAGGCATGAACCAGTGGAAAACCGCACATGCGGCTGATACATCCGCCCGCACACTGGCCGATGCACTGAAAGGCGCCGATGCGTTCTATGGCCTTGCTGAAAAAGGCGCGGTGACAAAAGAAATGGTTGCCAGCATGGCGCCAAACCCGATTATTTTTGCGATGGCAAATCCAGACCCAGAAATTACGCCGGAAGAAGTACGCGAAGTGCGCGATGACGCCATTATCGCCACCGGCCGCAGCGACTATAACAACCAGATTAATAACGTGCTCGGCTTCCCTTACATCTTCCGTGGTGCGCTGGATGTGCAAGCCACCACCATTAACGAAGAAATGAAAATTGCCGCTGCAAAAGCCATCGCCCAGCTCGCCCGCGAGCAGGTGCATGATGAGGTCGCCGCTGCGTATTCTGGCCGCAAAATGCAATATGGCCCAGACTATATTATTCCGACGCCATTCGACCCGCGCCTGATTTACACGGTGCCAACCGCCGTGGCGAAAGCCGCGATGGATACGGGTGTGGCAAAGCGCCCCATTAAGAACATGGAAGCGTATAAACAGCAGCTGATGGCGCGCATGAACCCTGCCGCCAACACTATGAACATGATTTTCGAAAAGGTGAAGGGTAACCCCCAAACCATCGTGTTCGCAGAAGGCGAAGAAGAAAAAGTCATCCGCGCTGCATTCCAGTGGCGCGACAATGGCTGCGGCAAAGCCAAGCTGGTCGGCCGTACCGAAAAAGTGGAAGAAGTCATCCGTCGCCTGAACTTCCGCGATATGGATGGTATTGAGATTGTAAACGCCTCCACGGCGGAGAAAGTCGATTTCTACATCGACCTGCTCTACAAAAAGCTGCAACGCAAAGGCTACCTGCTGCGCGACTGCGTACGTATGGTGAAAAACGAACGTAACGTGTTCGCCAGCTGCATGCTGCAAGCCGGTGATGCCGACGCGATGGTTTCGGGCCTAACGCGTAACTATTACGACACGCTGGAAGACATCCAGAAAGTGGTGGACGTGAGAAAAGGCAAAAACCTGTTCGGCCTTTCCATCATGATTGCAAAGAATAAGGAAACGGTGTTCATCTCCGACACGGCCGTGATTGGCCTACCAACAGCAGAAGAACTGCTGCATATTGCGCAGGAAAGCGCCAATTTTGCCCGCCAGTTCGGCCATGAACCACGCGTTGCCCTGCTTTCTTTCTCAAACTTCGGTAAACCGATGCATGAAAAAGCCAGCCGCGTGCGCGAAGCCATCGAACTGATGGAAAAGAAGAAGTTCGACTTTGAATATGATGGCGAAATGGCCGTAGACGTGGCCCTTGACCCTGACTTGATGAAGCTGTACCCATTCTGCCGCCTATCAAAACCAGCTAACGTATTGATTATGCCAGCTTTACACACGGCAAACATCTCGTCGATGCTGCTGCAGGAACTGGGCGGCGGCATGCTGATTGGCCCGATTCTGCTGGGTATGGAAAAGCCGGTGCAGATCGTGCAAATGGGTGCCACAGTGGGCGAAATTATGAGCGCCACAGCGCTTGCGGCGGTGGATGCCATTAACGCTGCTGCGGCAGGTTAGGCAATATCGCCCCATTTTTACGCAAAAACCGCTTGACGGGGCTAGGCTTTGACTATATGTATAGCCCCTATTTTTCACGCCGAACCCGTAGGATTTAAACGATTATGGCACACCATACCGCTGCTATTAAAAGCATTAGACAGGATGCAAAACGCACTGTCCGCAACCGTGAGCGCAAAAGCCGCGTGCGTACGTTCGTAAAGCACCTCGAGCAGGCAATTGCCGCAGGCAATAAAGAAGAAGCGAAAACCGCTCTCCGCGTTGCACAGAAAGAATTACTGCGTGCTGCCAGCAAAGGCGTCATTAAGCCAGGTACCGCTGCCCGCAAAGTAAGCCGCTTGAACCGCAAGGTGAAAGCCCTGATTGAAGGCAAACTGAACAAAGCCGCTTCCGAAGCTAAGCCCAAAAAGGCTGCTGCTCCGAAAGAAGCCGCTCCGAAAAAAGCCGCCAGCCCAAAGAAAAAAGCTGACGCAAAAGAATAAGACCAAAACCAAGCGATACCAAAAAGCCCGCCACGTAGGCGGGCTTTTTTTATGCGTCATTGGTCAGGCTAGGCCAGCCTTTTAAAGGCTTTGGCGAGGTCAGCAATCAGGTCGTCGGCATTTTCAAGGCCGATATGGAAGCGAATGGCCGAACCTTCAGCTTTCCATTTCGTAGCGGTGCGGATTTCCGCCGGATTCACTGGCAAGGCGAGGCTTTCATACCCACCCCATGAAGCACCAATGCCGAATAAATCGAGCCCGTCCACAAACGCTTCAATTTTGCTTTCTGGATAGTGCTTATCAAAAATGGCGGTAAACAGACCACACGCACCGGTGAAATCGCGCTTCCAGAGCTTGTAACCTTTGTCAGCAATTAGCGGAGGGTAAATAACCCGGCTGATGCGCTTCTGATTTTCCAGCCACAGTGCCACTTTCATGGCGTTTTTATAATGCCGCTCCATACGTACGGAAAGCGTGCGAAGGCCTTTGAGCACCTGCGCACAATCTACAGGGCTTGCACCCGTGCCGTAATGGCGGAAACGGCGCTTTAAGGTTTCGAAATGCTTGCCGTTGGCAATCGCCGCACCCATCAGCACATCAGAATGCCCGCCAATATATTTGGTGACTGCCTGAATGGATACATCCACCCCATGCTCGAAGGGCTTGAAAAAAAGCGGCGTGGCCCATGAGTTATCGAGCACCACCAGCGCATTCTTTTTATGCGCAACCTTGGCAATGGCAGGGATATCCTGCACTTCAAAGGTCAGCGAACCGGGGCTTTCCACAAACACCAGCTTCGTGTTCTTCTTGAATAATTTTTCGATGCCTGCGCCAATCAGCGGGTCGTAAAACGTGGCTTCGATACCAAAACGCTTCAGCTCTTTGTTGCAGAAACGGCGCGTGGGGCCATACACACTGTCGGGCACCAGCAAATGGTCGCCCTGCTCAAGGAAGCTCAGCAGCGTGATGCTGAGGGCTGCAAGGCCGGATGGAAACAGAATGCAGCCCTCACCGCCTTCCAGTTTTGCCAGCGCCTCCTGAAGCGCAAAAACCGTTGGTGTGCCGCCAAGGCCATAGCTTTGATCCGAAGCCGTGCCGCCCTGCGATTGCTTGTAATGCCCCTTGCCTTTTTCTGCGGCTTTATAAGCCTTCAGCGTGGGGAAAATAATCGTAGAGGTTTGGTACACGGGCGTGTTCACCATGCCCGCATGCTGCTCTGCGTCTCTGCCGAGGTTGATAAGAAGCGTTTCGTCTTTCATTACTATTCCTACTTAAAGATGCGCCATGAAAGCGCAATAATCACATGTGTCAGTTCACCGTCTTTATTACCAAACGGCAAGATACAGCTGCGGTATTTCACCATCTGGTTCTTTTCATTCAGCATCTCACCGTGGTCCTGAATAGGTGTGGACAGCTGAGGCAACAGCAAGGTAATGCGGTTTAAAATGCGGCCACCCGGCACGTTGGCAACCCCCGTAACGGGCTGATCCTGCATTTTTTTGCCCATGGCTTTGGAGACATCTTCACCAATGTGCTCGAACTTGAATTTGGGCGCGCCATTAGCAAAATTAATGTTCACTTTAATGCACTGACCCCAGACATCTTCCAGCATATTGCTGCGGAATTTCGATATTTCGGGGATTCTCTCACCCTCACCGCGCAGCTTCTCCCAGTATCCAATCACGCGGGAGGAAAGCCGCTTCTCATTCATGTTATCCGTCACGTAAACCTCACCCCTTCAAAGCACCCTTAGATGCCTATAACTTAAGGTATAAATCGTTGCAAGAATACAATAAATGGTTCATGATAAACAGCAATTTTTTCAAAACAACAGCACCTTAGCCCAGAAAGTTCTACGTCATGAGCAAAAGCAGCAACAAAAATCAGGCCAAAAAATCCTCGCTGTATGATTACAAAGTAAAGGATATCAACCTTGCCAGCTGGGGCCGGAAAGAAATCACCATCGCGGAAACCGAAATGCCCGGCCTGATGGCGCTGCGTGAAGAATATGGCAGTAAAAAACCGCTGAAAGGCGCGCGTATTTCCGGCTGCCTGCACATGACGATTCAAACCGCTGTACTGATTGAAACCCTCACGCACCTTGGCGCCACCGTGCGCTGGAGCAGCTGTAATATTTTCTCGACGCAGGACCATGCCGCCTCTGCCGTTGCCGCTGCTGGCGTGCCGGTATTCGCATGGAAAGGCGAAACAGAAGAAGAATATGAATGGTGCATAGAGCAGACCGTGAAAGGCCCCGACGGCTGGACGCCGAACATGATTTTGGACGACGGCGGCGACCTGACCGTACTGGTGCATAACCGTTACCCCAAAATGCTGACTGATATTAAAGGTATCAGCGAAGAAACCACCACCGGCGTGCACCGCCTGTATGTGATGGAAAAACAGGGCAAGCTGAAAGTGCCCGCCATCAACGTGAATGACGCGGTGACGAAATCGAAGTTCGATAACCTCTATGGCTGCCGCGAAAGCTTGGTGGATGGTATTAAGCGCGCCACCGACGTGATGATTTCCGGCAAGGTCGCTGTCGTCGCCGGTTATGGCGACGTGGGCAAAGGTTGCGCACAGGCGCTTTCAAAACAAGGCGCCCGCGTGGTGGTGACGGAAGTTGACCCCATCTGCGCACTGCAAGCTGCCATGGAAGGTTACCAGGTCGCTACAATGGAAGACGTCGTGGCAATTGCGGATATTTTTGTGACGGCAACGGGCAACAAAAGCATCATCACCGTGGAACATATGCGCCGCATGAAAGACCGCGCCATTGTGTGCAACATCGGCCACTTCGATACGGAAATTGATGTCGCTGGCTTACGTAATTACAAATGGCATAACGTGAAACCGCAGGTGGATGAAATTGCATTCCCTGACGGCAAACGCATTATTCTGCTGGCCGAGGGTCGCCTTGTGAACCTTGGCTGCGGCACGGGCCACCCATCTTTCGTGATGAGCATGAGCTTCACCAACCAAGTGATGGCGCAGATTGAATTGTGGCAGAACCACGGCAAATACAAAAACAAAGTCTATGTGCTGCCTAAACACCTCGATGAAAAAGTGGCGGCGCTACACCTTAAGAAAATCGGCGTTAAGTTAAGCAAACTCACCAAGGAGCAGGCCGACTATATCGGTGTGAGTGCCCAAGGCCCGTTCAAGCCCGAGCATTACCGCTACTAGCCGCCTGCTTACGTGCAGGAAGATGGAACAGTTGTTGCTGCAAAACACGGAAGCACTGATGCTGGCGGCGGGCGCAGCAAGCGTCGCGCTGCTTGTATTGTTCTGCCTGTTTGTGTTCGCGCTCCTGCCACGCCGCGCGCAGAATGATGGCGACGCCACACTGCTTGCCAGCCTTCAGCACACTGCGTTTTATTATAAGGATGTGTCACAGCCAGAGGCCATTACCTCGCCTGCGCTCACAACCTTGCTTGGGCTTAGCGCGCGTGTAAGCACTGTTGAGCAGATTGCTTCTGCATTGGAAGAAGTGAGTGCCGCCAAATTGACTTCCGCATTGCAGGAACTGAAGGATGGTAAAAATAATATCGCCTTAAGCCTTCTCACAAAAACAGGGGGTGCTATTTCCGCTCACATTACGGCAATGAATGGGAACGATGGCGAGATGCGCACCATGATGCTGAGCTTTCATTCCTTCGCACCGCTGCCAGCACCTGCAGTTGAAAATAATATCTCTGTTCCTCCCGTGCCTGAAAACAGTGCGTCTGCAATTTTAGATAACGCACCTTACCCTATTTGGCGGCGCGATGCTGACTTGCGTATCCGCTTCGTGAACGCAGAATATTTAAAAATCATCAACAAGCCGTTCGGTTATGTGTCTGGCGAAAAAGGGGTTGAAGAACTCACTGCACGCGCCAAAGATTTAGCCCAAAAAGCAATGAGCACCACAGCGCCACAAAGTGAGAAGCACCATGTGATTGTAAACGGTGAACGTCGCCTGCATCTTTTGACCGAAGTACCGCTGCCTAATGGCGAAGGCACAGCCGGGTTTGCATTCGATATCACGGCGCAAGGTGAGTTGGAAAAAGACTTGCAGACGCATATGCAGGCACAATCCAACCTACTCGAAAGCTCGCGCAATGCTGCTGCCATTTATGGCACCGACAAGCGCCTGAAATTTTATAACAACGCATTCCTTTCGCTGTGGAAACTGGATGAGAAGGATTTAAAAAACGAGCCAACCTATGGCGAGGTGCTCGAGCAGCTGCGTCAACGCCGCTTGCTGCCGGAACAGGTGGACTTCAAAGCCTTCCGCACCAACCAGATGGAAAAATTCACCAACCTGCGTGAAGCGCAGGAAGAGATTATGTACCTCCCCAACGGCATGGTGGTGCGCGAAATCGCGATTCCGTATTCGCTGGGCGGCTTACTGTTTTCGTATGAAGACTTAACCGAACGCATTACGCTGGAACAAAAACACAATACGCTGATTGCCGTGAAGCGCGCCACGATTGATAATCTCTATGAAGGCATTTGCGTGTTTGGTGAAGATGGTCGCCTGCAACTGCACAATCCGTCTTATGCCGCCATGTGGCAGCTCGACCCTGAAGTGCTGGCCGGTATGCCGCATATGTCGGACATTCTGGAAAAAACCAAACGCCTGTATGAATATAACAAAGACTGGGACAGCTTTAAGCAGAAGATGGTCAGCCATATTGTGGCCCGTACACCGCATACGCAAAATCTTGAGCGCACCGACGGTCTGGTGCTGGCATGGAACTGCGTGCCCTTGCCGGATGGCGGTAAGCTTCTTACCTATCAGGATATGACGGACTCAACGCTGGTAGAACGCTCGCTCCGCGCGGAAAAAGAAGCCCTCAAAGAAGCAGACAATTTGAAGAGCAACTTCCTCAACAACGTATCGTATGAACTGCGCTCACCGCTGACGTCCATCAAAGGCTTTTCAGAAGTGCTTCTGAAGGGTTACTTCGGTGACCTGAACGACAAACAGAAAGATTACATCGACGGCATTCATAATTCATCCGTACAGCTTGCCGCGCTGATTAACGACATTCTCGACATCGCCACGATTGATGCCGGTTATATGACGCTGGATGTAAAAGAATTCGACCTGCCTATGGCGGTGGATAGCATCTTGCCATACTTAAAAGCCCGCGCAGAAGAAAACGGCCTCAAATTCAATTTCGACTGCCAGAAGAATATTGGCAAAGTGATGGGCGATGAAAAGCGCATCAAACAGGTGATTTCGAATTTGCTGAATAACGCCATTCGCTTCACGAACAAGGATGATAGCGTGAGCCTTACCATTTCAGAGCAGAAGGATGATATTGTCATCGCCGTATCTGACACAGGCCGCGGTATTCCGCCCATGGAACAAAAAAATATCTTCGAAAAATTTTATAAAGCGACCCAAGGCACGCGCGATGGCAAATATACAGGTAACGCTCTGGCCCTGCCCGTGGTAAAAAGCTTTATCGAACTGCATGGTGGTACGATTGAAATGCAGTCAGAAGAAGGCAAAGGCACCACCATCACTTGCCGTTTAAAACGCCGCAACCGCGACTTGCTGAACCCAAGCCGTGAAAAACAAAAAACCGAAACCGTTTAATATTGCACCCATGCCCTCTCTCACCTTTCATTTAAAAAATGCAGATGCCACCCAAAAACTGGGGGCAGCTCTTGCGAACCGTGCGCGAGCCGGAGACGTGTTTTTACTGGAGGGAAACTTGGGCAGCGGCAAAACCACATTGGCGCAGGGTTTTATCCACTCGCTCATCGGTTCCGATGCAGAGGTTGGCAGCCCTACATTTAACCTTGTGCACCAGTATGACGGCGCTATCTGCCCTATCTGGCATTTTGATTTATACCGCATCGAGAAAAAGCAGGACTTGCCTGAGCTAGGGCTGGAAGACGCCTTGCAATCAGGCATATGCCTGATAGAGTGGCCGGAAATTGCCGCACCGCTTCTGCCCAAAGACACACTGCATGTAAAACTTGCACCGGAGGCAAATGGCCGCACGGTAACAATTACACCGCACGGTGCGTGGATAAAAAGACTGGATAATGCATGGTTCAAAACGCTGGTATGACAAACGCAACACCCACCGCAAACAATCGCGATGCGCTGATTGATAGCTTTCTTTCTCAAAGCGGATTCAAAGATGCCGAACGTCAGAAGCTGCCCAGCGATGCTTCGTTCCGCCGCTATGAGCGCGTGGTAAGCGCAGGCAAAACCTACATGCTGATGGATGCACCACCGCCAAAAGAAGATGTGCGGCCCTTCATCCATATCGCCAAACATTTAAAGGCACAGGGCTTTAGCGCACCCACCATTTTAGCGGAAGATACGGCGCAGGGTTTTCTGCTGCTAGAAGATTTAGGTAATGACAGCTACACCAAACTGCTGCAAGCCAATGCAGGGTTAGAAGAAGAATTATACCGCCATGCTATTGAAGTGCTGGTCGCGCTGCACGCCCTGCCGCTGCCGCAACCGCTTGCGCCTTATGGCGCCGAAAAGCTGCTACAAGAAGTGATGCTGCTGCCGGAATGGCTGCTGCCGCTGATTGATAAAAGCAAGGCCACACCGGAAGCCGCAGAAAGTTATAAAGCCATCTGGCAACCATTGATTCCAAAAATGCTGGCCGAAAAACCGATACTGGTGCTGCGCGATTATCATGCAGATAACCTGATGTGGCTGCCTGAACGGCAGGGCAATAAAAAGGTTGGAATGCTTGATTTTCAGGATGCACTAGCAGGCCACACAGCCTATGACCTTGTGTCGCTGCTGGAAGATGCTCGGCGCGATGTGCCCCGCCCCCTCGCCGAAAAAATGATACGCCATTATCTTTCATTCATGCCAAAAACGGATGACAAATCTTTCCGCACTTCTTATGCCCTGCTGGGAGCACAGCGTAATTGCAAAATCCTTGGCATCTTTGCACGCCTGTATGTGCGCGACGGTAAGGCGAATTATTTGAAATACCTGCCGCGTGTGTGGGCCCATGTAGAGCATGATTTACAGCACCCTGCACTGGCCGAACTAAAAGCATGGCTTGAACGTTATTTCAGCCCAGACGTGCGCCGCACCGTGCCGAAAGTATAACCCTCATGAGCGCAAAAGCCGCGTATACGATGCCTAAATCTGCCATGGTATTTACCGCAGGGCTTGGTAAGCGTATGCAGCCTTTAACCGCGCATACACCCAAACCACTGATTCCGGTTATGGGTAAGCCAATGGTGGAATATATGTTCAAAAAACTCGCCACGGCAGGGGTAAAAAATGTGGTGGCGAACACGCACCATCTCGCCCCGCAGATGAGTGAATATTTGCGCAGCTATCGCCGCCTTAATATCAAAATCGCGCATGAACCAGTTCTGCTTGAAACCGGTGGTGGCTTGGTGAATGCACTGCCGCTGCTTGGCGGCAATGATCCATTTTTTGTGATTAACGGAGATATTATCTGCATGGACGGAGAGGCTGGCCCATTCTTAAACCGCCTCGCCCGCCTGTGGCGCCCGAACATGGATGCGCTGCTGCTGATGAAGCGCGTGGAAGACAAAGACTGTATCGGCTATGACGGCAAGGGTGATTTTGATATCAGCTACCAACAGCAGTTGATGAAAAAACCTTCCGAGCATCACGCGCTTGTATACACGGGCATTCAAATTTTTCACCCACGACTACTCGAAAAAATGGAAGCAGAGCCCTTTTCGATTAGCTGGATTTATTCCAAATCCATCCAGAAAGATGGCACTTTGAAAAATATCTATGGCGTAGTACATGACGGCGCCTGGCTGCATATCGGCACACCAGAAGCGATTCCGCTAGCCGAAAACTTCCTGCAAAAAAACAACCGGCAGGATTCCTCCGCCGGTTGGTAATTTCATAGCATTATTTCTTATTACGGCCCTACCGGCTCTTTGAGCGGCTCGCATGCCGGCGTCGGGTATGGAATTGGCGGCGTTGCCGTGATGTCGGATGGAGGGTTAGGCGGGCTCCACGACGAAACCAGCGCTCCAGTAATGCTATATACTGTGCCGCACTCATCACGCAGACCGACACGTGGGCCACAGTTATTGCCGCAGCGATTGTACTCGGCCTGAGCTTGTGACGTTGCCGTCGTGTGATCTGATCCTGATTCGCGTGCTTGGGTATATTTCTTATTGGCATATTGCTGGCAATTCACGCAGCCCGCATTAAATGCACAGCTTGCGGGTGGATTTGTGCCTGACTCGCTACAACAACCACCCGATGGGCTATAAACAAGTGGATCAGTCGCAGCACGACAACCAGTCCATGTGCCATTTGCCTGACTCTTACAGGTTACCTGATTCCCATAATCCACAAAGTCACCAATCTCATTGATACAGTTATAGTATACGTTATTTGACTTCTCTTGGCAGGTACAGCCACCACCAGACGAGCCGCCAGAGCTACCGCCCGATGAACCGCCAGAGCTACCGCCCGATGAACCGCCGGAGCTACCACCCGATGAGCCACCAGAGCTACCGCCCGATGAGCCGCCAGAGCTACCGCCCGATGAGCCACCAGAGCTACCGCCCGATGAGCCGCCAGAGCTACCGCCCGATGAGCCACCAGAGCTACCGCCCGATGAACCGCCGGAGCTACCACCCGATGAACCGCCGGAACTGCCACCCGATGAACCGCCGGAACTGCCACCCGATGAACCGCCGGTACTGCCACCCGATGAACCGCCGGAACTGCCACCCGATGAACCGCCGGAGCCGCCACCCGAACCGCCACCAGAACTACCGCCTGAGCCGGAGCCAAAACCTGAAGAAGAGCCGCTACTTGGGTCAGGCGGGAGACCCATAACTGACGCTGCAGGCAGCAAATTACTGTGTGTAATGCCTGGCACACGTTCATTACCACCACGCAGACCTTCAGGAGGCTCACACATACCAGCAGCTATTTTCAGGAAGTTATATACATCGTCAAAGCGATATAGACCGATGCTCATCTGCTCAATAGTACCGCTTGCTGTTGTAGCTGTAATTGCAGTCGGTGGTTTGCATGCATAGGTGATGTTATCTGTGGGTATGGGTAGCGCAGGGTTTGCAGCTGTCGCTGTGCTTGAACCTGCGCCAGGAACTGGAAGCAGATTTTGGTAATTGCGGTAATACACACCGTCAATCTGTACGACCTTATTCTTATGTTGATCATAGTTATTACTATCCCAACTTGGACGATATACCTTTATGCGGCGCCAATTTTTCTCGCTGCACACACGTGCATCAGGGTCACGACAATCGGGGAATGATCCACCATCATGTATGGTACGTTTTGTTACCCTGCCCCAGCGATCTGTGTTGCCGCAAATATCAAGGTTTTTACCCCAATTAGCTTCAGTTACGCGTATAAATTTTTCACCGCTCTTGAACTTGCATGGCTCGTTCGGGTCGTAGCCAGGAAAATCCGTCGCCGGATCATCTGGCACAGGAGTTATAGGAGAGCCGTATGCAAAATAGCCCTGAGAAGCCCATTTCTCAGGCTGCTTAGCGTCCATCTTCAGGTTTTCGAACTGCGTGGTGCTCGTTGCCTTGTTGCGAGAATATGTCATGTTATAAGGATTACCGGGGTTATATTTCTCAAAACCCACGCCCTCCACATATGCCATATGCCTGCGGTAACGACCATCTTTCGGCGAACCGTCTGCATTGCAGCGCTCTTTACGCTCTTGTTCTGACATTAAGGTGCTATCGCATGCGTCTATATGCGGCGTGCCATCCCCATAGGTACTGCCTGCTGGCAGTGCCTCAGTGATTGTTTCATCCCATATCAGCAAGTCCCCTTTTTGAGCGCAATCAAGCCCACCAAACTTGCCTTGAATTTTATACTCAAGGCCAGTCGGCGTGGCTGGATTGGCATTATCAAAGTAATCACCAAATACGACCTTAAAGTTGTTAGTCATCGAATTAAATGGCTTGTAATATTCCCACAGACGCGCCTTTTTATTACCAAAATAATTTATGCCATCGTTCGCAAATTCAGGCCCTGCAAAACCGCGCCACACCAGCGGCCATGGCAACAAGTCGTAAATCGGCCTACCGTCACGACCTTGTTTCACGGTGTGGAAGAACATACCACCGCGCATTACAGCGTACCCCGTGGCACTGCCGGATTTGAAGTTCTTGTTGTAATCACAGATGCAGTTAAGACCAAATCTACGCATGCACCGCGCTTGATATAGCATCATTTCATACCAACCACCGATAGCACAGCCACGTGGCCCAACGATGTTTTCACGTTGACGGTCTGTGACTGCTGGGTCTGGGGGCATGTTACCCTCACCCATACCGGTGCGAGCAGCCGATGCTGAAATACTGGTGTACGCCAGGTCGTATACCAACGCAGGTGTAGGATTCACTGCAAAACTTCCATCTGCAAAACGACGCGGTGTTGGCGTTGGGACGTTTGGCGACATGAATGGAGCCTCTTGCCATTCATAATGCATATCGTAACGCTTTCCGGCCGGTGGCAGTGGCAAGTAAGCCAACAGCTGCGGCTCTTCAAACATCCAACGGAGATTGTATTTCTTGTCTAAGCCTATTACCGGACTTTCAAGCGCCAGTTCGTTTGGTGGAATGGTATGACTCACGTCGCGCTCTGAAATGGGGCACGCTAAGTCGCGAGCATTCCAGAAGCATTTGCGCCAGCCTTCATAGTGCTGCTTAATATCTTTTTGCTTGCAGTCATCGTATTCGTCTATGCCTTGAGTACAAACGTTGTCTTCGTGGCAACGACAGTAAAAATCATAGCCCGTACAAACTAGGAATGTTTGCGCAAAAATATAATCAAAGCGCTCCATCCTGAAGTTTAAAATATCAATGTTTTTGTGCACGCGCTGCAGGTGATCCACCCATAGATTACAGCGTTCGTCGTAGCAGAAAAATTGAGCGACATCTTGCCCGGCCCATGGCGCAGGAAGATCATTTGGGTAATCCACCGCCGGACGTGGGCTATAGGGGTGGCAGACTTCACGAATACGCTCTACCGTTTTAAGGTTGGTCGGCCCAAATGGGTACCGCGCCTCATTTTCTGTTGGCGGCGTAGGGTCTCTTGGCACCCACGGCGCAAGCGTATTTGGTGTTTTAAATAGTGGTACTTCAAAATCTAGTGGATTGATGTTTGAAGGCGTAAACTGTGCAAACCACGTGCCTGCATCATACGCATTGTTAAAGACAAGACCTGGATCCACCTTCACATCAGGCGGCTTGTATCGACTAGTCGGAATTTTGGTTGCTTTTGAGGGTGTGCCTGGACCTTGATTGTCCATTACTTGTTTTCCGTTTACGTTTTCATTCACGTCTTCACGGCAGAATCGTAGGAAATTATCGCAGCCTTGCATATCTGGGGAGCTACAATGACGCGGCCCACCACTACCGCCTTGCCCACAACGGCTTACCTCGCCACCCGGACCCGCTTTAATGGCAGGCCACTTATCCGGACGGGCGCCACTCGATACCGTGCAGCGGGTTGGCTGCGGCTTACAATGTGGATTTGCCTTACACGGAGGCGGCTGAATCATCCGCCAATAAGGCATTGGTGGATAGTAAGGGAAATAATTTCCTTGTGCGTATTTGCGGTCATACGGCGCCGGGGTAGCATTCGCCGGTGCGCCAAAACTCGGAGGGTATTGCGATACACACCCTCTCAAACCAAAATACATCGCATTGGTAGGACGAGGCGGATCTTCGTTTTCGGCATATTGGAATTTTAGATCCGGTGGACGTGTCGGCGGCGGATTCAGCAAACGGTTCATGCACACTTTCTTTTCAACATCTACGAAGCCAAGTGTGTAAAAGTTAATGGCATCCATTAACTCGCTACGCATAGGCGTCCGCTGAATGATTTGGCAATCATTATAAGAAAGATGCAATGGCATATCTGGCAAGGTGATCAGGCCGCAATCGCCGAGGAATGCCGCCTCCGATATATAAAGCTCAAGGCACACTTTTCGCTTATATTTTTGACCCGGCTGAGAGATGACCTGCTGCAGGTCATTCGGATCACCGACTGGATCAAAGTCTTCCAGCAAGTACCAGTTTGGGTTTTCCTTGTCCGCAAAAGGCATATAGCGGTCGCTGGGGTTGATTAACTTAACAATCTTACGTCCTCGCGGATCAGAAGGGCCACCAGGAGTTTCCGACGTAGTGTCATTGTTGCGGTACTCTTTGTTAGGCCTCAAAAAATATTTGCAAAATTCGTCTACGTCATCGATGTAGTCATCTTTCGCGCATGCTTTTTGACCAGAACTCGTCAATGCGCCTTTTACAAAGCTGTAACCAGCGTGACAACTTGGGTCGACCACAAGAATTTTGTCATCCGGTATGCGTTTGAATTCATACTCATCTTCACTGGGGTCGCGCTTGGTTGTAAAGCGATACTCTGGGCGATAGCAACCTGTAATGTTAGGCCAATATTGCTCAAGCCCGCCATCGTAGAGTGGCCCTGAATAGACTTTATCGAGGCACTCTTGTTTTGTATCCCCCTTAAGATAAGGGCACGGTGCAAAGCTAGAGTTTGGTGGTGGAGTGATTCGATTGGGAATCTGGCATTGGGGCTCAGGTATGTTGGGATTGGCCGCAACCAGTGGACCAGGCGACACAATAAACGCCAGGGATAAAACAAGTATCCCTACCAGTACTGGTACTAAATAGCGTTTTTGTCGCATAAAATTTGCTTAACCGCAGCGCCTACATAATAATTAACATACTCATATTGAAGATATATTTCTACTTTAATATTGGCTTTTAAATTGTTTGGGCTACAATGCTACATCATAGTAATCTTTAGCATACCAAAAAATAGTTAAAATTTTACTAAATATTTCTACTTTTATTAACACTGGCTAGATATAGCATGCCTGACAAAACAACACCAAACAGCTCAGTCGGCGTATACGAAGAAATAACCGCAATGGTTCGCAGTGGTCAGTACTTTAAAGACGCTGTGGACTGGTATGCCCTCAAATTTATCCAGCCCGTGACGCACCGCTCCTTTTTTATACTGGTCACTATTGTTTCGGTGATTACCTCTGTCGCTTCTTTATCGATATTAACTTCTATTCTCCCCGTTGTAGAAGTATTGCCCCTCATTCGCCCCAACAAAGCCATGGCGGATTACCGCTTTGAATTAAAGAAAATTGGCAAAGAGGGTGAGGACCCAAACATTTCGGTCATAAAATACCTTAGCAGCAAGTATATTCAATTGCGTGAAGACTATGACTTTGCACAGCTGTCGGTTGATTTGGATTACGTTAAGCGGCTTTCCACCGAAGAGGAATATAAACGTTACGTGGATTTAATGAAGCCTGACCGAGCAGAAAGCCTTATTTTAAAATACCGCAACCATACACGCCGCGTCATTGAAGTGAGAGAAGTGGTACTTCTGCCACGCAGCCCAGAATCTCGGTTGCCGCCCAATCAGCACCGTATTGCTGCCTATTTTCTTGCAAAAGAAAAAGGGCCGGTTGCAGGAGAAGATACTTTGTGGAAAGCAAGTCTTGATGTACGCTTCAGTGATGTAGTATTTTACAAGGATACTGAAAAATTCGCCCCTATGGATTTTATAGTAACGCGTTACGAAGTGCAGCAAGTGGAAGCAAAGAAATGAAAAAACACATATTTACCTATGCTTTAATGGCGAGTCTTGCAGTGGGGGCTTATGCCCCGCAGGTGTTAGCGACTCAAGAAACCAAGCCTGTTGCAGTGGACAAGCGTATTCGCACTTTCGTGTATGACCCAAATGAGGTGTTTAAGTTTGTTGGGCATTATCGCTACCAATCCAGCATTGAATTCTCACCAGATGAGGAAATTGCCACCGTTTCAATGGGTGACTCCCTCGCCTGGCAGATAACTCCGCAAGGAAACCGCATGTTCCTTAAGCCAATTGAACCTGATGCCACCACGAATATGACAGTTGTCACCAGTAAACGTATTTATCACTTTGAATTATATGGTGAGGAGGCCGAAGGTATCCGTGATGAGGAGATGATCTTCGCCGCCCGATTTCATTATCCCGATTCAGGCGACGCCGACCTCAAGCGGTTCTCAATAAATAAGGATATGCCTGACATTGAGGATGAAGCCGAAAAATATAACTTCAATTACTCGGTTTCCGGCTCGGAGTTTATTACGCCGCTTAAAGTGTTTGACGACGGTGAATTCACCTATTTCGAATTTAAGGACAAGAACGCTGAAATTCCAGCGTTTTTTGTGGTTCACTCCGATAAAAAAGAGGCTGTTATCAACTACCGCATGACCGGAAATTATGTGGTGGTAGAGCGTGTTTCCAGCGTATTTACGCTACGTCACGGCCCCGACATCGCCTGCGTGTTTAACGAAACGATGCCGCTACCGAAGGAAAAGCCAAAGGCAAAACGCAAGTTCCTGAACTGGTTCTAGCATAAATTCCTTGGCTTCAAGGTCGAAATCCTGTAAATAGCTTATCCCCTGATTATTTAAGGCAAAAAGGTAGGTTATGGAACTTTCAGGCGCTGCCCTGATCATCCGGGCACTTCATGATTGCGGCGTGGATACAATTTTTGGCTATCCCGGCGGTGCTGTGCTGCCCCTGTATGACGAAATTTTTAAACAGAATAAAATCCGCCACATTCTGGTACGCCACGAACAGGCTGCCGCCCATGCGGCTGAGGCCTATGCGCGTTCGACTGGCCGAGTTGGTGTGATTCTGGTGACCAGCGGCCCCGGTGCAACGAACGCCGTGACGGGCCTGACCGACGCGCTGCTCGATTCTATTCCTGTTGTGTGCTTAACGGGGCAAGTTCCCGTACATTTAATTGGTAGCGATGCATTCCAAGAAGCCGATACGGTTGGCATTACCCGCGCCTGCACTAAACATAATTACTTAGTGAAGGATATCAACAAGCTTGAGTCCACCATTCATGAAGCATTTTACGTGGCGCGCACCGGTCGCCCCGGCCCTGTTGTAGTAGATTTGCCAAAAAGCATTCAGCTGCAAACGATTAAATACCAAGGCAGCAAAGCGAAGTTCTCGCGCCCCTCTTATCGTCCTGCGCACAAAGCAGATAGCAAGAAAGTTGCGGAAGCTGTGGCGCTCATTGCTGGCGCAAAGCGCCCGATTTTTTATAGCGGCGGCGGCGTTATCAACTCCGGTGACAAAGCAACCAAGCTGCTGCGTGAGTTTGTTCGCCTGACGGGTTTCCCGATTACGAGCACGCTGATGGGCCTTGGTGCTTACCCTGCTTCTGATAAGCAATTCCTTGGTATGCTTGGCATGCATGGTACGTATGAAGCCAACAACGCAATGCATGATTGCGACGTGATGATTAACATCGGTGCGCGCTTTGATGACCGCATCACCGGCAGGCTGGATGCGTTCAGCCCCGGCTCGAAAAAAATCCACCTCGATGTGGATGCCTCCTCCATCAACAAGAACGTGTTGATTGATGTGCCGCTCGTGGGCGACGCCGCTGAAGTGCTGGAACAAATGCTCGCCGAGTGGAAGAAGAAAAAATATAAGCCTGACACGAAAGCCTTAAAAACGTGGTGGACCACAATTGAAGGCTGGCGCGCACGCAAATCCCTCGCTTACAAGCAGAGCGGAAAAATTATCAAACCGCAATATGCGCTGGACCGCTTAAACGCGCTCATTAAAGATAAAGATGCCATCGTGACGACCGACGTGGGCCAGCACCAGATGTGGGCCGCACAGTATTTAGGTTTTGAAAACCCAAATCGCTGGATGACCTCCGGCGGCCTTGGCACCATGGGTTATGGTCTGCCTGCCGCTATCGGCGCGCAAATCGGTAACCCCGACAACCTCGTGGTGTGCGTGACGGGTGAAGCCTCCATCATGATGAACATTCAGGAACTTTCAACAGCGGTGCAATATCGCCTGCCGGTAAAAATCTTCCTGCTGAACAACCGTTACATGGGCATGGTGCGCCAGTGGCAGGAATTGTTCCATGGCAACCGCCATTCTGAAAGTTATATGGACGCCCTGCCCGACTTCAGCGCACTCAGCAAAGCTTTCGGCATTGATGCCATCCGCGTGGAAAAACCCACCGACATGGATGATGCGATTAAAGAAATGCTGAAAATTAAAGGCCCTGTCTTCATGGACATCGCCGTGGACCAAAACGAAAACGTCTACCCCATGATTCCGGCCGGTGCCGCGCATAATGAAATGAAGCTTTCGCCGTATGACAAAGTGGTGAAGGTAGACGAAGAAGAAGCAAGGATGCAGGTGTGATATGGCCACTGCGAAAGTAATGACGCCCGATAAACGCTCGAAGGAAAAAGAACGCCGCACGATTTCTGTGCTGGTGGATAACGAGTTCGGCGTACTGGCACGCGTGATTGGTTTGTTTGCTGGCCGCGGTTACAACATTGAAAGCCTGACGGTGAGCGAAGTGGACCACGACAAGCAAGTGTCACGCATTACCATCGTGACCTCGGGCACGCCGGCAATTATCGACCAGATTAAAGCGCTGCTCGAACGTTTGGTGCCAGTGTATTGCGTGCGCGACCTAACGGTGGAAAGCCCGCACATTGAACGCGAAGTGGGCTTGTTCAAAGTGGCAAGCGGCGGTAAAACCCGCGTGAACGCACTGAAGGTGGCAGACCGTTTCGGCGCCCGCGTGATTGATTCGACCGACCATTCTTTTATTTTTGAGCTTTCGGATACCCCGCCAAAGCTCGACAAGTTCATCCGCCTTTTAAAACCCTACGGCCTGATTGAAATCTGCCGCACGGGCGTGACCGCAATCAGCCGCGGCGCAGAAGGTATTTCCATTAACGCTAACACTAAAATTGATTAAACCAGGAGAAAGCCATGTCACTCAAAGTATATTACGATAAAGACGCAAACCAAGACCTGATCAAAACGAAAAAAGTTGCCATCTTAGGTTATGGCAGCCAGGGCCACGCCCACGCCCAGAACCTGAAAGACAGCGGCGTGAAGAACGTGGTGATTGGTCTGCGCAGCAGCAGCTCCAGCGTTGAAAAAGCAAAGACCGCTGGTTTTGAAGTGAAAGAACCTGCCGATGCAGTGAAAGATGTTGACGTGGTGATGGTGCTGGTGCCGGATGAATTCCAGGCGAACCTGTACAGCAATGAAATCAACGGCAACATCAAAGAAGGTGCTGCGCTGGCATTTGCTCACGGCCTGAACATCCATTTCAACCTGATTAAACCACGCGAAGATTTGGACGTATTCATGGTTGCTCCGAAAGGCCCCGGCCACACGGTGCGCAGCGAATATAAACGCGGCGGCGGCGTGCCTTGCCTGCTGGCCATCCACAAAGATGCAACGGGTAAAGCCAAAGACATCGGCCTTTCTTACGCCTGCGGCGTAGGCGGCGGACGCTCCGGCATTATCGAAACCACTTTCAAAGACGAATGCGAAACCGACCTGTTCGGCGAGCAGGCTGTGCTGTGCGGTGGTGCAACGGCGCTGATGAAAGCCGGTTTTGAAACGCTGGTAGAAGCCGGTTACCCACCTGAAATGGCATACTTCGAATGCGTACACGAACTGAAGCTGATCGTGGACCTGATTTACGAAGGCGGCATGCAGAACATGCGTTACTCCATTTCCAACACGGCGGAATATGGTGACTATGTAACGGGCCCGCGCATCATTACGGCAGAAACGAAAGCCGAAATGAAGAAGGTGCTGGAAGACATCCAGAAAGGCCGCTTCACGAAAGAATTCGTAGACGATGCGAA
Organism: Rickettsiales bacterium; assembly: GCA_044356525.1. Taxonomy (GTDB): domain Bacteria; phylum Pseudomonadota; class Alphaproteobacteria; order Rickettsiales; family RGZB01; genus CAYXPR01. The sequence continues at coordinate 526,547 of JBIKVZ010000002.1, forward strand.
GAATGGTTACCCGCGCATGAATAAATTCCGCGAAGAAAACAAAAGCCACGGTATCGAGAAAGTGGGCGAAAAGCTCCGCGCCATGATGCCATGGATTGCGAAGAACAAACTGGTGGATAAGAAAGTCGCGTAAGGCCACTTCATTATTCACACGGCAAAAAAGGCTCCTTGGTAAAAGGAGCCTTTTTTGTTAGCTTAAAGGGCATGGCAAAAATAAACCCCGCAAAAGCACTGGAAAGTATCACGCAGCAATTCATGCGGGATACGGGCTATATCCCCGTGATTGCCTCCGAGATTGAGTTTTATTTAAACGGCCCCATTACCGAAGCGTTTAAGGATGAATGCTACGAGCAGTTTGGTAGCAACGGCATTCTGACCTTCGAGTTTGTGGATGAAAAATCCGAGCATCATTATGAAATTTCGCTGATGCATTTGCCCGACCCCGTGCGCGTGGCAGAGGTCACCAAGCAGCTTAAAACCATTATCCAGCAAGTTTCAAAAAAACATAAACTGGGCGCAACCTTTGATGCAAAGCCCGACCTTAAAAAACCCGGCAGCGGCCTACACATTCATTTAAGCCTACTCGATAAGGAAGATAAAAACCCATTCCTTAAAGGCCGTGATGAAGACGAAAGCCCCACGATGCGCGCCGCCATTGGCGGGCTGTGCGCGATGATGCCAGAGTCGATGCCATTCTTTGCACCACATAAGGAATCCTACGCGCGCTTCACTGCTGCGTTTAATGAGGATGACACCTGCCGCTATAACAACGCACCGGTGAATATCAGCTGGGGCGGCAACAACCGCACCACAGCAATTCGTATCCCTGCCAGCACCCGCCACCCTGAAACGCGCCACATTGAACACCGCGTGGCCGGCGCCGATGCCGACCCCACCATGGTGATTGCCGCAATTTTAGCGGGCGCGCATTTGGGGCTCACGAACAATATCGATGCCGGTGAGAAGGTGTGGGGAAACGCGTTCGAAAAACAATATAACCTGCCGCCCCTGCCCGCGACGCTTGCGGAAGCTGAAGCCTTATTTGAAAATGGAAAATTGCTGAAGCCTTATTTGAGCGAGGCTTAGCCCGCCAGTTCGCGCACCAAAGTCAACACCGCCTTCACGGCTTTTTTCGGCGCTTTCTGGTTCAGCTCGATTTGTTTTACGAGCGCAGAGCCTACCACGGCAGCATCGGCCACCTTTTGGATACCAACTACATCTTTACGGGTTTTAATGCCAAAGCCTACGGCAATCGGCAAACGCTTCACGTCTTTCAGGCGCTTCACCGCCGCACCAACATCCATCGCCTTGGCAGACTTCGTGCCCGTGATGCCGGCGATGGAAACATAATAGACAAAGCCTGACGCCTCTTTCAGTACGCGGCGCGCGCGGGAATCATCCGTCGTTGGCGTGGTGAGGCGCACCAGCGCCAAATCCAGCGGGACAGAAAATTGCGTGAACTCTTTTTCTTCTTCTGGCGGCAGGTCAACGATAATCACGCCATCTACACCCGCTTTCACCGCGTCGCGCACAAAAGCTTCCGTGCCGTAGGCGTAGATTGGGTTAAAGTAACCCATGAGAACGAGCGGCGTGGTTTTATCGCCTTTTCTAAAATCGCGCACGAGGCTGAGAATGCCTTTGAGGCTCGCACCGCTTTTCAGCGCACGGCCAGCGGCAAGCTGAATGGTCGGACCATCGGCCATCGTGTCAGTAAACGGAATGCCGAGCTCAATAATGTCAGCCCCCGCCGCAGGCAGACCTTTCAGCAGTTCCAGCGAGGCTTCACGGCTGGGGTCGAACCCCATCACATATGTGATAAGCCCTGCGCGCTTTTCTGCCTTCAGTTGCTTGAACCGTGCGTCGATGCGTTCCTTCGCCACTTAAAGCCCCCCTAAATGGTCAGCCACGGTGAAGATGTCTTTATCGCCACGGCCGCAAATGTTCACCACAATCAGATGGTGCGGCGAAAGCGTGGGTGCCATGCGCATAACATGCGCAAGCGCGTGGCTTGGCTCAAGCGCGGGAATGATGCCCTCGGTGCGCGCGCAGAGCTGCAGCGCAGCGAGCGCTTCTTTATCGGTGGCGGAAACATAATTCACACGGCCAATATCATGCAGGTACGCATGCTCAGGGCCGATGCCCGGATAATCAAGCCCAGCGGAAATGGAGTGCGTCGGCAGCACCTGACCATCGGCATTTTGCAGTAAGTATGTGCGGTTACCATGTAGCACACCGACTTTGCCTTTGGCGATGGAAGCAGCTGTTTCTTTTGTGCTCACGCCTTTACCAGCGGCTTCGACGGCATACATCTGCACGGAGGTGTCATCCAAAAACGAATGGAAAAGCCCGAGCGCATTCGAGCCACCGCCGATGCAGGCGACAAGCGAATCCGGCAGGCGGCCTTCGGCGTGCATCATTTGTTCTTTGGCTTCACGCCCGATGATGGATTGGAAGTCGCGCACCATCATGGGGAATGGATGCGGCCCCGCCGCCGTGCCAATGAGGTAATACGTGTCGTGGACATTCGATACCCAATCACGCAGTGCTTCGTTCATCGCGTCTTTCAGTGTACCAGCACCAGCACCCACAGAGCGCACTTCTGCACCCAGCAGCTTCATGCGGAACACGTTCGGCTTCTGGCGCTCCATATCTTTCGCGCCCATGTAGATAACGCACTTCAGATTAAACAGCGCGCACACCGTGGCGGTGGCAACGCCGTGCTGACCTGCGCCTGTTTCCGCGATGATGCGCTTTTTGCCCATGCGGTTGGCGAGTAGAATCTGCCCGAGGCAATGATTGATTTTATGCGCGCCTGTGTGGTTTAGCTCGTCGCGCTTGAAATAAATTTTTGCGCCACCTAAATGCTGCGTAAGACGCTCAGCATAAAATAGTGGGCTGGGGCGACCTGTGTAATGGCGATTGTAATAATCGAGCTCAGAATGGAAGGACTGGTCCTGCTTGGCGGCTTCATACGCCTTCTCTACCTGCAGGATGAGCGGCATGAGCGTTTCCGCTACATAGCGGCCACCGTAAAGGCCAAAATGCCCATCAGCATCCGGCGAGTTATTTGAGCGATGTTGTACCATGCGAAACTTTTACTACAGCTTGGCGCAGGTTTCCAGAAATTCCCGAACCAATTTTGGGTTCTTCACCCCTGGCTCGCTCTCAAGGCTTGAGGATGCATCCACCATCCGCGCGCCCGTGGTTTTAACGGCGGTCTCCAGATTTTCGCCGTTCAGGCCGCCGGAAAGCAGCCACGGTATGGTGAATTTGCGGTTTTTAATCAGATTCCAGTCAAACACGAGGCCGTTACCGCCCGGCAACGCGCTATTCTCAGGCGCGCGGGCATCAAACAGCAACATATCGGCTACCTTGGCATACGCGCCTGACATGGCGACGTCGTCGCTCGAACGCACTTTGATGGCCTTTATAACCGGCACGCTGTAGGTCGCGCGAATCTCACGCACACGCTCAGGGCTTTCATTGCCGTGGAGTTGTAAGTAGTCCGGCTCGAAGGATTCAAATATCTCGTCAATTTCATTATCCATTGGGTCCACCAGCACTGCGACTTTTTTGATGCCGGAAGGAATGCGCGCAGAAAGCGCTGCCGCTTTTTCAGGGCTGACATAGCGCGGTGATTTGCGGAAGAACACAAAACCAATAAAGTATGCGCCGCCTTTGACGGCTGACTCAACTGATTCCGGTGTGGTTACGCCACAGACTTTTGCTTGCACGGACATGGGTTACTTTACCTGTACTAGAGCCTTACTGGCTGGTGCGGAGTTATCGCTTGTTTGGTAGCTTGCCGCAATCTTTTTCTCGGCGCGGAGCGCTTCCACTTCATTCTTGAGCGCGGTGATGGTTTGGTCTTTTTTCCGCAGTAATAGAATTTCTTTCAGCTTTTCAATCAGCGTGAAGATGCCGCCAAGGAATACACCCACCATGAGGGTGATAAAGAAAATCACATAAAGCGGTAGCTCTATCGATGTTTCAAACGGAAAGAATGAAACGCCCACCTTCTGGCGATTTGAAAGCGCAAATACAAGAACGAGCACAGATAGCGTGCCCAGCATGATCCAGCGAATCAGACGCATGGAAAAAACAAATTACTGATTGGATGGGTGGTTGTTCACGCGTTCGCGAAGTTCTTTACCCGCGCGGAAGTAAGCCGCATGGCGTTCACCAAGACGCACTTCTTCGTTTGTTTTCGGGTTGCGTGCTGTGCGCGCTCTACGCGTGCGCACTGAGAATGAACCAAAGCCACGAAGCTCTACCCTGTCGCCACGCGCAAGCGCTGCCACCACTTCACCGAAGATGGCGTCAACAACACGCGACACATCTTTCAAATAAAGATTCGGGTGTTTAGCAGAGAGGATTTTTATGAGTTCGGATTTGGTCATGCGACCCCACTCTTTTTTATGTTAACCATGCTGAAGCTAATTTTTCCTACGCTTCAGTAGGTTACATAATACCACCTTACCAGACGGACAACAAGCCCTGAGTTGAAAAGCGGCTAAAATCCAGTATTTTAGCCCCACTGAAGCTCTCCATGAGGCTTTCTAAGCCCTTTTTAGGGGGGGTAAGCGGAACATCCTTAACTTTCAGCTCCTTAGCGACACCTTTCTGGCTTTCCAGCCAGGCAATCGCGTCTTTTTCATCGCCCAGGGCATCTACCAGCTTGCCTGCCAAGGCCTGTGGGCCAGTATAGACTCTGCCATCAGCCATCCTGACCACTTCCGTGCGCGGCAATTTGCGGCCAGCAGCCACCATATCCACAAACATATCGTAAAAATCATTAATCACCACGCGCAGCGCCTGCTCTACTTCGGGTGTGGTTTTCTCGAGTGGCGATGGCGTACCTTTCAGCGGGGAAGATTTAATAATGGTAATGTCTACGCCCAGCTTTTTGGCTAAATCGACAAAGTCAGCGCTTTCCAAAAGCACACCGATAGAACCAGTGAGTGTGCCACGGCGGGCGAAAATCCGGTCAGTGTTGACGATGGACATATAAGCGGCAGAGGTCGCAAGCGTACCCATTACGGCCACCACGGGCTTCTGTGCTTTTAAATCGGTGAGTGCATCATGGTATGATTCGCCGCCTACTACCGTGCCGCCGGGGCTGTCTACGTGTACGATAACGGCCTTAACGCGCTTATCTTCTTCAAGGGCTTTTAAGGTTTCAAGCTCCTTCGGCCTCTCCATGATGAAGCCTTCGATGCGAACGCGTGCGATATAATCGGTTTGCGCGATGTCTTCAATGGGCTCGCCCATCAGCACCCACGCAAAAAACATAGTAACTAAAATGGCCAGACCACGCCACAGATGCAGCTGTTTCTTCAGCTTCATCCTTTCTAATAGCACATCCGCGCTAATGGGCATGATCTGGCCTTTTTAATGTTAAGGCTAGTAGACTATTCGTCTTTCGCCTTTTTCTTTGCAGCAGGCTTCTTAGCAGATTTTTCTTCTGCGGAAGCTTCGTCTTTCTTCGCTTTTGGCGCTGCTTTCTTTGCAGGCGCTTTTACGTCATTCTTGGATTTATCCAGAGCCATGCCGAGGATTTCACCCAAGGAAGCACCGCTGTCCGTTGAACCGTAGCTGGCAATCGCCTTCTTCTGTTCTTCGGCTTCGAGTGCTTTGATGGACAGCGAAATTTTGCGAGCGGCTTTATTTACCGTCATCACTTTCGCATCCACGCGGTCACCGACTGCGAAACGCTCAGGGCGCTGCTCAACACGGTCAGACGAAAGGTCAGAACGTTTGATGAAGCTTTTAATGCCATCTGCAACCTGCACTTCGATACCGTCGTCATTGACTGCGGTTACGGTGAAGGTAGAGACGCCGCCTTTTTTCAGGCCGCCCAGTGCATCATCGCTGCCACCGGCATTAGAGGAAGACGCAGAGGCTGCGCTGCCACCATCGGTGAGCTGTTTGATGCCAAGGGAAACACGTTCTTTATCTGGTTCGATGGAAAGTACTTTTACTTCCACTTCCTGACCTTTGGCGAAGTTTTTCAGTTCTTCGTCCGCATTGCCAGACCAGGTAACGTCAGACACGTGCACCAGACCATCCACGCCACCAGGCAGACCAATGAACAGACCGAAATCGGTGATGTTCTTGATTTCGCCCTTCAGCACGGTGCCTTCTGGGTGTTTCGCACCGAACTGTGCCCATGGGTTTTCTTCGCACTGTTTCACGCCGAGGCTGATGCGGTGCTTGTTGGAATCAATATCCAGCACCATCACTTCTACTTCCTGGCTGACAGACACAAGCTTGCTTGGGTGAACGTTTTTCTTTGTCCAGCTCATTTCAGACACGTGCACAAGGCCTTCGATACCTGGAGCCAATTCCACGAACGCACCATAATCCGTGATGTTCGTGATACGGCCTTTGAAGCGACCCTTAATTGGGAAGCGGTTTTCGATATCGCGCCATGGGCTTTCTTCCAGCTGTTTCATGCCGAGAGATACGCGCTTGGTTTCTTGGTCGAACTTAATCACCTTCACTTTGATGGTCTGGCCAACGGACAGAACTTCAGATGGGTGATTGATACGCTTCCAAGAAATGTCGGTCACGTGGAGCAGGCCGTCGATGCTGCCGAGGTCGATGAACGCACCGTAGTCGGTGATGTTCTTCACGACGCCGTCCAGCGTTACGCCTTCGGCGATCTTCGAGAGCATTTCTTCGCGCTCTGCACTGCGGGTTTCTTCTAAGATAGCACGGCGTGATACAACGATGTTGCTACGCTTTTTGTCCATTTTCAGAATCTGGAACGGCTGTTTAATGCCCATCAGCGGTGAAATGTCTTTCACCGGACGTACGTCCACCTGGCTGCCAGGAAGGAACGCAACCGCACCACCCAGATCCACCGTGAAACCGCCTTTAACGCGGCCGAAGATAACACCTTCAACGTTTTCAGCACGTTCATGTGCTTCTTCAAATTTGGTCCATGATTCTTCACGGAGCGCTTTTTCGCGGGACAGCATTGCTTCGCCGTCGCGGTTTTCAATACGCTCGAGGTAAATATCAATCGTGTCGCCAACTTTAATGTCTTCCGGTTCGCCGAGGCGGACGAATTCGCGGAATGGCACGCGGCCTTCGGTTTTGCCACCGATATCCACAATTACGAAATCTTTTTCAATAGCGGTAATCACACCTTTGGTGACCGCGCCTTCAGCTAAGAAAGAGGTTTCTTCCAGCAACTGGGCAAAGTTTTCGCCCGTGGAGAAGTCCTGCATTTTTTCTGCTGCGTTTGATTTAACCATGATAGAGGTCCTTTCGAATAAGCCATTGGGTTAGGTTAAAAAATCCGCTTCAGGACGCATGTGGCTTAACAGAGCATGCTCTTAAAACGGCAGTAATTTTAGGAAAAAATAACGGCAGCGGCTTCTTTGAAATAAATGCGCGAACATGCCTGCTATTTAGACGGAACGTTGATGACTTTCAGCACCTGTTCCAAGACTGCATCCGGCGACATATTCGTTGTATCGATATGCACCGCATCTTTTGCGCAGACGAGAGGGGCAATTTTTCGGCCCATATCCCGCTTATCCCTACGCTCTAAGTCCCCTAAAACGGAGGAGTATATAGCGTCTTTCCCGCTGGATTGCAACTGTTTAAATCGCCGTTCAGCGCGGGATTCCAGGCTCGCCGTGATGAAAAACTTAAAATCTGCTTTGGGGCATACCACCGTGCCGATATCGCGCCCATCCAGCACCGCTCCGCGCTTGTTTTTGGCAATTTTCCTTTGAAAATCAAGTAGTTCTTGCCGAACATCAGGAATGGCTGACACAATGGAGGCGGCTCTGCCCACTTCTTCGGTAGAAAGGTCATGCGCGCCTAATTCTTCCAGCGAAACCTCGCCACCCGCCACCCGAATAGCATAAGAAGCCACCTCGGTGGTTTGGTCTTCGGCCAAAGCAACATCCCTACCCGATTCCATCACTTTATAGCCCACGTAGCGGTATAAAAGGCCGGTATCGAGGTACACAAGGCCGAGGCTTTCTGCCACACGCCGCCCCAACAGCCCCTTGCCTGAGGCCGCAGGGCCATCAATGGCTATCACCAATGGCTTCGCAGGCATTAGGCTTGCTCCATGGCAGCGCCAAAGCCATTCATTAGCTTCAAAAAGGCCGGAAAGCTGGTTTGAATCATGCTGGCATCATCCACCGTGACTGGCTTTTTGGACACCATGCCCATCACCAAAAAGGCCATGGCAATGCGGTGATCCATATGGGTGGTAACCACGCCGCCACCCGCAACATCGCCGCCTGTGACCTCGAGCCAATCTTCGCCCGTTTTGTGTTTGATGCCGTTGGCCTTAAGCCCAGCTGCAACCGCCGCAAGGCGGTCGCTTTCTTTTACTTTGAGTTCTTCAAGCCCCAACATGCGCGTGGTACCTTTGGCTGCAGAGGCTGCTACGGCGAGAATGGGGTATTCATCAATCATTGACGGAGCGCGGCTGGCTGGCACTTCCACGGCTTTCAGCGCACTATGGCACGCCACAATATCTGCCACCGGCTCACCCGCTACTTCGCGCTTATTTTTGAATTTTATATCCGCACCCATTTCAAGCAATGTGTCATATAGACCTGTGCGATGCGGGTTGATGCATACATTGCTGATGGTGACTTCTGCACCCGGCACGAGTAACGCCGCCACGATGGGAAATGCCGCAGAGGATGGGTCGGCGGGCACGGTAAAATCTTTGGCTTTTAATTCCGGCTGGCCAGTGACAGCAATAATGGTGCAGCCTTCTTTTTGCTTTACGCTCACTTCCGCACCGAAGTGGCGCATCATGCGCTCAGTATGGTCGCGCGTGGGTTTAGGCTCAATCACCGTGGTGATACCCGGCGTGTTCAGTGCAGCCAACATAATGGCAGACTTCACCTGCGCCGATGCCACCGGTACTTCGTAGGAAATTGGCAGCGGCTCATCGGTACCCTTCAAAGTAAGCGGCAAACGGCCACCTTCGCGGGAGGTGACTTCTGCACCCATCTGCGAAAGCGGCGTGATAACGCGCGCCATAGGGCGCTTTCTAAGCGATGCATCGCCGTCAAACGTTGAGGCAAAACCATAGGGCGTAACAAGACCCATCATCAAACGGCAGGCCGTGCCGGAGTTGCCCATGTCGAGCAAGCCAGATGGCTCCTGTAAGCCGCCAACACCAAGGCCTTCCACCTGCCAATCACCGTTTTTCAATTTTTCAACACCCGCACCCATTAAGCGGAGCGCACCAGCCGTGTGAGTGACGTCATCACTTTCCAAAAGCCCTGAAATTTTGGTGGTGCCAATCGCCTGCGAGGCCAGCATCAACGCGCGGTGCGAGATGGATTTATCGCCGGGTACCGTGGCTTTGCCTTTAAAAGATTTTACCTTGCCTGATACGACAGGCTGAAGCCCTGATTCTTTTTTTCTAGCCTGCGCCATGGCTTAAAACGCCTTCCAGCGCATACCGCCCAAAATAAACTCGGCATTTTCATCATTTGGACCAAGCGGTAATAAAATTTCACGGAAACGGATGCGCACATTATGCGTGTTGGTAAATTCCGATTCAATGATGAGTGGCGCACGCGAGCGCAGCACCTGATTGATTTTTTCTGCCACTTCTACGTTTGAGGTGGAAATAAGATGTGCTGCCTCTTCTTCTGTCAGCTGGTCACCAAACGCCTGAATCAGTTCTTCACCAAGGTAAGAATATTTGTAGGTGCCACCTGTCTTAAAATATTTGGCATCGATAAGGAAGCAGCGCGACCAGATGTCTTTCAGCGCATCCGGATCCACTTGCGTCTCTGAAGGGAAACGGCGCGAGCCTTTCAGCTCGGTCCAGTGTTTCATCAATTGTTCGGTAATCCTGCGATCTTTTGCGCTCATGCTCTGCCTTTTAAAAGAACCTGCACTGTTTTACAACATCTTAGGCATTTGTCGCAAGCACAGAACCTGCAAGGTAGAGTGAACCACATATCAAAATGCGACAGGGTGTGGTGCGCGTGAGGCAAATGCGACGCACGGCTTCTTCCACATTGGCCGCCACTTCGGCCTTAAGACCCGCCGCTTCCGCCGCTTTTTTAATTTCAGCAGGGCTTTTCGCCCCAGGTTCACCTGGCACCAGCACAGCATACACTGCTTCTACTTTGCCTTTAAAAGGTTTGAGAAAATGTTCCGTCGCCTTGGTTTTGAGCATACCGCACACCAGATAGAGCGGTTTTTCGTTCCATTGCTGCGCGGCGTGTGCAGCAAGCATTTGCCCCGCCGCTTCATTATGCCCACCATCGAGCCACAGTTCGGTACCTTTATTCAGGAAATGCTGCAACTGCCCACTGGTAAGGCGATGCATCCGTGCAGACCACTGCGCCAAACTGATGCCTGCGCTAATGGCCTTGTCTGTTATTTTAAATGTTTTGCTTAATTCCAGTGCAGCGGCGACTGCCGTGCCGGCATTATAATATTGGTGCTGACCTACCAAATGCGGTGGCGGTAATGAAAGCGTTTTGGAGCCAGAGCGATAAGAGAATGATTTGCCCTGCACCTCAACTTGCCATTCCTTACCATAACGGATGAGTGGTGCGCGCTGCTTTTGTGCATATTGCTCTATCACCGCTTCTGCTTCCGCCACCTGCGGCCCTACTATACAGGGCACATCCTGTTTGATGATGGCAGCTTTCTCGCCTGCAATTTCGGCAATGGTGTTTCCCAAAAACTCCATGTGATCCATCGAAATGGGCGTGATAACCGTGAGCACCGGTTTTTCAACCATGTTGGTGGAATCCAGCCTGCCGCCAAGCCCTACCTCAAGCAGCACAATATCCGCCTGCACTTCCGCAAAGGCTTCAAACGCCGCCACCGTGGTGCCTTCAAAAAACGTGACGGTTATATTATTTTTCTCTGCCGCGATGCGACATTTTTCGAGCACTTCATGTAGAAAATTATCGGTGATTTTCTGACCCGCCAAAACAATGCGCTCGTTAAACTCCACCAGATGCGGCGAAGTATACACATGCACTTTTAAACCCGCTGCTTCAAGCATAGCACGCAGAAAGGCAATAAACGAACCTTTGCCGTTCGTGCCCGCCACATGCACCACGGGTGGAATTTTATAATGCGGGTTTCCAAGTACTTTTAACAGCGCATGATTGCGCTCTAAGCCAAGGTCGATGGGCTTACTGCCAAGTGGAATAGGCCAATGTGGTGTTTTCATAGACACCCTATTTTTTTAGAAACCACGATTTAGGCTGGAAACGGTATTTTACCAAACACCAGAGTGCTTCAACCCCATGCCACAGACGAATTTTTTTTCCTTCTTCCGTGGTGCGACTGTTATAGCGAATCGGCAGTTCGACAAAGCGCGCACCCATACGGCTAAGCTTGACGGTGATCTCAGGACAAAAACCAAAGCCTTCTTCGCGCAACTCTATCTTATTCAGTATTTCTGTGCGCAGCATTTTATAGCAGGTGGCTTCGTCCTGCAGCGGCCAGCCGGTTAACACCCTTGCAACCATGGTGAGTGTTTTGTTGCCGAAGCGGTGAAAAAATCCATTAAAGCTGCTGCCCTCAAAGAACCGATTGCCATAAACCGCATCTGCCTCACCCTTTAGCAGCGGGCTTAACAATGCCGTGTAATCTTGGGGGTTATACTCAAGGTCGGCATCTTGAATCACCACTGCCGCGCCTTTCACCTGACCAAGCCCAGACCGAATGGCCGCACCCTTCCCGCGGTTTACGGGGTGAATAACCACCTCCACACGGGCATCGCGTGCTTTCCACGCCAATATTTTTTCTTGTGTTTTATCGGTGGAGCCATCATCTACCACGATAAGCTGCATAACCTCAGGCTGTGCAAGCACCTGCGTGATGATAGTGTCGATATAGGCTGCCTCATTATAGGCAGGCATTACCACCGAGAGGCAGGCTGATTTATTGAGGGTCATTTGAGTCCGTCTGTTTTGTATCAGCCCATCTTACAGCAAGAAGTTTGTAAGGTGAAACTTCATCTGCCAAACCTTCTGGTTTTCCGAGTGCCAGAAAAACAACCCGTATGCCCTGCTGATAGTTTTCATTGGTGGGGGCTTTAAAGCGTATGCGCTTGCCGCCCGGAATATCTTCTTCGCTAATGCGTTCTAGCATTTCTCGCTGCACTTTAGCCCTTACCCAATACCAATCACTATACGGAACTTTTACGCCATTGTTTATTTCCAAATCCACTTCTACGAATTCAATGTCCTTTGCAAACAGCATAACAAGCGGTTTGGTTAAACCATTCTGACGATTCCAGCCTACACCATTGAAGCGAATGTTTTGCATCGAGGAAAGGAATGGATCCCCACGGCGAGTGCTTCTTTGATTTTGATTACTTGTGTACTCTGTCGGCAATGAAACGGATGCTTGTTTCTTCCGGTGCTGCATGGGGTCAACTAACGTATCGGGCCATGTTTCCCAACCACGACCGATGGTGCCAATAATCCATATGACAAGAATTAAGCCTGCCGCATAACGCAGCCACTCGTTTTTTAGTACGCCGCCTGCAAAAACGATAAGGCCTGCAATCATCACCGCAAACGCGGGGGCAAAGTCGGCGTAATACCGCGACGAAACGATGGGGTAACGCAAGTAAAAAAAGATGAAGAGTGCAACCGGAATGATGCCCCACAACGCTGCAATTCCAGGAATGCTTAATTCCAACGTTTTTTTCTGGTGAAAAGCCGTATAGGTTTTTTGCAAGTCATAAAAACCCACGGCAAGCGCCATAATAAAAAGCAGAAAATAAAAAGGGCTGTAAGTGTGGAAGTAGAGTTCACGCCAGCGAATTGTTTCAGATTGGAGCGGCATGAGTTGGGGGGAGAAAAATTCAAAATCAGGTGTTTCTGGTTTTGCAACCAAGAACATCCCACCGAACAATTCTTTTGCCGCACTGATAATGGGTTCATGCTGGTAAGGATAGTCAAAGCGCGTGGAGTACATCGCGCCATAAGAGGGGTGCAGATTGATGGCATGACCAAATTCAAGCGGGTGTTCAAATCGCACCCAATTTGTTAGCAACACCGCCGCGATACCAAGCAGCGCTGGCGTTGTAAAGAGAATGGTCTGTGCAAAAAACCGTGGCGTTGATAATTTTTTATTTTTTGTGCGCAGAAGAATCAGGCCGCCTACACAAATCATTGCAATGGTATAAAATAAAAGCGTGGGGCGAATTAAAACGCCCAGCCCGGCCAGAAGGCATAGCACGCCATAAAACCGGCGTGATGGTTTGCGATGCAGAACTATTAGGCCTGCAAACAGCCCCGTTGCATATATGTATTGATAGATAACGGCCTCTTCGTAAATATCGAGCCGCGTGCGCAAGAGTGTGACGAATATCGGCAAACATAAAATACTCAGCGCTGCCAAAAGCCATATCCAGAAGTTTTCTTCGCCCCCTTTAAGAGGCTTTTCCATGATAAATATCATGCGTGAGTAGCCTAGAAACACTCGTAAAACAACATACGCCCACAGCATGAGGGCAACCACCAGCGGAATCCGGTCAGGCAGCACATCAATGCCAAAAGCCTTGGTCACAAGGGTAAATGGCAAGCGCCATAGCGGTATACCAAGCCCCCAGACCTGCTGAACGCCACCGCCGCTCCACGTCATATCCATGTCGAGATGCGCTGGGTCTTCAGAGAGCAAAAGCCGCCCATCTAAAAACGCATCCACTTGATGACGGTAATGCAGATTTTCTGATTCTAAACTCTCAAAAATGGGGCCCGTAAGCCAGCCGAGCAAAAGAATGAACAGAACGCTGCTCAATATTATGATTTTGTTCGAGATTTGCATAGCACGGGAAGATAGGTAAAGTTGGCATGAGAGTAAAGTTTAAATAGCCGCGTGCTCTTAAAAATCAACACCTTGTGCACAAAAGCGCCTTAATCCTTTGTTAATTAATGTAAAGTATATTTAATAATTATGAGAATACCGAAAAAAGCCGACCTTGATACTTATTTGGCGCTGGATAAATCTGTTCAGCAGGACAAGCTTACGCCGCCCGAAATCATGATGGTATTTGCTGCCGCACCGGGAATGCCTAATTCGATCAATACTAATGTCGGCGGGGTAGCACAGGCCAAAGCCAACTGGCGGGATTATCTGGAAAACCATACCGACAAGCATCAGCGTGTAAAACCCCAAAATTTTTCTGAGCTTTATGAACTTGGTAGCAACCTCAGCGGAGGTCAGCCAGCCGTAGACTGGATGGTACAAGACTTCCACACGATGGCAGAAATTAACCCTACCGTGGCAAACTCCTTTGCCAAAGGCGGGCAGCGTATTCTCTTCACTGCTGACAGCAACATCATGGGCAGTGTTGGGATATGCTCGCACTATTTTGTTATAAAAGGACTGATGTACGATATTTCCTATCCTATAGAACTCCCCGATTATAAGCCTTATATCGCTTTGCCTTTTACCGACAATGTGCTGGTTCATGAGATGGGGCATGGTTTTGATAAATATCTTGAACACACCAACGCACCCGTGTTCGAAACGCTGGTAACGCTGGATAGGAACAACCCCAAAACCTCTGCCATCGACAAAAGCAAAGAGCGCGGCCTTGCCGACCAGCTGTGGATGATTATGGTCACGCGCCATAACAGCACCTACACGGATAACAGCCGCTCAAGCCTTTCAGAACAATTCGCCATTTGCAGTGAATATTTTTTTGGCCATAAAGAGGCGCAGCCTGAGCGCTCACCCATGCTGGCTGCCTATTTTAATGATGTGGTGCTGCTCAGCCTTAAAATTATTGCATCTGATTTACCGAAGGCACAAAAGCTCGAAGGCTTAAGAATGCTCAAAGAGACCATCCATGAGCCGCCGGAAAAATACTTCGGGGCAGATGGCGCTGATATTTTCGCCAAAATGAAAGAACGGCAACGCTACCGTGCTGACATGTTTCTTGGTAGATCCAATGAACCTTTTTTTGCCGCAGATGAAACATTGCTTGGAACATTAAATGCTGCCGCGCATGCAGCGCGCTATGATGACACACCGCATGTACGTGCGCTAAAAGACCGCGAAGCGGCAAAAGCCTACGATGCGGTAGAAAAAGTGCTGGTCGATGGCTTTGCCGCTGTTCGGCGCGATGTGATGGAAAAAATCGGGTTAGAGCTGACCCGTGAGCAGGAATCCTGCCACCTAAAATTCGGCGCGATTAAGCGCTAGTATCTGACTTACGGTCTTGCAGGAATTTGTTGATACCCACTTCGTCGAGCATCAAGCCTTCGCGGCGGTCTTCCTCGGCTTGTTCCTCGCGCTCTTTGCGGTCTTTCATGATTTCATATTTTTTCTGCTCGGCAAACTCGGCGCGGATACGCTCTTCCTGAAAGCGGATTTTCTGCTCTGCATCCATAAGAATGCCTCTCAGCCTTTCGCGCGTTTGTATGGAGCGCTTGAGGTAGCTGGTGTAGGTAAACTGGCCTTCTTCTGACTCGCTCGCCAGTTTTTGCTCGGTCTGCATTTCTTTTTCAAGATTGGTGAGGTGCTTAACTGTTTGGTCGCGCGCGTCGAGTAAAATCGCCAACTCCTTGCGCATATCATCCAAGCGACGTTTATGAATTTTAATGAGTGTGCTGAGCGACTTCGTCATTTCTTAGGCTGCTGCTGCACAGTTTGCACCGGCTTCATGTTTAAAATCTTGCCGAGCTGCTGGTAACCTAGCTCCAGATTTGAGGCTTCTTCCGGCTGCTGGCGCAGGAAGTCTTCGAGCTTGTCGTGATAATAAATAGCCGAATCTACTTCGGGGTCACTACCCTTACGGTAGGCACCGAGTCTAATCAACTCTGACATGTCATTATAGGTTGCCATCAGCTGGCGCGCTTTTGTTACCATCTGATTTTCTTCCGGCGTGTTACAAGCGGGCATAGTACGCGACACGCTGCGCAGAATATTCACTGCCGGAAAACGCCCACGCTCGGCAATCAGCCTGTCGAGCACAATGTGCCCATCTAAAATACCGCGCACTGCGTCAGAAATCGGCTCGTTATGGTCGTCGCCTTCCACCAGCACGCTGAATAAGCCGGTGATGGAGCCCTTGCCTGTGCCCGGCCCTGCGCGCTCCAGCAATTTTGGCAGCTCAACAAATACGGTTGGTGTGTAACCTTTTGTGGCAGGCGGCTCGCCTGCAGAAAGACCAATCTCGCGCTGTGCCATGGCAAAACGTGTAACGCTATCCATGAGGCAGAGCACTTCCTGCTCTTGGTCGCGGAAGAATTCAGCAATCGCCATAGTAAGATACGCCGCCTGCTTACGCACCAGCGCCGATTCATTTGAGGTTGCCACCACCACTACGGCTTTTTCAAGGCCTTCGGCACCCAGATATTCATGGATGAACTCGTGCACTTCGCGGCCACGTTCACCAATCAGCCCGATAACCTTTACGTCTGCTGTGCAATATTTCGTCAGCATCGAAATCAGCATGGATTTACCTACGCCGGAGCCTGCAAAAATGCCCATACGCTGCCCACGGCAGCAAGTAAGGAATGTGTTCACGGCGCGCACACCTAAATCCATTTTGCCGCGCACCGGTAAACGCTTATGCGCCGGAGGCGGGTTCGCGCGGAACGGATACGCCACCTCGCCCATCTGCAGTGCGCCTTTTTCATCAATCGGTTCGGCAAATGCGTTAAGAATTCGGCCTTTCCACGCCATATGCGGGAAAGCGACGGCTTCGTTTTTCTCGATAATCACGCGGCAACCGCTGCCAATACCTTCAACGTCGGTAAACGGCATCATCATGGCGATGCCTGCACGCAGGCCCACCACTTCCACGCCCACTTCGCGGCCATTGGTGGTGACAATTCGGCAGCGCGAGCCAATGCTGACCATGCCTTCCAGGCCCGCGCACTCAATTAACAGACCCTGCACGGCGGTCACTTTGCCGTAGACTTCGCGGTCGTTAATTTCTTTAAGTTTGCGTATGCTAATGTCGATTGGGTCTGCCACGGCGTAATCTACTGAAATACCTATGGTTTATAAAACGCCTGTATGAAAATGAAACAACTTAAGTTATTGTTTATTAAAAAAAAGTTACCATTTTTTACAAAACGGTAGTGTTTCCGTTAATAAAATGTTAACATTTATACTATAGCGTGCTTTTGGTTAGGATAGCCACTTTCTGAACCTAAGTGCAACAAAATAGAGGGGGAGTTTGGGATGCGAGTACTTCTGGTAGAAGATGATCCGTCGACAGCCAAATCTATTGAACTCGCGTTGGCATCTGAGGGTATCGTCTGCGATACCGCCGCGCTGGGTGAAGAAGGGTTGGAAATCGGCCAACTTTATGATTACGATATTGTAATCCTCGACATGATGCTCCCTGATATTGATGGTTTCGAGGTGCTGCGCCGCTTCCGCGCAAATAAAATTAAAACTCCCATCCTCATTCTTTCCGGCTTAAATGGTTCTGACAGCAAAATCCGCGGCCTCGGCATCGGTGCTGACGACTATGTTACCAAGCCGTTTAATAAAGGTGAGCTGGTAGCCCGCATTCAGGCGATTGTTCGCCGTTCTAAGGGTCATTCTGAATCTGTTATCCGCACCGGTAAAGTCACCATTAATATGGATGAGCGCTCGGTGGTGGTGGATAACAAGCCGCTGCACCTGACGAGCAAGGAATATGCGATTCTTGAGCTGCTCTCCTTACGCAAAGGTACACCGATTACCAAAGAAATGTTCCTCAACCACCTGTATGGCGGCATTGATGAACCTGAACTGAAAATTATCGACGTGTTCGTGTGCAAGCTGCGCAAAAAATTGCAGGATGCCGCTGAAGGCGAAAATTATATCGAAACACTCTGGGGACGTGGTTACATTATGCGTGACCCTGAAACCGGTAAAGAACAAGAAGCTTCAGGTGCTGCCAAAGCCTCTGCTGGCAAAGCCACGGTCAATAAAGCCGCCGCTGCCGCCACAGGCAAGGGTACGCCGAAAAAAAAGCAGACACTGCTGGCTGAAGCTTAAAAAAGTCCACCACAACCAAGAAGAAAAACGGGCGGTTTTACGCCCGTTTTTTTATGCCCACACACCAGAATAAATTTTGGACAAGCGACGCTCACTTACGCTATGTTTGCGGGGAATCAGAGATAAAAAGTATGAAACGTATTTATATTCTGCGCCACGCTAAAGCAGGCCAGCCCCATAAAAAATTAATTTCCGACCATGGTCGCATTTTACACCCCAAGGGTATTAAAGCGTGCGAAGCTATCGGGCATTACCTGACCGCGATAAAAGCAGATTTCACGCAGGTGCTCTGCTCAGATGCCAAACGCACCACCCACACGGCAGAGCTAGTGCTGAAGCATTTCGGCAAAACCGTGCCCACGGAATACCGTCATGATATTTACCTCGCCAGCGCTGAAGAATTGATTGAAGTTATCCGGCAGACGGATGACGCACATAAAAGCGTTTTGCTGGTGGGACATAACCCCGGATTGCATTTACTTGCCATGCGCCTGACCGAACATGGCAACGAAACGCTCATCCACAGCATGACAGAAAACTTCCCCACTGGCGTATTAGCGGTGATTGAGTTGGATTCTGATACATGGTGGGATGCGTATAAAGCAGAAGGCACGCTGAAGCATTTCACTTTCCCGAGAGAACTCGACAGCGAATAGCCGCGTTATAAAAGAGAGTTTTGCCCAAAAGCTTTTTCGAGCACTTCGCGCGCCAACGCGATGGTGATGTTGCGGCGCTGTTCTAGCGAGGTGCTGTCGAGTGCCGTGATAACATCCATTGCCGCACTGAAGGTGCGTGGCATACGTGCAATGAGGTAATTCACCACTTCAGGCGATACTTTAAGTTGGCGGTCGGCGAGTTGCTTCAGCAGCACTGTGCGAAGCAACGTATCATCTGGCGCATCAATGCGCACACGCTGTGCCGCCAGCAAACGGGAGCGTAAATCTGGCAAGCGTAGCGGCAGCGATTCTAATTCCACTTCAGAGGTCAGCAATATTTTACCCCCCTGCTCCTTGATGTGATTAAGCAGATGAAATAATGCCGTTTCAGATGCAAGCTGCTCGATATTTTCTACCACCACGAAACGTAGTTGCGGCTCTAATGCCTGCTCGGCAAGCTTCGCCGCATTTAAAAATGTAGCCTGATGCTGCGCCGCCCAAATAGACGCCAAGTGCGTTTTACCAGATGCTGCCGCCCCCACCAGTACGAGCGCATGGCCCATCCACGGCGTATCGTTCAGCAGCAACGCAGCGGCAGCTGTGTTGGCGTTAGACACCACATAATTTTCGGCAGAGTAGTCGGCCTTGCTTTCAAAACGCAATGGTTGCTGCGGCATGTTATTTTGCTCGCTTTGCCTTTGCGCCTGCTTTTGGCTTTTCTGTATAGAGGCTGCTGGCAAGATATTGCTCGATGGCAAAGCGCACGAGCACTGCCACAATCGCCGCCAATGGCACAGCAATCAGCACGCCTAAGAAGCCGAACAGCGCACCGCCGGAGAGCAGCGCAAAAATAATCCATACTGGATGGAGGCCTACTTTATCGCCCACCAGACGCGGCGTAATGAAATTGCCTTCCACAAATTGCCCCACAGCAAACACAGCCGCCACCATCAACACATGAGTGATGTCGTGCGTTTGGAAGAACGCCACCGAAAGCCCCAGCACCGTGCCCACCAGCATGCCCATGTAAGGAATGAAAGACAGTAGACCGGTCAGGATGCCAATCAGCACACCATAGCTTAAGCCAACTGCGCTCAGGCCCGTGGCATAAAAAATGGCGAGCAGCATGCATACGTTCGTCTGCCCACGGATGAAGCCGGAGATGCCCCTATCCATCAAATGCAGTTGTTCACGAATGACTTTGGCAGACTTGCGCGGCAGCCAGCTGTCGATTTTGCTTTTGATATGGTCCCAGTCGCGCAGAATGTAAAACGCCACGATGGGGCTGATAAAAATAAGCGACACGATATTCAAAAACGCCATGCCGGATTTAAATACACCTGCTGCAAGATTCCCGCCAATGCCCAGCGCTTGGGTGGCATAGCCTGTGGCAGATTCTTTGATTTTGCTGACGGCATTTTCATCTACGCCATCGATAATTTCCAGCACAAGTGGCGCGTATTTATCGCTCGCCTCAGAAATGTAACCCGGAATATTCTTTGCAAGTGTGGTGAACTGCTCAACCATGATGGGCAAAATAAAGGCAAGAGCGCCAATAAAAATGCCAGAAAACACCACCACAATCAGCAGCGCCGCAATGCCGCGTGAGATGCCGGAGGCTTCCATTTTATCTGCCAGAGGGTCAAGGAAATAGGCCAGTAAAATACCCACCACAAACGGCAGCAGCACATCGTTAATTGCGGCCACAAAATAGCCCGCCAACACCACAAGGCATACCCAGAAAAGCGCTTTAACGTAAATCGATTGCATGGTTTCCTCTTTTTATTTTGGCGTGAGCCACCACTGGCCATCTTTGTTATTTTTAAGCACATAGCCCGACTGGTGCAAGAAATAGGTGAGCGTGGAGAAATCCCCCTGATAGGTGAGAGTTGCCCGCGCGCGATTGCTGGCAATATTTTCCACGCGCATGGCCTTCACACCCTGCACTTTTGTAATATCTTTTTTAAGGCGGTGCCATTGGGCGATGTTATTGATGGGAATATCCACCGTAATCTGCTGCTCGTCTTTGCTTTCGCCGCTTTGCTGGATGGCCGTATTTTTAAGGCTTTCTGCCACGCGGACAATGGCCTCTTTTGCCGAGCGCTCAAGCAGCACTTTCTTATCCATGCCGACCTGCCCGTTATACGTGTGTTTGGAGCGGTCTAAAATCGTTTCTTTCTGCACCACACGCAGGATTACTTCCAGCGTTGGCCTTTTTGTTACTGGCTCTTCTTCATACACGGCCTCGGCAATCAGCACCCTTCCGGCATCGTATTTCTTTGCCAGCTTGGAAAGCGCAGAAAACTGACCAGAAAAAGCGTCTTCTACCCCCACCAAGGTAATGTCTTCCAGGTCACCCAGCGGTACAACCAGCGGCAATGTTTTCTGCGTGGAGGAAGCCTTTGCCCAGGCATCGCGCCAGATGTTTGCCTTTTCCCACAGCAGCACTTCGCTTCCTTTTTGGAAAATCGGTAACACCAACACCGAGGGGCTAACATTTTCAACAAACGTTACACCGAGGCCGTTTAAAAACCCTTCCACCTTTTTGCGGTCGAAAGTAACCGTAAAGCTGGCTTTATAGGTTTTTTCACCCACTTTTTCGTCTGCCACCTCATACCCGGCGACCAGATTGCTAATACCCTGTGACGAAAGGTCTGGGATACGGCTACGGTCCTGCGGCAGGGTGATGCTCTCCAAAAGCTGCTTGAACGCGGCTTCCTGCGCTGCCTCAAGCGCCTCAACCCGCGAAAGCTCAGAATTGGCGGCTGAGCGCGAAATTTCGACCTGTTTGATGGTAAAATTTTCCTGAGCGTGGGCGGAAAGCGGCCAAATGCCGGAAAGGCATAGGAATATGGCGAAAAAGATTTTTAAACCCTGCATATTGCACCCTTGTGCTTACGGCTAATTCGCACTAATGTATGCGCCGCTAGGAAGTTATAAAGTGATTGCTTCCATGTTTCTACCCTAATCTGGAACAAATCTGTGGCAAAGAAAAACAGCAAAACCACCTATGCCAAGGCAGGTGTGAATATCGACGAAGGCAACCGCCTTGTTGACCTGATTAAACCCTTCGCCCGCGCCACGCGCCGCAAAGGCGCCGACGCCGACCTTGGCGGATTTGGCGGATTGTTTGACCTGAAGCCCCTCAATTATAAAGACCCCGTGCTGGTTTCTTCCACCGACGGTGTGGGCACCAAACTGAAGCTGGCCATTAGCCTGAATAAACATGACACTATTGGTATCGACCTTGTGGCCATGTGCGTGAATGATTTGATTGTGCAGGGTGCAGAGCCGCTCTTTTTCCTCGATTATTTTGCTACCGGAAAACTCAATGCCGACAACGCCGCGCAGGTAATTAAAGGCATCGCCGACGGCTGTAAGCAAGCAGGCTGCGCGCTTGTGGGCGGTGAAACCGCCGAAATGCCCGGTATCTACAGTGCCGATGAATATGACCTTGCCGGATTTTCTGTCGGCATCGTGGAACGCAAAAACATCCTGCCGAAAAAAGGCGTGAAAGCGGGCGACGTGCTGCTAGGCCTGCCCTCAAGCGGCGTGCATTCCAACGGTTACTCGCTGGTGCGTTATATTTTAAGCACGCAAGGCCTGACCTATAACGACAAAGCGCCGTTTGACACCAAGCGCACACTGGGACAAGTGCTGCTCACCCCGACGATTATTTATGTAAAAGCCTGCCAGCCTGCGATTAAAGCAGGGGTGATAAAAGCCATGGCGCACATCACGGGTGGTGGCATTACCGAAAACCTGCCGCGCGTACTGCCGAAAAATGTATCGGCGGAAGTGGACCTTAGCGCATGGAAACAATCCGCCCTGTTCAAGTGGCTTGCCAAAGCAGGCGGCGTAGAAAACAGCGAAATGCTGAAAACATTCAATTGCGGCATCGGTATGATTATCGTGGTCGATAAAAAAGACGCCGCAAAAGCCAAAAAATTACTCAAAGGCGCGGTGGAGCTTGGCAAAATTACCGCCAAAAAATCCAACCGCGTGGTGTATAAAAATACTGGGCAGTTTTTGAAGTAAAGCATGGCAAAACTACTGAAAGTAGCAGCGCTGATTTCTGGCAGGGGAAGTAACCTACAGGCGCTGATTGATGCCGCTAAACAGCCTGACTACCCCGCCGAAATCGTTGCCGTTATCTCAAACAAAGCCGATGCCAAGGGGCTCGACCGCGCCAAGGCGGCAGGCATTAAAACCCATGTGGTGAATCATAAAGAGTTTGACGGGCGTGACGCATTTGACGCCGCCTTGCATGAAACGATTGTGAAAAGCGGCGCAAATTTCGTGTGCCTTGCGGGCTTCATGCGCTTACTCACCCCCGGCTTCGTGCGCAAATGGGAAGGCAAAATGATTAACATTCACCCTTCGTTGCTGCCCGCTTTTAAAGGCGCGCATGCCCATGAAGACGTGATTAAAAGCGGCGTGAAGCTGAGCGGCTGCACAGTGCATTTCGTGGTGCCGGAAATGGATGCAGGCCCGATTATTATGCAAGCCGCCGTGCCGGTGCTGAATGGCGACACCGCTGAAACCCTCGCCGCACGCGTGCTGGAAGTGGAGCACAAAACCGTGCCGGCTGCGCTGAAGCTGATTGCCGAAGGCAAGGTAAAGGCAGACGGAAAAGTCGCCACAAACACAAAGGCCGGTGGCTTTTTAATCAGCCCCGGCCTTTAGTATTCTTAAAATCTGTTTAGCTAACTAGCCAACGATTTCGATTTCGCTGAAGAAGAATGCCACTTCGCCGCGAGCCGTTTCAGGCGCATCAGAACCGTGTACGCAGTTTTCGCCAATGCTGTCAGCAAAGTCAGCGCGAATCGTGCCTTTGTCGGCTTTTTTCGGGTCTGTTGCACCCATGATTTCGCGGTTCTTCGCGATGGCGTTATCGCCTTCAAGCACCTGCACCACCACTGGGCCAGACACCATGAATTCTACCAGTTCGTCAAAGAAGGGGCGCTCTTTGTGCACCGCATAAAACAGGCGTGCTTCGCGACGGCTTAAAAAAACGCGCTTCTGCGCTACAATGCGCAGGCCTTTTTCTTCAAAGCGTGCATTGATTTTGCCAGTGATGTTCTTTTTGGTCGCATCCGGCTTAATGATAGAAAGCGTACGTTCGATCGCCATGGGGGATATCCGTTCTTTATTAACCTAAAATTGTGGAGCGAATTTAACCATTTAACTACAGTTTGCAACAAAAAAGTGTAAACTGGCGGGAAGGCTCTAGGCCGCCTCTTCCCAACCGCCTTTTTCATTCTGGCGGAAATACTTGGTTTTCAGCCCCTGCTGTTTGTATTTTGCCCAACGGGCGCGGGCTGCAGCAAGCTGAATTTCATCCCGCCCATCGAACACATCCAGCACGCGGGAAAATTGCGGCAAAAAGGCAGGCTCCTGCCCATCCACCAGCACCAGCATTTCGGCCTTGTTGGGGTTTTCTTCCTTTTGGGTAAGAAAAATCGGCTGCTTTTCGGCCTGACCATCTTTTTCCGTGCCGTGCGGCAGGAATTTGGGCGAGCTATACGTCCACAGAACATTATCGAGCGTTCTGAGCTTGGCTTCTTCTTTCACTAGCACAAGGCCACGCTTGCCGCTGGCCAACACCTTCTCCATCAGCAGGGGAAGTGCTTTTTCCAGCGGCGTGCTCGTGAGGTGATAAAAGCTGACTTCTGCCATGGCTATTTCTCGTAATAATCGGCCACCAGCCTGTCGAGCAAGCGCACACCGAAACCGGTTGCACCTTCAGGAGTGGTGTCGAGATTCTTTTTCGTCCACGCCACACCGGCAATGTCCAGATGCGCCCACGCGGTTTTATTCACAAAGCGCTGGAGGAATTGCGCCGCGGTAATAGAGCCCGCGCCGCGCTCGTTGCCGATGTTCTGCATGTCCGCAATTTTGGAATCAATCTGGCGGTCATATGCGTCCGACAGCGGGAAGCGCCACAGTTTTTCGTTCACCTTTTCACCCGCTTTAATGAGGCGCTCGGACAACTCATCGTTATTTGAGAAGATACCAGCATATTCACTGCCGAGGGAGATAACAATCGCGCCTGTGAGGGTTGCAAGGTTCACCATGAATTTGGGTTTGAAGCGCCCTTGCGTGTACCACAGTGCATCGGCCAGCACGAGGCGACCCTCTGCATCCGTATTCAGCACTTCAATCGTTTGGCCGGACATCGACGTTACCACGTCGCTCGGGCGCTGCGCGGAACCAGATGGCATGTTTTCCACCAGACCAACCACACCCACGGCGTTTACTTTGGCTTTGCGGCCTGCCAGTGCGCGGATGGTGCCGACTACGGCAGCGGAACCGCCCATGTCGTATTTCATGTCTTCCATGCCGGTGGATGGCTTAATGGAAATACCACCCGTGTCGAACGTGACGCCTTTGCCCACAAACGCCAGCGGCGTTTTGCCCGCAGCACCACCGTTATATTGCATGATAACCATTTTAGATTCCTGCACACTGCCCTGCCCCACACCTAAGAGCGAGCCCATGCCCAGCTTCGTCATTTCCTTCACACCAAGAACTTCAACCTTCACGCCCAGCGGGGTGAGTTCTTTTTTGATGCGTTCGGCATAGGATGCAGGGTAAATGACGTTCGGCGGCTCAGTGACCACGTCACGCGCGAGGAACACGCCTGCACGCACTTTGTCAAGCTTCGCGAACAGGCCGGAGGCCTTTTGGCTATCCTGTGCCGCTACCGTGATTTTTTTGAGCGACGGTTTTTTGTCGTCTTCCATTTTGGTGAAGTATTTGTCGAAGCGGTAGCTTTTCAGCGCCGCGCCATAGGCCACATGCGCTGCAACGTCCGCCGCTTTCAGTTTTTTGGAGGAGGCTTCCGCCACCACCGTGGCAGATTCTGCACGCAGCGCGTTCAGCAGCGGCACAACCGCACCGCCCACCGCCTGCGCCGAAAGTTCATCGATATCGGCTTCTTTGCCAAGCCCTGCAACCACAACAGCATCAAGCCCTGCAGCGGCCAGCACCGTGACGGTTTTACCTTTTTTGCCTTTGAATTTTGCTGCCTTGATGGCCTTTTTAATGGCACCGCCTGCTTTTTTATCCAATGCCTCTGCCGTGGGAGAAAGCTTTAAGGATTCCCCAACCAGAACAACCGCAACAGCTTTTGACGGAAGTGTTGGCTTTGAAAATTGGATTTCCATAGTATATAACCTCATTAAAGTTAAGCAGGGTTTAAGTTACAAAGGCACAGTAAATGATGTATAGATGCCACGTGCCAGAATCAAGACAGAATATGAAGTGATGCGCAATATCCTGAAACACTATGTTCGCTATGTTGCCAGCCGGATACTCGGCCCCTTCGTGCTGATTAGCCTTTCCATCACCTGCATCATTTGGCTCACGCAGTCACTGCGCTTTATTGACCTTATCATCAATCGCGGTCTGAACGTAACAAGCTTCTTATATCTTTCGGTACTGCTCATACCCTCGCTGCTGGCGGTGGTTATTCCCGTTGCGCTGGTGGTGAGTATCGTCCACGCCTACAACAAACTATCTGTAGAAAGTGAACTCGTGGCGCTGAAAAGCGCCGGACTTTCCAAATTAGAAATTATCAAACCCGCGCTGATGATAGCAGTACTTGCCACATGCATCAGTTATTCCATTACGCTCTATGTGCAACCTACTTCGTACCGCGAATTTAAAGACATGCAGGCTTTCATCCGCGACAATTATGCCTCGCTGTTGCTACAAGAAGGCGTTTTCAATACGCCGATTAAGGGGCTTACGGTTTACATCCGCGAATCCGGCGACAATGGTATGATGAAGGGACTCTTGGTGCACGATAACCGTGATCTCACGAAACCCATCACCATGATGGCAGAAGAAGGCCAACTGATTCGTGCCACAGGCGGACCACGCTTTATTCTTATCAATGGTAACCGTCAGGAAGTAGACCGCAAGAACGGGCAGCTCTCGCTGCTCTATTTTGAACGCTACGCGCTCGACCTCAGCAGCTTTGCCGGCACCACGCAGGTGCGCTGGCGCGAGCCGGACGAACGTTACCTCGATGAATTATTCTGGCCGCGCGACGATACCGCCTCGCAATTTTTGCCCAAGCTGCGCGCCGAAGGCCACAACCGCCTGACATGGCCACTTTATAATATGTTGATGGCTTTGGCAGCGCTGCTGCCGTTCACGCTGGGTGAGTTCAACCGCCGTGGCTTAAACCGCCGTATTCTTGTTTCCACAGGCCTTGTGGTGGGGCTTTTAACCTTAGGGCTTTCGATGAAAAACATGGCATCAAATAACCCAGCCGTTATTCCTGCAATGTATCTAGTTATTTTTGCTACGAGCGGCTCCATGCTGTTCTTCATGTTGCGCAATGCGCGTAAAAAAAGGTGGTTCATACGCAACAATAAAGGCATAGCATCATGAGGCTTCCTTTCACGTTGTCATATTACATTGTTCGGCAATTCTTACAGAGCACGCTGATGATTCTCGGTGTATTCGTGGGTCTTATTATCCTGATTGATTCCGCCGAGGTGTTGCGCCGTTCCTATAATAAGAACATCTCCTTCCTTATCATGATGGAAATGGTGCTGCTGAAATTCCCCTCGCTGGTGCAAAAGCTCACGCCATTTATTATGCTTGTGAGCGCGGTGATTACCCTTTCCCGCCTCACGCGCAACCAAGAACTTATCATCGCCCGCGCAGCCGGTGTTTCTGTGTGGCAATTTTTAGCACCTGTGGTATGTGCGGCAGCTGCTATCGGCGTGTTTATGGTAACAGTGTTTAACCCGCTCGCCTGCGTGATGCTGTCTAAAAATGAGCGACTGGAAAGCAAATACCTAAAAGGGCAAATCAGCTCGCTGGCGGTTTCATCCTCCGGCTTATGGCTGCGGCAAAAGAATAGTTCGGGTGCGCCGGGCGGCGACACAGGGGAAAGCATTATTCATGCACTACACGCAGGGCAGAATGACGGAGAGCTGCATGAAGTAACGATTTTTGTTTTTGCCGATAAAGACAAGTTCGTTCAGCGTATTGATGCCAGCCGCGCCAAACTCGCCCATGATTTTTGGCAGTTGCATGATGTGATTATCACTTACCCCGACAAGCCTGCCCAGCACGTGCCAGAATTTTTCCTTGAAACCGAACTGACGCTCGCGCAGATTCACGACAGCTTCTCACCGCCGGAAACCATTTCATTCTGGGCGCTTCCCACCTTCATCGAAACACTAAAGGAAGCAGGTTTCTCGGCACTGCGCCACCGTTTGCACTGGCACTCCATTCTGGTCAGCCCACTGTTTTATGCAGCCATGGTGCTGGTGGCCGCCATCTTCTCGATGCGCCCGCAACGCCAAGGCAAACACGCGCTGATGATTACACTCAGCGTGTTCACTGCATTCTTAATCTATTTCTTTAATGACCTTATCGGAGCCTTTGGTCTTTCAGGAAAATTACCGATTATTGTTGCCGCTTGGGTACCAGTATCTGCGGTGCTACTGGCAAGTGTTGCTACTTTGCTCCATCTTGAAGATGGCTAAACCCTGCTGCCTAAAAATGTAGCAATTATCTGGACTTACCCCTGTGTTTTGTTACACTTCTCATAGTGTCGTTTAGGTAAAACCACAGTGGCTTTTTTAGAGTGAAACAGGTAGTTCCTCCCCCAAGCCTTAAGGCTTTTTTATGCGCAAGCACAGTGCTGCTGGGCGCATTTTTTATTGCCCCCACTACCACCAACGCCGCTCTCAACAAGAATATCACCGTTTCTGACCAGCCCGTTACGATTGAGGCTGATGTGCTTTCCTATAACCCCGAACAGCAATTGGTGATGGCGCTGGGGAATGTGGAAATCGTGCAGCAAGGCCGCGTGTTGATAGCAGAAGAGCTGGCATATGACCAGATTACTGGCATGGTGCTGGCTCGTGGCGATGTGAGCCTGATGGAGCCAGACGGCAACGTGTATTTCGCCGACGAGGTGGAATTGAAGGATGACATGAAAAAAGGCATCATCCAAAACTTCAATGCACGCATGAAAGATGGCTCACTGCTTGCCTCAAACAGTGCCGAGCGCTTCAACAAAGACCTAATGCAATTGCGCGATGCGGTGTATAGCCCGTGCAAAATTTGCAGCAATGGCAAACCCAAAACACCCACCTGGCAGCTCAAAGCCGATGAAGTGACGCTGAATGACGAAAAAGAACGCGTTTACTACAAAAACGCGACGATGGAATATTACGGCGTGCCGATTTTATACACCCCTTACCTTTCACACGCCGCACCAGGGGCTGAACGCAAAAGCGGGTTTTTGATGCCAAGCTACAGCAGCATCAGCACACTGGGCGTAACCGCCAAGGTGCCGTATTACTGGAGCATTGAACCCAACATGGACGCCACCATTACCCCGTTCCTGACCAGTAACGAAGGGCCGGTAATGATTGGCGAATTCCGCCACCTGACCGACCAAGGCCAATATGAGCTGACCGGCAGCGTCACCAACCCCAAACAGCGTGATGAATTGGGCTTCCGCACAACCGGACGCGACCTGCGCGGCCACATCGAAGGCAAAGGCGAGTTCGCCCTAAAAGACGACTTGGTGTGGGGCTTTAACGGCAAGCGCTCAACCGACGACACCTACTTGCAGCGTTATAAGTTCGGCAATGAGGACTTGTTAACCTCGCGCGCTTATGTGAACCGCCTTACCGGACGCAATTACATCACGGCGGATGGCCTGACCTTCCAAGGCCTAAATGCCGATGACGACCCAGACACCACACCACTGGTGCTGCCGATTGTTACCACCCACCATGAAACCGAAGCTGGCTGGCGTGGCTCACGCTTTATGCTGGATTCCAATTTAATGGCGTTGAGCCGCGGCGAAGGGATTGAAAGCCGCCGCGTGTCATTCAAGGGCGGCTGGAAGCTGCCCTATGTGACGAATAACGGCCATTCGTTTGAAGTACGCACCAGCCTGCGCGCGGATGGGTATCACGTGAGCGATGTACCAGACCCGATTGTGCCAACCGATGAACAGAACGGCACTGCCGGACGCGTGATTCCGGAAACGCAAGTGGAATGGAGCCTTCCGCTGGCAAAGTATTCTGAGAACTCGCACGTGTTCGTTGAACCCGTGGCAAATATTATTTTAAGCCCTCACGGTGGCAACCCGAATAAAATCCCGAACGAAGATAGCCAAGAAGTTGAGCTTTCCGACGTGAACCTATTCAGCAGCAACCACTTCACCGGTCTCGACAGGGTGGAAGGCGGCCCGCGCGCGAATTACGGGATGCGCGGCGGTGTATATGGCACCAACGGCAGCCGCATGAACTTCCTGCTCGGCCAAAGTTACCGCTTGAAGGAAGATGATCAGTTCCGCGAGGAATCTGGCCTTAAAGAGAATTTTTCTGACTATGTCGGCCGCGTGAGCTTTAAAAATGGACAGAATCTTGAGCTTTCCTACCGCTTCAGGCTCGACATGGAAGATTTTGACCCCCACCGCAACGAAATTGAAGCCGCGCTCGACTTCAGCCCCTTAAGGCTAACGGGTGCCTATGTGTTGTTAAGCGAAGATATCGCTGCGCGGCCTGAACTTGACCGCGAGGAAATTGCGACATCCATTGCCTATGATTTGTCACAGGAATGGACGGTAAACGGTTACGCCCGCCGCGACCTTTCGGATGATGGCGGCTTGATTTCCGCAGGTTCCGGCCTTGTCTTCCACAATGAATGCCTCTCGATTAGTGGCCAATTCGGTAGGGAATTCATCCGCGACCGCGATATTGAACCCTCGACCTTCTTCATGCTGGAAATCGGCTTTAAAAACTTGAACTAGCGCCGTAAAGTAGTGTAATACTGGCAATGTTCAGTAGTTTAGATGGCGCATGATTAAAAAGATTTTTCTCCTGTTTACCTTTATGGTTTTACTGCCCTGCCTTGTGCAGGCAGCGCCGGTGAATTTTGACATTGTCGCATTGGTGAATGACGAAGTGATTACCCGCCGCGAACTAAACAACCGCATGAAGATTGCCTTCCATGCTACCAAGTTGCCCGACAAAGCCGAAACCCGTGCTAAATTAACACCGCAGCTACTCCAGATTATGATTGATGAGCGCCTGCAACGGCAGGAGGCCAAAAAGCTTGAAATTAAAATGACAGATACAGAAGCCGCCCGCGCACGCTCTGAGCTTGAAAAACAGAATAATGTGCCCACTGGAAAGCTCGACGATTACATCGCCAAGCAAGGCCTCGACAAGGACGCTATTTTAGCGCAGGTCGAATCGCAGATTCTGTGGACTAAAGTTATCTACAAGAAAATCCGCCCGCAAATTAAGCTTTCCGACCAGGAAGTAAAAGACGCAGTGGAAAAAGCAAAAGTGCAAATCGCCAAAGGCGTTACTGAAATGGAACTGGCTGAAATTGTGCTGCCTGTCGCCAATAAAGATGAAGAGCAGAACGTGCAGCAACTCGCTGCAAAACTGTTTGAAGAATTAAGCAACGGCGCAGATTTCGCCTCGGTGGCAAAAGAATTTTCCACCAGCAGCACGTCTGACACCAAAGGCGTTATCGGCTGGCTGGCGCTGGAAGATTTAGAGCCTACGCTACGCCAAGCGCTTGATGGGCTTGAAGTCGGGAAGATCACCCTGCCCGTGCGTTCACCCCGTGGCTATTTGATTTTAAAAGTGCTGAACAAAAAAGAAAAAGCCAGCAGCACTGCAAGCCAGGCCGAAGCGAATCCGGATGAAGGCCGCATCCGCGACTTCCTGACCTTACGCAAAATGGAACTGGAAGCGCGCCGCTATATTGCTAGCCTGCGCGACAAAGCCTACATCGAAAAACGTCTATGAGCCCTGCGGCGGCGAATCCTGCGGATGACCCCGTATTAGCCTTGCCGCCCCTACGCGAGGTAATCGACAAGCACGGCCTCTTCACTCGCAAAGCGCTCGGCCAGCATTTTCTGCTCGACCTGAATTTGACGCGCCGCATCGCCCGCGCCGCCGGAACCTTAAAAGGCTATTCCGTTATTGAGGTAGGCCCCGGCCCCGGTGGCCTGACCCGCGCACTGCTGATTGAAGGCGCAGACAATCTCACTGCCATTGAAAAAGACCCGCGCTGCATGGAAGCGCTCGAACCGCTGGTGGAAGCCTCGCACGGGCGGTTTACGTTACTGGAAGCAGACGCCCTGAAAATGGACATCACCACGCTTGCCAAAGGCAAGCCGATTAAAATCGTGGCGAACCTGCCGTATAATGTGGGCACACCCATGCTGATTAACTGGCTGGAACATGGCACCGCCATTGAGCGCATGACGCTGATGTTCCAAAAAGAAGTGGTGGACCGCATTGCCGCCGTGCCGGACACGGGCGATTACGGCCGCCTTGCTGTGATGTGCCAGTGGCTGTGCGATGTGCGCAAGGAATTTGATGTGAGCGCACAGGCCTTCTTCCCACCGCCCAAAGTAACTTCTGCCGTGGTTTCTCTGAGCCCTAAAAAATCTGGCGTGGATTACGCACTGTTCCCCGCGATGGAGCATGTGTGTATGAAGCTATTCGGCCAGCGCCGAAAAATGCTGCGCAGTAGCTTAAAGCAGGTGACAAGCAATCCGGAAGCAGTGCTAGCTAAGTGCGGCATCGATGGCACGCTAAGGCCAGAGAACCTAACAGTGAATCAGTTCGTGGACATGGCGCGGCTATGCGCATGAGCATCAATGCTGGCGGTGCTGCGCGCTAAAATCCAGCACAATAAGCCAGAGGCTATCCACCAGTATTGCCACACACCATACGACATATAACCGATGACGATATAGCAACTGAGCGCCGCTGTGGCGGAAGATTTTTCTGCCGGAGAGAGGTGGCTGAAATTAATGGCGTAAGCCCCATAACCAAGCACCGCAACGAAAAGTGCCAAACCAACATAGCCAAGCTCAAGCCAGATTTGCAGCACCTGATTATGCGGGTGCACAGGCAACAATTTGCGATCATCTGTTTTTCCAGCTTCAGTAAATTGAATCAGCACATCGCCGCCTGGAATATTACGTGAGCTGTTAAAACCCCAGCCCGCAAATGGTTTTTCCTGCGCACGCTCAAGCGCGAAGCTCCAGATATATAAGCGGTGTTCCGCAGAAGCTGGCACCTTTGCCAGCTGTGCTGAGTATTTATCGGAATTCAGCTGCCCCATTAAATAAGGGGTGGCAAGCACACACATCACAATGCCTGCACCGATCAAGAGCGTGAGGCGCCCACGGAAAATACGGTTGAATACAAACACTACCGTTGAAGCAGCAAAGGCCAACGTGGCAGAAAGGCTTTCAAGCTGCACGAGCAAAGAACCCGCACCAACCCACAGCAGCAAGTTCATCTGCACCGCTTTACGTATTGGCATACGGTGGCGGTGAAGCAGCACACGGTGCATCGCCATAGCAAAAGGCCAGTAGAGCAATACGGCAAATGTCAGCCCACGATTCATCACGTTTGGGTCATATTCTGCGCTCTTTCCGCCAATAAGATTTTTAAGCGCGGTGATAACCCAGCCTTGCGTCATCACCTCAAACACCACCATCAAAAGTGCAACCAGCATGCCAAAGCACAGGCGCTTATCGATGGCGTATTTCTGCTCTTCGTTCATGCGGCTTACGCCTTTGAGCAAAGCAAAACCCAGTACAATAAGCAGCACCAGCCGCACCCATGTACCCAGCGCATTTTCTAAGTCGGTTGCCCAGAAAGATGAAATCAACGCCCAGCTAAAGAACAGAGCAAACGCAATGATGAAGCCATTGGCAAACGGCGAGTTATTTTTTTGTGTGAGGCAAACTGGAATAATCGGCACCGCCATCAGCAAAAACACCGGCACCACACCAAGGCCTGAAACCATTGCCACCGGTGGCAACAATGTAACCAGTAGAAGCATCAGCCTGAACACCCACGAATGCATGGAGATCATGGCTGCTTCCCCTATCCTATTAGTGAGCGGACAAAATCCGCCATGCCTTGCTGGCGGTCGCGCTTACGACGTTCGGCACGCACAATGGCGCTGATGTCCTCTAAGCTGCGGGTGATGTCGTGATTGATAATGACATATTCATACAGGTTCCAGTGGCTGATTTCGCCCGCCGCTTTTTCCATGCGGTACTTCACCACATCTTCAGAATCCTGCGCGCGTTTTTGCAAACGGCTCGCTAGTTCTTTCATCGAAGGCGGAAGGATAAAAATCGTCACCACGTCCTTGGGTTGGCTTTTTTGCAGTTGCTGCGTGCCCTGCCAATCAATATCAAACAGCACGTCGCGGCCTTCCTCTAACGCTTCCATCACCGGTTTGCGTGGTGTGCCATAGGAGTTGCCAAACACTTCGGCACGCTCGAGCAGCTCATTCTTTTTTGCCATGTCGGCATATTCATCTTTGGTCACAAAATAATAATCGACACCGTCTTGCTCATTCGGGCGCTTGGCGCGCGTGGTAACGGAAATAGACATCTGCAGATTATCGTCGCGCTCCAGCAGCAGACGCGAGAGTGTGGTTTTACCTGCGCCTGAGGGCGAGGAAAGCACCACCATAAAACCGCGGCGGTGAATTTTAGGAGCATTGTTTGAAGAAGCCATGCCTGCCTTTATTGCTTTCTTAATCGGTAGAATGTTTTAGTATAGGCCTCTAAATTAGCAAAGTTTTTCATAAGGATATATGGGAAAATTCGAAAACCCCACCTGCATCCTGATTACCGGCGCCAGTAGTGGACTGGGTGCCGCACTTGCCCTTGCTTACGCTGCGCCCGGCGTACGGCTTTTGCTCACCGCCAGAAACCTTGAGCGTTTGAAGAACGTGGCCGAAACCTGCCGGGCCAAAGGCGCCGAGGTGGAAACCGATGTGCTGGATGTAACCAATGCTGAAAGCATGGGCCGCTGGATTTTAGAAGAAGATAAAGACCGCCCGATTGACTTGGTGATTGCCAACGCTGGCATTTCCGCCGGCACGGGTGGTAATGGCATGTTCGACGGCGAAACGGCCGAGCAGTCGCGCCGCATTTTTGAGGCAAATATGATGGGTGTGCTCAACACCATCCACCCCGTGCTGCCGCTGATGGCTGCGCGCGGGCATGGGCAAATTGCCGTTATCAGTTCGCTGGCAGGCTTTCGCGGCATTCCCGGTGCACCATCTTACTCCGGTAGTAAAGCGGCGGTGAAAACCTATGGCGAGGCGCTGCGCGGTGCAATGAAAAAAAGCGGCGTCGGTGTAACGGTGATATGCCCCGGCTATATCAAAACCCCGATGACAGACGTGAATCATTTTTATATGCCGCAAATGATAACCGCCGAAAAAGCCGCACATATTATGAAACTGCGCTTAAAGAAAAACCCTACACTGCTCGCTTTCCCGAATCCATTTGCTATGATGGTGCGGCTGATTGGCGCGCTGCCCTGCTGGCTGACCGACCCGCTTTTTTCAAAACTGCCACAAAAAAACGCTAGCACACTTAAGGAGTGATGTATGGAATCTCTGCCGCTGACGCCGACGAATATTGCGATTTACCTCGCCATCGTCAATGTGCTGACCTTCTTACTATATTGGAAAGATAAAAGCGCGGCGCGGAATGGTGGCTGGCGCGTGCCTGAAGCAAGTTTGCTGCTGTTCGCGCTGCTCGGCGGCTCACCCGCTGCATGGTTTGCGCAAAAGAAGCTGCGCCACAAAACCAAAAAAGGCAGCTTCCGCTCCCAGTTCTGGTTGGTGGTGATGATTCAGGTGGGTTTGTTGGTGGCGTATCTGACCGGTAACTTACCGATTTAAGAAGCGAACAGCCACGGCGTTTGCTTACGGTGTGCGCCTTCGTAGCTGTTAATCTTCGCCTTGTGCTCAAGCGTGAGGCCGATATCATCCAGCCCGTTCAGCAGGCAGTGTTTGCGGAATGCGTCAACGTCAAAATTATATGTCTTGTGGTTGCCGGCAACAATCTGCTGCTTTTCTAAATCTACCGTCAGTGTGTGCTTACCGCTTTGCGCGTGCGCAATCAGTTCCTGCACCTGCGCTTTTGGCAGCACAATCGGCAGGATGCCGTTTTTAAAGCAGTTATTGAAGAAGATGTCGGCAAAGCTTGGTGCAATCACGCAGCAAATGCCAAAATCTACCAGCGCCCACGGCGCATGCTCGCGGCTGGAGCCGCAGCCAAAATTGTCGTCGGCAACCAGAATCTGCGCATTGCGGTAATCCGCTTTATTTAGCACGAAATCCGCAATCTCTTTGCCTTCCGGCGTAAAACGCATTTCATCAAACAGGTGTTTGCCAAGCCCTGTGCGCTTGATGGTTTTCAAGAACTGTTTCGGGATAATCATATCCGTATCGATGTTGATCAGCGGAAGCGCCGCCACCACACCTTTAAGCACTGTGAATTTTTTCATTGGTTACTCCGTTATTTGCATTCAAAAATTTTTTCAATATCCGGGCTTGAAAGCACCGCCACGTTGCGGCGGATTTTTGCTTCGTCCCAGTTCCACCATTTCAGCGCCAAGAGGCGCTCAATCGTTTTTTCGTCAAACCGCTTTTTTACCGAGCGGGCGGGGTTTCCCACCGCGATACCGTAAGGTGGCACATCTTTCGCCACCACGGCAAAAGCACCTACCACAGCACCATCACCAATCGTGACGCCGGAAAGAATTTTCGCCCCAGTGCCAATCCACACATCATTCCCGATGATGATGTCGCCTTTGGAAATAGGCGTTTTGCCTTTTGCGTTCGGCCAATCCGTTGGCAGCGCCGCAAACGGATAGGTTGTCACAAAATCAGGGCGGTGGTTGCCGCCCACAAACATTTCCACTTCAGGCGCGA
Organism: Rickettsiales bacterium; assembly: GCA_044356525.1. Classification (GTDB taxonomy): domain Bacteria; phylum Pseudomonadota; class Alphaproteobacteria; order Rickettsiales; family RGZB01; genus CAYXPR01. Next base: position 562,963 of record JBIKVZ010000002.1, read on the forward strand.
TAGAGCAAAATTTGCCAATCACCACTTTCTTCCCATCGTGCAGCCAACGTATGGTTGGTTTGCCATAAGTGTAGTCACCCACCTGAATATCAGGGCGGGTAAAGTGCCGTTTGGTAAAATGAAAATTCGGCACATCCTTGGAGTCAGATGCCATCACCTGACCCGCATTATTGGCAACTGGTGTCTTCATAAAACCCTGGTGCAAACCTTATCTTGCCTTACTGCGCCGCAGCTGGTTCAGCCACTGGCTGCGCGGCAGGCTGTTCTGGCACAGGTGCCGGAACTTGTTCGGCTGCGGGTGCAACGGGTGCCTGCTCTACCGGAGCCACGGGTGCCACTGCACCTTGTGGTGGAACAGCAGCGGCATCAGGCATTGCCTGCGGTGCAGCCGAAGCGGTGGCAGGTGTTTCAACCGGAGCAACGGCGGCAGGTGCCTCAACCGGAGCAACTGCAGCAGGTTGTGCTGCTGGTGCAGCAGGTGCATCTGAAGGAACGAGCGGCATTGGTTCTGCAGGCGCTGCAAGCGGCACCTGAGGAACAGCAGGTTTACCTTCCTCATCTTTTACGACGGGTGCTTCACCCGGAATCTGTACACCAGAAACAGGTGTTGTATCTTTTTTCTGGCACATGTCAGAAGCAGGGTTCACCGTGCAGATAACGAGCGCCCACAAAATGGGGCTGGTGGCAATGCCAACGCCGGAAAGTGCCGTGCCGATTACACCGGTGATAAATTGTTTTTTAATGAGCGAAAAAACACCCAGCACTAAACCAAGAACGGAAATCACCCCCAAGAGAGGAACCATGCTCAGCCCGCCAAACACAATACTGAGAATACCAAGAACTGGTGTCGAACGGCTCATCTGGTCAATAGTAACGTTTTGTGGAGGGAGGTTTGTGTTATCTGGCGGCAGTGGCTGATTCATGGTCGTGACCTTACCTAGTGCGTTGAGCTGCCACTAAATTATACGAGTTATTTGCATCCTACAAGCACAAGAAATATGGCTTAGGATGCCTTGGCGTGCGACGGGGCTACTTCACGGATATCCGCCAGATGGCCGGTGATTGCCGCAGCGGCAGCCATAACAGGGCTCATCAGGTGGGTGCGGCCACCACGGCCTTGGCGGCCTTCAAAGTTGCGGTTTGAGGTGGAGGCGCAACGTTCGCCTGGCTCAAGCCTGTCCGCATTCATGGCAAGGCACATCGAGCAACCTGGCTCGCGCCATTCAAAGCCTGCGGCCACAAAAATCTTATCGAGGCCTTCTTTTTCTGCCTGTTCTTTTACAAGACCAGAGCCCGGAACAATCATCGCCAGCTTCACGCTCGCAGCCACTTTTTTACCTTTTACCACCTTGGCGACTTCGCGGAAATCTTCAATGCGGCCATTGGTGCAAGAGCCGATAAACACTTTATCAATGGCGATTTCTTTCAGCGGTGTACCTGCTTTAAGGCCCATATATTCGAGGGCACGTTCCATCGCAGTGCGCTTGGAAGCATCTTTTTCATCGGCCGGATTCGGTACTTTTCCCGTAATCGGCAGCACGTCTTGCGGGCTAGTGCCCCATGTGACTTGCGGTGCAATGTCTTTGGTATGGAGCGTCACTTCTACGTCGTACTTCGCGCCTGCATCAGACGGGAATGTTTTCCAGTAGGCTACGGCAGCGTCAAAATCTGCACCCTGCGGGGCAAGTGGACGGCCTTTAATATAAGCAAAGGTTTTTTCATCTGGCGCGATAAGACCTGCGCGTGCACCCGCCTCGATGGACATGTTGCACACCGTCATGCGGCCTTCCACAGAAAGGTCGCGAATGGCTTTGCCGGCATATTCAATCACGAAGCCCGTGCCGCCTGCCGTGCCGATTTTACCGATGATGGCGAGCACTAAATCTTTCGCCGTTACGCCTAAAGGCAAATCACCTTCCACATTGATGCGCATGTTTTTTGCGCGCTTTTGAATGAGGGTTTGCGTGGCAAGTACGTGTTCCACTTCGCTGGTGCCAATACCAAACGCCAGCGCACCAAATGCACCATGCGTGGAAGTGTGGCTGTCGCCACAGACAATCGTCATGCCTGGCTGAGTAAAGCCCTGCTCAGGCCCTACGATGTGCACGATGCCTTGGCGTTTATCGTCCATTTTATAATAGGTGACACCGAACTCTTTGCAGTTGTCTTCGAGGGTTTGCACCTGAATGCGTGAAGTTTCGTCTTTAATGCCTTTCGCGCGATCTGGCGTGGTGGGCACGTTGTGGTCCGCCACGGCAAGTGTCGCATCCGGGCGATGCACTTTGCGACCCGCCATACGCAGTCCTTCAAATGCTTGCGGGCTGGTGACTTCGTGGATTAACTGGCGGTCGATATACAGCAGGCAGGTGCCGTCCTCACGCTCATGCACGAGGTGGCTTTCCCAGATTTTATCGTAAAGCGTTTTGGGTGTGCCCATTGCCTTGGTAAGCCTTAAGCCTTAGCGGCTTTCTTTGCAGCGGCTGGCTTTGCTTCTTTTTTAGCAGAAGCAGTAGCGTTGCCAGACGTTGCAACGGTTTCAACTTCTTTCTTTTCTTTAATACGGGCAGCTTTGCCGAACAGTTCGCGCATGTAGTAAAGCTTCGCACGACGTACATCGCCCTTACGCACCACTTTAATGCTGTCGATACGTGGGGAGTAGAGCGGGAATACACGTTCCACACCTTCACCATGGCTGATTTTGCGCACGGTGAAAGAAGAGTTCAGGCCGCGGTTACGGCGAGCAATGCAGATGCCTTCAAAGGCCTGCACGCGTTCAGCCGTGCCTTCCACGATTTTCACGTTCACACAAACCGTGTCACCAGGAGAGAATGCAGGGATTTCCTTGCCTTCTACGAGTTTCTTTACCTGGCGCTGTTCAAATTTCTGTAATACGTTCATGGCTTGCCTCTGTTCACTTACTTTTGTTAATTTTCTGCCCCTTTTTAGGGAGCAATTTCTTACTGCGGCTATGTTTAAGCCACAAATCCTTGCGCCGCTGGCGGGTAATCTCTTCTGCCTCGCGTTGGCGCCAGTCCTGAATATCCTTGTGATGACCCGAAAGAAGTATCTTCGGAACTTCAAGTCCGCGCCAAACAGCCGGTCTTGTATAATGAGAATATTCTAAAAGTCCAGTATAAAAACCCTCGCCGAAACTTTCTTCCGCGATGGCATCTGCATTACCTAATACACCAGAATGCAGGCGAACACAAGTATCAATCACTGCCATCGCCGGAATTTCGCCGCCGGAAAGCACGAAATCTCCAAGGCTAAGCTCTTGAATTTCATAAAAATCTAGAATCCGCTGATCTACACCCTCATACCGCCCGCACAAAAAAACCACATGGTCGAGCGCCGCCACTTTTTCGGCCACACGCTGGTTAAACACCGTACCGCGAGGCGAGAGATAAAAAATGGTCGTTTTGCGCTTAGGGTTCTTTTTGAGCATGCTTTCGATAGCGGCGGAAAGCACATCGGGCTTCATCACCATGCCAGAACCACCACCAAACGGACGATCATCCACCGTGGAATGCTTGTCGGTCGCGAAGGTGCGGATATCCACCGCTTCCAGCTCCCACAGGCCTTTTTCAAGCGCGTTACCGAGCACAGAGTCCGACAGAGGCCCCGGAAACATTTCAGGAAACAACGTTAGCACCGTAACTTTAAAGGGATTTTTTGCCGCTTTTTTAGCCATAGCCCTACTCTTTAGCCACGAGAAATGTAGGCGGGTTAAACAAAGCGTAACCCTCAGCAACATTCACCTCGGGGAAGGTTTTGCGGTCAAAAATATACATTTCTTTTTCATGATTGGCAGAAAACTCAATTTCCAGAATATCGCCTGCCCCAAAATTATGTACGGCCACCACCTGCCCCACCACTTCGCCAGTGTCGTACTGCTTTATGGAAAGAGAAAGCAAATCCGCATGGTAATAAACATGTTCTTTGGTGGCAGGAAGGCTTTTGCGATCCACAAACAATTCCAGGCCCGCGAGGGCTTCTGCTTCGTTGCGGTCCTTCACGCCACCGATTTCAGCAATCACCATACCGTCTTTGGCGGGGATGCTGGTCACACGCAAAGGAACAGCTACTCCTTCGGCATCCTGCACTTCGCCGTATTTGCCAATATCGGAAGAATCTTCAGTGAAACTGCGGATTTTAACGCGCCCATGTACACCATGCGCACCAGTGACAACGCCGATTTTAATGCGCTGGGCAGATTTTTTTGATGATGGATGCTTTTCCTGTGCCATGCCGGGCACTCCCCGTGATTAAACGACGTGAAACCGGCAGCAGGATTAAGTTAAGCAGCGGGTGCTTCAGCAGCAGGTGCGGCAGTGGCAGCGGCGTCAGCATCGGCTTTTGCTTTTGCAGCAGCGGCTTCAGCAGCTTCTGCTTCTGCTTTTGCGGCAGCAGCGGCATCGGCTTTCGCCTTAGCTTCAATCTGCTTTTTCTTGATAGAAATGATTTCAGCGCGACGCTCATTCAGCTTCTTCACCTGAGATGTGCCCTGACCAATACCCTGCTGATTAAAGAACACCAGTACGCGCTCAGACGGAATCGCACCGCTGGACAGCCAGTATTCCGCACGGTCCTTCCGGATCGTGAGGCGGCTTGCATCCGTTTTCGGCAGCAGTGGGTTGTACGCGCCAATCTTCTCGATGAAGCGACCATCGCGCGATTTAGCCTGTTCGGCCACTACGATACGATAGTAAGGGCGTTTCTTAGCACCACCACGGGTCAAACGAATCTTCACTGCCATGCGAATTCCTTAAATATTTTGTCGGCAACATTGCCGAAATTTTGCTTAGGGCGTATGCGTATAGTGTAAAAGCAGTTTGTTGTAAAGTGCTTTGTTGCCCACTTTAAACCGAGAGCACTGCGCCTAATGGTAGGTTTCTTTAATGAAACAGGCCCGCCAACAACTCTATCAGCTTGAAAAATATACGAAAAGCAAGATAGAAGGCCAAAATGGAAAATATCACCACCAACAGCATTTTCCACCAAACGAGGGAGAGCAACCACTCTGTTGGCGCAGCAAAAGAATCAATAAGCCCCTGCATTGCACCTATGAAAACAAACGGTGTATACATCAACAACATCAGACTCTTCATCTTCAATCCTTACTTTTAGTGCTTAAACCAGGACGCTATTAGCAGAAGAAATAGGCTTATCGCAACACCTATTATTCCAAAACCGATAGCCCATTGCCAAGCCATGGGTAGCTCCATGAACCACTCCATCGCTTCCCTGTGGTTACTAACCTCAGTTACTGACTGAAGGTATTCCGGCAGAAATATGACCGTTGCATATACCATGTTTATTTTTTCTTTTTAGGTTTTGATTTTCGCAACGCCTTAGCGCGACCCACCACATTCTTCTGTGGCATGGCATTAATAGCAAGGCCACCGGCTGGGACATCCTTCAATATAGTGCTGCCCGCACCCGTGATAGCCCCCTTACCCACTTTGACCGGAGCCACAAGGCTAGTGTTCGAGCCAATGAAGGCATCTTCGCCGATAACCGTTTTGTGCTTATTCACACCGTCGTAATTGCAGGTGATAGTGCCCGCACCGATATTACTGTTCGCGCCCACATCGGCATCCCCCACATAAGAGAGGTGATTGATTTTAGCACCTTTGCCGATTTTGGATTTTTTGATTTCAACAAAATTGCCGATATGCGCCCCCTCGCCAATTTCAGCACCGGGGCGGATGCGCGCATAGGGGCCAACAATAGCGCCTTGCTTGATAACGGCTTGGTCGATGTGGCTGAAGGATTTTATTTCGACATTGTCTTCCACCTTCACGCCATCGCCAAAGACGACATATGGATGAATGGTAACGTCCTTACCAATTTTCGTATCATGACGCAGGTGAATGGTTTCTGCGCTAATGAGCGTTGCACCGCCAAGCATTGCCACTTCACGCAGGCGTTGTTGAACAATGGATTCACCCACCGCCAGCTCGGCACGGTTGTTGATACCCATCACCTCTAGTTCACCCGCCTCGGTTACAACGCAGCTATAACCCTGCACGCGAGCAATCTTAACAAGGTCCGTTAAGTAATATTCGCCCTTACTGTTATCGTTCTTCACATGCGACAAGAGCGTACCCAAGAGTTCAGATCGCACAGCCATGACGCCGGAGTTGCATAAGGTAATAGCGCGCTCTACTTCATTCGCTTCTTTATATTCCACGATGGCGTTCAGCATGCCAAAGTCGCCCAGCACCAAGCGGCCATACTCACCCGCATCCGCAGGTGTGAAACCTAGCACCGCAAGTGCGGCATGTGATTCTTTTTGTACGGCATCAATCATGCGCTGCAAGGTGCTAATGCTGATAAACGGCGTATCGCCATATAAAATGAATGTGATGCCGGATTTGCCCATGTGCTTTAAGGCAGACTTTACGGCATCGGCTGTGCCGAGCTGCTTTTGCTGAATGGCAATTTTTGCTTTCGGCAGGCAGCGCGCCACTTCGGCCTCCACCGCCTTCATGCCGTTTGCCAGCACCACTGACGTATTCACGGCCTTGAGTGACTTCACCGTTTCAAGCACATAGGCCAGCATGCTGCGGCCTGCAATTTCGTGCAGCACTTTCTCGCGCACGGATTTCATGCGCGTGCCTTTGCCCGCCGCAAGGATAATTGCCTGAATGGGAAGCGATGTTTTTGCCATAGTAAATAATGAATAAAACCGGTTGAGGTCTGGGTGGCAAGAGCATATGTTCATGGCAGCGAATTGCCAACATATATTTGTTAGTCGTGCACATGGAACTTTTTGCCGCCGTTATTCTTTCTGCCGTTTTCGCCGGAGCCCTTGGCTTCATGGTGGGGCAGCGCCGCACCGAAAAAAAGGCGCACGCGCTGGAAATTAAGCTGGCCGAAGAAACTCAGATAAAAGAAGCTATTCAGCGCGACTTTACCGCCGCCGCTGCTGAAGGCAAAGACGCACGCGAAAAACGCGACCTGCTGGCCGAAGAAGCCGCAGCTTTAAAAGCGCGCTGCGCCACGCTGGAGGAAAACCTGCCTTCGCAGTTTGAAAACCTTGCCAACAAGGTGCTTGAACAAAGCAGCCAAAAACTTTCCAAAACATCGGAAGAAAATCTGGGGCAGATTTTAAACCCCTTGAAAGACCGCCTCGCAGAATTCCAGAAGAAGGTGGATGATACTTACAACGCAGAAGCCCGCGAACGTTTTGCATTAAAAAATGAAATCGAAAAAATTGTGAATACGAATGAGAGCTTAACCACGGCTTTGCGCGGCAGCAGCAAGGCGCAAGGCAACTGGGGTGAATATATCCTGACCAAGCTACTGGAAGATTCTGGCCTGCGCGAAGGTGAGCAATTCACCACCCAAGGCCGTGACCTGAAAATAAAAGGTGCGGACGGCCAACACTTGCAGCCAGATGTTATTTTGAACCTGCCAGATAGCAAGCATCTCGTTATCGATTCCAAAGTCTCGCTTACGCACTATGAACAATTTATGAATGCCGAAAGTGACGGCGACAAAAAACAGGCGTTGGATTTATTCCTGAACTCGGTGCGCACGCATGTGAAGGGGCTCGCAGAAAAAGATTACGCCTCTGCCGAACGCATCAGCTCACCAGACTTTGTTTTCCTGTTTATGCCGATTGAAGGTGCACACTCACTGGCGCTGCAATCGGATGGTGAGTTATTTAACTTCGCATGGGAAAAAAGAATCGTGCTTGTTTCGCCAACCACACTCATGGCTTCGCTGCGCACCGTTGCTTCGCTGTGGAAAATGGAAAAACAAAATCGCAACACGCTGGAAATCGCACGCCAAGGCGGCGCGCTGTATGACAAATTTGTTGGCTTTGTTGAAAGCATGGAAAATATTGGCCTGCATCTTGGCCGCTCACAAAAAGCATATGACGATGCCTACGGCAAATTGAAGGATGGCCGAGGAAATTTAATCACCAGTTCCGAAAAATTACGCGAATTAGGTGCAAAGACCAGCAAGTCTATTCCCGAAAAACTGCTCTCGGAGACCGATGAAACCGAGAAAAAAGCCTTAGAAAATTCCTCTTAAGGCATTGATTTTTCAATTTTATATTTATTTGCAATAAAATTAGTTAAAATCTTAGCTAATTTTTAACCACTCCAGTTGCATAATTACAACATCACTTGTTTCTTGTTCCGTAGGACAAATTGCTAATGTCCACCGGGACAAGCAAACTACGGACAGGTTCAACGTGATGTATCTGTCCCTGACACTGCCCAAAGTACCCCAAACCAAATTTATAAGGGGGAAACGGGCTCTACACCTCAGAAAGGGTGTTGCAATGGCGAAGACTCTGGCTGACTTTCAGAACGACGTGCGCAAGAATGTGGCGGCCGCGGTCCAGACGGTGATCGACGAAATCGGTGACCTGAAGGCCAAGGACTTCCACTCGGTCGAAGGCCTCAACCGCTACCTCGACCGTCTGGCCAAGTTCGTCGAGATCCTCAACACGGGCACCGACGTCCACGTCCGCCTGCAAGACGACGGCCACCAGCCCAGCAACTGCGGGCGTCGTCACTACGAGACCCACGCGGCGATCGAGCTTCCGGCGACGGAAGCGAAGACCGGCGCGGCGAGCTAAGTAGGAAGAGGACCTTGAGTCCAAACCGCGCTGTGCCGTATGCACAGAACCGATTACGCTAACGCGTGATTGGGGACCCACCTAACAAGGTGGGTCTTTCGCCATTCCTGCTATTCTTTTTTGGCACAGTCACCAAGGCGTTTGCCAACAACGCTGGTAATTGATTTTTCGCTGCCGGAAATGGCCACAATCTCAACTTTGTAAGAATCGGCGCTATAGGTCGCTTCCATTTTGCTAGAGGTGCCATCCTTGCAAGAAGATTCCATCACGGATTTTCCATCGTCAGCATTAAATTTTATTTTGCAGTCACCGTCATTCGACTCGAAACTGCCTTTATTGCCGTAATTAGTCGCGTACGTGCCAAGCTGGCCACTGGCCTCTTCTGCACCCATGCAGCTCGTGGTTTTAAATTCCGTAGGTGCGCCACCAGAGCCTTCAGAGCGCATCACCATTTCCCATTCGCCCGCGCGAAGCATTGCATCTTTCTCTGCTGCCGCTGCATAAAAAGGAGCCAACGCTATAGCAGAAGCTATAAGCAACCATTTTTGAAACATGTAACCTCTCTCTCGGCTGAGGACGTTATCAAAAATATTTCTAAGAAAAAACTACAGAAATTTATAGGTATTTGTAGGCCAAAAATTGGCTTAATAAACAATCTGACACGACTCTTTTAAATCTACCAACATGCGGCAGAAATTTTCAGCATCAGGCTGTGGAATGCTGCGCGTGCTAATGCGGTATAGTAAGACAGGCTAACGATAAGATTCGCAATTCTGTCATCACCCAGCCCCTTACGCAGAGAAATCATTTGGCTCCGGTGTTGCCTTCGCCAGAGCAGCTCCCACCACCCCGTTGTCATCAGGGCGGGTAGCCCTCCCAAATAAAGGAAAAACATGTTGCTGGCACCGTCGGCAACATTCACATGGTGCGCACAGGCAGCATGACGTTCTGGCTGTTTGGGCGGGTGATCCAGCGACTCAAGGCAGCTCTCATAATGCATATACTGCTCATGTTGGTGTGTCTGCAAAGTGAAATTAATGGCAACATACCCGCACACCACGGCCAGAAGCAAACGTCCGGTACGTTTCCAGAGTAATTTTTCCGGTGTGGCGGAAAACACCAACAAAAACGGAAGCACAAAAAATAAGGCGATAAACAAAGTGCTCATTTATTTATTATGAGCAGTATTTTTATGAATTGCCAGTGCGGAACTAGAGCCGGGAGCTCTTCAGGCCAATGAGTTGATCGACAGCGAAGTGGGTGGGCAGTATTATGATACTCTGGACAGCTGGACGACGCGCTTAACTGCTGTCATTCACATAGATGCTAATAAAAGTGGCTACAAAGAATAAATGAAAAAAATATTCAAAAAACTTTGGAAACTTACCAAGCTAGGGCTGATGCTGCTGGGAGTATTAGTTGTCATACATGTCGCTATTTTGGTCATTCACAACGCCACAAGTAAGCCTACCCCACCACCAGGTGGATGGTATCCGCCACAGCCCGGCGATGAAAATTATGTAGAGCCAAAAAAATGAATGAATCGATTTTGCGAAAAACGCTTTTTTAATGGCGCACCCGTGAGGACTCGAACCTCAAACCTTCTGATCCGTAGTCAGATGCTCTATCCATTGAGCTACGGGTGCGTATGAAAAGGAGGCATTTTCCTATAGGAAAAACAGCCCCCTGTCCAGAGAATTGTGGAAATGCAAAAACGCTAGACGGTCTGCCGCAGTTCAAGCGCCGCGGAAAGCGTGCCTTCGTCCATATAATCGAGCTCGCCGCCAATCGGCAGGCCGTGCGCCAGCCGCGAGATTTTTATGCCGGAATCCTTCAGGCGGTGGCTGATATAATGGGCCGTCGTCTGCCCGTCTACCGTGGCATTGGTGGCAATAATGACTTCTTTTACATCGGGCGCCACTGCGCGGCTAATAAGGCTGGGGATGCCCAAGTCTTCTGGCCCCACGCCGTCGAGCGCGGAAAGTGTGCCGCCCAGCACGTGGTACACGCCTTTAAAAATGCCGCTACGCTCGAAGGCCCATAAATCGGCCACCTCTTCCACCACGCACAGCGAGCTGCGGTCGCGCGTTGTGTCTTCGCAAATGGCGCAGGGTGAGGTCACATCCAGATTGCCGCACACCGTGCAGGTGCGAATGGTGGCAGCCGTGCGCTCCATCAGCCCCGTCATCGGCTGCATGATAGATTCTTTATGCTTCAGCAAGTGCAGCACTGCGCGGCGCGCCGAGCGCGGCCCCATGCCCGGAAGGCGAGAGAAAATTTTTATGAGGCTTTCGATATCGCTCATGCCGCGTAATTAGAAAGGCAGCTTAAAGCCAGGTGGCAGGCCGCCCGTGATGGCAGACATTTCATTCTGCATGTTTTCGTCAGACTTGCGCTTGGCGTCGTTATACGCCGCAATCACCATGTCTTCCAGCGTTTCAATGTCAGATGGGTCTACCACCTTCGCATCAATCTTGAGGCTCTTGGCTTCGCCTTTACCGTTCATCACGAAGCGCACCAAACCACCGCCAGCGCTGCCTTCGACTTCGGTCTGGCCCGCTTTTTCCTGAATTTCGGCGATTTTCTTTTGCATGGCCTGAGCCTGCTTCATCATTTGCTGTATGTTCATAGTACGTCTCCGTTATTCCTGTGATGCTGCAGGCGATTGTTCATCGGCCAGTTCAGCAGAAGAAGTTTCCGGTGCGGCCACTTCTTCGATTTTTAATATGGTTGCGCCGGGGAATGCACCCAACACCGCTTTTACATCGGCATGCTCTGCCGCCAGCGTCTTACGCTTATCTAATACTTCCTGCTTTTCTTCAACCAGCGTTTTTTTACCCTGCTCATGCGAGAGAATAATCAGCCAGCGTTCGCCCGTCCAACGGCGCAGATATTCAGCGGCTTTATTCGGCAAATCCTTCGGCGCAGCCGCAGAAAGATGAATTTCCACTTTGGGTGGCTTGAAGTCCACCAGATGCACATCGTTCTGCAAATAGTTATAGAGGAAGTGCTCGCCCTGCTCGCGGAACAGCTCCACCAGCGCTTTGAAGCTGGTTGGGTTCGGAATGTGCTTTACCGGAATAGGTGTGGGCGGCACAGCTAACACCGGCGACGGCTGCTCTTGCACCGCAACAGGCTCCACCACACGCGCGGGCGCTTTGTTTTCAAACAAAGATGGCGCAGCGTTTTCATTTTTATTTTTTTCAATGTCGCGAATCAGATCACCCGGCGGCGGCACATCAGCCACATAGGCAAGGCGCGCGATAACCATTTCGGCCGCCATCAGCGTGTTATTCGCCAGCTGCGCTTCAGAAACGCCCTTCAGCAGCATCTGCCAGCAACGCGCGAGGTACGGGAAGCCGAGTTTCTCTGAAAGTGCTTTCGCGCTGTGGCGCTCGCCTTCCGGAATATGCGGGGCCTTAGAAAGCTCAGGCAGAATTTTCACCTGCGTGATGAAATGCGTGATTTCCAGCATGTCCTGCAGCACCACCAGCGGGTCTGCACCTGATTGATAAAGCGATTGCAGCGAAAGAATTGCTTCACGCACATTGCCGGATACGAGTTGCTCAAACAGCGTATAGACCTGCTCGCGGCTGACAAGGCCGAGCATTTTCTGCACTTCGGCGAGCGACACTTTACCCGCCTCTTCGCTGTGGGCAATGGCTTGGTCAAACAACGAAAGCGAGTCCCTCACCGAGCCTTGCGCAGCAGCGGCAATGTGGAATAGCGCATCGTCATCCACCTTCACGGATTCTTTCACCGCAATGGATTTCAAATGCTGCACCAGTTGCTCTAATTCCACGCGCGGCAAATCAAAACGCTGGCAGCGGGAAAGAATCGTCACCGGAATTTTGCGCACCTCAGTGGTGGCGAACACAAAAACCACATGCGGCGGCGGCTCTTCAAGCGTTTTTAAGAGCGCATTAAATGCCGCTTTAGAAAGCATGTGCACTTCGTCAATAATATAGACTTTATAACGGGCAGAAGACGGGGCATAACGCACCGTATCGATGATTTCGCGGATGTCACCCACACCGGTGCGGCTGGCGGCGTCCATCTCGAGCACATCCACATGGCGACTTTCGGTGATGGCAACGCACTGATCGCACACGCCGCAGGGGTCTGCCGTCATGTTTCCTTTGCCGTCTGCGCCCACGCAATTTAATGCCTTGGCAATGATGCGTGCCGTGGTGGTTTTACCCACCCCACGGATACCGGTTAACACGAAGGCATGGGCGATGCGGTTGGTGTTGATGGCATTGGTGAGTGTGCGCACCAATACATCCTGCCCAATCAGCTCACTAAACGTGGCGGGGCGATATTTGCGGGCGAGAACGCGGTATGTGCTTTTTGTATCTGACATTTCTATTTTTAAACAGTATGTTAAGTAAAACTATTAATGCACTACATTGCATTGATTTTTGTTTAAAAATCGCCGCAGAATCCGCACTATAAAGCGAATCATCCGCACGCACAAGAGCGGTGTCAAAAACCGGCCTATTTTTTTGTAAAGGTGGGGGAGAGTTTAAAGAAAGTAGGAGACTGGACAACGACCCAGCAAAATTTCGTTACGGCTGCTTGCTTTCGCACCTGACCGGGTTGGCGAAAACGCTACCCGCCGCCAGTCTCCCGCCACATACATAGCAAAGAACCTCCGATTAGCAAGCCATAAAAGCAGTTGGGTTGATGCGTCTACCGCCCTTATTCGCATAAAAATCTTCAAATTTGGGCTTTATTCTCGACGCCTTCGCCGCTAAAATGACTGCGATTTTCACCACAGCAAGGTATGCACATGTTAAACGGGCGCGTTGCCTCGTTTTTGAAGTATCGGTTTATTGAGATTCTGGGGCTTTTTTTTATCGCACTCGGCATCTTCCTTGGCGTCGCCTTTTTTAGCTATAACCCGCAAGACCCTTCTTTTAACTACGCCACGAACGCCCCTTCGGCTAACTGGGCTGGGACAGCAGGCGCTTATGTGGCTGAGCCTGTCATTGAATTTATTGGCCTCGGCGCCTTTGTACTGGTGCTGATACCCATCGCATGGGGTATCCGCCTCGCCTTCCGCAAGGAAGTGCTCAAAACATGGTTCCGCATTACCATGCTCGTCTTTTGCCTGCCTGCCGTGGCCGGGCTTTTTGCACTGGTAGACAATATCATCAGCGTGCCGGAAACATGGCCCGCACGCAGCTTCGGTGGCTATATCGGCTATTTCACTTACAAACAACTGATTGGCGTACTGACGCCCGTTGGTTACGCTTTCACATTATTTGTTATCGCCAGCTTCTCTCTGTTCTTTGCTATGGGTGTAGCGCTTTCCATGTGGCTTACCCTTGTTGTGCTCGCCAGCAAAGGACTCGCTGCATTCGTTGGTTTCTTGTTCTGGCCCGTGCGTTACTACCTGCTCGGCCGCAAAGATATGGAAGAAGAAGCCGAAAAACTTGGCGTGAGCATCAAGCCAAGTAAAAAGCAAAAAATTGAAAAGGTACAAAAGAAGATTGTTGAGATTAACAAAAAGTCTTCTGAAAAAGAAAACAAGCGTAGGCAATCGCAAATCGCGATGGACCTGAAGAGCAAAGACGAGTTTCAACTGCCTTCCGTTGCACTGCTGAAGCTGCCCGCTGCAAAAGACCGCAAAGAAAATGTAAACGAGGCCTCGCTGCAAAATAATGCGCAGCTGCTGGAAAAAGTGCTCGAAGATTTCGGCATCAAAGGCAAAATCACCCGCGTGCGCCCCGGCCCTGTGGTCACGCTATACGAATTAGAGCCTGCGCCGGGCATCAAATCTTCCCGCATTATTGCACTGGCGGATGATATTGCCCGCTCGATGAGCGCCGTTTCTACCCGCATCGCCGTCATTGCTGGCCAGAACGCGATTGGTATTGAGCTGCCGAATGAAACTCGCCAAACCGTGCTGCTGCGTGAACTGATTGAAATGGATGAATACCGCGACAACAAACACAACCTGCCGCTGGTGCTGGGTAAAGATATTAGTGGTGACAGCGTGATTGCCGACCTCGCCAAAATGCCGCATTTGTTGGTGGCTGGCACAACGGGTTCCGGTAAATCGGTGGCGATTAACACGATGATTCTTTCGTTGCTGTATAAGTATACGCCCGCGGAATGCAAATTCATCATGATTGACCCCAAGATGCTGGAGCTTTCCATGTATGAAGGTATTCCGCATTTGCTTTCACCCGTGGTGACCGAACCGGGTAAAGCCGTGGTGGCGCTGAAATGGACCGTGCGCGAAATGGAAAACCGCTACCGCCTGATGTCTACCCTTGGGGTGCGCAACGTAGCAAGCTATAACCAGCGCATCGCCGAAGCGAAAAAGAATCGCGAAAAGCTGACGCGCACGGTGCAGACGGGTTTTGACCCTGACACCGGCAAACCGATTATGGAACAAGTGCCGCTCGATATCACACCCCTGCCCTTCATTGTGGTAGTGGTCGATGAAATGGCCGACCTGATGCTAACGGCAGGGAAGGATATTGAAGGCTCCATCCAGCGCCTTGCGCAGATGGCCCGCGCGGCAGGCATTCATATTATTATGGCCACGCAACGCCCGTCGGTGGACGTTATCACCGGTGTGATTAAAGCCAACTTCCCCACGCGTATCAGCTTCCAGGTGAGCTCACGCATCGACAGCCGCACCATTTTAGGCGACCAAGGTGCTGAACAACTGCTCGGCATGGGTGATATGCTTTATATGATGGGTGGCGGGCGCATCGTGCGCGTACACGGCCCGTTCGTGGATGAAAAAGAAGTAGAAAAAGTCGTCGCCTTCCTCAAGAAGCAAGGTAGCCCACAATATGTGGAAGACGTAACAAAAGAAGAAGAAGAACTGCTGCTACCCGGCTTTGAAGGTGGCGAGAGCGATGATTTATACCAACGCGCGGTTTCTATCGTGCGGCAGGAAGGTAAGGCATCTACCAGCTTTATCCAGCGTATGCTCAAAATTGGCTACAACCGCGCGGCCGATATTATGGACCGCATGGAAAAAGAAGGTATCGTGAGCGCAGCCAACCATGTAGGCAAACGCGAAGTGTTGTTGTAGCGCTCATAATTATTGTATTAGGAATAACATGAAACATTCTATCGCCGCCTTAGTAACCACACTGTGCCTCGCAAGCCCGCTTGCCACACAAGCACAAAGCCCCCTGCCCGCAAATGCTGCACTGGTGCAACCCGCCGCGTTCGCGCCGACAAAAGAACAGCAAAAAGCGATTGCGCAGGCTGAGGAATTCCTCAACAGCATTAAAACCATGAAGGCGAATTTTCAGCAGGTAATGCCCATGCATGGCACGATGCCAGGCGGCACGGTGAGCGAAGGCGTTGTCTATTTAAGGCGCCCCGGCCAAATGAAGTGGGTGTACACCATGCCTTCCGCTGTGGAGATTTTTCTTGAGAAAAACCGCGTGATTTATTACGACAAAGAGCTTGATCAGGTCACTTACGCCCCGCTGGAGCACATGCTCGCCAGCCTGATTGCACAGGACAATATCAGCTTTACGGATGGTAATATCAAAGTCATCGGCGTGAAGAAGGACGACATGGGCATCCGCATCACGCTGGAACAGCAGCTTCAGACACCTGAACCCCCGGATGCAGAAAATGTTGCAACACTGGGCGAAGGCGCTGAAGTACCTCAGCCTATATCAGAAGAAGAAAAAGCTGAAATTTCTGCCTCGCCTCAACAAATTGCAATGACGTTCTTGAATCCAGACAAAGATATGTATCTTTATAGCATGGATATATTGGACGAAGGCGGACGCAATACGCGGATTGAATTTTCTGACGTCGTATATGGCGTACCGCTAGATGATGCCGTGTTTGAATTTAAAAACCCACAGCTCTTTAACCCCAAAAAGAGGAATTAGACCTATGCCAAGTTTTGATATCGTTTCTAAAACGGATATGCAGGAAATTGATAACGCAGTGAACACGGCGCGCCGTGAGATGGAAAACCGCTACGATTTTAAAGGTAGTAAGTGCACGATTGAACGCAAGGAAGAGGAAATCACCATCCTTGCAGACGATGATTATAAAATTAAAGCGATTCAAGATATTCTAAAAACACACATCACGCGCCGCAAAATTGATGTAAAGGCTCTGGAGTTTAAAGAACCTGAGAAGGCCTCTGGCAATGCGCTGCGCCAACTGGTGAAGGTAAAGCAGGGAATCGAGCAGGAAGTTGCCAAGAAAATCGTAAAGGCTCTGAAAGACAGTAAAATGAAAGTTCAGGCATCTATTCAAGGTGATCAGCTGCGTGTTTCAGGACCCAAGAGGGATACGCTGCAAGAAGCAATTCAGTTCGTACGTGGTATGGATGTAGAAGTGCCTTTGCAATTTGATAATTTCCGGGACTAACGCTAATAGTTCTTATAGAAATTCTTTTCCCATTCATCGATGAAGCGCTGCGTAATCCACATAGAGGAAAGGTCGGAGGGAGAGCCCTCTGCATTGTGGCTTATTGACATATCTTGGCTCACGTTTAGCATAAACACGGTATCCGCTTTATAGACCCAATCCGACAGGCTAAAGTTAGCGTTGGTTGTAATATTTTTTATAGCAAAGTGGGTTGCGACTGCACCATCCGATAAGAAATTGCCATCTTTGACACTGATGTTTGAAGCCAAGTAGTCAAACGTGGTGCTGCCGTTCGAAGAGGCATAGCTTAAGAACTTTCTTAGGTCTTCTATTTTACTGTGTTTATTACTGTCCTGAACAATTGAGCCAATATCCACGCCCGTAAATTCAGCACCCCTAACCGTAATGGTGCCACTACCAGAGAGGCTTGAAACAATGTCGGCTTCCTTGGTGCCATTTGACGACAAGCCAAGACTTAAACTAAAGCGACCTTGCTTGGCACGGGAAAAGCCAAATATATCTCTTAACGCCGTAGTAAAATCAGCATTATTTATGGAAATAGAAAGGCCAATGTTTGGCTTATCGACACCGATATCTGCCTTTGCATCAATAATACCACCCATGAAAGTGCCTCGAAATGTCTCAACTTTCATGTCTTTTCCATCGGATGAAACAGTCACGTCTGCATCCTTGAATGGCAGCCTTCCAATTTGAAGATCTTTGAATTTGCCAGTGACTTTCATATTCGCAACACCGAGGCGTGTAAGATAGAAGTCTTCCTGCGACCAGACGATTGGCTGTTTTGGATCCTGTGGTGGCAGCACCTTACTCGAAAAATCAGTCAAGTAGCGAAAATCGAATTTATCGGACGTAATATTAGCTTCAATATAAGGAGTAATACTCTTTGTGCTGATAAGGCCATTTAACTCCGTTTTACCCGCAAAGGAATCAAAGGATAGTTTTTTAACTTCCATGATACTTGGCTTCATCACTAGCACGGCATTTAAGTTTTTAAATGTGTCTCCACGAACCACCAACTCATCTATGTCCAAGGACACACCGAAATTTTTTAAGTAACCAGAAGGCCAGCGCAAGAAAGCATCGAGCTTAGATTGCTCTAGCACGACATCTCTTTCCTTATAGGGCTGGTCAAAAAAGGAAGTCTTGCCTTCAAGCGAATTGAGGAGGTACTTGTCAAGATTAAGGTATTTAATTTTAAAGGCGCTCGTCGTTGCGGGGTTGTCGCCTTTTTGTACAAGGGCCTGACCTAAAAGGAATGTCTGATCTACACCGACGCTAATTTTATTCACCAGTATGCGCTCAGGCAAAATTGTAACACCTGCCTCAACAGAGAAGTTTTTTAAAACGCCTTCTTTTACTTCAGGGAATGGTAGTTTTAACCATGTTATAAGAGGCAGTAACTCATCCCCACTGGCTTTAATGACACTTTCAAATTTTTGAATCTCTTGTCCGTCCTTCATCTCTTTTGACAATGTTCCAGAAACATCAATAGAGCTATTGCCCGGTAAATTTTTCGCAGTAAGTGTTTTGATCAGCGTTTCGCCCTGACCAAACTCAGCGTCCACACGAAGACCAGAGATTTTCTGACCACGAAATACAGCTTCATCTACTGTCATATCCAGTTGCAGTTTCAGCGTCGACGCAAGGTCGAACTTAGCATTTCTTTCCTGCTGTTTCATGCTCTTCATTTCTTCTCTTAAGAGCTGCTGCTGAGAAACCTCAGGAAGGGCTTGAGTGGCCGCCTCTGGTTTGGGTGGGGCCGCAGGTGCCGTGGCATCAGTAGCACCTAGCGTTGGAACTATTGCCTGCTCTCCTTCTGTTACAGGCGCGCCTGGCAATACTACCGCTGCAATTTTTTCTTCCATTACATCGTCTAAGTTAATCTTTTCGAATCCAAGCTTGAACAATAGTTCCGTGTGTTCTTCTCCGAATAGAGAACTAACTTCACCTTTGCCTTTTGTGCTAATCGAATTAATCGCAAGTTCTTTAAGACTAAACCCAGAGCCATTGAGGGTTAGCGCCCCACTAATGTCTGTTGTTTTGCTAGAAAACACCTCAGAAACTTTGCTCGGCAAAATTGTGTTATCAATGCCGAAATAATCTGTCATTGATTCAATGGATTTATCAAGGCTTGCCTTTAACATCCCTTGTAATTGGGGCTTGGTATTCCAATTGGTAATATCACCTTTAAAATCAAAACTAGACGTGCCTGCCGCAATTTTTACTTCCACATCGGCACCTTGGTCAGACAAATTGCCTGTTACCATGTCGAACCGATAGTTCAGGAGACTAGACTCGAGCCCTCCTTTGATAATAAAAGGCCCAGAAAAAGAATCGGCATTGATATCTACGTTAGAGAGTTCTATCAGGCGTTCCTGCGGCTTGGCTTTTTTACCAGAACGGAAGAATAATTTACCTGCCGTGATTACCACATGGCGGATGCCAGCAAATTCTTCTGCTGTTTTCTTGCCTTGCGAGACCTCTGCCACGCTGCGATTAGATTTGAAATCCCAATTCGGCTTACTATCTTGGAAGTTTTCAAGTTCAATCACTAAGTCTGTTAGTTCAAGCTTAACGATTCGTACTCTCCCGAATAACAGCGCAAATACCGATGGATGCGCTGTCATCGTCTGCACACTGAATATGTGTTTTGTACTAGCGCTCGGTGGATTAGAAAGTTTTACGCCATGAATAGTAAAACTTGGTAAAGGGAAAGCTTTAAACTCAATACTACCATCAATAATCAGCTCCCTGCCCGTCATCGACAGCATCTGGTTTTTTAAATTATCTTTCTGCTTATCCCAATCAATCAGGAACGGAATCATGTATAGAGTAACCACAGCGATGAGCAGTGGCATGGTAAGTAAAGCCAGCAATTTTTTGCGGCGACTGCCGCGCTTGTCTTTTTCAGAAATCAATAGATCCTTATTGCGGAAACCACCCATAGCGCTGGGATCCATCGGCGTTGGCATTGGTAAATCGCTGCCGGGAAAGTGCATTGGCTGAACGGGCTCAACTACTTTTGGAGTAATTGGCGTAGACTGTGGCTCGCTTAAAAATGGTGGCGCTGGCGGCGCAATTGGCGCAACAGGTTTAGGTGGTGGAGTAACATTCTGCGGGGGTGGCGCACCAAAACCAGATGGCGGCGGCGCCGACATTACCGGTGGAAGCACAGGCGCAGCGACAGGTTGCGGAGGCGGTGCCGGTGGCGGTGGAACTGGTGCAGCGACAGGCGGTGGAACTGGAGAAGCGACAGGCTGCGGAGCCGGTGGCATCAACGGTTGAGCCGGAGGCATCAATGGTTGGGCCGGAGGCACAGGCGGTTTTTGTGCAAGCGGTGGTGTCGCTGAAATAGATGGCTGCTGCGGTGGCGGAGTGGTGCCAAAACCAGGCGGCGGCACAGGCGGTGGGGCAAAAAATCCGGGTGGTGGTGGTGGTGGCGCACCGAAAGATGGCGGCGGCACCTGAGGTTTAGAAGGCGGTGTAGCTGAAGAGCCGGGTGCTGGAACTTGTGGCGCGCCCTGCGAATTTTGATTATTTTTTTCTTCCGTCACCGTTATGCCTTTGTAAAATCGTAGTAGCTAAGTGAATAATACTTTATTGGCGCAAAATCAAATCTTTCGTCACTCTGGCGTACAATAGTTTTCAGCTGGAAAATTCTACCACACTTTTGACCAATCACTATTTCCAAAATCCCTCTTTACCTCTCTCGCGATTTGGTACTATGATGACCCTCCGCTCTGAATTCGCTTATCGACGTGTATTGGGGTTTTGTCGGTAAGTGGAGCGTTGCGGGAACGGGGACAACCTATCCTTCGTGAACACTAGTTTTAGGCGTATATATACATATATATGCGCCGAGGCGTTTGTTCGCCAAGACATACTACATATTGTGTTTTTGGTGCTGCGAATATACCACATATGTTAAAATTTATATTTTTTTAGTAGACATGTGCCGCAGGCTTTCCATAGTATGAACATTGGGACACAGGAAGGGAACTTATGAGGGCTTTGAAAAGTTCTACTGAAGGAGCGCCAGGTATGGTGAATGTTACAAAAACGGATATCACGGTGAAGGTTGATCGCACACGTGATGCTAACCTCTCTTCTTTCGGCAAAGCCGTGTTGCAGGACAGGTACCTGCTTACCGGCGAGTCCTACCAAGATTTATTCGCACGTGTTGCATCTTACTATGCGGACGACTCCGCCCATGCGCAGCGCTTGTATGATTACATCAGCCATCTGTGGTTTATGCCTGCCACGCCGATTCTTTCCAACGGCGGCACAGACCGTGGCATGCCCATCTCTTGCTTCCTGAACGAAACACAGGACAGCCTCGAAGGCATTGTGGATTTATGGAATGAAAACGTGTGGCTTGCTGCACGTGGCGGCGGCATCGGTAGCTATTGGGGCAATCTGCGCTCCATCGGCGAATCCGTGCGCGGCAATGGCAAAACCTCTGGTGTGATTCCGTTCCTGCGCGTGCAGGATTCGCTTACCCTCGCGATTTCACAGGGCTCGCTGCGTCGCGGTAGCTCGGCTGTGTATCTGCCGATTGACCACCCGGAAGTCGAGGAATTTATTGAGATTCGTCGCCCCACTGGTGGCGATCCGAACCGCAAAGCGCCGAATATTCACCAAGGCATTGCTGTCTCTGACGCCTTCATGGAAGCGGTTGAGAACGATAAAATCTGGGAACTGCGCAGCCCACGTGATAAAAGCGTTGTCTCTATTATTAATGCACGCGAACTGTGGATTAAGCTGCTCACGGCACGCATTGAAACGGGCGAACCGTACCTGCTGTTTATTGACAGCGTGAACAAGCATATTCCTGCGCACCATAAAAAATTGGGGCTGACGGTAAAAACGTCGAACCTGTGCAGTGAAATTACATTACCAACCGGCATCGACCATTTGGGCGTGCGTCGCACGGCCGTCTGCTGCTTGTCTTCTCTCAATTTAGAGAAGTATGAAGACTGGGCAAACGACGAACAGTTTATTCCTGATATCATGCGCTTCTTAGATAACGTGTTGCAGGATTTTATTGATAAAGCACCAGAAACCATGAAGGCGGCAACTTATTCCGCTATGCGCGAGCGCAGTGTTGGCCTTGGTGTGATGGGCTTCCATTCTTTCTTGCAGTCTAAAAACATTCCGATGGAATCGGTGATGGCAAAGGTTTGGAACAAAAAAATCTTCAAGCATATTC
This sequence comes from Rickettsiales bacterium, assembly GCA_044356525.1. GTDB lineage: Bacteria > Pseudomonadota > Alphaproteobacteria > Rickettsiales > RGZB01 > CAYXPR01. The sequence goes on from JBIKVZ010000002.1 coordinate 585,162, forward strand.
GCGAAGGTGCGGACAAGGCATCGCACGACTTGGCATTGGAGCGCGGTCCGTGTCCTGATGCAAAAGAAGTTGGCGTGATGGAGCGCTTCAGCAATAAAATTGCGATTGCACCAACAGCGTCCATTTCTATCATCGCCAATAACTCATCACCGGGTATTGAACCGTTTGCTGCGAACAGCTTTGTTCAGAAAACACTGACGGGCTCTTTCAACGTCCGTAATAAAAATTTAATAAAATTGTTGGAAGAAAAAGGAAAGAACACTGACGAAGTGTGGTCCTCTATCGCCACGAATGAAGGCTCTGTCTTCCAACTCGACTTCCTGACGGATGAAGAGAAGGATGTTTTCAAAACCGCGCCAGAGATTGATCAGCGCTGGGTTATTGAACATGCCGCTGACCGAACGGATTACATTTGCCAAGCGCAGTCCGTGAATGTGTTCATGCCAGGCAACGTGCAGAAGCAATATCTGCATGATGTGCACTTCATGGCATGGAAGAAGGGTGTGAAGAGTTTGTACTACTGCCGTTCCACTTCTATTCAACGTTCGGAAAAAGTTTCGCATGACGTTGAGCGCGCGGATCAGCAGCTCGAAATGAAATTGCAACCTGGTTATCGTCCGAAAAAAGATTACAGTGCTCCGGCGACGACTGGTGCAAATCAGCAACAGGAATCATCTTCTAATTACGAAGATTGCTTGGCGTGCCAATAAAGCATTTCCAAGTCAAACGTTTACGTGTATTATCCACATTAGTTAAACGTTTAGCTTCTTAAGGAGGAGTAAAATGGCTACTGTTAAAAAGAAAAAGACTGCGAAGAAAACTGCAAAGAAGACTGTGAAGAAAGCAGCTTCTAAGAAGAAAGCCACGAAGAAGAAATCTTCTGCTAAAAAGAAGAAATAACTTACTGGCTATCTTCTTATCTTTGAAAATTTAATTTTCAAGGATCGGTTTCTGAGCTGAGAATATTTAGTTCATAAACTAGAAATTGAGGAGTAAGCCATGTCTCTACTAGACGCCAAGCCGATATATAAACCTTTTTCATATCCCTGGGCGTACGAGGCATGGCTTACCCAACAAAAGATCCATTGGCTACCCGAAGAGGTCCCAATGGCAGACGATGTGAAAGACTGGAAAAAGAACATCACAGACTCTGAAAAGTATCTCCTGACACAGATTTTCCGATTCTTTACCCAAGCTGACATTGAAGTGAACAACTGCTACATGCGTCATTATTCGCGCGTGTTTAAGCCGACTGAAGTGCAGATGATGCTCTCGGCTTTCTCCAACATGGAGACGATTCACATCGCAGCATATTCACACCTTATTGATACACTCGGCATGCCTGAAGTGACATATCAGGAGTTCATGCTCTATAAGGAAATGAAAGACAAATACGACTATATGCAGCAGTTCAACGTGAACAGCAAACGTGACATTGCCAAAACGCTGGCCGTGTTCGGTGCCTTCACGGAAGGACTGCAATTATTTGCCTCGTTTGCGATTCTGCTGAACTTCCAGCGCTTCGGAAAAATGAAGGGTATGGGTCAGGTAGTCACATGGTCTGCGCGCGATGAGTCGCTACACACCAACTCGATTATCAAGCTGTTTAAAACCTTCATCGGTGAAAACCCTGAAGTGTGGAACGATGAACTCAAGCGCGAGCTTTATATTGCCTGCGACACCATCGTGAACCACGAAGATGCATTCATCGACCTTGCTTTCAACATCAGCGGCTCCATTCAGGGCCTGACGTCGAAAGAAGTGAAGGAATATATCCGCTTTATCGGCGACCGCCGCCTGATGCAGCTCGACCTGCAGCCGATTTTCGGTATCACAAAGAACCCACTGCCCTGGCTGGATGAAATCCTGAACGGCGTGGAACACACGAACTTCTTTGAAAATCGTGTAACGGAATATACGAAAGCCGCTACAGAGGGTACGTGGGATGATGTATTTGCGGAAAGCTTTGGCCGCAAAGAATAATTAGCCCCCTCGTCTCTAATAAAAAAGCCCGCGTTTTACGCGGGCTTTTTTATGCACGTATTATTGAGCGGGCTGATAGTAATATGATGAAGTCGGCATTGGCTGACAAATACCTGCATAGCAAACTTCGCCGTTAGGCCCACAATTTGCGCCGTCGTTGATAGCGGCATATTTACAGGTTCCGCCTTCGCAATATCCACCCGTGCAATATGAGTATACCGGAGGCGCACTCGGATTGCAGTCTATATCTGACTGGCAACTTGGGTATGAGATACCTCCAGAACCACTGCCTGAAGAGGAGGAGGATGAACATTTACAGCTTTGGCCATCGGGCTGAAGGACACAGCTACCAGTTCCCGACGCACAACCACCTGTACAACTAAAGCCTTTACCTTGCGCGTACACAGCTTTGCATGGTTCGCCACTGCAGCGGCACTGCGCATCTGCCGGTGCGCATTCGCCAGGCGCGCCGTGGCCTTGGTTATTAATATACTGGCAGCTTAGGCCACCCATTCCGTTCGGGTTGCAGTTGCCATCTACCCATGAGCCATCCACCATCATTTTGCCGCACTTCTCGCCTGGACCGCAGCAATCTTTATATGCATCGGCTGTGGGATCATACGACAGCTCGCACTTCTGACCCTCCGGACAACCTGTGGTGCTGCACATCGTGGGGTTACCATTTGCGTCGCGCTCAGCCGCATCACACAATTTATCTGCTACGCATGCACACTGCGCATCTGCCGGTGCGCATTCGCCAGGCGCGCCGTGGCCTTGGTTATTAATATACTGGCAGCTTAGGCCACCCATTCCGTTCGGGTTGCAGTTGCCATCTACCCATGAGCCATCCACCATCGTTTTGCCGCACTTCTCGCCTGGACCGCAGCAATCTTTATATACATCGACTGTGGGATCATACGACAGCGCACACTTCGTGCCCTGTGCGCAACCCGTGATGGTACACATCGTGGGGTTACCATTTGCGTCACGCTCAGTCGGTTCACAAGGTTTGAGTGGCGCACGACAAGCGCACGTATTCTTCAATGGTTTCTGAGGACAAAGTTCACAGGCCACCGCATTAGCTCCTTGACGGCATGTGCCGGACACGCACACCGCACCAGCCGGGCACTGCATACCATCACCGCAGCAAGGATTCGCCGCTGGTGCTGGTGCTGGTTCATCACCCTCTATAGGCGCGCACTCGCCAGGCGCGCCGTGGCCTTGATTATCAATATACTGGCAGGTGATGACACCCGCACCGTTTGGATTGCAGTTACCATCTACCCATGAACCATCCACCATCGTTTTGCCGCACTTCTCGCCTGGACCGCAGCAGGAATCACCTGCTACTGGCGCATCCACTGACGTTGAATCGCCGTAAGTGTAGTAGTAGGAAGTCACATAGTCCGTTGTGTCAGGCTCTTCATATGAGCAATTCGAGCAGGCCACAGGGTCATACGTATCAAGGTTCGATGTATTGCAGAAATAATCGTAGCATGTTGCTTTATCAAGGTTCGTGCACACAGGCTCAGGCGGGCCAGCCAGCTGCTCAAGCACACATTGCTCACCAGGCGGACATCCGGGGATACACTGGTTCGGATTATTATTGGCATCCACAGCACCAACCTGACACCCAGCAGGGCAGTCGCAGCCAATGATTTCCCCTTTATTGTCTTTTACCACCACACATTTCTTGTTGGGGTCTTTGCATGCATTCGCACAGCCAACAATTTTTTCAACCGTTACTAGTTTGGTGCATAATTTTTCATTCGCATCTACTTTTACAAATTCATTTTCACATTCCTCTGCGGGGCGGCATTTGCCATCTTTGCAGCAGCCCGTACCACAATCGCCTTGCTCCACGCACCCACAATCCACTGGCACAGTGGGAGCCACAGTGCCTTCGCATTTGTCTTTGCACACGCATTTTATTGGCGGTGTATTGCACGATACACATTCCGGCCCCTCATAACCTGTTGGCAAACAAGAATAGTTTACACAGCTGGTGCCGGGGCGACATTGCATACCAGCCTGCTCCTGACAGCAGCCCATTTCTGCATCCGTTTGCCCGCCGCCATAACCACGGCAATTTTTTTCGGGCGGAATATTTTCCAGCGTACATTCCATGCCTACAGGGCACTTGCCACCATTACAGCCCACTACGTAATCCGTAGGTTTGCCATCATCATCTTCCGCATATTGAATGGCGCAGGTGGGGCATTGTACTTCTTTAGGTACTTTTACCTTTTGGAATACAGGTTCACAAAAACCACCTTGAGGAATCGGCTTTGGTTTTATTGGCTTGGGCCACCACCACCATCCCCAGCACGGTGGTCCAGGAAGACAAATACCAAATACGATAGGGCAACGGCAACGGGGCCACACAATAATCGGAATACCACCACCAGGTCTGCCACCAGATGCACCAGAGCTATTACCACTGCCTGAGCCAGAACCACTGCCTGAGCCAGAGCCACTGCCTGAGCCAGAACCGCTACCTGAGCCAGAACCGCTGCCTGAGCCAGAACTAGAACCACTGCTTGCACCAGAACTAGAACCACTGCTTGCACCAGAACTAGAACCACTGCTTACACCAGAACCAGAACCGCTGCTTACACCAGAGCCAAACCACTGCTTACACCAGAACTAGAACCGCTGCTTGCGCTGGAACCACTGCTGCCTGAACTTGAGCCAGGTATTAATTCACCACCAATGACAATATTTGGGAAGCTAACACCCACTTTCGTGCTGCCGGATGCATAGCGGATAATGTCGCCATCGATTACATAGGGCAAGTCAGCTGCCCATGCCGTATCAACCAATGATGGCACCGGCCACGCCGCACCCACCGCACCGACGCCCATCAAATTGCCAACTACTTTACCACGATTAAAAATGCCATCATCGATTTTATCATCGATATACTTAGCAATACTTACAGAAACAGATTCTTCATTCAAACTGGCGCCACCAAGCGCCTGCCACACATCATAAATGCGAGCATTAGGTGCCCACGGCCAAAGCGGATTGACTTCGTTATTATATGTCCACCCCACACTGGGAACCGCAGAAATCGGGCGATTTTGCCCCATTGCAATAACATCACCCTGACCATTTAAATCCTGCGGAATAAACTTCCCACCCTTCGGCCCAAGCTGCACGAACATAACGGCGTTTTCGGGTGGGTTACCGTTGCTACCAATGATACCATCGCCGTTACCGGGCACGAGTGCTTCAGGTGCAGTAAAATGGTCTTCGGGATTAGTGATGTCCCCCGGCTTGCCGCGATAGCGGTCTTCAAATAATTTTACAGATTCTTTATACGACGTCACTTCGCTAATCAATTTCAGCGAGCGCGATGTTGTGATGGTGGTCTGATAGGCAGCAACAGCGGCAATAATAAGGCTTATTACCACTACAACAATGGCGATTTCTATCAGCGAGAAACCAGAATTTTTAGATTTTTTTTCACAAAGATGGGTGGCACGCGAAGTGCGCTTATAGGGTAAACTATGGCCGTTTTTTAAGCCCACACCCGCTCCGGATGAAATAATAAAACATCGAGGGGGCTATTATTACACAAAAGCTTAAGGTTGTAAAAGAATCCGTCTTTTTGTATATCGGGCGAATAAAAAACGGGCGCTAAAGCGCCCGTTTTTTGATTTCATATTTTGAAAAAAACTTTAAACGATACCGCCATCTATGCCTTTCGGATGGTTCTCGACCAAACTAATGTGACCCGCACTACCTTTAACATTTGCAGGCTCGATGAGAACGCCAGCCAACTGCTTGGTGACCGCGTCAAGATGGCCAGCCAGTTGATCCAGCACTGTAATTAAATCCAATTTTTCTGCCATAACCCGCTCCCCTTATTGCACCGCTACGATTTGCACTGCCTGTTGGCGGCAACGTTCGATCGCGGTGTAGAGTTTACGCATTGCTTTTTCAGCACGCTGCTTTTCATAAGATGCAGGCTGCTTGCCTGATTCCACAAAGCGCAGGTAAATCTCGACAAGCACCTCGGTGGATTCTTCAATCTGCGAAATCAGTGGCTCAATCGCGACAATCTGCTTGTCAGGACTAATATCCTGATTCGCTTCCACCGCATCAATCAGCTTTTCAGCGTAGTCGTAAAAAGCGACGATGTTGTCGTATGTTCTTTTCTTATCGTCCATAACGTTGAATTCCCCCCGGAATTCTTGAAGCAATTTTGTTGCTCGTTAGCTTAACTATATAACCCAAGTATTAAAAAAAAGTTAAGTAGGGCAATGTTTTTCCTTTGAAATACAAGGATAAGGAAAAATAACCCTATATTTCAGTCGGATAGATAATGCTGATTTTCAGGCGGTTTTTACTCGATATGGCCGAGGCAGATGTATTTGACCTCTAGGAATTCCTGAATACCGAGATGCGAGCCTTCCCTGCCCATACCGGATTCTTTCATGCCGCCAAAGGGCGCAATAAAGGTCGAAATCAGGCTCTCATTTGCCCCTACCATGCCGTATTCAAGCCCCTCCGCCACGCGGAAGATGCGTGAATAGTCCGCAGTGTAGAAGTAAGAAGCGAGGCCGTAATTTGTATCATTGGCCATTTCGATGGCTTCTTGTTCGGTTTTGAATTTGAATAACACGGAAACCGGACCAAAAATCTCTTCACGGAAGAGGCGCATGTCGCGTGTTGCGTTCACAATCACAGTTGGTTCGTAGAACGTGCCACCTAGTGAATGGCGCTTACCGCCGGTCAGAATTTTAGCGCCTTTTGCCACGGCATCGGCCACTAAATCTTCCACTTTTTTTAGTGCTTTTTGGTCAATCAACGGCCCCTGCTGCGCGCCTTCTTCAAAGCCGCTACATACTTTAAGCTTGCTGGCGTGTTGCGCTATTTTCTCAGCAAAAGCATCGTGAATACCAGTCTGAACAAGCAAACGGTTGGTCGACGTGCAGGCCTGACCCGTGTTGCGATATTTTGATGCCACCGCACCTTTTACCGCAAGCTCAACATCCGCATCATCAAACACGATGAATGGCGCATTGCCACCCAGTTCCATCGACACTTTTTTTACCGTATCAGAGCATTGCTTAAGCAATAATTTACCTACTTCTGTAGAGCCAGTGAAACTGACCTTACGCACCAGAGGGTGCGTGGTCAGAACCGAACCGACTTTACCAGCACCACCCAAAACAATATTCAAAACACCCGCCGGAACACCCGCTTGCTCTGCTAACTTAGCCAACGCTAAAGCAGAATAAGGCGTGCGAATAGCAGGCTTTACCACCACTGTGCAGCCTGCCGCGAGGGCGGGCGCAACCTTGCGTGTAATCATCGCCGAAGGAAAATTCCATGGCGTAATGGCTGCTACCACACCCACCGGCTGACGAATCGCCAGTAAGCGGCGGTCATTATTCACTGTGGGAATCACATCACCGCGCACACGCTTGGCTTCTTCTGCGAACCATTCCACGAATGATGCGGCATAGGCAATTTCGCTTTTCGCTTCAGACAGCGGCTTACCCTGCTCTTCCGTCATGATGGCGGCAAGGTCATCGGTATTTTCTGTAATGAGCAGATACCATTTGCGCAAAATATCGCTGCGCTCTTTGGCGGTTTTCCTTTTCCATGCAGCACCTGCGTCATGCGCGGCCTGAATGGCTTTTTCCACATCTGCCGGCGCCATGTCAGGCACTTGGCCGATAATAGATCCATCTGCAGGATTGGTAACATCCGCCACTGCGCCATTTGTAGCGCCGACCCACTTACCACCGACATAACATTGTGAAAGCAAAAGAGATGAATTTTTTAGGCGTTTTTGTATCTGCATAGACCCTATTGTACGTTATTTTTAAGTAATAACAAAGGGCTGCGCAGCAAAAATTTACCAATTTTTAAGGGTGTTACTCAACCGTCACAGACTTGGCGAGGTTGCGTGGCTGGTCTACATCCGTGCCTTTTGCCACAGCTGCGTAATACGCTAGAAGCTGCACAGGTATGGTGTAGAGCAACGGCGCAATCAATGGGCTGGCGTTTGGTACAGCAAAGGATGCAAAGCATAAATGTTTGAGTTTTTCGACGCCGTGCTTGTCGCTGAGCAAAATAATTTTTCCACCGCGTGCGGCCACTTCCTGAATGTTGGAAGCTGTTTTCTCAAACAACACTTCGTCCGGCGGAGCAATGGCAATCACCGGCACTTTATCATCCACCAGTGCAATCGGTCCGTGTTTTAATTCACCCGCCGCAGTTGCCTCAGCGTGGATGTATGAAATTTCTTTTAGCTTCAGCGCGCCTTCAAGCGCAATCGGGTAAGCGGGACCACGGCCGATATAAAGCACGTCCCTCGCCTGCACGATTTTTTCTGCCACCGCTTTGATGGCATTCTCATATTCCAGCACTTCTGTTACCAAGGCAGGAACTTCTGAAAGCGTGTGCACAGCCAGCGCGAGTGCGTTGTCTTTCACTGTATGCCGTTCATGGCACATGTGAATCACGAAACACGCCAGCGCCATTAGCTGCGCAGAAAATGCCTTGGTGGATGCCACACCGATTTCAGTACCTGCAAAGGTCGGCAACACACAATCTGCCTCACGCGCCATGCTGCTCTGGCGCACATTAACCATCGCAATCGTTGGCACTTCGTAGCCTTTTACATAGCGCAGTGCAGCGAGCGTATCGGCTGTTTCACCCGATTGGGAAATAAACAACGCCGCGCCATCTTTCGACAAAGGAGCGTTGCGATAGCGAAATTCGGAGGCAATATCCACATCCACACTCAGCTTTGCAAAACGCTCCAGCCAATATTTTGCCACCATACCTGCGTAAAACGAAGTGCCGCACGCCACAATCGTGAGGCGCGTGATTTTTTCTGCATTAAAAGGAAGCTTAGGGATTTTGACCATCTGCTCGCCTGGGCTGAAATAGGCATTCAGCGTTTCGGCCAGCACCTGCGGCTGCTCAAAAATTTCCTTCAGCATGTAGTGCGCATACCCGCCCTTACCGACTTCCGTATGCTCGCGCGCGGCGGTGGTCATCGGGCGATTGGCCTTGTGGCCTTCTTCATTCAGAATTTCGACACCATTTTTTTTGAGTATGGCAATGTCGCCATCTTCAAGATAGGTCAGTTTGCGGGTGAGCGAAGCCAACGCCATCGCATCAGAACCCAGATACATTTCGCCATCACCATAGCCAATCACCAGCGGTGAGCCTTTGCGCGCAGCAATCATCAGCTTCTGACCTTTAAACAAAATACCGAGCGCGAATGCACCCTTCAGGCGTTTCAGTGTGTGCTGCACCGCCTGCTTGGGGCTTTTGCCCGCCGCGAGATATTGCTCAATAAGATGCGGAATAACTTCTGTATCGGTTTCAGAGAGGAAGCGATGACCGGCACGTAACAGCTCGTCTTTCAGTTCCTGATAATTTTCAATAATGCCGTTATGCACCACCGCAACGTGTTGCGTGGCGTGCGGATGAGCGTTAGCGGCCGTGGGAGCGCCGTGCGTGGCCCAGCGGGTGTGGCCGATGCCAGTCGTACCAGCGAGGGGAGCCTTCGCGAGTTTACTTTCCAGATTCTTGATTTTGCCTTCGCTGCGGCAAATATGCATTTCGCCGTTATCCAGCGTTGCGAGCCCCGCAGAGTCATAGCCGCGGTATTCGAGTCGCTTTAGGCCTTCAATAATACGGGAGGAAACGTTCGAGCTGCCGATAATGCCAATGATGCCGCACATAGACTTAAAATGATTATTGATTCAGAAACATATTGTGCGCCATATTTATATGGATTTCAAATGATTAGAAAGTTACAAATCATTACAAATTCATCTTTTTTAAATGGACGCTATGACTTTCGCGAGTATAAATGGCGCTATTCTGCCCGTAGAAAAGGCCTTGGTGCCTATTTCAGACCGCGGCCTGCGCTTTGGCGACGGGGTATTTGAAACCATTGCTGTCCACGCCGGCATCCCTTACCAATGGAAATTGCATCAAAAACGCCTGCAAAGTGGCCTGAGCGCGCTTTCCATTGCCTTCGATACCTCAAAATTGCTCACCGATTGCCTTGCGCTGATTAAAAAAAACAAGCTTACCGAGGGTTTTGTGCGCGTGATGGTCACTCGCGGCAGCGGTAGTGAAGGCTATCTACCCGCCCCCAGTGCCGAGCCGCGCTGCATTATTGAAACCATGCCACGCAAAGACGTGCCGCATTATGCTGACCTTTTGGTGAGCAGCTACACCAAGCCGCCACTCAGCAGCTTACCTTGCAACAATAAGCTCATGCAGGGCGTAAACAGCACGCTGGCGCGGTTGGAAGCCAAAAGCGCGGGCTGCCTTGATGCCTTGCAGCTCGATAGCAAAGGCAATATCAGTGAGTGCAGCTCCGCCAATATTTTCTGGGTGAAAAACAACACACTCTACACGCCCTCACTTGCTACGGCCTGCCTTGATGGCACCACCCGTGCCACCGTGCTGCGCCTCGGCACGCTGAAAGTAAAACAGGGCGCTTTCAAGCCTGCCGCACTGAAAGCGGCGGATTGTGCTTTCATCACCAATACAAACTGGCAGATATTGCCTGTGCGGCGCATTGTGCCATGGAACGTTAGCTTCAATGAAAAATCAGCAGCCTTGAAGCAGCTGCAAACCGCTTATGCAAAAGATATAAAAGACTATGTGGCAGAGCATAAAGCATAAATGGATTGAACCGCTCTCGCTTGCCGCAGGCATCCCTGTCAGCGAGCGCTGCTGGGTGCTGCTTTATTCGGGTATGCAGCTCGATTTTACCGGCCGTTATTCCATTTTGGCGCTAAAACCCGATAAACAAATAAAGAGCAAAAATTTTACCACGCTTGAAAAAGCGCTGTCTGATGACAGGCCTGCGTTTGAAAATGCGTGGTTCGGTTATTTGGGATACGGGCTTAAAAATACGCTCGAAAAACTACCGAGGGATAAAGCGGGCACACTCCCCATGCCTGCGCTATGGATGGCGCGCTTCACGCTGATTGCCGTATTCGACCACGAACAGAAAACCATCACCCTGCACGCGAAAACAAAAACGGCCTTGGCTTTCTTTGCTACGCTGAAGCCCAAAAAGAAACCCACGCAAACACCACGCGTGGCTTCCCTGCGCTCGAATATGACGAAGGATCAATATCTGCGCCATGTGAAAAATGTGCGCGATGATATTGTGAAGGGCGAACTGTATCAGGCAAACCTGACCCGCAAATTTTATGGCACGCTTAAAACCGCCACCGCACCGTTTGATATTTTCTGCCGCCTTGCGGAAAACAGCCCCGCCCCTTACAGCGCATTCATCAAAACGAATGACTTCGCCGTGATTTCGTCCAGCCCCGAATCGTTCCTTTCCATCACACCGGGCGGCAGTATCGAAACACGGCCCATCAAAGGCTCTATCGGCAGAAAAGCCAATGCGGCTGAAGACCGGAAGCTGCTGCAATCCCTCGCTACCTCTGAAAAAAACCGCGCCGAAAATCTGATGATTGTGGATTTAATGCGGAACGACCTTTCCAAGGTGTGCGATGCCGGTTCGATTGAGGTCGATAGCTTGTTCGATATTACGTCCTATGCCACGGTGCACCATATGTCTTCCACCGTGAAGGGAGTAAAACGCCTCGACAAAAACACGCTGGACGTGGTGAAGGCATGCTTCCCGCCTGGCTCAATGACGGGCGCACCAAAAATACAAGCCATCCGCCTGTGCAGCAAATTAGAAAAAGTTGAACGTGGCGTGTATAGCGGTGCAATTGGCTGGCTGGGTGGCGATGGTAGCGCTGACCTTTCGGTGGTAATCCGCACCCTCGTGCTCAAAGGCAAACAGTTTGAGTTTCAGGTGGGCGGCGGCATCGTGGCGGATTCAAAACCACAAGATGAGTGGAAAGAAACCTTAGTGAAGGCGCGCGGTCTTGCCAAAACCCTTGGTATTTCCCCTGAAACATTAGGGAAATTATAGGCGCGAAAAGGTTGAACTACGCCCCCGCATGCCCTATAAAGAACGGGCAATACCACAGGTTTGGTCACTTGATTTTATGCGTCTTTCAAAACGACAGTTTCTTGGCCTGATAGCAGCCTTTTTCTCCTTCGCTTCGTTCGGGGGCAAAAGCTGGGCTGCAAACGGCGCCAAAAAATCTGCCACAACAAGAGGGAATATTGTTATGCCATTTGAATTACCCCCACTTCCTTATGCACAAAATGCGCTTGAGCCGCACATTACTGCGAACACGCTCAGCTTCCACCATGGCAAACACCATAAAGCCTACGTGGATAATCTGAATAAAATGCTGGAAGGCACTGACCTTGCCAAAAAATCACTGGAAGACGTTATCAAAGCCTCAGCAGGCGAACCTTCCAAGGCTGGCATTTTCAATAATGCCGCGCAGGTGTGGAATCATACTTTCTACTGGCATTCGATGAAGCCAAGTGGTGGTGGCGAGCCTAAAGGTGAATTGCTGCAAAAAATCAATACTGACTTCGGCAGCCTCGATAAATTCAAAGAGGAGTTTAAAACCGCAGGCACCACACAGTTCGGCAGCGGCTGGGCATGGCTGGTGCTAGATGGCGAGAAGTTGAAAGTGGTAAAAACCGGCAATGCGGAAGTACCTTTCACCAAAGGCCAAACCCCCATTCTGACGATGGATGTGTGGGAACACGCTTACTACCTCGACTTCCAGAACCGTCGCCCTGATTACATCGACACGTTCCTCGGCAAGCTGGTGAACTGGGAATTTGCAGCGCAGAATTTTGCCGAAGCAAAAAAGAAAAATGCCGCTTAAATTTTTAAGCGCGAAAAGAAAAAGGCGGGATATTTTTATCCCGCCTTTTTTGTTACACGGTTTTTCCCTTGGCAAGGTCTGGCTCTAGAACCTTAAGTGCGGACATAATCGGCTGAATGCCTTCTTGATAATCATGTGCTGCGTACAGTTTTTCGGCGCCACCTTTTTCTGCGGCGAATCTATCTAAAATGTCTGTGCCGCGCATTAACGCATCGCGCTCCATGTTATGTAACGTGCCGTAATTGCTTTAACCAAGCATAAGTTTTTTTAGGCCGAACATCAGTAGGCGGATGTCTTTGTTTTCACGGCTGCGCACGCCAATACTTTTTTCAATCTCAGCGTGGTAATCCTTCATGAAGCTGCGCACTTCTTCTACCAGCGACGTAACCAATCTGCCCGACTCTTCCACTGCGCGCTTTGTGCGCTCTTTGCCTTCGCTTAAATTCCACTGATAGAACTCGCGGGCGTACGCTTCCTGCGATTCGCCGGGGCGCATATCGCGGAATTTCACTTCTGTTTTTTCGTCGCCCCCAATCATACGGGCATTGCCTGCGGCAAGTTTTCTGTCAGCCCCCTCAATGCCACCTGCGGCATTTCTGGCGATGATATCGTCTAGTGTAATCCCGCCCGTATGTTCGGGCTTATCCCTTAATGGCGGTGGCAGATTCTGCTCAAAAAACTCCGCTAGATTTCGGTCACGGCGAGAGTCTGCCGAATCTCTCCTATTTGGCAGATATCTATCTTTATCGTCTTTGTTATTGCTCATCGCGGCAACCTTATCTAGGCCAGACCAGCATACCGCAGAAAGATTAAATGAGCGTTAAAATATGAAAAATTGTTGAATAACAGCTTATTAGACGGCCAGAATCGCGGCAGCCACCTGCCGTTCCTCTGCCAGCAGCACATTATAGGTGCGGCAGGCCGCGCCGCTATCCATTACCTCAATAATCATGCCGTGAGATTTAAGGGTGCGCAGTATGTCTGGTGCAGGGAAGGCAAAAGTGGCACCGGAACCAATCAGCAGCACTTCTATCTGGTCTTTAAAGCGAATGAGCGGTTCAATCCACGCAATGTCTATTTGTTCGACCGTGCTTACATTCCATGTCAGCACCTGCTCCGGCAGGATAATGACGGATCCTTCGTGGTCCTGACCGCTGATATTAAAACGGCCACCGCCATAAGATTTAATGAGTTTTCTACCTTCGGGGATAAGCGGGGTAATGTCGGTCATGCCCGCACACCTTATATTATTTTAGATTGGCAGCGCTTTTGGGCGCACACGGCGCAGCCACACCACCACCATCAGGCGGGTCAGCATGATAGCCGTGAACATGGAAGAAAGAATCCCCACCGACAGCGTTACGGCAAAACCTTTCACCGAACCGGAGCCGAAGATAAAAAGCAGTAATGTGGCAATCAAGGTGGTGATGTTGGAGTCAAAAATGGTGGAAAAAGCTTGCGAAAAGCCCTGCTCCACCGCAGCGATGGGCGTTTTTCCAAGGCGAACTTCTTCACGCATGCGCTCATAAATCAGCACGTTAGCATCCACTGCCATACCCATCGTCAGCACGATACCGGCAATGCCCGGTAGGGTCAGTGTGGCTTGCAGCAGCGACATCACCGCAACCAGCAAAGCAAGGTTTGCTGCAAGCGCGATGCTGGCAAAAATGCCAAACAGGCCGTAAGAGAGGAGCATAAACACAACAACAAACACAGCACCAATAATGGAAGCCAATATACCCGCTTGAATAGAATCTGCGCCAAGGCTTGGGCCCACCGTGCGCTCTTCTAAAATTTTAATCGGCGCAGGCAGTGCACCCGCGCGCAGCAGCAGCGCAAGATCATTCGCCGACTGGGTGGTAAAGCCACCGGAAATCATGCCGGAGCCACCTACGATGGGCTCACGAATCACTGGCGCGGTAATCACTTCGTCATCGAGCACAATTGCAAAGGGCCTGCCGACATTTTCCGTCGTTACATCGGCAAATTTGCGCGAACCCTGATTGTTAAAGCGGAAGGAAACAATTGGCGCACCTTGGTCATAGCTCACATGCGCATTCACCAGCAAATCACCGCTAAGGATGATTTTTTTCTTAATCATATAATAGCGCGGCTCATTGGCATCCACTGGTTTGCCGTCGTTGCGGTTCCAGCCTTGCAGCAACCTCGTGCCAACAGAAGCGGGGCGCATATGCGTGGGGTATGGGTCTTGGTCGTCCATCAAATGGAATGTCATTTTCGCGGTTTTACCCAGCAGACGCTTCAGGCTTTCAGGGTCATCAAGCCCTGGCACCTGTAGCAAAATGCGGTTATCGCCCTGACGCTGAATAATCGGTTCACGCGTACCAGTTTCGTCTACGCGGCGTCGCACGATTTCAATCGATTGCCCCAGCACGTTCTGGCGCATTTCCTTCAAGGCAGCCTCTGAATACGTCACCACAATGCGGTCATCACTCTCGCGGGAAATATCAAGCCCAGGAGAAATCTCACGCACAGCAGACTTCATTGTGTCAAAGTCAGCGTCGGCATCACGCAGGTAAAAACTCACGCCATCCACACCACCACCAAGACTGGTGTAACCAAGCTTTTTTTCCTTCAGGCGGAAGCGCACGTCGTCGGTTAGCGTTTGCGCTTGCTCTTTAAGGTAGGTGTTAAAATCCACCTCTAACAGCAGGTGCGAACCGCCGCGCAAATCCAGACCCAAGTTCATACGCTTGGCTTTTGGCAACCAATCCGGCGGCATGGCATTAGGCGCTGCAAAGGCAAAGCCAAACAGGCATACCAGCAGCACCAATGCAATTTTCCAACCGGGAAAGCGGGACATAAAAAAACGCCTTAACGCTTATTTCTTTTCTTTTTTATCGGCCTTTTTTTCAGGCTCTTTTTCGTCTGCTGTAACAGCGCGCACCTGTGTATCAGACACCGTGCTGCGCACGATTTTGACAATCACACCATTGGCAATGTCGACATCGAGAATGCCTGCATCTTCATCTACTTTCGTGACCGTGCCGATGATGCCGCCACCCGTTACGATTTTATCGCCACGCTTTAGGGCTTTCACCATGTTCTGGTGTTGTTTAATTTTTTTCTGCTGCGGACGCAGAATCAGAAAATAAAACACAGCAAAAATTACCAACAGAGGAATAATGCCCCTAAAACCATTGCCCATGGCGCCCGATGAATCTACAGCATCTGTGGCTTGCGCGAATGCATCAGAAACAAACAGGGAAGAAATCAGTTCCAACATGGAAACCTCCAGATAATATTATGTCGTTTTAGTATACAAAAACCGGCCAGACTATACTTGGCTCTCACCCGCTTGCAAAGCAAAATCATCGGGGGGGTATTTAACCGGAAAGATAGTCGCTTGGGTTCACAACCTCACGGCCTTTCCTAAGGCCAAAATGTAACTGCGGCTTATCCACGCGGCCAGTTTCACCCACCTTGGAAACCGTCTGCCCGCGTTTCACCTTGTCGCCGCGCTTTACCAGCATTTCTTTATTATGCGCGTAGGAGCTTATCCACCCGCCATTGTGCTTCACAATCACCAGCTTGCCATAGCCCTCAAGCCCGTCGGCGGCATAAATCACCACGCCATCTGCCACCGCCTTAACCGGTGTACCAATCGGCGCTGCGATGTTGATGCCATCATTATATAAGCCGCCACGGCGGGGGCCAAACGCAGCAATCACTTTACCCTTTACCGGCCACGCGAAGTTGGTCGGCGCTTTGCCTATCATCTGTGGCAATGGTTTTTTAGGTTCCGATTTCTTTACCGCACGTGGCTTGGGTTCTAGCGCCGCTACCTCGCGCGTTTCAACCACTTCTGGCTCAGGTGAAATGGCTGGCGGCGGATTGTCTTCCACTACCACAACGCTCGATTTTTCGATTTCCACCTCACGCCCATCAGGCTGCTGCTCTACATAGCGCAATTTACGCGGCTTATATTTGCCGCTGAAATCTTTTTTAAGGATGGAGGTTTTTTCGTCCAGTTCTGCCACCTCTACATCACCCACACCAACAGGCCCTGCCACGCGGTCGCCAATATCACTGCCTGCACTGGCCCAGTGCGTGCGGAATGGCAAGCGCAGGCGCTGACCCGGCTCGACACCATAAGGTTTTTCGAGCTTGTTGATTTCCGCAAGGCGGCTCATATCCACACCTTTTTTGCTGGAAACCTCGTAGAGCGACTCGCCCGACTGCACCACATAAAACTGCGCCGCTGGCAGTTTCAAACTCTCACCCGCTTCCAAGCGATAGGGCGGGCGCAGATTGTTGGCTTCAATCACATCGCGGCTTTCAATATTATAACGCTCGGCCACGTCATAGAGCGTGTCGCCTTTTTGCACGACAATGTTTTTATAAAGCTTTTTCTGGCGCAGACGCTCTGATTCCTTGATGGAAAGCGGCTCGCCGGATTCTTTGCCGTAAAAATAGTCGCCGTATTTTTCGATTTCCGCAGGCTCCGGCGGCGGGCTTTTTTTAAACACCGACGGCATTTGTATTTTTGGCATGCTGAGCTTTGGCATACTTACTTTGGGCAGCGAAGGCTTATAGCTTTCGCAACCCACCAGCACAAGGCAGGCCAGCGTGCAGCATAGAATCGTTTGCATGTGGAATTTTGTTTTCACGCCAGCAGGGTAGCAAAAAGCGCGCACGAAGACCAAATATTTTTATTTGCGAATAACTTTCACGCCGCCCATGTAAGGCTGCAGCGCTTCGGGGATGCCGATGCTGCCATCTTCCTGCTGATAATTTTCCATGATGGCAATCAGCGTACGACCCACCGCAAGCCCTGAGCCGTTCAGCGTGTGAACAAACTGTGTGGGGGCATCGGGGTTATCGCGGAAGCGCGCTTTCATACGACGCGCCTGAAAGTCGCCACAATTCGAGCAGCTGGAAATTTCACGGAACGTATCCTGTGCGGGCAGCCACACTTCAAGATCATAAGTTTTGCGGGCAGAAAAACCCGTGTCTTTCGAACAGAGCAACATCACGCGATACGCAAGGCCAAGGCGTTTTAATACTTCTTCCGCGCACGCCGTCATCCGCTCATGTTCTTTTTCCGAGTCTTCCGGCTTGGTGATGGAGACCAGCTCTACCTTGGTGAACTGGTGCATGCGAATCATGCCGCGTGTGTCTTTCCCCGCCGAACCCGCCTCGGAACGGAAGCACGGCGTGTGCGCGGTGAAGCGAAGCGGCAGCTTCGCGCTTTCAACAATGGAGTCCTGTACCAAATTGGTGAGAGAAATTTCAGACGTAGAAATGAGGTAACGGCCTTCCGTTGTTTTAAACATGTCTTCTTCAAACTTCGGTAGCTGGCCTGTGCCACGCAAGCTGGTATCACGCACAATAAGCGGTGGTGAAACTTCCGTGTAGGCAAACTCTTTGGTGTGGATGTCGAGCATGAAGGCTGCCAAAGCACGCTCCAGCCGTGCGAGGGCACCTTTCAGCACCACAAAACGCGCGCCGGAGATTTTGGCGGCTTGCTCAAAATCCATCATACCGAGTGCTTCACCCAGCGCCACATGGTCTTTCGGCGTGAAGGAGAATTTCAGCGGCGTGCCGTGCTTTTTGACTTCTTTATTATCCTGCTCCCCTACCCCTTCCGGTACATCGTCAGCCAGAATGTTGGGGATGCGCATTAGCAATTCATCGGCCGCGCTGGCACCCGCATCCGCCTCAACGCCGGATTCCTGCTGCGCTTTGAGTTCAGCGATTTTTGCTTTTAATTCTTTCGATTCCGCCAGCAACGCATCGGCATTGCCGCCCTTGGATTTCGTTTCGCCAATCTGCTTGGCAAGCTGGTTTGCACGGGTCTGTAAATCCTGCATGGCGTTTTTGCCGCCGCGCACTTCTTTATCTGCCGCCAGAATTTTCTGCGATTCCGCAGGCAGGCCGCGGCGCTTCAGCGCGGCGTCAAATGCATCAGGATTGGTGCGGATAAATTTAATGTCGTGCATAGTCGCGTCAGGCTTTCTTTTCTAAACGGCGGATGACAAGAACTGAAATTTCATAGAGCAGCAATAACGGAACCGCAAGCCCTATCTGGCTAATCACATCCGGTGGTGTGAGCACCGCTGCGGCGATAAAAATCCCCACGATGGCAAACTTGCGGCGTTTGACCAGCATATCGGCAGACACAAGCCCCACCCGCGCCAGCAGCAGCAATATCACCGGCATCTGGAAGGCAAGGCCGAAGCCCATAATAAGCGTCATCACCAGCGAGAGATATTCACTCACCTTTGCTTCAAGCTGAATAGGCAGCTGCCCCTCGCCGCCCGTGCTTTCAAATCCGAGAAAAAACCGCCATGCGAGCGGAAAGATGAAATAATAGACCAGCGCCGCACCCGCTGCAAACAGCACAGGCGATGCCACCAACACAGGCAGCAAAAAGTCGCGCTCCTTTTTATAAAGACCAGGCGCGATGAAGCGATACATCTGCGTGGCAATCACCGGAAAGGCCAAAATAAACCCGCCGAAAAACGCGAGCTTCATATAAGTAAAGAATGCTTCGGTCAGGCCAGTATATATCATGCGGCGACCTGCTTCCTCGCCATAAATATGCGCCAAGGGGCGCACGAGGAAGTTATAAATCTCGCCTGCATACATATAACTGATGGCAAAACCGGCAATCAGCGCCAGCACGCTGTATACAACGCGATCGCGCAGCTCAATCAGATGCTCCACCAGCGGCATCAGCTCGGCATCAGGCGTTTCTTTGGGGGGTGATTTTTTCTTGCGGGATTTTTGCACCATGCTAGCCCCGTGCTTTCTTCTTGGCGGCAGCTTTGGCTTTCGGCTTTTTCTTCACAGAAGGCTTCATGCGCACGCCGAGGGTTTTTTCAATATCGGCCACGTCATAAGCGCGTTGCTCTTTACCATCAAGATCAACCAGGCGGGTTACTTTATTGGTTTCCCACTCAATTGCCTGCCGCGCTTCTTTGATGCCCGTACCCTCGCCTGCTTCTTCCAGCAATTTGGTGAACTCACCGCCGAGCTGCTTGGCTTTGCGCATCCAGCGACCAACCGTGCGCGCCACCACGGGCAAATCCTTCGGCCCGATGACAACCACCGCCACCACAATAATCAATAAAAGCTCTGCCGAGGAGAGTTCAAACATAGCCCGTCATCACCCCATGCGGTGCGTTAAACGATGCTTACGCCGCTTTTTTCTTTTTTGCGGTGCTTTTCTTTTTGGTGCCGGAAGCCACTTTTTTCGCTACAACCGTTTTTTTGGCGGCAATAGCCTTTTTAGGTGCTTCTTCTGCATCCAGACCTTTGAGGCCTTCTTTCAGGTTTTTAACGCCTTTACCAATATCACCCATAACCTTCGGCAACTTACCCGCGCCAAACAGCACAAATACAATCATCAGAATTAGTATGAGCTTCCAGATACCAATGGTCATGCAAATCTCCAGCGTTAAACCATATTTTTTGAAGGGATTACTTCTAGCATATCACCACGCGGAAGGCTACAGCCGCTTTTAGGTATCAAAAAACAGCGCTATTTCATTGAAAAACCATTACTATCATGATAATCTGTGGAAAATCTAAGAGTGGCGATGGACTCCCATAATCTACAAGAAATACTGGTACTGCTGATTACTGCCGTGTTTGTGGTGGCGGTGTTCAAGCGCCTGAACCTAAGCCCAGTACTGGGCTATCTGGTTGCGGGTCTTGTTATCGGTCCATTTGGCGCAGGCATTATTAAAGACACAAAATCCACCCAATATATTGCTGAATTCGGCATTGTGTTCCTGCTTTTTTATATTGGCTTAGAGCTAACGCTTGAGCGCCTTGCCGCAATGAAAAAATATGTACTCGGCTTTGGCTCACTGCAATTACTACTCACCGGTTTTGCTATAGGCTATGTCGCCCATTTGATGGGCCTTTCTGCCGGCGCTTCCATTATTATTGGCGGTGGTTTAGCGCTTTCCTCCACCGCAATTGTGCTACAAGTGTTGATGGAACGCGGCGAACAAGCCACGCAAGTGGGGCGCCTTTCACTCGCCGTGTTGATAGCGCAGGATTTAGCGGTGGTGCCACTACTGGTGCTGGTTACACTACTCTCTAAAGACAATGTGGCACTCGGCCCTGTGGTGTTTGACGCATTGCTCAAAGCCACTGTGGCTACGGTGGCCATTATTGCCATCGGCCGCTTGCTATTAAGGCCAGTGTTCCGCGCCATCGGCTCGCTCAAAAGCCGCGAGCTTTTTGCTGCCACCACCTTGTTTATTGTACTGGGTGCGGCGTATCTGACCGAACACTTCGGCCTTTCGCTGGCACTGGGTGCGTTCATGGCAGGGCTGATGGTGGCTGAAACCGAATATTGTCACCAAGTTGAGGCGGATATTCTGCCGTTTAAATCCCTGCTGCTTGGCCTATTTTTTATGACCGTAGGGATGCAGATTGATTTTGCCCTGCTACAGGAAAAGTTTGCCGTCATCATTTTGCTGATGCTTGGGCTGATGGGTGTAAAAATGGCTATCATCACCGTCCTTGCCTTCTTATTCCGCCTGCCCAAAAGTGTCGCACTGCATTCCGGCCTTCTGCTGGCGCAGGGCGGTGAATTCGCCTTTGTACTGTTTAGCCTTGCCGCGCATGAAGGGCTTTTTCCCGCTCATGTTTCGCAGATATTGCTGGTGGTAGTAACGCTCACTATGGCCTTCACGCCCTTGCTCGACACCATCGGTAAAAAAATGGCAGACCGCATTGAAAAACGCGGCCAGAAAGCCGTGCTGCTGGGCGATGCTCAAACCGAGGTAAAAGATTTAGAAAAACACGTTATCGTCATCGGGTTCGGCAAAGTGGGGCGCACCATTTGTAAATTGCTGCTGGAAGAAAAAATCTCGTTTATCGCAATCGATTCCGATGCCAAAAACGTGCATGTGGGCCGCACCAAAAATTTCCCTGTATTCTTTGGTGCCACGGACCGCGTGGATATGCTGCAAACCGTGGGGATTGACCGCGCCTTAGCGGTGATTGTGGCCCTGAAAGATAAAGATGAAGCCAAAAAAGCGGTAAAAGCTGTCCATGAAAATTACCCCGACCTGCCCATTATCGCTCGCGGATGGGACCGCGCCCACGTGCGCGATTTAGAAAGCGCAGGCGCTACCTATGCTGTGGCTGAAGCCTTTGAGGTAAGTATGCAGCTGGGTAACACTATTTTAAAGGCCATGGGTGTGCCGGACCCCGAGATAGAACGCGTCATCGGACAGTTCCGAACCGGCAATTATAGCCCCCTCGCACAAGACAAGTTCCTACCACCCGAACAAGGCCCTTCTATTGGCAGTTAGCCCCTTCCAGACGAAGGGCATAATAAAGCCACTTTCTATCTGACAAGGGATGAGTAAGTTTCTGTAAACGTTTCTTTTTTAGGACTGTAGCCCAGGTGGTTAGAGCGCACACCTAATGATTGCACAGTTTGCATGGTGTGTAATGGCGCTCCCAAAGTTTACCCAAAAAATTGATAGTGGATTCCCGTGGGCGCGTTGGAATAATTTTTCCTTCAAACTATTAAATTTTCTGTAAATTAATGCATGGCATTTTGATTTAGTAAATTTAGGTGTACTTTATGAGTACGGTGACTATATTTCATGGCACATTGTGTACTCTAAAAAATGTCTGCAGCGGTTTTATTATGAGATTCAGATAAAGATTTTGTCCAATCTGTTTTTAATTACCTTAAAATGGATGCGCTATTAATAATTAACACTTAATTGTTTTTAAATTTATGAACTACTTATACTTTTTGGTTAATTTGTAATGCCTTTTTTTTTGGGAACCAACGCTAACGATACTATATTTGGCTCGGACGAAGCTGATAGTATGAATGGTTTTTCTGGCGATGACTCTTTAGCTGGCCTTTCTGGCAATGATTCGCTTCGTGGAGGTAAAGGGCAGGATACTATTAGGGGGGGGCTTGGTGATGATCTTTTACTTGGTGACCTGGGGGCCGACCTTTTAGCAGGCGGGATAAATAACGACACCATAAATGGTGCTATTGGCGATGACAAATTGAGGGGCGGAAACGGCAACGACGTCCTTCGCGGTGGCAAAGGTAATGATGTTATTGAGGGTGGTGGGGACAATGATCGCATCTATGGTGATTTAGGTTCTAATACCCTTAGTGGTGGGTCTGGAAACGACGTCTTTTATTTTACGAACACTGGGTTTTCTCAGGTTGTTACAGATTTTCAGCCCACACAAGATTATTTGAATTTTTCAGCGATTCCTGGGGTTTATAAATTTTCAGACTTATTAATATCCCAATCGTCAGATGATACACTTATCAGAATCTTCACTGGTGATAGTATTCGCCTAAAAAATGTTAAAACTACAGATTTTAAACAGAGTGATTTCATTTTTAATGGTGATTCTAACGCCGGGTCGAATATATTCAACCTCACCTTAGGGGATGACAATTTTACCGGCATTGCTGCGCTGGGCAATATTTTTAATGCCACAGAATTTACGTTTACGATTAATGACTCGCTTAACGGAGGCACTTCTTCCGATACGATCTCGTTTACCGGTGGTGGGACTATCGACCTCAATACGGCAAATACGTTCAATAGCATAGAAACCGTTGCGTACAATAACTCAGCAACTACACTGACCCTGCGTACGGGTGCTAGCGTTACGATTACTGGTGGTTCTGCTGCGGATGTCATTAATACTGCCAATGGAGCCGATAACATTTCCACGGGCGGTGGGAACGACACGATTAGCTTTGCGACTGCAAACCTTGCGGCATCAGATACGATTGATGGTGGCGCTGGTACAGATGCGATTAGAATCAGTAATGCGGCAACCGTTGTTGATGCTGTTTTTGCCAATAAGACAAATGTTGAGACCGTTCTGCTGAGTGATTTTGGTGCGCAGACTGTTACGCTTGGTGCGCTGTCCAATACGGCTGGCATTGTGACGGTTAATGCCTCTGCGCTGACAGGGGCTAATGCGGTTACGGTCGATCTTTCTGGGCGCACAAACACGGTGACGACGACGACGGGCGCGGGTGCCGACTCTGTGGCTGCGGGCTCTGGTGACGAGAACATATCGACGGCTGGTGGGAACGACA
>JBIKVZ010000003.1:0-309808 GCA_044356525.1 Rickettsiales bacterium
GCTGCTGGTGTTACCGCTGCTGGTGTTACCGCTGCTGGTGTTACCGCTGCTGGTGTTACCGCTGCTGGTGTTACCGCTGCTGGTGTTACCGCTGCTGGTGTTACCGCTGCTGGTGTTGCCGCTGCTGGTGTTACCGCTGCTGGTGTTACCGCTGGAGGTACCACCCTGGCACTCGTTCAAGCAAAGCTCATATTGGATGCCAGTGTAGTTAGCGCACTGCTCTTCGCAATTGCCGCTGCTGCTGGAAGAGCCACCGGAAGATGAACTGCTGGATGAACTGCACGGACCGGTGAATTGATTGCCTTCCACACAGCCTTTGAAGTTGGCGCCAGGAACTTGCACGCAGCGCAGGCCTGTACCACAGTCTCTGTTGCTGTTGCACACACAATAATCATCGGGGTCAGCACCACCGCTGCTGGTGTTACCGCTGCTGGTGTTACCGCTGCTGGTGTTACCGCTGCTGGTGTTACCGCTGCTGGTGTTACCGCTGCTGGTGTTACCGCTGCTGGTGTTACCGCTGCTGGTGTTGCCGCTGCTGTTGGAACTGCTGCCAGAGTTGCTGGAACTACTTGAACTGCTGCCCGGCGCACCGCAGTGCTGTGTATCCGTTGCTGGAATGAAATCGCCATTGATGGCACAAGCAATGCTATTGGCAACAAATTTTGGCTCTGCACCGCCGATACATTGATTCGGGGGGATGTAACAGTAATTGAATGCGGAGGCTGTGCTTGCAGAAAAGAGCACAGCAAATGCAAAAAGAACTGATACAAATGAAAAACGTTTCATAAATCCCTCCATGAGCCACACTATGGCACTGCCCACTATTATATGCACCAAGCTTTAATAAATCGTTAAATTTTCTAAAATTTTAGGCAATTTTTATTTGTTCTTAGCGCTGAGGTGTTACGCGAAGGCAACGGGTTCGGGGGTAAGTGCTTGAAAATGGGGTTGTTCCGGCAGTGGCTTTGGGGCAATTGTGCTAGTATTAAGGCCTTAAATCTGACGAGGCATGCAACGCGCTATTCAGAGTGGGCAACTGCCGGAACATGGGCTTGTGTGATAAGGAATATGCCACAGAATTTCTTAAAAAGTCGTTAATTTGATTAAAATTTTAACGAACTTTATCTAAAAATGCGAACCAGACTTCGCTAACCAATTAATTCCACAAGTGTTTTTTCAAGCAGCGTGAGTGCCTCAGGGCTGCTCATACGGTGGTCGCCAGACTTCAGGAATGTTGCGGTTGCATCGTTGCTGGCTAGGTGATTCAAAATTTGCAGCGAAACATCTGGCGGCACATCGGCATCTTTCATGCCGTGAATTAGCCGCACGGGGCAGGTGATGGGAATCGGCGTGCCCAGAAGCAGGTGGTTTCGCCCATCTTCAATCAGCAATCGGGTGATGGGATAGCTGCTATCTGCCGCTGGGTCATTGCAATACTCGGTGGGCAGGTGAAATACGCCATGGTCGAGAATGGTTTTTTGCTCTTCTGGCTTTAGCGCGTTCCAGATTAAGTTTTCTGTAAAGTCCGGCGCGGAAGCAATACCAAGCAGTGCGTGCAGGCGCTTAGGGCGCTTGAGTGCTGCCAGCAGCATGAGCCACCCGCCCATAGATGAGCCGATGATAATCTGCGGGCCTTTGGTGAGTTCGTCGAGCGCGGCGAGTGTGTCTTCCAGCCAGCGGCTGAGGCTGCCGTCGGTGAACGCACCCGAGGATTGCCCGTGGCCAAAATAGTCAAAACGCAGGTAAGAAAGCCCCTCGCGGCGGCAGAATGTTTCTAAAAACAGCGCCTTGCTGCCTTGCATGTCGGACTTGAAGCCAGAAAGGAAAATAACGCCCGGGCGGGCACTATCACGCCCGTCTAATTTTGCATAGGCCAGTGTGTGACCATCTTGCCGCTTGAGATTTGAAATTTTATCTGTAGTTTCTTGCATCACAAATGCCTTAGGGTAAAAACACAAAAAATATGACCAAAGCTTCTAAAGCAAATCCGGTGCTATTACAAATTCTGCCTTCGCTGTATTCCGGCGGGGTGGAGCGCGGCACGGTGGAAATTGCACACGCGGCCTCACGCGAGGGGTTTCATTCCATCGTGGTTTCGTCTGGCGGGCCGATGGTGCAGTCGCTGGAAGCGGTGGGCGTAAAACATATCCGCATGGCGGTGGATAGTAAAAATCCGCTCATCATTATATTGAACGCGCTGCGGCTGATGTTTGTGATTCGCAAACATAAAGTAGCGATTGTGCATGCGCGTTCGCGTGCTCCGGCATGGAGTGCCTACCTTGCCACCCGCGTGTGCAAGGCGCGTTTTGTAACCACATTCCACGGGCTCTACGGCCTGAAAGCGCCGATGAAGTGCTGGTATAATTCCGTGATGACAAAGGGCGATAGCGTGATTGCGATTTCAGATTTTATCGCCGCACACATCCAACAATATTATCAGGTGTCCGCTGAAAAAATCGTCACCATTCACCGAGGCGTTGACCTCGATTATTTCAATCCGGAACGGGTGGAAAAAGAGCAGCTGCGTGAAGTAGAAAAACAGTGGAAGCCGCAGAAATATTTACCCGTTGTGGCAATGCCGGGCCGCTTCACGCGCTGGAAAGGCCACAAGTTTTTGCTTGAGGCGCTGCGACTCATTCCGCATCACGACTACACTTGTATCATGGTGGGTGATATCAAAAAGCACCCGGAATATGTGCGTGAAATTCAGGAAATCATCGAAACCTACCGCATGCGCGGGCATGTGCATTTGTGTCCACACACGCCGCTGATGGCAGCAGGTTATATGCTGGCCGATGTAGTGGTGTGTCCGTCCATTGAGCCTGAGGCCTTCGGGCGTGTGGTAACCGAAGCGCAGGCCATGGGCAAAATGGTGATCGCAACAGGCCATGGCGGCGCCGCTGAAACCATCGTGCATGGTGAAACCGGCTGGCTGGTGAGCCCAAACGACCCCAAGGAATTAGCGGATACGTTGCAGCATGTGTTTGGTATGAGCGAGGCCGATAAAGCTGTGGTGGCAAAGGCCGCAAAGGCGCATATCCGCAAGAATTTTTCACTCCAGCACATGACAGGGGCGACCATTGGTCTCTATCAAAAATTGATGGAAGAATCTTCTGCGGCATGATTGCACTTAGGCCTGCCTTGTTTTACACTGTCTAGCGCATGGCAAAAACAACCACAGCACCTACAAAAAAGTACCTCATCATCAAGCATGGTGCGTTGGGTGATTTTATTTTAGCGACCGGCCCGATGTCTGCTATTCGTCGCCGACATCCGAAATCGCACATCGTGCTGCTGACGACGCGTCCTTACAAAGAACTTGCTCAAATGTGCCCGTTTGTGGATGAGGTGTGGATTGATGAGCGTGCACCGCTCATTTCAGTCGAGCGCTGGTGGCCCTTGCTCAGCAAAATTCGCCGCGCCAAATTCAAAATGATTTACGACCTGCAAACATCGAACCGCACCAATTGGTATTTCCGTTTGCTCGGTCGTAAAAAACCACTGTGGAGCGGCATCATTGAATGGTGCTCGCACCCACATAAAAGCCCGTTACGTAAAGAGATGCACACGATTGACCGGCAAAAAGAGCAATTGCTAAGGGCAGGCATTAAAAACGTACCAAACCCTGATATTTCATGGTTAAAGTCGGATGTTTCCCGCTTCCTGTTGCCAGAAAGTTTTGCGGTGATTGTGCCGGGTGGTTCTGTGCACCGCCCTGAAAAACGCTGGACAATGAAGGGGTTTGAAACCGTGGCGCGTTTTTTGGTGGAGCAGGGCATTACGCCTGTGTTTATCGGCACACTGGTCGAGCAGGAAAGTATCATTGAGCTAAATCGCATGGTCAGTGGTTCAGTAAACCTCTGTGGTCAGACAGGTTTTGCGGATATTGCAGAACTCGGGCGCCGTGCTACGTTGTGCCTTGGTAATGATACAGGACCGATGCATATACTGGCGCTGGGGAAACGCCCCACCATTTGCCTGTTTTCCAGTTATTCTGATCCCGCACTTTGTGCCCCGCGCGGAAAGAATGTTCGCCTACTGCAGGAAGAAGAACTTCCCGATCTGGAGGAAAAGGACGTCATTTCCCTCATTGGCGAAATGCTTAAACTTGACACACTTTAGAAATTCTCTAGTCTAGGCCGCCCAAAACCTAGGAATTTTTTTATGTCGCAGGCCACTTTACAGAACACCGCCACCATTCAAATCACGTTGCCTGATGGCAGTGCGCGCGAAATGGCTAAAGGCACCACCGGCGCGCAGATTGCTGCTGCCATTGGCGCGGGCCTTGCGAAAGCGGCGCTTGCGGTAAAGGTGAATGGCGAAGAGTGGGACCTTTCCCGCCCAATTGATGCAAACGCCAGCATTGCGATTATCACCGGTAAAAGCGAAGAAGCGCTGGAAATTCTTCGCCACGATTTTGCGCACCTGATGGCCGAAGCAGTCAAAGAGCTCTACCCCGAAACTCAGGTGACAATTGGCCCTGCCATTGAAAATGGTTTTTATTACGACTTTTCACGCGCGACGCCGTTTTCCACCGACGACCTCGGTAAAATCGAAGCACGCATGGCAGAGATTATCGCCCGCGATGAACAGATAAACCGCGAAGTGTGGAAGCGCGACGATGCGGTGAAGTTCTTCCAAAGCATTGGTGAAAAATACAAAGCGGAGATTATCGCCAGCATTCCGGCAAATGAAGATATTTCGCTCTATCGCCAAGGTAATTTTATCGATTTGTGCCGCGGGCCGCATTTGCCTTCCACCGGCAAGCTAAATGCCAAGGCCTTCAAGCTGACCAAAGTGGCAGGCGCCTACTGGCGTGGCGATAGTCGCAACGAAATGCTACAGCGTATTTACGGCACTGCATGGGTGGATGAGAAGCAGCTGAACGCTTACCTTACCCAGCTCGAAGAAGCCGAAAAGCGCGACCACCGCCGCATCGGGCGCGAGATGGATTTATTTCACGTGCAGGAAGAAGCCGTGGGTCAGGTATTCTGGCACGATAAGGGCTGGACACTCTATCGCGCGCTTGAAAATTACATCCGTGCGAAGTTGAAAAAGAATAATTATCAGGAAGTGAAAACACCAATTCTGGTCGATCGCACGCTGTGGGAAAAATCCGGCCACTGGGAAAAATTCCGTGAAAATATGTTTACGTCAGAATCTGATGAAGAACGCGTGCTGGCGATTAAACCGATGAACTGCCCCTGCCACGTGCAGATTTTCAACGTGGGCCTCAAGAGCTACCGCGACCTGCCGTTGCGTATGGCGGAATTTGGCGCGTGTCACCGTAACGAGCCAAGTGGCGCACTGCATGGCATTATGCGTGTGCGTGGCTTCACGCAGGATGACGCGCACATCTTCTGCACCGAAGACCAGATTACGTCGGAAACGGTGAACTTCTGCAACCTGTTGCAGCAGGTGTATAAAGAATTAGGCTTTACCGAAGTGCGCGTAAAATTTTCAGACCGTCCCGCCAAACGCGCTGGCACTGATGCCACGTGGGATAAAGCCGAAGGTGCGCTGAAAGATGCCGTGAAAGCCGCTGGCCTTGAGTATACCTTAAACCCCGGTGAGGGCGCGTTTTATGGTCCAAAACTGGAATTTGTGCTGAAAGATACGATCGGTCGTGATTGGCAATGCGGCACGCTGCAGGTGGATTTCGTGCTGCCGGAACGGCTAGATGCTTCTTATATCGGGCAGGATGGTGCCAAGCACCGCCCCGTGATGCTGCACCGCGCGATTTTAGGTAGCTTTGAACGTTTCATCGGTATTTTGATTGAGCACCATGCGGGCAAATTCCCGCTGTGGCTGGCGCCGGTGCAGGTGGTGATTGCCACCATCACAAACGATGTCGACAGCTATGCCCATGAAGTAAAAGCAGCACTGGAAGCGGCGGGTCTTCGCGCGCAGGTGGACGTGGGTAGCGATAAAATCAGCTATAAAATCCGCGAGCATTCGCTGGGTAAAATCCCGGTGATTTTTGCAGTCGGCAAACGTGAAATGGAAGAAAAGACCGTATCCGTTCGCCGTCTCGGCTCTGAAAAGCAGGAAGTGCTTGCGCTTGAAAGCATCATCGCTACACTGAGGGCGGAAGCTGCCGTTCCCGACGACGCGTCGGGCAGCAGTCATTAACAACAACAGGAGACTGATTTATTAACACGAACTTTGGCCCTAGGCCGCCCCGTCCGAGTGGCGGCAACCGTTTTCGCCCAGCACCACCTCCGCGCGAAGACGAGCATAACATCAACGAATTTATCCGTAGCGATCCTGTAAGGCTTGTTGGTGCTGATGGCGCCATGGTTGGCATTGTGCCGCTTAGCGAAGCCTTGGCAGCTGCCGTTGCTGCCGGTCTTGATCTGGTTGAGCTTTCACCGAATGCTGAACCGCCTGTGTGCAAAGTGCTCGATTACGGCAAATACCGTTACGAGGCGCAGAAGAAGGCAAAAGAAGCTAAGAAAAAACAGAAAGTTATCAACATCAAAGAAATCAAAGTGCGTCCGAATATTGACGTGCATGATTACGAAGTGAAGCTGAAAGCCGCCAAACGCTTTTTTGAAGAAGGCGATAAGGTAAAAATCACGCTGCGTTTCCGTGGCCGTGAAATGAGCCACATCGATTTAGCAAAAGAAGTGCTCGAGCGTTTCCAGAAGGATTTAGTGGGCGTCGCGAAGGCTGAGCACGAAGCACGCCTTGAAGGCCGCCAGATGGTGATTATGATGGTACCGGAAGGCCATAAGTAATTACGGAGTTTGGTTGTAAAAAAACGCGCCCGTTTCTGGGCGCGTTTTTTATGTGCGTGATACGAGTGCTTAGTTCAGCGTAATCTGAAGAAAGCAGACCAGTTCGTCGTTATCGTAATCATATTCTGGCGGGGTTGGCGTGTTATTCTGACAGCCTACTCCCCCAGCCGTGTTGGTAGCGCGTAAAATGCCAAGGGTGGGCAAACCATCATCCATTTTCTTATCCACACTGTAAGAGGTTCCCGGCGTGAGGGTAGAACCATTCAGGGCGCCTGTGCCATCCGCGAGGGCCAAGATTACGTGGTTACCGATGGTGTCGTTATAATCCAGCGCAAAGCCTGCGCCGCCGCCGGCGGCGTTAGAGCGCGGAATATTAGTATCCAGAATATCATTGGCACCATTGGCTTCAAACGTGCCTTCCACAAGCCCGGCAAGGCTTAAATGTTCCCATGCAAGGTTGCCCTCGGTATCGGCGTAGACAATGCGCCCGTTACCATCGCCATTGTCACTGGTAGTAAAGAAGGTGGTGGCGTTTACCATATCGCCGGGGTAGGCGCGGAATTTATCCACATATACGTCTACCGCGCTGAGCTTATTTTCAATTTCGCGGGTCATGGAGCGCACTTTTGCGGCGGCAATCAGCTGTTGTGCAGCCACAATGCCAGCCACCAACATGCCCAACAATACCAGCACGATGGCGGTTTCGACCAATGTCACACCGGCCTGTGTGTGAGCGCGACGGGAAGGGTGTGGCATGGCTTTCTCCTTAAAGGGCGGTAAAATCAAACGAGTGGAGGCGATTATACCATATCGAAGGGTGGCTTAGCAAACGACCTGCAAGAGCGGGCTAACGGCCTAAATAGTAAAGGATAATGCCCACAGGCAGTAGGGCGATATAGGCCACAATGATGAAGGAAAGCGTTAGCCAAGGCTCGATGATGAGTGAAATCAGGATAAGTCCTGCAACCACCAGTACCCACGAAGTATACTCTGCGCGGAAGGAAATGCGTTTGTGCGACATGGTGGGCAGCGTGCTGGTCATGCCCAGTGCTACCAGTGTGGTATAGCCAATAATGGCAAGTGGTAGATAATTGCGGCCGCCTAAGAAAAACAAGTCATGGAACACGGCACCGTACTCAAGGCTTAAAATCATGGGGAGTAAAGCAAGACCGGCGCCAGCGGGTGAGGGGATGCCAGTGAAGAATGTGTCGTCCCGTGATTTTTTGGTTTTGCCGGTTTGGGCATCAAGGTTGGTGTTGAAGCGCGCAAGGCGGATGGCGGCGCAGACGGCGAAAAAGAGCACCAGTGCCCAGCCAAGGCCTTTGATTTCGTGTGTCATCCACAGATACAGAATCATTGGCGGTGCTACGCCGAAATTGAAGAAATCTGACAGTGAATCGAGTTGTGCGCCAAAGGTGCTGGTGCTGTTCATCAGGCGGGCGAGGCGGCCATCCATCGCATCGATAAAGGCTGCGATGGCGACAAAGGTTAGCGCCAGCTCCCATTTTTCAAGCAAGGCAAAACGCAGCGATGAAAGCCCCGCGCACAGCCCGAGCAGTGTTACGATATTGGGGAACACACGCGCCAGATTATGCTGGCGGCCTTCTGCCCGTTCGGTCTGCGATTTTATGCTGCGTGCTTTTCTCATCGCGGAGGTATCCCTTTATTAGCGGCGGCTGCCGGTACGGATTTTTTCGTGACTTTTCATGTCGGCAAGGATGGTTTCACCTGCCACCATCACCTGACCTTCCACCACCAGCGGATTTACGGCTTTGGGCAAATATACGTCTACGCGGCTGCCAAAGCGGATGAGGCCGAAGCGTTCGCCGCCTTTAATATCCTGTCCTTGCGTGAGGTAGCACACGATGCGGCGCGCAATCAGCCCCGCAATCTGCACGAACACCACGTCTTTGCCATCTTCCGTGGTGACGCAGATGCTCTGGCGTTCATTGTCGGTGCTGGCTTTATCAAGCGAGGCGTTGAAGAATTTACCGGGGTGATAATGCAGGCGCGATACGCGACCCGTCACGGCAGAGCGGTTTACGTGCACGTTAAATACGTTCAAGAAAATGCTAACGCGGGTGCGTTCCTCGCTGCCCATTTCCAGTTCCGGCGGCAGCGGCGCTTGTTCGATTTTGCTTACAATGCCATCGGCGGGGCTGATAATCAGCTGGTCGCCTTCCGGCGTAACGCGCTCAGGGTCGCGGAAGAAATAGACGCACCAGCAGGTGAGGATGGTGCCAATCCAGCCAAGCGTGTCGGAAAACGCGCCCATCAGAAAGGTCACGCCTGCAAAAATCAGTACGAAAATCAAGCCTTCTTTGTGGATATTCGGCAGGGCTTTTAAAATTGCGTCCATAGTCTTCCTGTGTCAAAAGTGAATGCAGCTTGTTTTAGCGGCTTTCCCCGAAATAATAAAGTATTAAGTGCCCCTCCCATATATTAATAATGAGAATCAGTCTTAACAGTGCGGTTCTTGCTTGCACAGGGGGGTGTTTGTGGCTAGGCTCTGCCCACAACGCCTAATTTATCAAGGAAAGACCTGCGTTTTATGGTGACTCCCGATTCTGTAATCCGCAAAGCCAAACAGGATGCCACCCGTGAAAAACTAGAGCTTTCTAAGCAAAAGCTCCTGAATTTCTATAAAAGCATGATGCTGATTCGCCGTTTTGAAGAAAAAGCGGGGCAGCTCTACGGCATGGGCATGATTGGCGGCTTTTGCCATTTATACATCGGTCAGGAAGCGGTGGTCGTGGGTCTGCAGGACTGCGCGCAAGAAGGCGACCAGGTGATTACCAGCTACCGTGACCACGGCCACATGCTGGCAGTGGGCAGCGACCCCAAAGTGATTATGGCAGAGCTTTTAGGCCGCGCTACGGGTTGCTCACGTGGCAAAGGCGGCTCCATGCATATGTTTGACCTCCCGCGCCATTTCTATGGCGGCCACGGCATTGTGGGCGCGATGGTGCCCATTGGCACCGGCCTTGCCTTCGCCAACAAATACCGCGGGAACGACAATGTGTGCTTTACCTATTTTGGTGATGGTTCGGTGAATCAGGGTCAGGTCTATGAATCCTTCAACATGGCGAAGCTCTGGAATTTGCCGGTGGTGTATGTGATTGAGAACAACGAATATGCCATGGGCACGTCGGTGGCGCGTTCCTCCTCTACCACCGAACTGTACCGCCGTGGTGAATCCTTTGGCATCCCCGGTATTCAAGTGGATGGGATGGATATCTTAAAGGTGCGTGAAGTGGCCATGGAAGTGGTGCAGCAGATGCGCGACGGCGGCGGCCCCATGATTTTAGAAATGAAAACCTACCGGTACCGCGGGCATTCGATGTCAGACCCGGCGAAATATCGCAGCAAGGAAGAAGTTGAGTGCATCAAAGAGCAGCGCGACCCCATCAACAACCTCAAAAAATTCATTCTGGATAATAAATTCGGCAAGGAAGACGACCTGAAGAAAATCGAAAAAGACATTCGCGACCAGATAGAAGAAGTGGTGGAATTCGCCAAGAATAGCCCTGAGCCAGATATCAGCGAACTGTTTACGGATGTGTATGCTGATTAAGCGCGCCGCATATTGTTGTGCTGCGATTGTGGCAACAGTGTGGCTTGGCACAGCGGTGCTTGCCGCGCAGGCACCAAGCGCGCCGAAAGTTCCTTCTGTTCCTGCGGTTCCAGCTGTAGCGCCTGCGCCAGTGGCAATTACGCCGTTTGAAGCACCCGCCGCAGAAACACCTGCAGCAGAGGCTGAGGCAAAACCCGCGCCCGATGCCGCAAAACCAACGACGGATATGGCAAAAGAAGCCACGCCCATTACACCGCCTGAAGAAGTGACAGATACGGCAGACACGGACCGCGCGCGCATGAAGGATTTGCTCTTCGATTCAAAAAAGAAGCAGGAATGGGTGGCGCTTTCCGCCCCCGAGCGCGAAAAAGTGCTGAAAGATATTTTGCCGACCATGACGTTCAATGGTCTTTCCGGCGCGAAGCTCGACGAAGCCACCCCGAAAGTGAATGAATGCACAGGCACAGAACTATCTGACGCTGCATTTGAAGGCTATGACGTTGCCACGGCCATTACGAAATGCTTATTCAAGCTAGGGTATGCGCCATGATGAAATATGCCGTGATAAGCGCCGTACTTTTGTTTTCAGCATCCGCTGCGGCGTATCCGATGAAGCCGCGTGACCTGCTATTTGACCCCAAAACCAAAGAGCAGTTCATGGCACTCGAAAAAGAAGACAGGGTGGAATCACTCGGTTATGTGCTGGAGCTGACGAATCGCGATACAGGATTGAGTACGCGGCAAATCAGTAAGCGTGCCTATAAACTGGAAGAATGCGTGAGCAAAATCATCAACGAAAAACAGTATGCAAAAAAAGATGCCATGACACCGATTAGCGACTGCGTAGCAACACTAGGATTTGATTAACAAAGGACGTGAGAAGATGGCGGAACAGACGGTAAGGATAGCGCTGCGCGATGCAATGGCAGAAGAAATGCGCCGCGACAAAGACGTGTTTGTAATGGGCGAAGAAGTTGCCGAATATCAGGGCGCGTATAAAATTACCGAGGGTTTGCTCGCCGAATTCGGCGCTACTCGCGTGATTGACACGCCCATTACCGAGCATGGTTTTGCAGGGCTTGCCGTGGGTGCAGCCTTTGCAGGCCTAAAGCCTATCGTAGAATTCATGACGTGGAATTTTGCCATGCAGGCGATGGACCAAATTATCAACTCTGCGGCAAAAACGAATTATATGTCGGGCGGGCAAGTGCGCGTACCGATTGTATTCCGTGGCCCGAACGGTGCGGCTGCACGCGTGGCGGCACAGCACTCGCAAAACTATGCAAGCTGGTTTGCACACGTGCCAGGCCTTAAAGTGATTGCACCCTATGACGCGGCGAGTGCCAAAGGTCTGCTAAAATCGGCCATTCGGGATAAAACACCCGTCATCTTTTTAGAAAATGAAATCCTCTACGGTCACCGTTTTGAAGTACCAGAGGGCGACGATGTGCTGACGCCAATTGGCAAAGCCGCAGTACTGAAGCAAGGCACGGACATTACCATCGTGGCCTATTCTATTTCGGTGAAGACCGCGTTGGATGCGGCTGAGCAATTGGCAAAAGAAGGTATTAGCGCGGAAGTGATTGATTTGCGCAGCCTGCGCCCGCTCGACACGGCAACGATTATTGCCTCGGTGAAAAAAACGCACCGCCTGATTTCAGTGGAAGAAACATGGCCCGTGTGCGGTATTGGCGCGGAGCTGGCTGCCGTGGTGATGGAAGAAGCATTTGATGATTTGGATGCGCCCGTAGCGCGCGTAGCAGGGCTAGACGTGCCGCTTCCTTATGCGGCAAACCTTGAGAAGATGGCGCTGCCGGACGTGACGCAGGTGGTGACGAAAGCCAAAGAACTCTGCTACCGCAGCCGCTAAAATAACAACGAGGAGAGCCTGATGATTGGACGTACGATACTGGGAGTTGCCGCATTCGGGCTTGGTTTTTTAACCGGCTGCAACTCACATATGCCAAGTATTTCGGTGCGCCCGCCGCAGGAAACACATCAGTCGCAGGAAATTTTTAAAGGCGGCGATTTGGTCTGCACGCCAGAATTTGAAGCACAGGGTCTGTGCAAAAAACAGAAGCGTTAAATAGAGGATACTATGCCGATTGAAATTTTAATGCCTGCGCTTTCCCCCACCATGACGGAGGGCAACCTTGCCAAATGGCACAAAAAAGAAGGCGACAAAATTGAGCCAGGTGTGGTGATTGCCGAAATCGAAACCGACAAAGCCACGATGGAAGTGGAAGCGGTGGATGAAGGTATTATGGGAAAAATCATGGTGCCTGCGGGCACCAATAATGTGCCGGTGAATAAGTTGATTGCGTTGCTGCTGGCCGAAGGCGAAGACAAAAAAGCCATCGAGAAATATACGCCGAAGGAAGATGAAAAACCTAAGGTAGAAAATAAACCTGCCGCTGCTGCCCCAAGCGCCGCGCCTGCCCCAAGCATTGCTCCCACGGCACCCAAACTAGCACCATCTGCACCTACGGCAGCGCCAAAGGTGGCAGCACCTGCTGCCATAGCTTCAGCGAATGGTCGCGTGAAAGCCAGCCCACTTGCTAAACGCATTGCCACCGAAGCAGGCATTAATTTAGCGCAGGTGATTGGCACTGGCCCGCATGGGCGCATCGTGCGGGAAGATGTGGAAGAAGCCATCAGCAGCGGTGGTGCGATGACGGTTGGCAAAGTGAAGCGCAATCCTGTGGAGTTCGTGCAAATTCCAAACACGAACATGCGCAAAACCATTGCGCGCCGCCTTACGGAATCCAAACAGCAAGTGCCGCATTTTTATCTGACGATTGAATGCGTGCTCGATAAGCTGATGGAAGTACGCCAGATGCTGAATGACGAAGCGCAGAGCGCTGCGGGTAAAGGCGGTGCGCCTGCCCATAAACTTTCGGTAAATGATTTTATCATTAAGGCCGTAGCTCTGAGTTTGAAGAAAGTGCCGGACGCAAATGTTTCGTGGTATGACGATGCAATCGTGCGCTACAATAACGTGGATGTGTCCATCGCTGTGGCGATGGAAGGCGGGCTAATTACCCCGATTATTCGCAATGCGGATCAGAAAACCCTGCCGCAACTTTCAAACGAAATGAAAGACCTTGCAGCGCGCGCACGCGCAAACAAATTGGCGCCGGAAGAATATACCGGCGGTGGTTTTTCACTATCGAACCTTGGCATGTTTGGCATCAAGCATTTTGAGGCCATCATCAACCCGCCGCAAGCATGTATCCTCGCGGTGGGTGCAGGCGAAGAGCGCCCGATTGCCAAAAACGGCAAGCTAGAAATCGCGAGTGTGATGAGCGCCACGCTTTCGGTGGATCACCGTGCGGTGGATGGTGCGCTGGGCGCGCAGTTCCTTGCTGCGTTCAAAAAAATCATCGAAGAACCCGTGCGGATGTTCGTGTAGGTATTCATGCCTCACACCCCTGCCATCAGCGTTGTAATGCCGGTGTACAATACGCCAGTGGCTTATTTGAAAGAGGCGGTGGAAAGCGTTCTGAGCCAGACGTTTAAGGACTTTGAACTGATTGTTGTCGACGATGGCTCAACAGAGCGCGAAACAATATCTTTTATTGACTACATTGTCGACACAAGGCTGGTTCTACACAGATTACAAAAAAACCAAGGGCTTCCTAATGCAAAAAACATAGGCATCGGTATTGCAAGAGGTGTTTACGTTGCAATTATGGATTCGGATGATGTGTCGGGCCCCGAGCGATTTGCGGCGCAGCATGCATTTCTTGAAAGCAAGCCAAAGGCACTGATGTGTGGCGTTAACAGCGCCATTATTGGCGCTGGCGTTAGTAAGAAAAAGTATTTTTTTATAGACGACAAAGAAATAAAGAGGCGGATTATTTTCCGAAATTGTTTTACAGCGGGATCAATTATGTTTCGTCGCGCAGAGGTGCTAGAAAAAAACATTCAGTTCCCCCAATTTTTTGCCGAAGACTACGCCTTTAATTATCAATGTACACAACTAGGTGAGGTCTATAACCTCTCAGAAGAGTTGTTTAAATACCGCGTCCACGCCAACTCGATGTCAAAGTTCTTTGCAAAGCCAGAAGAACGTCCTGAAGTCTGTAGCGTATATCAGTACGTGTTGTCAGATTACTTAGAAATGGCTGTGCCTGAAAAATACACAAAAACACAGTATTCTCTTATATATTTTCTAGATATTCCAAATTTTCATGACTGGTTGCTGATGGTGCGTTGGGTGTGTGTATTAGTTAGCCATCCAAGAACAAGCTTTTGGCAGAAATCTTATGCTGTTTATTTACTGTTTAGAAATGTGTTAAAGGCCATAAAAAGATTTTTAGAAGCGTATATACCCTCACGCAAGAAAATGGGTGTGTAGGGTTTTATGCATCATGCCCCTGCCATCAGCGTTGTGATGCCGGTGTACAATACGCCAGTGGCATATTTGAGGGAGGCCGTGGAAAGCATTTTACAGCAAGAGTTCACCGACTTTGAATTTCTGATTATTGATGATGGATCAACTTCGACAGAGACCCTTTTATTCCTGAAGGAACTAAAAAACCCAAGAATTACCCAGCATATTTTTGAAAAAAACCAAGGTGTTGCGGCGGCAAGAAACGAGGGCATTGATCGCGCCAGTGGCACATACATTATGTTCATGGACTCTGACGACGTAGCCCTGCCTGCAAGGCTTTCAAAAGCTCACGCTGCCATGGAGAATCACCCTGAGGTTTCCGTATGCATTGTTCAGCGGGAAAATTTTTTTGATGATGGGCGGAAGTCGATTACTAAAGGGCCAGAAGGTCACGAGGCGATTGCGAACAAGATGCTTTTTTTCAATCAATGCGTTACCAGCAGTGTGATGTTTCGCGGGGCTACAATTCGGGAGCATGGCATTAAAATACCGCTCTTAACATATGGGGAGGATTATGTTTTTGCCTATATGTGTGCAAAATATGGTAAGTACCACTATGTACATGAAACGCTGACGCGCTACCGCCAGCACGCGGATTCGACGACGTCAAAGGTGTTAAAAGAGGAAAGGCACCCTATCATTGAGGCGTACCACATGATTTTACCGCAAATACTGGGCGGCAGAGTTTCTGAAAGGGAAGTTATTGCACATGTGGATCTGTGCCGCTTTATGAAGGGTTTTTCATTAAAGAGATATATTAATTTATGGGCTTGGGTGTGCAGATTACTTGTAAATAAAAAAACGACATGGTGGCAAAAGAAGAAAGTAGTATTCTATTTTTTCTGGAAGAACGTAGATCTGACGAAAGCGGTTCTTTCAAAGACGCTGCGTAAGGCTGGAATCATAAAACAGCCGAAGAACGAATAAACAGAGAGGCAATATGGCAGAGCAGTTTGATGTGGTGATTATTGGTGGTGGTCCGGGCGGTTATGTGGCGGCGATTCGTGCCAGCCAGCTGGGTATGAAAACAGCTGTGATGGAGCGCGAACATATGGGCGGCATTTGCCTCAATTGGGGCTGCATCCCCACCAAGGCGTTGCTGCGCGCTTCGGAAATCAATCACCTGCTTGCGCATGCCGGAGACTATGGTTTTAAAATCAGTGGCACCGTGTCATTCGACATAAAAAAAATCGTGCAGCGCTCGCGCGATGTTTCTGCGAAGCTCGCAGGCGGTGTGCAAGGGCTAATGAAGAAAAATAAAGTCACCGTCATCAACGGCCACGGCAAGCTGAACGGCAAAGGCAAAATCATCGTTCGTAAAAGTGCCGAGCGTGATGCTGAAAAAGTTGCTGATGTGGAAGCCAAGCACATCATTATTGCCACAGGCGCGCGTGCCCGCACGCTGCCGGGGTTGGAGCCAGACGGCAAATTAGTGTGGAGTTACAAGGAAGCCATGGTGCCGGATGCATTCCCCAAATCGCTGCTCGTTGTGGGCAGTGGTGCGATTGGTATTGAGTTTGCCAGCTTCTATAAAAACCTTGGCGCAGATGTGACTGTGGTTGAAGTGATGGACCGCGTGGTGCCAGCGGAAGATGAAGAGATTTCTAAGATTGCGCAGAAGCTGTTTGAACAACAGGGCATGAAAATCATCACCGGTACAACGGTAACAAAACTCGATAAAGGCAAAAACGACGTAACTGCCACGCTGAAAGCGAAAGATGGCAAAGAGACCAAACTGAAGGTCGATCGCGTGATTATGGCAGTGGGTGTGGTTGGCAATGTCGAGAATTTAGGGCTTGAAGGCACCGGCGTGAAAGTGGACCGCGGCCAGATTCAAACCAACGAATGGCTCGAAACCGGCGAGAAGGGCGTGTATGCGATTGGCGACGTAGCGGGTGCTCCGTGGCTAGCGCACAAGGCAAGTCATGAAGGCGTAATTTGCGTGGAAAAAATTGCTGGTGTGCCGGATGTTCACCCGATGAAAAAACACCTGATTCCCGGCTGTACCTATTGCCGCCCACAGATTGCGAGCATCGGCCTGACGGAAGCCAAGGCAAAAGAAAAAGGCATCGAAGTGAAGGTGGGGCGTTTCCCCTTCGGTGCGAATGGTAAAGCGATTGCGCTGGGTGAAACCGATGGCCTGATTAAAACCATTTTTGACGCTAAAACCGGTGAACTGTTGGGTGCGCATATGATTGGTGCCGAGGTAACGGAAATGATTCAGGGCTATGGCGTGGCGATGGGCATGGAGGCAACGGAAATTGACCTGATGCACAGCGTGTTTGCCCACCCGACCCTTTCCGAAATGATGCATGAATCGGTATTGAGCGCCTATGGCAAAGCACTTCATATTTAGCCTGTTAATCAGTATCTTGGTGCTGATATCCGGCCCCGCGCTGGCGGAAAAACTGCTGCCGGACGCGGAGTGTGTGAACCATTGCGTGCTGCATGGGTTCAGCCGTGACGAATGCCACGAACAATGCCCGAAATTCGCCTATCGGGGCAATTATCTGCGTGATACCAAGCGCTATTACACCTATCGCAATTGCGTGCAGCAGTGTATGATGAAACAAGAGGATAACCATTATTATCTGTGCGCTACCCAGCGTTGCCGAGTGAGGGAATAAATGAGCAGTGAAGATGCTCCCGTGAGCGATTTGCACGCATGGTGTGCGCCGCAGGATTTTTTAGATAACGTAGAGCCGATACGCGAAAAAGCCAGCTACCGTTTTTACTACGAAAATGAATTCAAGAGCCTCCGCGAAGGCTGGGTGCTGTGCAAATATGCCCGCCTTGCCTATAAAAACCAGCAATATAAAGTTCGTATTTGTAATGACCAGTTTCCAGATGGCCAGCTGCTGCTCAGTGCTAAGGGCACCGAGAGTATTACCGATTATGAAATCACGCAGGCATTCAAGCGCCCGGAAGAATTGGCAAAAAATAAATTACCGGGCAATGGCGGGCTGACGCTCGATAAGCTCGAAGATGTGTTTATGGAAAGCCTACTTTCTGCCATCGAGAAAAAGGCCATGAAGCATTACTCCGTACCGGTCAATCTGTTGGTGTATGTAACCAACATCTCCACGTGGGGTGCGTTTTACGACATCATCGTGGAAAATCAGGCGAAGTTTGAGCCCTACCGCAAGGGCTTTAAAACATTAAGCATCCTTGCTACCAGCGCTGTACGCGCCGTGCAGATTTTTCCTGAATTCAAGGAATATTAGTCCCATAGCATTTGCCTGCTGAAAATAGTATAATGCCCTGCCAATAGGGGAG
The DNA here is from genome assembly GCA_044356525.1 of Rickettsiales bacterium. Lineage (GTDB taxonomy): Bacteria > Pseudomonadota > Alphaproteobacteria > Rickettsiales > RGZB01 > CAYXPR01. Next base: position 17,987 of record JBIKVZ010000003.1, read on the forward strand.
GGTTTCCGTGCGCTTATTCATTGTATTATTCGTTGTGCTACTGTTTACGCCATTTGAAAATAAAGCAGATGTAGCGTGCCAGTATGACTGTCTCGCTAAAGGTGGCTTGCCGGAAATTTGTGACTCCAAGTGCGGCGTTTCACGCACGGTAAGCAGATCATCGCAAGAACAAGAGGGTGATGAAGAAGGTGACAGCCCTAGGAAGGCAAAAAAGCAGGTTGAAAAATACCGTGGCGATTATGACTATGACTATGAGGAAAAAGGTGAAGTAAGCAAAGGGGGCGGCTCGTCTGCATCAGGCGGTGGAAACACGTATTTCACCTGCATTAAAGAATGCCGCGATGCGGGCAACAAACTGCAGGATTGCCGCAGCCTATGCAGCGAAGACTGATTACTTTTTTAATGATTCTTTTATCTGTGCTGCCGCTTCAGCTTGCAGCGGAAGATGAAATAGATTCTCCCACAACGCAGCAAGAGGCATTGCCCGTAGTGCTTCACCAGCCCTGCTATATGCGCTGCTTGGATGACGGTTATTACGCCCATATTTGCCAAGGCATTTGCGAGCATCCGAGCTCAAAAACACCTGAAAAAGTGACAAACAATCAATATGAATGCTATCAAAGCTGCACCCAAAACAATAATTGGGGTGTTCTTTTTTGCATGAAGCGCTGCCGAAAATGGGCAGAAACGCTGGAATCTCAGGATATTGAATTGCCGCCAGAACAGGGCGTGCAGTAGCTTGCCAACCGCCAAAAATCCGGCTATTCTCGCGGCCCTTGAAGGTTAGAGGCTATGGAAACCACCGATAATAAAACACCGCGTCCGCGTCATCCGGAGAAGGAAAAAAACATTCCCTCTGAGCGCTTGCCGCGTCCGGATTGGATTCGCGTGAAAGCGCCGGTGTCGCAGGGCTATAAAGATACGGTAGCGCTAGTGCGTGAGCACAAGCTGATTACAGTGTGCGAAGAAGCAGCCTGCCCGAATATTGGCGAGTGCTGGAGCCAGAAGCACGCGACCTTTATGATTCTAGGTTCAGTGTGCACGCGCGCCTGCGCGTTCTGCAATGTGGCCACTGGCATGCCCGACAAGCTCGACCCGCATGAGCCAGAGAATCTCGCCGCGGCCGTTGCCAAGCTTGGCCTCAAGCATGTGGTGATTACGTCAGTAGACCGCGACGATTTGAACGATGGTGGTGCGGACCATTTCGTGCGCTGCATTCAGCGCCTTCGGCAGACCTCGCCAGAGACAACGATTGAAATTTTAACGCCGGACTTTTTGCGCAAAGAAGGTGCGCTTGAAAAAGTGGTAGCGGCGCGACCAGATGTGTTTAACCATAATATCGAAACGGTGCCGGGGCTTTATCCGAAAATTCGCCCAGGTGCGCGGTATTTTCACTCCATCAATCTGCTCAACCGTATTAAGCAAATGGACCCTTCCATCTTCACCAAATCGGGTTTGATGGTAGGGCTTGGCGAGAAGAAAGAAGAAGTGCTGCAGGTGATGGATGACATGCGCAGTGCCGATGTGGACTTCCTCACCATCGGGCAATATTTGCAGCCTACACCGAAGCACGCAGCGATTGACCGCTATGTGGATCCGGAAGAATTTAAAATGTATGAACAGGCCGCACGCGGCAAAGGATTTTTGATGGTGAGTGCCACGCCACTTACACGTTCATCGTATCACGCAGGGGATGATTTTGAGCGCCTGAAGCGTGCCCGCGAAGCCAAGCTAGCGCGCGAAAAGCAGCCACTCGCTTAGGCGTTCTTTTGCAACTTTTGGAACAAGTGCGTCATAAACACGGTGGCGATAACGGGCGCCAGCAGGTTTAGCCCCGGCACCACAAAACTGAAAGTAATGATTACCCCTGCCACCCATACGCTAAGGCGCGAATTGCGGCGCAGCTCTTTTGCATCAGCAATGTCCATATGCCTGAGTGCAATCATTTCAAAATATTCCCGCCCAAGGATGTAGCCGTTCAGCGTGAAATACACCAGCAGGTTTAGGCTGGGCACAAGGTATAACGGCATGAGAAACATGTTCAGGAATAACGCCGCAATCATGAGCATAGCGGTGCTCTCAATGGAGTGCATAAGTGGCACCCCTTTAGAGAGGTTAGCGGGATAATGTTTTTCCTCTACCTTGCTAACGACGTGGTCCAAAAATAAGAGTGATATTAGCGGGAAGAACAATGGAACAATCAGCAGCGCAATAAATCCGGCAAACCAAGGCCCTAATGTGCTAATCAGCTTTTCAAAACCCCACAAATCACCAAATTGCGCTGTCGAGAAATAATCCCAGACATAATAAAAAAAGCCCCCACAAACACTAAGGGAAATAAGGGCGGTTAAAATCAGCGTTTTCCAGAAATACCCTGAACTGAGTGCTGTAAGGGACTGCGCGAGGGCCATAGCAACTTGGCGGGAAACACGAAAAATGCGCATCAGCTGTTTTCCTTTTAAAAAGCTCGCCAGCATCAAAGCAAAATCGTAGAATCATTGCAAGGGAGGACTCTGATATGGCTGAAAAAGAGATTGAAGATTTAAAGCGCCCGTTATTTGACCCCTCAAAAACAGCGCAAGTACTGGAACTGGTGGGGCAGTTCGAAAACGGGCTGACCAAACTGGAAGCCAAAGCCAAAATGGACGCGATATTGGCGCGTTTCCAAACGGCGGGCGAAAGCGCCAGAGGCGCTGACCCGGGCTGGATCGCTGGCGGCGGTAAAGCCGAAGGCGTAATTGGTGCTATTCAGCAGAAAATTGCAGAGATGGAGGCGGCAGCAGGCGCTGTCCGCAGCCCGCAAGAGCCCACCGCTTTGGGCGTGGCACGGCAAGTGTATAGCGCGGTGAATTGCCATTACATCTATGTGGCGGCCCATGTGGTAAAAACCCTGACGGGCGACGACTGAGCCATTCCAGCCACCTGAGGCAAAAGATGTGGAACAGGCAATGCGGGCAGGTACCTCCGGCGAGCATGATGTGCTGGGTGACCCCATGCGGCAACCGCACACACGCACTAGCACTTATAAGGGGCGCCCACCTTCGGGTGGCGGTGGCGGGCGTGGCGGTGGTAGCCCGGGCTAAAATCCGGCAGTTCCTCTTTCTTTTTGCCTAAAAATCGCTAAAGTGAGGCCCGAAAACCTCTAAAGGCTAAGTGTGTTTACAGGCATTGTCACAGATATTGGCACGGTCAAAAAGGCGACTTCCCGCAAGGGTGGCGTGCGCCTTGTGGTGACCACGCGTTTGCCGCTGAATAAAATATCGCTGGGTGCTTCTATTGCCTGCGCGGGCGTGTGCCTCACGGTGGTGGAAAAAGGCAAAGGCTGGTTTGCTGCCGATGTTTCGCCTGAAACGCTGCGCTGCACCAATATCAGTAGTTGGAAAGAAGGCACGAAGCTGAATCTTGAGGCGGCGCTTAAAATGGGTGATGAGTTAGGCGGCCATATTGTGAGCGGCCATGTGGATGGGCTTGCAATGCTGAAAAAAGCCAGCCCCGAGGGTGAGAACTATAAACTGACAATGATGGCTCCGCGTAAACTGATGCGTTATATCGCGCCAAAAGGTTCTATCACGCTCGACGGTGTTTCGCTTACCGTGAATAAAGTGAAGACGGATAGTTTTACCGTGAATATTATTCCCCACACATGGGAGGCCACCACGTTTGGCAAAAATAAAAAAGGCGATATGTTACACCTAGAGGTCGACATGCTGGCGCGGTATGCTGCGCGGCTCCTTGGCATTAATAGGCGTAGGTAGTTTTATGCCGCATCGCGCACATCTCTCGAATATTGCTGAAATCATTGAAGACGCCCGCAAGGGAAAAATGTTCATTTTGGTCGATGACGAAGACCGCGAAAATGAAGGTGATTTAATTATTCCAGCGCAAATGGCAGATGACAAAGCTATCAACTTCATGGCCAAGCATGGGCGCGGCCTGATTTGTTTGGCACTCACCAAACAGCGCGTGAGTGAATTGGGTTTGCCGCCGATGGCGCGCCACAACAGTTCGCGCCACAGCACGGCATTCACCGTTTCGATTGAAGCCAAAGAAGGCGTGACGACAGGTATTTCAGCAGCCGACAGGGCACGCACCATTGCGGTGGCGATTGACCCCTCTAAAAGCGCGCAGGATGTAGCATCGCCGGGGCACGTATTCCCTTTAGAAGCGCGTGAAGGTGGTGTGCTGGTACGCGCGGGGCATACGGAAGCGGCGGTGGATATTTCCCGCCTTGCGGGGCTGACGCCTGCCGGAGTGATTTGCGAAATTATGAATGATGATGGCACCATGGCGCGCCTGCCGGATTTGGTGAAATTTGCACAGCAGCATGATTTAAAAATCGCTACGATTGCTGACTTAATTGCGTATCGCCGCAAGTATGACCGCTTCGTGCGCCGCGAGGTGGAAACCGAATTGCACAGCCAGTTTGGTGGCACATGGCGCATGATGATTTACGTGAACACCGTGGAATATGCCGAGCATGTGGTGATGGTGAAGGGTGATATTTCCAAAGGTTCGGTGTGGGTGCGTATGCACGCGATGGACGTGATGGCCGACGTGTTGGGTGACGAACAGTCTGGCAAGGCCGGTGAGTTGCAGCGCGCCATGAGCATGATTGGCAAGCACGGCAGCGGTGTGGTGGTGCTGATTCGTGAGCCGCGCCGCAATCTGCTTTCCGCGCGCCTTAAAAAACACACCGAAGTCGCAACCAAAGAATCGACGGGTGAAGCCAAGCCGCTCAGGGATTATGGCATCGGAGCGCAGATATTGCTCGACCTTGGCATTCACGACATGGTGCTGCTGTCAAATTCTGACCGTGCAGTGATTGGGCTTGAGGGCTATGGCCTCGTCATTAAAGACCGCAAGCCGATTTCCTGAGTTTTTTATTTACTTTCAAAGTCAGCACCCTAACATGGCGCATATGCAAAAGAAAAAAACCAATCCTAAAACGGCAACCCCAGTCAAAAGCACCACTGCGCTGCGAGTGCTGGTGGTGGATGCTCGTTTTTATGAAGATATTGCAGAAGAACTAATCACTGGCGCAAAACAGGCGCTCCGTATTGCAGGCGTAGACTTTGACCATATCTCGGTGCCGGGTGCGTTTGAGATTCCGGCGGCCATCCGCTTTGCCATCGACTCTGGTAAGTATGATGGCTACGTGGCGCTCGGCTGCGTGATTCGCGGCGAAACCACGCATTACGATTATGTGTGCGGCGAGAGCGCGCGCGGATTAAACCAGTTGGCGCTGGAGCATAAGGCCGCTATCGGCTATGGTATTTTGACGGTTGAAAATCGTAAACAAGCACTGGCACGCGCGTTGGTGAATAAAGGGAACAAGGGCGCGGCGGCAGTGGAAGCTTGCCTTGCCATGATGGCACTTAAAAAGCAGTTCAAGGTGAAGAATGACAGAAAAAACTAAGGCAAAAACGAAATTGAAAAAACATTTTCCGGCAGAAAAGCGCGCAAGCCGTTTAATGGCTGTGCAGGCGCTGTATGTGCGCGAGGTGACCGAAGGCACGTTGGCAGAAAGCCTTGCTTCTGACCCTGATGCACTCATTGAACACGTGATTGAGATTTTTGAAGAGTCAGAGCACGAAGGCCGTCCCACGCTGGCGACCATCAATAAAGGCTTTGTGCTGGAACTCATTGATGGCGTGATGGAGCACAGAGCAGAACTGGATGCGATGATTACTGCGCACCTTAATAAAAGTTGGACGCTGGAGCGGATTTCCAGCTTACTGGCCGCACTGTTGCGCACCGCGATTTATGAAATGATGGAAAAGCCGAATATCACGGCACGCACCATCATCAACGAATATGTGGATATGGCGAATGCCTTCTTCGAGAAAAAAGAAGTGGGCTTTGTGAATGGCATTTTAGATGCAATTGCCCACAAGCTCAGGCCCGCGGAATTCAAAAAATAATTTTCTCTCCTCGTTTTAAAGGAGTCACCATTTGAAAGAGTTTGAGCTGATTGCGCGCCACTTTGCGCCGCTTGCCAAAACAGCATCGGGCGCACTCGGGCTGAAAGACGATGCGGCGATTCTTTCCTGCCGCGCAGGGCACGAGCTGGTGGTGACTAAAGACGCCATCGTAGAAGGCATCCATTTTCCAGTGACCAAAGGCGGCGCGGCCCGCGCCAGCGTTACGCCGTCACAAATTGCCCGTAAACTAGTGCGCACGAACCTTTCTGATATGGCGGCGATGGGCGCTGAGCCCAAATATTATCTGATTGCTGCATTTTTAAATCCGTCGGTGAATGATACATGGATGAAGGGGTTTTCTGCAGGGCTTGCGGCGGACCAGAAAGAATTTGGTATTACGCTGATTGGCGGCGACACCGTGAAACACTCGGGCGATATTGCTTTTTCCTTAACGCTGCTGGGCGAGATAAAAAAAGGCAAAAGCCTAAAACGCAAAGGTGCAAAAGCCGGAGATCTGGTGTTTGTGTCTGGCACTCTGGGCGATGGTGCACTGGGGCTAGAAGTGATGAACGGAAAGTTAAAAGGTCTTTCCGTGAAGTCAGCAGAATTTCTGTTAAAGCGCTACCATGTTCCAAATCCACGCGTGGCGCTTGGGCGCGCATTGGCAAATAGTGGCCTGGTGACGGCTGCGATGGATGTGTCTGACGGGCTGCTGGCGGATATGGGGCATATCTGCGCCACATCGGGCGTCAGTGCCGTACTGCGCCAATCAGAAATTCCACTTTCGGTGGCGGCCAAAGAGGCATTTAAAATGAATTCCGCCCGCTGGGAGCAGGTGTGCACTGGCGGTGATGATTATGAACTTCTATTCACTGCGCCACGCCGCGCACAGCAAAAACTGGAAGCACTTGCCCGTGCAGCAGGGGTTAAAATTACCGCCATTGGTGAAGTCAAAAAAGGTAAGCCAGAAGTGACGCTACTGGATGCTGCTGGGCAAAATTTGGTATTTTCCCGCGGTGGATACCAACACTTTTAACTCATTGAAATAGCTTTATTTATTGCCATTTTCTCGCGGCGCACGTGGCGGTCAATACAATTTTATCTAAATCCAAAATTCCTTAATATTCTCTTAATACTTTTCTGGTAGCCTTTATGCTATAATCAAGTGGTTGGAGAAAAAGGATTTATATGCGCTTTGGCTCCCGATTTACTGGGTTTTTGGGTGTGGTGCTCATGGGCGTGATGCTCACGGCATGCACCGAACGCGGTAATTTTGGTAGTGCATTTGAGCCTCGGCCACTCTTTATGCGCGGCATCCCTTCGGGTGACGATGCATATAGCCAAGGCTGGCGTGATGCCTGCCAAACGTTTGTAGGCATTGTGGGTTCAGGTATGCTGCGAAATCAGCCCTTCGCGTATGACCCAGAACGCGGTGTGCACGACAAAGAATATTACAAGGGTTGGCGCGATGGGATTGCCTATTGTACCTACTACACGGACTACGATCCGATTTAAGAAAAAAGGTGAAAAGTATGCGTGGCAATATTTTGATTTTTTTGATGGCGGTGGTGTTTACACTCTCGGCCTGCGGCGCAGAACCGAAGATGGGTTCGCGCACGAGCAATTTTTTCTTCAAACCAGCATCGTTGCAAAGTGATCCACCGGATGGCCCGCCGGAATACCAGCAAGGCTGGATTGACGGTTGCGAAAGCGGGATGGCGGCATATACCAATCCGCTGGTGAAGTCATTCAAGGCTTACAAACTGAAACAGGACCCGAACCTTAGGAATAACAAAATGTACTATCAAGTGTGGAAAGATGCCTACTTGTACTGTGCTATTGCGATTGAGTCGGTTAACAACTGGAATATATGATGCGCGGCAAATACACACATATCGTATTGATGCTGCTTGTGGTTGTGATGCTATCCGGCTGTAGGGCCGGACCTGTGTGGAAGCACTGGATGTTTGAAGGCCCGCCAGAGGCAGACAAACGCCCCTACCCACCGCTCTATGTCGAAGGCTGGAAGCACGGCTGCGAAAGTGGTGCATCGGCGAAAGTGAATTTGTGGTATGCATTTAATTATAAATTTAAACAGGACTGGCAGTTGGCGCAGAATGAAACCTATTACAAAGGCTGGAAAGACGCATTCGATTATTGCCAGAAATACTTACATCAATACTACTCGAGCGAATTTTTATAAAATGTGGATGCGTGGTTTACAGTGTGTATGTGTGGTGGTGCTTGCGCTCCAGCTTAGTGCGTGTGAAACCAATGTTGCTCAGCGTATGAAAACGCCGATTCCATGGGGCTTGGAAGACATTCCTGATGGACCGCCGGAATTCCGTAAAGGCTGGGAAGATGGTTGCCACACGGGGATTGGTGCTTACGGTAACGCATGGTACCGCATGTTCTATACTTATAAGCAAGATGCCAACATGGTGGGTAACCCCACCTATTACCGCGCATGGAAAGATGCGTACACCTATTGCCGTTGGTATACGGAACAATGGGTGAAGCCGTGGAACTAGAGGAGCGTCGTATGAAAACATACTATTTTTTTCGCCTGAGTGCTGTGGTGCTGTTATGTGCCGTGGCGGCGTGCGCACCGAAAAACTATATGCAAATGCCAAAAGCACCGGAAGGTCCGCCGGAATATCAGCAGGCATGGAACGATGGCTGCGAGAGTGGCTTTTCCACGTATGGTAACAGTATGTATAAAGCGTTCTATCATTACAAAATGGATATGAACCTTAGGAATAACGAAATTTATTACCGTACATGGAGCGACGCCTTCCACTATTGCCGCGCATGGGTAAAGCCAGACTTGGCACAAGGTTTAACGCCCACAGGTGGTTTCGCACCGCGTAACTCGAATCCGCTATACGATATGCGTGATACGCGCCCAATTACCGACCCACAAACCTTCAGTTTCCCGCTGTGGAATAATGATACAGCCATTACTACGTTCGGCTCAAATCCAGGGAATTTGTGGGATAATGAAGAGGCGGATTACGGTACCTTCATCGGCGTGAACTAACGCAGACGTCGGCAAGCTTTATCTTGCTCCGCACACTTTTTTTAGTGTAAGACTAGCTCATTCTCAAGAAACCTTTGGGGCCGGTAGCTCAAGGGTTAGAGCAGGGCGCTCATAACGCCTTGGTTGGGGGTTCGAATCCCTCCCGGCCCACCACTTTAAGTAATTTTGCTTATTTAAAAGCTTGCCAGCCGCCGCCGAGTGCTTTGTACAGCTGCGTCAGTTTGGTAAGTATCTGCGTTTCGCTCTGGATGATGGCATCCTGCGTGTCGATGAGCGAGCGCTCAGCATCTAAAATAATCAGGAAGTTTTCTTCGCCTTCTTCGTAACGCAGCTTGGCAATGCGGAATGCTTCCTGACGTGTGCTCTCAGCTGCCTTAAGCGCCTTCAGCGTATTCCACTCTTTACCGTAGCTTACAAGGGATGATTCGGCATCTTCAAGAGCGGTGAGTACGGTTTTCTCATATTGCTTTAATGACTGCGTAGCGCGTGCATCAGCTACGGCGATATTGCCGCGAAGCTTACCACCTTCAAACAGCCGCCAGTTCATGGTTTGCCCCAGCGCATAGGTGACCGCGCCGGAAGTAAATAAATCACTGAACTGGCGCGCGCTGCTGCCGACTGCTCCCGTGAGAGAAATAGAGGGGAATAGCTCTGCCGTGGCAACGCCAATATCGGCGGTGGCGGCGGCTACTTCGCGTTCGGCGCGGCGTACATCGGGGCGGCGTTTTAACACTTCAGATCGCAGGCCAACAGGCACAATGTCGGGTGGAGTGGGCAATGGCTTCGTATTACCCAATTGCACCATGTGATGTTCCGGCGCCTTGCCGGTCAGCACCGAGATGCGATAAATACCCGCCATCATTTCTGCTTCAAGGTTGGGCAAGGTTGCTTCGTTGATTTCACGTTCACCGCGCGCCCGCGCAACGTCAAACTCTGATGTCGCACCATTCTTAAACAGGCTTTCGGCTAAGCTTTCTACTTCTTTTAAGAGGCCGATGTTGCGCTGTGTAACGGCGATACGTTTTTGTGTGCCACGCACTTCAAAATAATTGCGCGCCAGCTCAGCCAGCACGGTGAGCACAATGTCGTGATATTCTTCCACCTGCGCGTTGATGCGCGCATCTGCGGCTTCGGTGGCGCGGCGGGTGCGGCCGAACATATCCAGCTCCCAGCTCACATCAAGGTCGGCATCAAAGCCATTACGTTCCCGTTCCGACGAGCGGTTGTTGCCAGACTTTTGGCTTAAGCCCTCACGTAGCACGTTAGTTCCTGCACCCACGGAAGGAAAGAACGCAGAGGCGCTGACTTGGCGCAGGGCGCGGGCTTCTTCAATTGAGGCGCGGGCAATTGCAACGTCATGATTGTGGTTGGCGGTTTCTTCCATGAGCGCGTTGAGCAGCGGGTCATTCAGCGCTTTCCACCATGCGGTTTCAATATATACGGAATGCGCAACTTTTTCAGTGACCAACGGAGCGCCAGACCATACGCTGTCTTCGGCATCTGTTTGCGGCTTGATGTAATCCGGCCCCACGGTGCAGGCGCTTGTGAGCAAGGCAATACAAAGTATGCTGTGTATTTTTTTCATATCAGGTGCGGTGCTTATGTTCTTCGAGTTGTTTTTCAAGGCGCTGTGCCACCGCATGCGGTGAGGTGGTCTTTTTCGCTAGCAGGTTATACATAATCGGGATCATGAAAACAGTTAGGATGGTGGCAATAATCAGGCCACCGGTAATCACCACGCCAATGACATAACGTGTTTCAGAGCCTGCACCGGAAGCAAGAATGAGCGGCACCGCACCCATTACCGTGGTTACGCTCGTCATCACAATGGGGCGTAAGCGCTTGCCGGAGGCTTCTAAAATGGCTTGCGTAAACTCCACGCCTTCATCGCGCAACTGGTTAATAAACTCTACCACTAGAATCCCATTTTTTGTGGCAAGGCCGATAAGAATAATCAAGGCAATCTGGCTATAGAGGTTGAGTGTTTGGCCTGTTAGCCACAAGGCTAGCAGTGCGCCGCTGATAGCCATTGGCACGGTGAGCATAATCACGAACGGGTGTACAAAACTCTCGAATTGCCCCGCGAGGACGAGGAACACTACCACCAAGGCCATTGCAAAAATGAGGTAAATAGAGCCGCTGGAATCTTTATATTCTAGTGAGTCGCCTTTATAATCAATCGAAGCACCGGCAGGCAGTTCGGTGCGTACAAGATTTTCCAGATATTTGAGTGCTTCGCCGAGCGTGTAGCCTTCGGCAAGGCCCGCTTCAATGGTGATGCTGCGTACGCGGTTATAGCGGTTCAGGCTGGCGGCATCGGCAAACTCCGCAATGGCAACCATGCTGGCAAGCGGAATTAGCTCGCCGCTGCGCTCAGAGCGTACATAGATATTGCTGATATCTAGCAGGCTGCTTTTGAGGTTTTTTTCACTTTCAATAATCACATCATATTCTTCGCCGCGGTCAATGAATGTCGTCACGCGGCGCAGACCGAGCATGCTTTCCAGCGTGCGGTTAATCACCGAAACAGATACGCCTAAATCGGCGGCGCGGTCGCGGTCTACCGTGATGCTGATTTGTGGTTTGGTTTCATAGTAGTCATGGTCGAGCTCCAGAAGATTGGGGTTCTCTTTTGCCTTTTCAAGAATGATGTCGCGCCAGCGTGAAAGCTCCTGATAGTCAGGCCCGCCCAGCACGAATTGCACAGGCTTTTGTGTGCCGCCGCCAAAGGAGCTGCGCAGCACCGTGGCGATGCGTACGCCGGAAATGTCGGATGTCAGTTCGCGCGCTTTATTCACATAATATTGTATGGGCTCGCGGCCGGTATCCCAGTGGCTGAGTACCACGATGCCGCGAGCGTCGTTAAAGGAAGCAGTGCTGCCGAAGCTGCCGGGTGCGCGCATCAAGAGGCGCTGAATTTCACCCGATTCTACGAAAGGTGTAAGACGCTGCTCCATCTGGTTTAAATGTTCCATTGTGTAATCATACGACGCGCCTTCCGGCCCACGCATATTCATGAAGAATACGCCGCGGTCTTCCACCGGAGCAAATTCACTGGGGATGCTGATGAAAAGAACAACGGCAAGCATAATCACGCCTATAAGGGCGGCAAGGCATGTGATGGGATAGCGAATCATTTTTGCTAGCAGCGATAGGTAACGCTGGCGCAGCACATCGAATTTATGATCCAGCCATTTTGTCAGTTTATTGGCCTCGCCCGTGCGGGAAAGAATTTTTGATGCCAGCATCGGCGAAAGCGTGAGCGCCACCAGCCCAGAAAAAAGTACAGCGGCAGACATGGTGACCGCAAATTCTGTAAACAGCCTTCCAATGTCACCCTCCAGAAAGGTAATGGGTATGAATACTGATACCAGCACGATGGTAGTAGCCACCACCGCGAAAGCCACTTGCCGTGTGCCACGGAACGCTGCAGTCAGGCGCGGCTCGCCCATCTCAATGCGGCGGAAAATATTTTCGATAATCACAATTGCGTCATCCACCACGAGGCCGATGGCAAGTACTAGTGCTAACAAAGTCAGCAGGTTTACCGTGTAGCCGAGGACATAAAGTACAATAAACGTGCCGATGAGTGACACAGGCACGGCAGCGGTGGGCACTAGTGTGGCGCGGACATTGCCGAAGAAAGCATACATCACAAGTACCACCAGCCCGATGGTGATATAGAGCGTGTGGTACACTTCATCTACCGCACTTTCGATGAACACGCTGCTGTCATAACTATTGGCGAGCGCCATGTTTTTGGGTAGCGCTTCATTTACTTTTGCCGCCTCTGCTTTGGTCAGGCGCGCGACGTCGAGCGTATTGGCTTTTGATTGCTTTGTGATACCGATGCCGACCATCGCTACGCCATTGCCGCGCAGCGTGCCGCGTTCTTCCTCGGCGGCAATTTCTACGCGCGCAATATCAGCCAGGCGTACCAGATAGCCATCGTCACCACGGGCAAGCACCAGTGCTTTAAAATCTTCCGGCGTGCTGTAGCCACGCTGTACACGCACGGTAAAATCTTTAGTTACTGACTGAATGGAGCCTGCGGGAAGCTCGACGTTTTCAGTGCGCAGCGCATTTTCCACATCTTCTACGGTGAGTTTACGTGCAGCCAGTTTATTGCGGTCAATCCAGATGCGCATGGCGCTGTTGCGTCCGCCGCCCACGCGGACACGTGCCACACCATCAAGCGCAGAAAAACGATCCACCACATAGCGGTTGGCGTAGTCGGTGAGGTCCGCGATGCTCATGCCTTCACCCTGAAGGTTGAGCCAAATAATCACATCATCGTCGGCATTTGCTTTTTGAATGTCCGGCGGGTCAGCCTCTACCGGGATGTCGTCGAGTACGCCGGAAACACGGTCACGCAAGTCGTTGGCAGCATCATCAATATTACGGCTGATATCGAATTCAACGGTGATGTTTGAGCGACCATCCTGACTTTGTGACGAAATGGTTTTGATGCCTTCAATGCCAGCGATGCGGTCTTCAATCAATTGCGTGATGCGGGTTTCTACCACGCTGGCGGAGGCGCCCTGATAATTGGTTTCAATGGAAACAATCGGCGGGTCAATGTCGGGGTATTCACGCAGCGGCAATTTACTGAACGCAAGAATGCCGAATGCAATCAGCAACAAATTTACTACAGCAGCAAGAACAGGTCGTTTAACCGAAATATCGGAAACCCACATGTTTACTCGCCCTCTTTTTTAGATGCCGGTTTTTCAGCCACGGCTTCCGGCTTGCGCGTTTTGCCCCATACCTCGGTTACAGTTACCTTCTGCCCAGCCTGTACGCGGTTTACGCCGCGTACAATCACAAGTTCGCCTTCTTTGAGGCCGCTGGTAATTTCTACAATACCGGGGCGACGGATTCCGGTGGTGATAGTGCGCTGCTCGACTGTGTCGGTTTCAGGGTTTACGACCCATACGGCGTGAGTATTTTGCCGCTGGGTAACACTTTCTTCCGGTACTACCAGTGCGTCACGCGCATTTTTCATTAGCGTCACGCGCATTAAAAGGCCGGGGCGCAGCGTGTGCTCAGGGTTAGGGATAATCGCGCGCACCAAAACCGTTCGGGTGACGGGATCAATGCGTGTATCGACGCTTTCAATCTGCCCCAGGAACACCGCATCGCCGAGGGCCTCGGTTCGTGCTTCAATGTTCACGCCGGGTTTGAGTGAGTTTATGTGGGTTGCGGGTACATTGAAGTCGAGTTTTATTTTTTCAATGTCATCAATGGTGGTGATGGCATCACCTGGGCGCACGAGCGCGCCCACGCTGACGCGGCGCACACCCAGCACGCCATCAAACGAAGCGCGAACGATGCGGTCTTCAATGCGCGCTTCCATTTCGTGCACCTGTTGTTGCGTAAGCTTCATTTGCGTTTGGCGTTCGTCATATTCACGTGCTGAAGCAGCTTTGTTTTTGAGCAAGGATTCCAGCCGTGCGAGCTCACGCTGGTGTTCGGCGAGCTGCACCTTGGCGGCTTTGAGCTGCGCCTGTTCTTCGCGCTGCTCGAGCGTGGCGATGATGTCGCCTTTTTTTACCATTTGCCCATCAGTGAAACTGATGTTGCTGATGGTTTCAGACACGCTGGCGGTAAGGGTTACCGATTCATCGGAATAGGCATTGCCGAGAGCCTCAACATTGTCGGAGATTTTTTCACGGTACGTGCTAACCACCACCACAGGGGTGGTTGGTTTTTGCTTTGCGGAGTCTTTTTCTGTTCCGCTAAAGCCCCACCAAGCCCCCAAGCCGAGCGCAAATAGCAAAACTAAAAAAACTATGTTTTTCATATAGATAGATTCAATTGTCGCGCGTGGAGCTAATTACCCAAGTGAACTAGTGGGTTAATGAAGCAGACCATAGCGGTAAACCACAGAAAATAAAAGGAGTTTTCGATAAAAAACTGTTTCAATGCGCGTAGGCATTAGGCCCTTAAGAAAAACTTAACGTTTAGCCTTTATTATCAAGGGATAAGACAACGGAACATAAACGCATGAGCCCAGAGCAAATAGAAAAGCAATTTCGCAGCAGGCTAGAGACGGCTGAGAGTGCGATATTAAATACTGATATTGACGTGCTGACATACTGTAAGCAGCGCGGTATTCCCGTGGGGCTGGATTTTAAGAAGATTGCGACTGGTGGTGATTTAGACAGCTTCCTAGCCTTTTGTGGCCGGTATCGTCTTACGCCCGTTCCACAAAATGGTTTGAAAGAACCCGGCGCATCACTGATTCTGGTGATGGAAACTAAAATGAACCGCAACCACGGTGAAGTGGTAGCAGCGATTGCTGATGAAGTGGGCCAAAGCCTTTCCCCGCGTGTACGCACCGCCTACATCCATGCTTCCATTAATCCGAACTACCGTGCGACCTTTGAGCGCGAAATGAAAGACAAGGTTTCTGAGCTGCTAGAAAATCAGGGTGCAGCAGTGATCCACACCAGCATCGGGTGGGATGATCTTGACCTCGTCATGGGTTCTGATTCTGCGATGTCGCAGAAAGAACATTTATCAAACATTGCTGCTTTTGTGGTGGATTCCGCAGGGAACGACGGCTGGTTCGGCATAGATGGAAAAGGCGCGCCGCACCAAAAGCACAATGCCGTGTCACATTACCCCCCGCTGGTGGTGCATGTGGGCGCTGTCGGTATCGCAGAGGGTGGTAAGCTGATTGTGGATGGTTATAGCTCTGCCAACGGGCCTGCTTGCGTGGCACCGGTCTATGGTTCGATAATGGTGAACTGGGCAGATGGCGAGAAGAAGGCGCCAGTAATCGGCACGTCTGCCGCTGCGCCGTATGTGAGTGGCGGGCTTGGTGCGCTGAACGCAGAATATGGTAAGTACCTCACGCGCGAACAAATGCTATATGCCGTGCTGATGACCTGCCAGAAGGTAGACACTGTCGGCGCATGGGAGAAAAAAACACCGAAAGCTCTTACGCTGGAATACCAGCAAAACGCAAAGGGATAATCCTACAACCCTACCTATGCCGGCTTTGGCATGGTGGATTTCCACAAAGCTGAGCAAGTGATTCGCCATATGGTGGCACACGCGCAGGCAAACCCTCAAAGCATTACCGTGCCGATGGAGGAAATGTCACGCACCTCGGTGCTGCCAAGCCGTCAGGAGCCGCGTCCCGATGGTATGTATGAATACCGCCTGAAAATGGAGGATGGCATCGCACTGAAAACGTCATTCGATATTATGTTTGAAGGAAAACGCGGTGATGTAAAAATCACCAGCCCTGAAGGAACAGAATATCCCGTGGTGCTGAGCAAGGCATATAAAAACGGGTATCATGGGCTGGGTATGACGACGATGCATGGCTGGGCAGGTGAGAAAACCGGCGGCGAATGGGTGGTGACAAGTCCCGTACCTATCCGCGCCATTGAAATGCGCTCGCATCAGTTCGGTGTGCGCGACCTTGTGCAGGACATTACACCAGATGTGCTCAATCAGCCGCTTCCGAATATCGCAGACGCGCGCACTTTAAAAGAGCTGCGCGAAGATGTGGTACGCGGCAGATTATTCACCCGCCGCATGCGCGCCATCCGCGCCGCCATAAACTGCAGCTGGATGGAGAGCCCATTACCGCAAAAGACACGGCTGCCGCAGTGAATGCAGTAAGCGCATTTGCAACCAACAACAAAGCAATTAGCGAACGCACCCGCACCATTACGCATATTTCATACCCGTGTAACGAGGCAGAGCTGAGTGCTATCCAGATGGTGAATCAGGATGACTGGCACCTACTGCCGAACGATTTTCAGGAAAAAACACTGGCGGAGTTTGAACGCGCCGCCGAGGGCCACCGTCAGAACGGTAATTTACTGGCAGAGGCAAACATTTACTCTATGGCCGCTCAGGCGGCGCGCCGCCGCATCGGGCTTACCGATAGCGAAGGCAGGCTAAATAGCGCGGTGGCCGTGGAGCTCATGGAAAAAGCCATAGTGATTCACGAAAAACAAGGCCACAAAGATTTCATGTTCCGTGATGGCGATATTTTATATGGCAGCATTTGCGCCACGGTAGAAAGTTTGCGCCAGCTGGGTGCGTTAGAACAAGTGCCACAGTATTACGAAAAATTAAAACCGCTGCGCGAAAAAATGGCAGAAATTTACACCAGCATGCAAGGTGCAGCAGACGCGACCGCGCACCGCATTGAGCAGGGCGAGATGGGCTTTTCAGCCGATAAGCCAATTGGCACGGATAACGTAAGCCAATGCGTGGTGCTGATGTTGCACGACCCAGTAAGCAAAAAAACGGGCCTCGCGCACGTGGACATTGAGTCGGATAAAAAATCACTCGATCTGATGTTCAAGCGTATGCCTAAAAATCAGCTGCAGGCACGCATCATTGGCGCACGTTTTGATACGGACATGGACTCGCACATCAACCTTGAGGGAGTGATTGATTTTCTTCGCTCAAGAGATGTGGATTTGCTTTCGGCCGATATTTTGAATTACCACGGCCCCAGCGCCATGGTGGTGGACCCTAAAACTTTTGAGGTGAAAGAGGCAGTGCCGGAAGGCCATAACGTGAACCGTCAGCTCAGCAATGCACTGCATTTGTTTGCGGGGCTGGAAAAAGACGTGCACTTAAGTTTTGATTTCACCATTTCGCCAGAACGTGCGCCACTGCTGCTGAACCGCGCCGCTGTTGCGAAACTGCGCGATGAGTTCTTAGGCAAAGACGATGTAGAAATAGATGCGCAATTGCGGTTCAACAATACGTTTGAGCGCTCGGTAGTGTCGCATAATATCATGGCGCTGAGGGACGAATATCTAAAGCAGCTTGGTGTGGTGGAGGCGGCGCTGAACGAGCGGATGCAGCAGGTCTCAGAAGGCGGTGTAACTTTGAGCGCCGATGCTAAAGCGCAGGCGCTGGAATGGGTAATGCAAGTGCCGATGCATGTGGGGGCAAATGCAGAAGCAGCGAATCAGCCGCTTATCGAGTACATCAACACGCGCTTGTTTAATGTGGTCGGGCAGGAAGCCGTAGTGAATGTGGGTGAAATGGAAAAGGTGAAGTTTGCCCGGCAGCCTTTTTCGGTGATTGAGCAGCAAACCCAGCGCGAAAAACCCTATACGGATATGGTACAGCCCCCACCGAAAAAAACGAACACACTCCCGCCTTTTTAAGGGCTTGGGTTCGGAATGTCGGTGTGCACGGCTTCAATGGCTTCAAGCACATCCTGCGTTAGCACCACATCCACACTTTCGATATTTTCTTTTAGCTGCGCAAGGCTTGTGGCACCAATGATATTACTAGTTACAAAGGGTTGGCGATTGACGTAAGCGAGCGCCATTTGTGTAAGGCTTAGGCCATACTGCTTGGCAATGTCGGCATAGCGCTGGGTGGCTTTTTGTGCGAGCGGGTTGTTGTAGCGCTGGAAGCGTGTGAACAATGTAAGCCGCGCATTTGCAGGCCGCGCGCCGCCGAGGTATTTTCCGGAAAGCACACCAAAGGCAAGCGGCGAATAAGCCAGTAGGCCAAGCTGCTCGCGTATGCTCATTTCCGCAAGGCCGATTTCATAACTGCGGTTCAGCAAATTGTAAGGATTCTGAATGCTCATGGTGCGAGGCAGGTTATGTTCACGTGCCAGACGCAGACACTCCATCATGCCCCACGGTGTTTCGTTTGAAATGCCGACATGGCGGATTTTACCTTGCTTGATAAGCGTTGCGAGCGCTTCAAAAGTTTCACGCAGCGGAATGATGCCTTCTTCTTCCACATGCTCATAACCGAGCGTGCCAAAAAAATTCGTGCTGCGTTCCGGCCAGTGCAGTTGGTAGAGGTCGATATAGTCCGTTTGCAGGCGCTTTAAACTGCGCTCGACGGCGATTTTGATATCTGCTGCTGCAAGGCGCGACTCGCGCCCATCTCTGAAATATTCAAAGCCGGGTCCGAACACTTTGCTGGGGCCAACCACTTTGGTGGCAAGAATCACATCATCACGCCGCCCGCGTTTTTTCAGCCATGTGCCGATATAGGCTTCTGTTAGCCCCTGCGTTTCTTTTTTGGGCGGCACGGGGTAAAGCTCGGCCGTGTCCATAAAATTCACGCCGCGATTCCACGCCATATCCATCTGCGCATGGGCTTCAGCCTCGGTGTTCTGTTCGCCCCACGTCATCGTGCCAAGGCAAATAAGGCTAACGGAAAGGTTGGTGGTGCCAAGCGTGCGGTATTGCATTATAAAAATCCTGCTGATTAAACCCGTTGCCTGAATAAGGGATGATGCATTATAAAGCAACCTTACCACGAGGTAAAATCATGAAAAAAATATTAGTACTTTGCACGGGCAACTCCTGCCGCTCCATTATGATGGAGTCGTTGCTGAATCATTATGGTGCCGGCAAGGTGCAGGCGTTTAGCGCCGGCAGCAAACCGACTGGCGTGGTAAACCCCATCACGCTTGAGGTGCTGGCCAATTGGCACATTTCAACGGCTGGGGCGCGCAGTAAGTCGTGGGATGAATTTGCAGGTCAACAGTTTGATATCGTTATTACGGTGTGCGATAACGCCAAAGGTGAAACCTGCCCTGTTTTCACCGGCGCGCCGGTGCGTGTGCATTGGGGCGTGGATGATCCCGCACGCGTGGAAGGCCCATCAAGCCGCATGATGCCAGAACATGAACGCGTACTCGCTCTTTTGGAAAAGAAAGCTAAGGCGCTGCTGGCGCTGGATGTTGAGGCTTTATCGGGCCAAGAGCTAGTGAAAGCGCTTAAAACCATCGTTTAAGTTCTATGCCAGATTGACAGGCATCGTTTTTCCATTGTGGTCATACTGTAATACGCCCTCTTTCGCTCCAAATACGCCGTTATTTGCGATGAGGCGTCCGGAGTTGATATTTTCCTTAGACATCTTTCCATTCTCCTGATTCCACGAATCATAGAGCTCTTTGGACGACCCATAATCTGCAACAGATTCTGTCTTATCGTTTTTTATGGCTCTGTTGAAGCGTGATATACGGAACATTTTTTTGTTGAGTAAGTGATACTTGAGACGATTCTCAATGCGTGTAATAAAATTTACAGGCTGAGTAACGATGCGTATTGAGTGGGCTGCTTTTAACCGAGCAATCAGATCGCGATCCTGATACCCCATGGGTTTAAAACTTTCGTCGTAACCACCGACAACATCGAAGTGTTTTTTTAAACAGCTGATTCTGCCGTAATTCCCAGAGCCCCAATCTCCACAAAACTGGTGATAAACAATATCTGTGCCGTGTTTTTTAAATTGCCGGAGCACGTGGCTCACACCGCCGCGCCCGATGAAATTGTCGATGTCGAGGTTCACGACAATATCCCCCAGCGCCAAAAGATGCGCCGTGTTTTTACAGATGGAGGAATCAAATTTTTCAACACTACTGCAACTGAAAAGGCGCAGAAGCCCAGAGCGTATATCTTCGCTGAAATGCTGGAGCACCCACGGAACAGTCTCATCAGTGCTGGCAAAATCCACCAGCACGAACTCCACCTCGGCACCGTCTTTTTTAGCATGAGCAAGATTAACGGGCAGCGTGTGCTGTAATTGATAAAGCCGATTCTTACTTGTTGTGCAAAATGATATTTTCACAGATGTATAATTTTTGATTGTGCTGCAGTGAGCATATTGTGAGGACGATATCATAAAAAAGCTATTTTTTTGTAAACCTCTAGGCCTTTTTGGTGTCGCGCACGCTGCGCGCTCGTTAAAGTTGCATGAGGGCTTGATTTCTTCTGTCGCAATATTTGGTGTACACCAATTAACCATATATTTTTAGAGGAAATTAATATGACGTCTTTATATGAGCGTTTGGGCGGTGAAGCAGCGGTAAATGCGGCGGTAGATATTTTCTACAAGAAGGTCATGGCGGATGCTCGTGTAAACCATTTCTTTGACGGCATTGACCTTGCCAAGCAATTTAAAAAGCAGAAAAACTTCCTCAGTTATGCTTTTGGCGGGCCGAACAAATATAGCGGCGTAGGCATGCGGAACGCCCATAAGCGGCTGGTAAACGAGAAAGGGCTGAACGATTCCCATTTTGATGTTATTATCAGTCATCTCGGTGCCACGCTTCAGGAGTTGAAAGTGCCCGCAGAATTGATTAAAGAAGCAGCGGCCATTGCGGAAAGTACGCGCAAGGATGTGCTGAATAAGTAGGAGATTTCCGTGCCTCAGTTGCGCTCGTGTGTTGTTGCAAGTGCCGCTCTAGTTTTAAGCATGTTGGTATTGCCAGCGCAGGCAGCAGATGGTGTGGAAGACTCTATTCAGCTTGGGCTAAGGGCTTACCAACAAGGCGAATCAACTAAGGCGGCAAACCACTTGCGTTATGCCGCAGGGCTGATTGGTGATGCGGGTGTAAAGAAAACGGCAGACCTGCTGCCCGCCGCACCAAAGGGCTGGAGTGCGGCGGAAGGCGAGCGCGAACAAGTTAATTTCATGGGTGGCTTCCTTTCGCTGGTGCGCGAATACCGTAAAGGCGATGTGACGCTGGTGGTGCGCACCACGGCGGATTCGCCGATGTTCTATGATTTTGTGAACACGCTGGCAGCAGAAAAAACAAAATTAAAAACGCCGAGCATTGTGACGGTTAATGGCAGGCCAGCCGCGCTGAAAGAAGAAGGTAAAGTGCAAGCCTCACTGGCGGTGCCGCTTAAAAATGGCGTGCTAGTAACGGTTAGCGGGAACGCAAACCGCAAGCAGATTACAGAATTCGTAGAATCCCTTGACCTTAGCGGTATTGAGAAGCTTTAAGCATTTATGGTTTCAATTCCCCCCTTAAAAAGCCGCGCCATTTTACAGGTGATTGTTGACCAGATGAATGACGGCGTTCTGGTCGTGAACACCGAAGGCGTCATCCAAGATTGCAATCCGGCACTGGAGCATATGCTTGGCTACACCAGCGGTGAGCTGATACAGCAGCCGCTTGCGGTACTGATTCCAACACATGCGGCGGCGGCGCATGATTCCTATATGCAGGCTTTCGTTAAATCCGGCATGGCGCACATCATGGCAGAAGGGCGCGAAGTGGCCGGGCGGCATAAAGGTGGTCATACTGTACCGCTTGAAGTGGGTATTACGCGTGTGCAAGTTGCCTCGCAATTATTGCTTGTGGCGGTGGTGCGCGATATTACCGAGCGCAAAAAAGCGCAGGATGAGCTCTATCACAGCGCCACGCACGACCAGTTGACCGACCTTTCAAACCGTATGAACTTCCGTGTGCAGCTGCAACGCGCTCTGTTGGATTCCAAGCGTTATAAAGACCGCTTCTTTGCCGTTTTATACTGCGACCTGAATAAGTTTAAGCAGGTGAATGATACGTTGGGGCACCAAGTGGGTGACTTGCTGCTGCGCCAGGTTTCTGTGCGCTTAAAAAGCACGATTCGGGACACAGATTTACTGGCGCGTTTTGGTGGCGATGAATTTGCACTGCTCGCGCAGCAAGCCGATGAAGCGAGCTGCCGCCTGATTGCAGAACGCATGATTACGCTGGTGGATGCACCGTTTGAAATGAATAGTAAAAAAGTCGGTGTGGGCATCAGCATTGGCATTGCGCTTTGCCCGAAAGATGGGCAGGACGCGGCAACTTTGCTGAACCACGCGGATAAAGCCATGTATCAGGCCAAAGCGGTGGGCGAAAGTGCCTATCGTTTTTACACAGAAACCACTCCGGCGCCGGTGGTGTCTGATGCGTAAAGGGTTCAGTATCAAAAGCCTGATTACGATTTTTGTACTTATTTTCTGTCTGACATCGATGCCAGCTTTTGCGGATGATTGTGCTGATGAAATTGACTGTGAGTATTCTTTGCAGAATGCCAAGAATACGGACTCCCACAAAGGAGTTGATGTATGTGCGTGTTGCGATGCGCACCAGATTAAAACCCTTGGTTCTGCAATGGTGTTTTCCGTGCAGATTGTAAAAGACAACATCTTCTCTTCTCGGCCGGAGCGTTTCTATTATAACCGCGCCACCTCTCCGCTGCTAGAGCCCCCAGCCGCCTGATTGTTTCGCTTTTCTTCTTTCTTTAATACAAACAATTAGGAGTTTTTATGCTTAGGATTATTACACTTATTCTGCTCACGCTATTTGCATTTCCACACCATGCGCACAGCGCAGAAGACCTTGTGTCGAAGCTACCAGACGACAAAGTGTTGGGTAGCGAAAAGGCAAAAATCACCCTCATCGAGTACGCATCTCTATCGTGCCATCACTGTGCAGATTTTCATAACAATGTGCTGCCGACCATTCAGAAAGAATATATCGACACTGGCAAAGTGCGGCTTATTTTTCGTGATTTTCCGTTAAATGCTCCGGCCTTAGCTGGCGCACAGATGGCTCACTGCGCGGCAAGACAGGGCGGGAATAGTCAATATTATGCCGCGTTGAAGGCCATGTTTGAAAAGCAGAATGATTGGGCATTCGGGCAAGATGCCAAACCAAAGCTGATGGCGATTGCCAATGGTTTGGGGCTTGAGGAAAAAGCCCTTAGCGCCTGCATGGAGGACAAAGAACTCGAAACAAAAATCGTTGCCAGCCGGCAAGATGGTACCCAGAAAATGAAGGTGGAGGCGACGCCGAGTTTCTTTGTGAATGGTGAAAAAGCAGAGCATATGCGCTCAGTGGAAGATGCACGCAAAACGCTGAACACGCTGCTTTCTGGAAAGTCACTGGAGAAAGCGGCTAAAGAGGCGGCAAAAAAGGCAACGATCATCCGCGAAGATGATATTGTTCTTGGTAAGAGTAAGGCGTCGGTCACGGTGCTGGAATATACCAACATTGCCTGTTCGCATTGTGGCCAATTCCATAAAAATGTAATGGAGGCGCTGCAAAAAGACTATATCGACACCGGTAAGGTGAAGTTTGCCTTCCGTGAACTGCCAATGAGCCCTGCGACCTTTTATGCCTATGTTGTGGCTCACTGCAAAGGCAAGAAGGAGTTTTATAACATACTCCCCCTGCTGATTGATGAAACCAAGAGTTGGGCAGGAATGCACGCTTTTATGCCTCCGCTGCGGGCGGTGGCTGAGAAAGCTGGCATCTCCAAAGACGCTTTTTATGCGTGTGTGGAGAACAAGAAAATTGAAGGCAGAATCCTGAATAATGTGAAGGAAGCAAGAGAGGCATTGGGCATCGACCATTCGCCTGCACTATATATTAATGGTGAAAAAACCGAAGGGCTTGAGAGTGTAGAAGACATTCGTCAGGCGGTTGAAGCGGCAGTGAAGAAAAAGCAGTAGTATTAAAATGGATTGATATTTTATAGGGGCCGTTATCTTATGTAACGGTCCCTATTTTCTGAGGCACTGGTTGACGGAGTATGATATGATAGAAGTGATTAATTTGAACCGGAAGCGCAAAGCCAAAGCCCGCGCCGAGAAAGAAACCAAGTCGGCGGAAAATCGGCGCAAATACGGCCGCACGAAAGAAGAAAAACAGCTCGATAAGAAAAAAGCCGAGAAGCTGAAGCGGCATTTGGAAGGCCACAAGCGGGAAAAAGAAGACGAGTAAACAGTTGTTTATTCTCTGGCACATTGACTTTCAAAGCATTTTCTGACGAAATGATTGAAGCACAATAAACAGTGGAGAGAGGTATGGGATCATCTGCAACAGAAGACCGTCTTTCAGCGATTGAATCTCGCCTTTCCCGTATTGAAAATAATCTGAAATTACCGAAATCTGCCGCGCCTGTTAAGGCAGAGCCGTGGACACATGTTGTTCAACCAAAGCAGCCTGCTGTGGCGGTTGAAACCAAGCCGGGTAACTGGCTGGGCATCATGGCTGTCATCTGCTTTGTTCTGGCAGCGGGGTTTATCGTGAAACTTTCGGTTGAGTCAGGCTGGCTCACGCCGGAACGCCAGATTGGCCTTGCGATATTACTGGGATTTAGCCTGATTGTGGCAGGCTTCTCGCTGCTGAAGTCAGACCGCGGTTATGCCAGTCTTCTGCCCGGGGCAGGCGTTATTGTTTTATACTTAAGCTTTTTTGCTGCGCACCGGTATTACGCGTTGATTTCATTTGAGTCGGCCATTTCCTTCACGGGGCTGGTGTCGTGCGTGTGTATCTGGATTTACACGCAAATAAGGCATGATGCTTATGCTATCACAGCGGCAGCGGGGTCATACCTCGCGCCGGTGATTTTTGCCTCGCAGGCTGATTCAGTTTTTTCGCTGTATTATTCCTACTGTGTTCGGTTGGCTTTGCAACCATTTCGGTATGGGTCAGGTCGCGCACGCTAACGCTCGTTTCATCCTATCTTGCGATTTTGATGAGCAGCATTTTGGGCTTGAAGATGGGGCAAGATACGTTGCTGGCGGTGCTGCTGGGCGTACATTTTTTGGTTTTTTCCGTCGGGACATATCTTTACACCACGCAGAACCGCACGCCCCTTACGCAGGATGAGTCTTACAGCTTCTTGCCGGTGCTGCTGTTGTTTTATGCGGTGGAATATTATCTGGTGGACCGCCTACAGCCCGGTTTGGCACCCTATATCTCTCTTGGGTTTGCTGCGATGCTGATTGGCTTATACGTTTCCGCCAAAACCTATTTTCCGGATGGGCTTGGCAGCCAGTCGCTGATTTTATCTTTTGCCTCCATCGTGTGCTTTCACTCTATCTATCTGGAACTATTGCCGGGCGATGCACGCCCGTGGCTGTTCGTGGCGATCATGCTGGCATTTGCTTTTGTTCCCCTTAGGGTTTGTGGCAAAAGTAGCGGCAGCGGATTTGGCATTCCAATCCTTGCGATTCTGGCGGTGTTGTTCATTGAATATACTTCAATGCTTTCGCATCTGCTGAGCGCGCACCCCGGAAAAGGGCTCGTGATTTCATTCGCGGCATTTGCCAGCATCTGGGTGGTGCTGGCGTTTGCGCAGGATAAAATTTCCTCGCAGCCGACCTATGGCAACGGCCTGCTGGTTGCAGCGCACGTACTGGCGGTGTTGGGGCTTTACCGCCTCACGGAAGACACCGGTTCGCTGGCGGTTTCAGCTTCGTGGCTGCTCTATGCTGTGGCGGTTATCGTTTTCGCGTCTGCGCGCCAAGACAAAATCATGGCGAAATCTGCGTTGCTGGTGCTTGCATTCGCGGCAGGTAAAGCATTGCTATATGATGCTGCTTCAGCACCGACTGCGGTGCGCATCTTCTGCCTACTGCTGACGGGTGTCGTGCTGTATGGCTGCGGCCTGTTCATGCGCAAGATGACCGGTTGGGGCGAAGCTTCGGGTAAGAAGCGTTAACATCATGCCATCATTACTTGAAAACGCTGCGATACTGTCTGCCATTGTGCAGCATGTGGCAGATGCCGTTATCGTGATGAAGGTGGATGGTACGGTGCGTGAGGCTAACGCATCGGCGCTGCAATTATTCGGGTATGAAGGCGATGAGCTCGTTGGTACGCCGCTTAAAAACCTGATGCAGATGCCCATCAGCCTCACGCCGAAAGCCAGCTTTAAAGCCAAGAAGATTTCCGGCTTGCATAAGCAGGGGCACAAAGTAGAGGTCGTGGCGGGCGTAAGCCCCGTGAAAGTGGAAGGTGAGGTATTATTGGTATGTGTGCTACGCCCTGCCGTGGCTGACATTCAAGATGAAGAAGACCTGTATAATAAGGCGATGTATGACACGCTGACCGGTCTTGCGAACCGCAATAACTTCCGCATGCACTTGAACGAAGCGGTCACACTCTGCAAGCGTTACAAAGACCGCAACTTCTGCATTTTTTATTGCGACCTGAATAAATTTAAACAGGTGAATGATTCCATGGGTCATCAGGCAGGCGATGAGCTTTTGAAGCAATCGGCAGCCCGTTTGAAAACGGCGGTGCGTGATAGTGATTTAATCGCCCGTGTGGGTGGCGATGAGTTTTTGCTGCTGGCGCAGCAGGTGACGGCAGGCGATTGCGTGGTGATTGCCCAGCGCATGGTGGATGCGCTGGATGAACCGTTTGATATTCTGGGTAAGAAAGTGCGCATCGGCATCAGCATCGGTATCTCCATTTTCCCTGATGATGCCGCCAATGGCGTCGAGATGCTGCACCATGCTGACGTGGCCATGTATATGTCGAAGCGCGAGAACCACAGCGCCTACCTGTTTTTCAGCAAAGAGCTGCTCAAAGAAGCCAAAAATTAGCTTTATTTTTCAAACACTAATATAAAGCCGATACCCATTGATTAACGTATGTGGTATGTAGCTGAGGAAATCAAGGGAGAGAGCCGATGAGCCTTGTGAATGCGACAAGCGTAGGTGATGTTTTATTCACGCTGGAGCTTGTAAATCTTGGTTACAATATTGCGGGTGGGAATGTTATCAATCTGCTGGGCGGAAACGATAGTATTTACCACGCCTTTAATGACACGATTCTTGGTGGCGAAGGCGACGACATCATTGAGGGCGGCGCCGGAACCAATTTATTAGATGGTGGCGTGGGTACGGATACATACGGCGCGCAGAGGTATCTTGATGAGGTAACGATTTCTCTTTCTGGTAGTGACCTTATTTTTACCGAAGTGATTGCCGGAAATACGTTGGTGAACCGGATAAGAAATTTTGAAACTATTTATTTTAACCCCACACTCACCATGTCATATGACGCGGTGGTTGATTACATCAGTCAAACACAGGTGGGTTTGAGTAGTTTTGGTGCCGATAATTTGGTCCTCACCAGCCTGAATGACAGAATTTCAGGCCTGGATGGCAATGACTATATCGATGCCGTGACGGGAAATGACACCATTAACGGCAATAGCGGCCTTGATACGATCATTGGTGGTATTGGGGCGGACGTGCTCCGCGGCGGCAGGGATGCGGACCGTATGCTGGGTGATGCGGATGCGGATTGGATAAATGGCAATAACGCGAACGACACCGTGTATGGCGGCGTGGGTAACGACACATTGCGTGGTGGTAAAGACAATGACTCAATTCTCGGCGAAGCGGGAAATGATTCGCTGTATGGCGACATGGGCAGCGACACCATTACCGGCGGCACGGGTGCGGACTATTTTTATATCAACGGCATTTCTGCCAGCGACATGATTGCTGATTTTGTCGCGGGAGAAGATAAGCTGGTGTTTGTTGGTGTGAGTGGTGTTTCCGCCAGCCTGTCCGGTACAGATTTTATCGCTACTTATACGGATGCAAGCGGTGCAACCCAAACCATTACCCTTACCGGCGTGACCGCTGACCCCTCGGGCGATTTTATTTTCGCCTAACGAACGCCCCTGTTTCCCCTCCATTTCAAAAAAATATCGTTAAGGGCTTGCACTTACCCTTTAAACCCCCATATATAAGGCATGGGAATGAAGGGGCATTATATAAAACGCAGTTAAATCAATGGATTAGAGTTTTTGTGCCGGAGAATTAAGTAACTAGTATTAAAGGCAAAACAGAGGGTAAGGCATATGAGTAAGGTAATTGGGATAGACTTAGGCACCACGAATTCTTGCGTGGCAATTATGGAAGGCAAGCAGGCGAAGGTGATTGAAAACGCCGAAGGTCGCCGCACGACCCCGTCCATCGTGGCATTTACCCAGTCGGGCGAAATGCTGGTGGGTGAGTCCGCCAAACGTCAGGCCGTTACCAATCCGCAGAACACGCTGTTTGCAATTAAGCGTCTTATCGGTCGCACCTATGCCGACCCGCTGACGAAAAAAGATAAAGAACTCGTGCCATATTCCATTGTGAAAGCCGATAACGGCGATGCATGGGTGGAAGCACAGGGTAAGAAAAACTCCCCAAGCCAAATCAGCGCCTTCATTCTGCAAAAGATGAAAGAAACGGCAGAAAGCTACCTCGGCGAAAAAGTATCGCAGGCGGTGATTACCGTTCCGGCTTATTTTAACGACGCTCAGCGTCAGGCCACAAAAGATGCTGGCAAAATCGCAGGGCTTGAAGTGCTGCGCATCATCAACGAACCAACGGCAGCCGCGCTGGCCTATGGCCTTGATAAATCCGAAGCCAAAACCATTGCGGTGTATGACCTTGGTGGCGGTACGTTCGATATCTCCGTGCTGGAAATTGGCGACGGCGTGTTTGAAGTGAAAGCCACGAACGGCGATACGTTCCTCGGCGGTGAAGACTTCGACATGCGCATCCTCAGCTACCTCGCGGATGAATTCAAAAAAGACAACAGCATGGATCTGCGCAAAGATCCGCTTGCGCTGCAGCGTTTGAAAGAAGCCGCTGAAAAAGCGAAAATTGAGCTTTCCAGCGCGCTGGAAACGGAAATCAACCTGCCGTACATCACGGCAGATGCTAGCGGGCCGAAGCACCTCAACATCAAATTGTCGCGCTCCAAGCTGGAAAGCCTGGTGGATGATTTGATTGAGCGCACGGTTGAGCCTTGCCGCAAAGCACTGAAAGACGCAGGCCTTTCTGCCAGCGAAATTCAGGAAGTGGTGCTGGTGGGCGGCATGACGCGCATGCCAAAAGTGCAGGAAGTTGTGAAGAAATTCTTCGGCAAAGAGCCACACAAAGGCGTGAACCCAGATGAAGTGGTGGCCATTGGTGCCGCGATTCAGGCGGGCGTGCTGAAGGGCGAAGTGAAAGACGTGCTGCTGCTCGACGTGACCCCGCTGTCGCTGGGTATCGAAACGCTGGGCGGCGTGTTTACACGCCTGATTGAACGCAACACCACCATTCCAACCCGCAAGAGCCAAGTATTCTCAACGGCGGATGACAACCAATCTGCGGTAACAATTCGCGTGTATCAGGGTGAGCGTGAAATGGCGGCGGATAACAAAATCCTCGGCCAGTTCAACCTCGAGGGTATTCCGCCTGCGCCGCGCGGCATGCCGCAAATTGAAGTCACGTTCGACATCGACGCGAACGGCATCGTGCACGTGTCAGCCAAAGACAAAGCCACGGCAAAAGAGCAGAAAATCACCATTCAGGCCTCCGGTGGTCTTAACGATGACGACATCGAGCGCATGGTGAAAGAAGCTGAAAAACACGCGGGCGACGATAAAAAGCGCCGCGCCATGGTGGAAGCCAAAAACAATGCAGGCAGCCTTGTGTATGCGACCGAAAAATCCCTGAAGGAATATGGGGACAAACTGTCGGATGACGATAAGAAGAGCATCGAAAATGCCCTTGCTGATGTGAAGTCAGCCCTGGAAGGTGACGATGCCGAGGCCATTAAAGCCAAAACGGAGGCACTGACCCAAGCCTCGATGAAGCTTGGTGAAGCCGTGTATAAAGCCAATCAGTCCGCAGCAGGCGGCGATGCCAATGCTTCGGGTGAGACTGGCGGCGACGGCAAGGTAGTGGATGCCGAATTCGAAGAAGTCAAAGACGAAGAGGAATCCAAAAAAAATAAGAAGAAAAAAGCATAAAAGAATGGCATAAGCATCAGAACCGGTTTTTAGGTAGCTATACTTAAAGCCGGTTCTGCTGTTTTCTCGTTATTATTTAAAGAAAAAACCATGGCTGAGCGCGATTATTATACGATTCTGGGGGTGAGCAAGGGCGCCAGCGCAGAAGAAATGAAAAAGGCGTACCGCAAGCTGGCCATGCAATACCATCCGGACCGCAACCCTGATGATCCGGAAGCTGAAAAGAAGTTCAAAGAATTAAATCAGGCCTATGACGTGCTGAAAGATGCCGACAAACGCGCGGCCTATGACCGTTTTGGCCATGCCGCGTTTGAAGCGGGCATGAGTGGCGCAGACGGTGGTGGACAAGGTTTTGGTGGGTTTGGCAATGCCGGATTCGATTTCGGGGCCTCAGGCTTTTCCGACATTTTTGAAGATTTGTTTGGCGACATAGGTGGCCGTCGTCGTGGTGGCAAGGCTTCGCTTCGTGGTGGTGATTTGCGTTATAACCTCGAAATTAACCTTGAAGATGCCTTTAAAGGCAAGCAGCAGACCATTAAAGTTACCACGGGCGTTTCCTGCGATACGTGCCACGGCACAGGCAGTGCAGATAAAGCCCCGCCGGTGGATTGCGCCGCGTGCAGCGGCACCGGCAAGGTGCGCATGCAGCAGGGTTTCTTTACCATTGAGCGCGCCTGCGCCAAATGCCAAGGCACAGGGCAGGTGATCGCCAATGCCTGTAAAAATTGCGAGGGTTCAGGCCGTGTGCGTGGCACCCGCACGCTGAACGTGAACATTCCTGCGGGTGTGGAAGAAGGCACGCGCATCCGTTTAACGGGTGAGGGCGAAGCGGGTCTTCGCGGCGGCGGCCCGGCAGGTGATTTGTATATTTTTATCTCCATCGCGGCGCATAAAATCTTCAAGCGCGAAGGCAACGACATTCACTGCGTGATTCCGATTAAAATGACGGTGGCAGCCATGGGCGGCAATGTGGAAGTGCCAACGCTTGAGGGCACCATGGCACGGGTGAATATCCCTGCTGGTACGCAAACCGATGACAATTTCCGCCTGAAAGAGAAGGGTATGCCGGTGATGCGCACCACGCGCCGCGGCGATATGTATGTTCACACGGTGGTCGAAACGCCGGTCAACCTTAGTAAGCGCCAAAAAGAATTGCTTGAGGAATTCGAAGAAATATCCGATAAGCGTTCCAGTCCAAAGTCCGAAAGCTTTTTTAACAAGGTAAAGGAATTATGGGATGATTTGAAAGAGTAATCCTGTTATAGACTCTTTCACATTGTTATATGGGAATAAAACGGAGGGGTGGCCGAGCGGTTGAAGGCGCACGCCTGGAAAGTGTGTATACGGGTCAAACTGTATCGTGAGTTCGAATCTCATCCCCTCCGCCATAACATAAAAGCGCAGCATGGCAAAAAAAAACGCAGCACAGGAAAAAGATATTCTCGATCTAACGATTGAGAAGTTTAAATCCGTCTTCTGGTATGTGGTGCTGTTCAGCTTTGCAACCAACGCCCTTGTGCTGGTGCTTCCTATCTTCTCGCTGCAAGTGCTCGACAGGGTGATCTCCAGCGGCAGCTACGCCACTCTTGGCATGCTTACAATCGTGGCGCTGGGCTCGTTCATTTTCCTCTCGCTCTTTGGTTTGGTGCGCACGCAGATTCAGATTCGTCTTGCGGAGTGGATGGACCAGGAGCTGCACTCCAAAGTGCTGGCAAAAACCATCGCGCTGGCTTCCATTCGCCCCGGCACCAGCGGTAGCCAGAACGTGCGCGATCTTTCCACCATCAAAAGCTTCCTCACGGGCCAGGCCATCAACAGCTTTATCGATGCGCCGTGGGCGATTATTTTTATCATCGTGGTGTTCCTTATTCACCCGCTGACAGGCTTTGTGACGTTGTTCGGTGGCTTGATGCTGCTCGGTCTTGCGCTGGTGAACGAGCTGGTGATGCGCAAACTGCTGGCGGAAGCGA
Organism: Rickettsiales bacterium; assembly: GCA_044356525.1. GTDB lineage: Bacteria > Pseudomonadota > Alphaproteobacteria > Rickettsiales > RGZB01 > CAYXPR01. The sequence continues at coordinate 50,241 of JBIKVZ010000003.1, forward strand.
ACGAAAAAAGCGTGCATAACATGATTGGCCTTGAGCAGGCCGCGCGCAATGCTGAGGTGATTGAAGCCATGGGGATGCAGTCTGACTTGATTCGTCGTTGGGATGCAAAAAACCAAGAAGTTTCTGTGCTGCAGAGCCTTGCCAGCGGGCGCGCGAATGTTGTTTCTTCCATCAGCAAAACCGTGCGCATGTGCTTGCAGGTGGTGATTATTGCGACAGGTGCATACTTGGCGCTAAACCATTCCATTTCCGTGGGTGGTATTATTGCCTGCTCCATTCTGGCAGGGCGTGCGCTGGCGCCGTTTGAAAGCGCCATCAGCAGCTGGAGCTCTTATACCTCCTTCCGTAAGTCATGGGTTCGTTTGAAAGAAATGGTGCGCAATATTCCTGAGCGTTCTGAAACCATTTCGCTGCCAGCGCCCAAGGGCGTGGTGATGTTTGATAAAGTGATTTTTGCGCATCCGGGCGGCAAACCAGTGTTAAAGGGCGTGACGTTTACTTTAAGTGCAGGCGATTCCTTGGGGGTGATTGGCCCTAGCGCCGCAGGTAAATCTACCCTCGCAAAGTTGCTGGTGGGCATCTGGCAGCCGGGTAGCGGTTCCGTCAGGCTCGATGGTGCCGATGTCTACACATGGCGCCGCAGTGAGTTCGGCAGCTTTATCGGCTACCTGCCGCAAGACGTAGAATTGTTCAGTGGCACAGTGCGCGACAACATCGCCCGCATGAAGGAAGATGCAAAAGACGAAGAGGTGATTGCTGCGGCCAGAATGGCAGAAGCCCACGAGCTGATTCTGCAATTGCCAAATGGCTATGACACGCAAATTGGCGCAGGCGGCGCCGCACTTTCTGCTGGTCAGCGTCAGCGCGTGGGCTTGGCACGCGCCTTTTTCGGTAAGCCAAAGCTGCTAGTGCTGGATGAGCCGAATTCTAATCTGGATGATGCGGGTGAAAGCGCGCTGGCTGCCGCCATCCGCAATGCCAAGCAGCATGGCATTACCACGGTAGTGGTGTCACACCGCACGGGCCTCTTGCAGCATGTGGATTACATCATGGTGATGAAAGAAGGTATGATTTCCGATTTCGGTAGTATGAAAGACATGATGGCGAAATTTGCGCCGCGTGTTGCAGGCCCTGCCGCACCGCAAATCACCAAACAGCAGGCGCCCCTTCCTCCTGCCGGAGCCCCCGCATGACCAAACACCCTTTCCAGCGCTCGTTTTACTCGCGCAATAAAAAGCCAAAAGAATCTCCTACGGGTCTTATCATCAATCCTGTGGAATCGGGTGCGCCGCCAGCGCCAAGAATCACCGCCAAAACCGGTATTGCCCGCTTGGCAGATGATGCATGGATGGACGCGATGGCCGAAAATCCCCGCATTAAAAAATGGTGTGGATGGATGGATGACAAAGTGGCGTTCCTCACCAAGCGCACATATGAAACCGATAATCCGGCGCTGGCAGCGGCGCGCGGCCCCATTGTGTTCGGCATGTGGATGTTTATTTTCGTGTTCATATTCATGTTCGGCTGGGCAACTTTTGCCCCATTAAGCAGTGCATCTGTTGCGCCGGGCAGTGTGGTGCTGAACGCGAATAAAAAAGTTATCCAGCATTTAGAAGGCGGTATTATCGAAGAAATTCTGGTGAAAGAAGGCCAGAAGGTCAATAAAGGCGATCCGCTGATTCGGCTTAATGAAACCACAGCCAAGGCGCGTCAGGTTATTTTTGTGAACCAGCTCAACACCGCGCGCGCCACGGAGGCACGCCTGCTGGCTGAGCGCGATGGCAAAGACGAAGTGGAGTTCCCTGAGGATATGATTGTCGCGGCAGATAACCCTGAAGTGGCAAACCTTCTGGCTGCACAGCATCAATTGTTTGAAACACGCCGCGCCACCTATCAGGGCCAGCTTGATATTACGCAGCAGCGCATCCGCCAGCTCAAAGATGAAATCAACGGCCTTACCGCACAACAGCAGGCGGCGGCGAAGCAGATTAAGTTGATTGAAGAGGAAGTGGGTACGGTAGAAAAACTGGTGGCGAAAGGGCAGGCGTTAAAACCGCGCCTGCTTTCGCTCCAACGCGCTGCGGCTAATTTGGCGGGGGAACGTGGGCAATATACTGCGAGCATCGCGCGTGCCAAACAGGCGATTGGTGAGAATGAACTGGATGGACTCAACATCAAAAATAAATACTTAAGCGAAGTGGTGGGTCAGCTACGCGAAACGCAGGACATGGTAGCCGAGCTGACGGAAAAAATGCGCGCCTCGGCAGATATTTTGGAGCGCATTGTTATTTCCGCGCCGCAAGCAGGTATCATTTCTGGCCTTCGCGTGCACACCAAGGGTGGCGTAATTCAACCTGCGCAGCCACTGATGGATTTAGTGCCGCAGGACGATGTACTCATCATCGAAGCGCAGGTAAATCCGCAGGATATCGACAACGTGCATCCGGGTCTTAAGGCGCGCGTGCGCCTTTCGGCCTACAGAACGCGTGACGTGCCAATGCTGGATGGCGTGGTGGAAACCGTTTCTGCCGACAGGCTGGTGGATGAAAAAGCGGGCACGGCCTATTATCTGGCGCGCATCGTGATTAACCAGCAGGAGCTCGATGACCTGAAGCACATTGAACTGTACCCTGGCATGCCAGCAGATGTGCTGATTATCACAGGTGAGCGCACCTTTATGTCGTACTTCTTAAGCCCGCTGATGCAAAGCAGTTATAAGGCGCTGCGCGAAGAGTAAAAAAAATCCGGAAGCTATTTTAGGGAGAACGGGAACTTTGTGTTCACCGGCTTTTCCGGTGCGCGGTCAATTTGGTCACGCTTCATCATGCGCGCGTTCATTTCGTCACCGGTGATTTTGATGGTTTTATTTTTTTCGGTGTCTGCTGCGCGTTTATATCCCACGGCCCAGATATTATGCTGTTTGAAATTCAGCGTAATGTCGCTGAAGCCGTTGTCGCGCAAGATTTGCCCCAAATAACCGCCCGTAAAACCTGTTTTAGGTAGTGCGTCGAGTGAGCCTTTCTTTAGGTGCTCTCCGTAACCATACAGCACATCGAGCCCTGTCACGGGGCCTGCCTTGGTGGAATACACGGTCTTTTCGATGCCCTTGCGGCTGATGGCGTCGCACACAACATCTAAGTCTGGCGTGAACATGCCAAAGAAACCGTCGGGCTTCAGCACGCGGTAGCATTCTTTCAGCACCACTGGAACTTCATGCGAATATAAATGCTTCAGTGTGTGGGGCGACCACACCGCATCAACGCTGCCGGAGGCAATTTTGTCGAGCTTCGTGAGCGCAGAAACAATATCTGGTTTAAAAGCTGGGTTTGCGCTCACCCACACCGCTTGCCACGCCTCGCGGGTGAATTGCTCGTGCATCAGGCGGGCGGAGTCAGCGGGCCCGGCATGCAGGCAGAGCACTTTTTTTGCGCCGCTGGCAGTTGTTTTATTTGCCAGATTGGCTGCCATTTGTTCGGCCATTTTCTTTTTGGCGGCGGCAGGTGATGTTTTGTTTTTCGGTGCCATCATTCCCCCTGCTTATACTGTTTCTTTGTGATGTGTATCAATGCGGCGTGCCGTGGCAGGCGGAATTTCGCCCTTTGCCAAATCTTCCACCAGGCTCACATGCATCGGCATCAGTTTTTTCAGCGCATAACGCTCCACAATTGTTGTGCGGGCATTGGTGCGCAAATGCGCCAAATCTTTTTGCTGCTTCAGTGCGCGAATTACATTCTTGGCGACATCTTCCGGCGAGAAGAAATCTGCCAGCAGACCATTATGCTCGTGCTGCATCACTTCGCGCACAGGAGCGGTGTCGGAACAGACCATGAGGCAGCCTGCCGCCATGGATTCCATCATCGACCACGACAGCACAAACGGCACGGTGAGGTACACATGCGCCTGCGAGATATACATCACGTCGAGCATTTTGTTGTAGGGCAGCAGGCCGAAGCGGTGCAGGCGGTTTTTATCGAGCGGCACTTCTTCCATCAATACATCAAAATAAGGGCGCCCACTCGGGTGCTTGCGGCCATAGCTTACCCCATCGCCACCCACCATCACGATATGGCAGTTGGGGCGCTCTTTCTGAATAATCGCCGCCGCTTTCATAAAAGTGTTAAAGCCGCGGTATGGTTCAAAGTTGCGCGAGATATACGTTACGACTTCATCTTTCGCCGTCAAAGTCAGGCCGCTTGGCGTAGTCACGCTGGCATCGGGCTTCGGCTTTACTAGATCAGTATCAATGCCATCATGCAGCACAGAAATTTTGGAATAAAATTCTTTTGGATGTTGATGCAGTTGGAAGAAGGTCGGCGTTAGGCCCCATTCACACTGCGTAAGATTCATCAGGTGGAACATGTTCTTGCTGCGGATGCGTGCGCAATCATCGGGCAGGGGGTCTTTTTTATCGTAGAACGCGACGTCAGAACCGTAAGGGCTGTAGTAAAATTCCATGAAGCCAAGCATGGGCGCTTTAGGCCAAATATCTTTCAGGTAAAGTCCTTCGCCCCAACCGAAATGGCCAACGATGACATCGGGCGTAAAGCCGGCTTCTTTTAATTTATTGCACACACGCCACGCTTCCTGTCCGCGATAAATGGCGCGTTCGGTGGGCAGCAGGTATCGGTGGCAGCCAGGATCTGGCTCCCGTGTGACGGTGTATTCCACTTTGTGCACGCCGGGAATTTCGACGTTGGGCTTGGGTAAGGTAATGAACACCACTTTGTTATCAGGGTTTGCGCCCATGATGCGCGCAAGGTGTTTATATTGGCCCGGCATGTTGGGGTGTACGAACAGTATCTTCATGCGACCTTGCCTTCTTTCGTGTCGCCATTCACCAGCACGCGGAAAATATCCTCTAAGTCCGGCTCCTGCGTGGAAATATCGACGATGTTCAGTTTCTCTTGGGCGATTGCCGCCAGAATATCATTGATGCTGGTCGTGCTTTTTTTATAACGCAGCGTCAGCGTATTGCCGCTCACGGTTGCATTGTGCGCTTTAAGTTTTTTCGGCACCGCAGAAAGTTTTTTATCCACCACAATGGTGAGCTGTTTTTGGTCGAGGCGCTGCACGAGTGATTTCGTATCATCCTCTGCCACGATTTTGCCGTGATTAATGATGGCGATACGGTCGCATAATTCTTCTGCTTCCTCGAGGTAATGCGTCGTCAGCAAAATGGTGGTGCCTTGCTTGTTGAGTTTGCGCACATATTTCCACAACTGAAAGCGCAATTCCACATCCACACCTGCAGTAGGCTCATCTAAAATTAGGATGGACGGGTTGTGCACCAGCGCTTTGGCAATCAGCACGCGGCGCTTCATGCCGCCGGAAAGCCTCCGCGAATTCACATCGGCTTTGTCCGTGAGCTGAAGCGCATCGATAATTTCCTGCGTGCGGCGCTGGGCTTTGGGTACGCCGTAATATCCGGCATGGTACTCCAGCGTTTCATACACCGAGAAGAACGGGTCGAGCACCACTTCTTGTGGCACTACGCCAAGCTGGTAGCGAGTGTTCCTTGGGCTTTCGTCCTGATTAATGCCGTTGATGATAATGCGGCCACTCGTTTTAAGGCTAAGGCCAGCCAGGATGTTAATGATGGTGGATTTACCGGCGCCATTGGGTCCCAGCAGGCCATAAATCATGCCCTTGGGCACCGAAAGGTCGACCGATTTCAGCGCTTCTTTGGGCGCAGCAGCGCCTTTTCGTGCGGTGTAGGTTTTCACCAGCCCGCTGATATCTAAAGCAATGTCATTTTTCGTGCGCTTCATGCCAATTCTTTCAAAGGCAATTCAAGGGGATAATAACTAGCCTTGATACCCCTTGTTGGCAAGGGTTTTTCAGTGCATTTTACGCTTGGAAGCGCTGAAAAACTGGTCTAGACTGGTGTCCTATGGATTTTGCCATTTTCGGAGATATCATCTTTTTCGCCCTTTTGGCGGGCTACATCTGGTTCAAGTTGCGTGCAACATTGGGCCGGAAAGACGACGCCACGCCGCCAGTGCGCCCGGTGCGTAGTGCATCCAAACCTGAAGAGCGTGCGCCGGGGTTCATGGGTTTTGCACCCGTGCAGCCGAAAGAAAAAATTATCGAAGCTGCTCCGGTTCGTGCCTATAAAGAGCCCGAAATTAAAGATGCAGGCATTTCTGCCGTTCTCAAAAAAATTCAGCAGAAAGATGCATCTTTCACGCCGGGTTATTTTGTGGAAGGTGCTTCCATGGCGTTTGAAATGGTGCTGGATGCCTACAGCAAGGGTGATGACAAAACCCTTAAAACATTGCTTTCTGCGCCACTCTACAAAGAATTCACGGATGGTATTGCTGCACGCAAAGCAGCAGGTGAAACACTGGAAACGACTCTGGTCGCACTGAATCAAGTGGAAATCATTGCTGCGAGTTTTGATAAAAACATTGCTGAGATTCGCGCACGTTTTGTGTCGGAGCAAATCTCTGTCACGACCGATAGCCAAGGCAAAGTGGTGGATGGTGATGCATCCCGTATTGAGAAGGTCACAGACGAATGGGCGTTCCGCCGCGACGTGACCTCATCTAATCCGAACTGGATTATCATCGAAACCTAGACATATTCCAATGGCATTCCCCCGCGCGCTATTTCTTCTTTTGGTACTCTGCCTGCCTGCTATTTCCTTTGCAGGGAACATGGCGCTTACGCCCACCGGCTTTTCCAAATTACCGGGCTGGCAGAACAGCACCAGCGAAACACTCAAAAGTAATTCGCTGAAAGCATTTGTGGCGTCTTGCGAAAAAGTGATGCAGATGGCGGATGCTAAAATTCTTGGGCCCAATGCGGGGAAAGTGAGCCACTGGAAACCTGTGTGCTACAAAGCGCGCGGCACATTAAAGCGCGTGAATGAAAGCAAACTTCCGGCAGAGCAAGACGATATTGCCCGCCGCTTTTTTGAAAGTACCTTTGTACCCTATGCGGTGAATACGGAAGGCAAAAAAGAAGGCCTATTCACCGGCTATTATGTGCCCGAACTCAAAGCCAGCCGCAAAAAGCAGGGGCCGTATGTGCACCCGATTTATGGCGTGCCGAAAGACTTGCAAAAAGACGTGCCGTATAAAACTCGTGCGCAGATTAATGCAGGTGCACTCAAAGGGCGCGGGCTGGAACTGGCCTATGCGAAAGATCCGGTAATGTTGTTCTTTATGCAGGTGCAAGGCACGGGCCGTGTGACGTTTGATGATGGCCGCGTTACGCACATGGGTTTTGGCGCAAAGAACTATCAGCCTTATACGGCGCTGGGTAAAGTGCTGGTCGAGATGGGTGCGCTGCATCCTGAGAAAGTAACGGCGCCTATCATTATGCAGTGGCTTTACAAGCACCCTGAAAAAGCGCAGAAGGTGATGGAAAAAAATGCATCTTTCATTTTCTTCCGCGAGCTGAAAGACGGTGGTGTGCTGGGTGCGCAATCTGTGGCGCTCACGCCGCTGGCGAGCCTTGCGGTGGATAAAGAATATGTCGCACTCGGTGTGCCTTTGTGGCTGGACGCTAGCCTACCGGTGAAAGATAGTAAGGCTGCCAAAACCTTCCGTGCGCTGTTTATCGCGCAGGATACGGGTAGTGCGATTAAGGGTGCCATACGCGGTGACGTTTTTTTTGGTTATGGTGCTAAAGCCGAATGGATGGCGGGGCACATGAAACAATATGGAACCTATTACATGCTGTTACCCAAAACGGTGAACCCTGCCGATGAGCAAGAATAAAAAAGGACGTGGCCTTTCGGGCGAAGATATTTCCCTGTGGGAAAAGGTGGCGCGCACCATTCTTGCATATCCGGGTAAAAAAGTAGAAGCGGCTGAGGTTGAGGCCGAAAAGCCAATCAAAAAATCTAAGAAAATATCTGCGGCACCTGCTGTGCATCACGCACCGCCAAAACCAAAAGCGCGTGCTGTTCCGCCCACAGATATTTCCGTAAATGACACGACCGCGCTCGATGGTTCCACGGCTGAAAAATTCCGCAAAGGGAAAATGAAAATTTCTGCGACGCTCGATTTACACGGCATGCGGCAGGCAGAAGCACATGCTGCGCTGAATGATTTTATTCAGCTGTGTTACGTCAGCCAGAAGCGTTGCGTGCGGGTGATTACCGGCAAAGGGCAACGGAGTGGTGGGGGGCAACGCACGGGCACAGGCGTGCTGCAGCAGCAAGTGCCGCACTGGTTAAACCAGCCGGTTTTGCGTGAATGTGTGCTTTCGGTGGTGCATGCGCCGGCCAAAGATGGCGGCACCGGCGCGCTCTATGTGCTGATTAAGCGGCAGCGCTAGTCGACCTGATAACCGCGTTTAGGGCTATGTTCGTCAAGAAAATTGATGCGATCCAGTAGTCTGTTCGCAAAGGACATAAAAGCAGTGCCGAGCTGAGGATCATGGGGATATTTTTGATCCATGAACAAAGCAAGGTTTGCCACCGGGTCACTTATGATGTCGGTTTTTTTGACAGCCTTGGCAACTGCTGGTGATGGGCGTATCGTGAAATATTCATTGGTCGGGTCCGACATCGGCACGGTGCTTTCTTCGTCCACCAATCGCCTGGCAAGGTTCCCGGTAATGATAACGATGCCGCCTTCTTCTACCTCGGCATCAAAACGTCCTGCGTCAATGCGGAAGTGGTTGGCCAGAATACGGTGGCCGACCATTTCTTTACGCTCACGCGTGCCCTCCAGCTCAGGCTTTCTGATTTCGCCAACCAGCCATTGCAGGAATTGCTTTAATTGTGGTTCTAAAGGTCCTATTGCTATCACGAAAACTCCACTTGGATAATGCTACCATATTAGTGGAATAATCTTAACAAGAGGTTAAGATTATGGGCCAAAATATCCATTAAAATCAGTCGATTGAGCGGGATTGCCCCATTTTAGGCATTTTTTAATGTTTCTGTGGGATGATGGTTAAGCTACGGAGAATACTATGCAAAAAGAAGATATGGTGCGCCAGGAGGCCATCAAATACGAGTTGTTTAAGGCCACAGGCGCGAAGTTTCGTGCCGTGGATCATGGTATGGTCACGAGTTTTTATTCCACCTCTCCGCTTGCTCTTGCCTCATTGGATGAGGCGTATTACGAGGCTTTTGTAAACAAAGTTTATAAGGCGGTTGATAGCGAAATTAAACGCTTTGATATGGATGCTTTTGACTATAAAGCCGATCCCACCAGCTTTTATGGTATGGAATGGGTTGGCCAGAATGGCGAAGGATTTATTTTTGAATTCCGTGTGCCACTGGAACAGATGCAGCTGCCGCCCCAAGTGTTGGCAGAAATGGCAAAGGGTGTTGGCGCCGCCATCGCGCCGGAGGCCAAACTTGGCCTTGAGAAAATGAGGAAACTTGATTTCCCTAAAGAGGTGCTCCTGCAAATGCGGCAATTCTTGGGGCGCTTCCCCGGCGGGCGTGATTTTTCCTATAATTAATCGGTGGGTTTAGCCGCCAAACGCCGCTGTTTTCTGGCACTTAACTGCTTATTTCACTGTATTTTTCGTGCTGGCCTGCTATAACCCGTTAAGTAGGAATGCTAAACAGCATGGATGAAAAATATGCGTAAAGCCACGGTTGCACGGAACACAAAAGAGACCCAAATCAAAGCCACAGTGAATCTGGATGGCACGGGTCAGTATAAGGTCAAAACCGGTATCGGCTTTTTAGACCATATGGTGGAACAGCTTTCGCGCCACAGCTTGGTGGACATCACCGTGGAAGCAAAAGGCGACCTGCACATTGATTACCACCACACCACGGAAGATGTCGGCATCGCCGTTGGTCAGGCATTTGCGCAAGCGCTGGGCGATAGGAAGGGTATTACGCGCTTCGGCCATGCTTACTGCCCAATGGATGAAACGCTGACCCGCGTGGCGCTGGATATTTCCGGCAGACCATACCTCGTGTGGAAAGTGCAGTTCACGCGCGACAAACTGGGCGAGATGGATACCGAGCTGTTCAAAGAATGGTTCGCGGCATTTGCTGGCGAAGCGGGGCTTACGCTGCACGTGGAAAATATCTACGGCACCAACAACCACCACATTATCGAGTCGTGCTACAAGGCATTGGCACGTTCGCTGAAAGTAGCGGTGGCGATTGATCCGCGCCAGAAAAACAGCATCCCTTCCACGAAGGGCACGCTGGGCGGCGCAAAGGCTGCCAGCAAAAAGTCGGCGAAGAAAAAACCTGCCGGGAAAAAATCCACTAAACGGAAATAAATTCCATGATGCCGTTTTTAAAAACCTACGCGGTCTATATCAAGCCGGGTGATGAACACCCGCTGGAGTCTTCTATGTTTGTGAAGGAAGGCTTTTCCATGTTTGCGTTTTTATTCAGCCTGTTCTGGGCGCTGTATCACCGTGTGTGGCGTTTGGCGTTGCTGGTACTGGTGTTTTACATCGTGGCAAACAAAGCGCTGCTTGCAGGTGTGATTGACCTGCACTTCCGCCTGATTGTGGAGATGGGTTTTTTAGCATGGGTGGGTTTTCAGGGCGGTGAATGGCGCGCCAAAGCACTAGAGCGCCAAGGGTTTGTGCTGCTTGATATCGTGATGGAGCGCAGCGAAGCCGGAGCCCGCCAACGTTTGTTCGACCGTTACCTGCCGCAATATCCCGTGGTTGCGCCAAGCGCGCTAGGAGTGGCGCGATGAGCATAGTGATTATTGATTATGGCTCCGGTAACTTGCACTCCACACTCAAAGCATTTGAGCATGTGGCAAAGCCGCTCGGTTTAAAAGTATCGCTCACCAAAAGTCCTGCAGCGCTAGGCAAGGCCACACATATTGTGCTGCCCGGCGTTGGGGCGTTTGCGGATTGTATGCGCGGCATCGAAGCCATCAGCGGCATGCGCGAAGCGCTGGAAGAAAACGTGCAGAAAAAGAAAAAACCCTTCCTCGGTATTTGCGTGGGTATGCAGCTTTTGGCTGAAAAAGGCTTAGAGCATGGCGAGCATAAAGGCCTTGGCTGGCTCAAAAGTGAAGTGAGTGCCATTAAGCCTAAGGATGCTTCGTTTAAAATTCCGCACATGGGCTGGAACGATTTACAGCTGCGCAAAAAACACGCGCTGCTTGCGGGCATTGAAAGCGGCAAACATGCCTATTTTGTGCACTCTTATGCGATGCGTTGTGCGAATGCGGAAGACGTGCTCGCCACGGTGGATTACGCAGGCGAAGTGGTGGCGGTAGTGGGGCGCGGCAACATTATGGGCACACAATTTCACCCTGAAAAAAGTCAGGAAACCGGCCTTGCGCTGATTGGTAATTTTTTGCAGATGGAGCAGGCAGCATGATTTTATTCCCCGCGATTGATCTGAAAGATGGTGCCTGCGTTCGGCTTTTGAAAGGCGATATGCAGAAGGCCACCGTGTTCTCTGAAAACCCTGCCGCGCAGGCACGCAGTTTTCAAAAACAGGGTGCGGAGTGGCTGCATATTGTGGATTTAAATGGTGCATTTGAAGGCCGCCCCGTGAACATGGAGGCCGTGCGCGCCATTTTAAAAGCGGTGGATGTGCCCGTGCAATTGGGCGGCGGCATACGCGGTCTCAACATGGTGGATGAATGGCTAGCCGAAGGCATCGCCCGCGTGATTTTAGGCACGATTGCGCTCAAAAATCCGGCGATGGTGAAAGAAGCCTGCCGCCTGTTCCCCGGAAAAATTGCAGTGGGGATTGATGCGCGTGGCGGCAAAGTGGCGGTAGAAGGCTGGGCTGAAAAATCGGAAATGGATGTGGCCGACCTCGCACTCAAATTTGAAGATGCAGGCGTAGCAGCGATTATCTATACCAACATCGAGCATGACGGCATGATGGGTGGACCAGACGTAGAGGGCACGCGCGCACTCGCCGAAAAAATTAGCACACCGGTGATTGCCTCGGGCGGTGTTTCCTCGATGGAAGATTTAAAAATGCTGAAGAAAATTGAAGCCTCAGGCGTGATGGGCGTTATCTGCGGGCGCGCCGTGTATGACGGCAAGGTAACGATCCCCGAAGCCGTTGCCCTGCTTAAAGCGGCTTAATATCCTGCTCTAAAATCCGCTTATGGCGTTCGCTGGCAGTCTCGGCGTTTTTCACCAGCATGGCGCGGATGGGCTTTACGAGTGCGGCGATGCTGATTTTTTTGAGTGCAGCGAGTGCGGCTTCATCTTCCATTGCCGGTGCTAGCAGCAGCGACGCAGCAATACGTTTGCCATTAAACACCGTGCCGCCCACGCTGGCAAAGCGTACGCCTTGTTTATCATCACCATACGAGAACACATCGCGGCGGCCTTTGTGGCGGCTCACAAGCTCAGCATCCGCATTTAGGGCTTCATTCAGGGGTAGCACAAAGCGGTGATACGCGTCCCACTCTAAGCGCTCAGCAAGCGCCACGTGTGCATCATCCAGCGCGTAATGGTACGGCGAATCTTTCGAATGCTGGCTAATCACCCACGGCAGGCCTGTGATTGCGGCAAGCTCGGTGAGTGTACGACGAACCCGCGCGAGCTTTGCATCATCGCGCTTTAGAACGTCAATTTGAATTTCAGCCAAAATAATGGCGTGGTGCACTCGAATTTCTCCGTGCAAATGTCAGTAAAAAATCCATGAAAAAAGGCCTGCGTTCGCAGACTGTGTGGGGCTTATAAAGGTGATGTGTGTGTGGGTCAATAACCGCGAGGTTAAACAGACGAAAAATATTTTTAAATTTTTAGTATTGACCTTGCCAGTAACTTTCTGGGAGCGAAGGCGTGAGCAGCACAGACGCCATCCAGTAAATAAAAATCGTGAAACCGATGAAGGAAACAAGGCGGCTTGTATGCACCAAAATGGGATGTTTATGCTGTATAATTTCTTCGTTTAAATAAAGCATGAACCAAATGGTGGCCACGCACATCACCATCAGCGCAAGGTTGGTAAAAATGTTGATATGAAAACTATAGCCAGCGATTTTAACGGACAGGAATAATCCGCCGAGGCCCAGCACCAGCCACAAAGCAGCAGCGCTGACCACCGCACCCTCAAGCACCATAAAACCCGCGATGCTTGCGCGCCGCGCTGGTCTATATTCTTTCAGCAGCGCAAAAGCGGCAACAAATAACACAGGCATGTAGCCGAGCACGGCAAAACACGCTAGCGGCGAACCTAAATTAAAGTAAGGGCTGAGTTCATTCAGCGTGAGCGAGGTGTGGTTGCCGTCGCGCAATGCTTGCTGCAATTCCGGTAATGTTTTGAAATAGGTCGCGCTGCGGAGCGCTTCATCGAACAGGAAAAATCCTTTCACCGATTCACCGGCGATAAAGCCTTTATAAAAACGTGTGCCGCTGATGTAAGTCACATAGGGGCGGTAGGTGGTGTCGTAAATCACCACGCCTTGGTTTTTGAAAATGTCGTTAATGCCGATGAGGTTGCCGCCCGGTGTACCAAATTCCCATTCTTTGGGTGCGGCATTGCCGTGGCCTGGTGCCAGCAGCACCATTATCAGCCATATCAAAAGCGCGCATCTTATCATTTGCTAATCGGCACGGAAATGGGTTATAGCATTCAGCCATGACTTGCGTAACACAGCTCGCTTAAACCGGCAGATATAAACAGTTTATATGCTCAAAACAAGAATCATTCCGTGCCTTGATGTAAAGGATGGCCGCGTGGTGAAGGGCGTGAACTTCGTGAATTTGGTGGATGCGGGCGACCCCGTGGAACAAGCCAAGCTGTATGGCGCGCAAGGCGCCGACGAGCTGTGCTTTTTAGATATTACCGCCTCCAGCGACAATCGCGATGTGCTCTATGATGTGGTGACGCGCGTGGCCGAGCAGTGCTTTATGCCGCTGACCGTAGGCGGCGGCGTGCGTGAGGTGGATGATGTGCGGAAGCTCCTGCTGGCAGGGGCTGACAAGGTTTCCATCAACACGGCGGCGGTGAAGCGCCCTGAATTCGTGAAAGAAGCGTCTGAAAAATTTGGCGCGCAGTGCATTGTGGTGGCGATTGATGCCAAAAGCACAGGCCCGAACAGTTTTGAAATTTTTACGCATGGCGGGCGCAATGCCACAGGTATTGATGCGGTGAAATGGGCGCAGCGCATGGAAGAATATGGCGCGGGAGAAATCTTGCTCACCTCTATGGATAGAGACGGCACCAAGCAGGGCTTTAACCTGCCTCTCACGCGTGCGATTGCCGATGCGGTGAAAATTCCGGTGATTGCCTCGGGCGGTGTGGGCGAGCTTACGCATTTTGTAGATGGGGTGAAAGAAGGCCATGCGAGCGCGCTGCTAGCAGCTTCTGTTTTCCACTTCGGCACCTTCACCATTCCGCAGGTGAAGCAGCATTTAGAGCAGCACGGCGTTCCAGTTAGGCTTTAAGCATCAAAACGCTTAAAGATTTCCTTCAGCTCGGCAATCTTCTTCTGTTTTTCCTGCTCATCGGTGCTGGCAAACGCATCCACCACGCAGGATTTCAAATGTGCTTCCAGTACGCTGCCTTCTAAGGCACGCAGCGCCGAGCGTACGGCTTTAATTTGTGTGAGAATGTCGGGGCAGTAGCGGTTTTCCTCAATCATTTTACGGATGCCTTCCACTTGCCCTGCAATGCGGCTTAAGCGGTGCAACTCGCCGGAATGGTCGGGGTGCTTTTTTTCATCATTACAGTCGTTACATTTCATACGCGGATCCTAATAAAAAATCTTTGCGGCGATAAAGGCAAAGAAAAAACCGATCAGGTAAATGCCAAGAGAGAAAATATAAATATAAAGGCTCAGCTTGCGTGTTCTGCCACAGGCTTTGGCTTTTTCAGGGTCTGTAGGGCAGGGCAGATAGCGCGCGCGCCACTGGGCAATGCCAGCAATGGTAAGCATGATGGCAGAAAAGCCAAACACTGCTAATTTATGCTCCGAAAGCCACACAAGCTGCGGTACGTTCGACACCACGCCCGCCACCACCGCGCCCAGCCCGAGCGTGACCAGCAGGGCTGGTAGCGCGCAACAGATGAGTGTGCCCGCTGAAGTAAACAGACTCAGCATCGTAAGCAGTGTATGGCGGTTTTCAGACATATAACGTGCATTAATTACGTTCAATACCAACCACGGTGAAACCATTGCCGGTGATCAGTTCTTTAATGGCGTCATCACTCATGGTTTTTTTTGGCTTGAAGTTGATGGTGACGAGTTTTTCCGTGAGGTTCACATTCACCTTCTGCACTTCGTCTTTTTTGCCGAATACTTTTTGAATACCTTGCGCGCAGAAATCGCACACGAGGCCGTTTACTTTTACAAGCACGGTTTCCGAAGCATGGGCGGCTGGGCTAAACACCAGCGCGGCACCAAGGGCGGCAAGCATTAAAAAACGGCGCATATTAGTTCTCCTCAAAAGACGTAGGTTACGTTAAATAACAGATTACGTTCACTGCCATAGCCAATTTCCATCAGCGTTGGGCCTTTAAAAAACCGTACCAGCGGGGTGATTTCGAAATTATCTTCTTCGCTGGGGTGATGATCTACCTGCAGCATCAGCCATGTGTGAAGGCTGCCGAATTCCGCCACATATGGCGCGATGCCCACACGGGCGCTCTGGTGCGCCGTTTGTTCAATATCCACCGCGTTGATGAACCGTGCTTCATACGATGTAAAATAGCGGCGGTCTTCCCAGTCGGCGGCAAAAGCGGTCCACATAGCAGGGCGCGCTTCTTTGTCATCTTCCGCCACACCTAAACCGAATTTTAAATAGATATTGGCCTGTGAATTTTCGCTATTGAGGCGCCACGGCAAAGTGTTCAGCTCAAATGTGTGCATGCTGTATTCGTCGTCTTGCATATATTCGCTTAGTATGCCCACGGAATATTTAAAACTAGGGGAGTAATTGATGTGAATGCTTTGTCCCATGGCATCGCTCATGGGCATCACCTGCCAACCGCCAGGGTATGAAATAGGGCGGGCTGAGGCACTATCATTCATGCCAACAAAAATGGCGCAGAGGGTAAGTATGCTAAGCAGAAGCTTTTTCATGCCCGGATTATATACCCCATTGGGGTATCTATCAATAGCTGAAAATCCTTGATATTTTATAGAGTTAGTGCATACTCAGCAAAACGAGAGAGGTTTTATTTAGTGCCGGTTAGTTCCAAACGCGATGTGCTGTATAAGCTGTACGCCACGATTAATACGCGTAAAAAAGCAGACCCAGAAAAGTCATATGTGGCGCGGCTGATGAAGCGCGGTCGCCGCAAAATCTGCCAGAAATTGGGTGAAGAGGCTGTGGAAACGGCCATTGCCGCCCTTTCAGAAGGCAAAAAGGCCACCATCTCGGAAAGCGCAGATTTACTGTTTCACCTGACGGTGCTGTGGAGCGATATGGGTATTAAGCCCGATGATGTGATGAAAGAGCTGGAATCCCGCATCGGCAAGTCCGGCATTGCTGAAAAAGCCTCCCGCAAGGGTAAGGCCGCCAAGCTGGCAAAGGGTAAGGGCGATAAGGCCAAAAAACCCAAGTGTTATCAATAGATAGCTAAAAAACATACATTTTTACAGTCTGCTAACCTATTATTTGCTATAATGGGGGTCTTAACTTGCTATTATTTGGGTGATTAAAAAAAATGGGTAAAACCATTTTTATTTCGCTTTGGATGTAGCTGAGACCCCCAGTTCAACACTAAAACTCACTAAGGATAGTGAGGGGGGTCGAGGAGGTGTGTGTCCGTGCCTTTGGCTAACGGACTAAGGAGAAAGTACCATGTTGGTACTTACCAGGAAGGTTGATGAGGTCATCACTATTGGAGATGACATCACCGTGACTGTGCTTGAAGTTCTGGGCAACAAGGTGAAGCTCGGGATTAAAGCACCAGGCAGTTACCGCATTTTTCGTGCGGAGCTCGTCGAGGAAGAGGGTCAGCAGGGGGAGAACGCGCAGGAGTAAAACCCGCGCCCCACTGATTCCCACTTTTTAAGGAAGGAAAGTGAGTCACAAACTCCATTAGAAGCGCACCAGGGATGGTGCGCTTCTTTTTTGCGCGTTTTTCTGCGGTTTTTTTTGGTGTATCCTTCTGTAATGAAAAGGCAATATATCCGATGGCGAATTTGCGCTAATTCAGGGCTTGCAATCGCAATAAAAATATGTAGGATACCCGCTCCAACTGGCTGGGGAATCTGCTTCCAGCAAGGGATTGTGCGGTTTCTAGGCATTTTTGCCCAGGTCTGCAAAGAACAGCGAAAGCATAACAGAGTATTAAAAATATGGCATTGTACGAGTCCACTTTTATTGCCCGTCCGGATATATCGCAGGCTGACGTTGAGCGCCTGACGAAAGACTTTTCCACCATCGTGGAAGAGCAAGGCGGCAAAGTCGTGAAGAAAGAATATTGGGGCCTGCGCAGCATGGCATACCAGATCAATAAAAACCGTAAGGGTCATTACGTGTTCTTCGGCATCGAGGCTTCTGGCCCGGCTGTGAAGGAACTGGAACGTAAATATGGCCTGAACGAAGATGTGATTCGTAGCCTGACGGTGCGTGTGGAAGAAATCTCGAAAGAGCCATCGCCTGTACTGAGCGCGTCTAACTATGATGGAGCGACTGATGAGGGACAATAACAGAGGTAACAGGCAGTCTAACAGTGCCGCTGGTGCAGAAGGCGCTCCGGGCCGTAAGGTGTTTTTCCGCCGTCGTAAAACCTGTCCGCTGTCTGAAAAAGGCGCGCCTGCAGTAGATTACAAAAACGTAAAGCTGCTCTCCCGCTTCGTGTCGGAGCGCGGTAAGATGATGCCACGCCGCATCACGGCTGTGTCTGCTAAAAAGCAGCGCGAACTGGCAAAAGCCATTAAGCGTGCACGCACGCTGGCTCTGCTGCCATACGTGAATAACTAAAATTTTTTGAATCACTAACTGAAACGGAAGCGAAGACCATGGAAGTCATTCTCCTTGAACCAGTGAAGAAACTTGGCAACATCGGCCAGAAGGTTCGTGTGCGTGACGGTTTCGCCCGCAACTTCCTGATTCCGACGAAAAAAGCCATTCGTGCAACGGCTGCAAACTTGAAGCTGTTTGAAGCACGCAAAGCGGAAATCGAAAAAGAAAACGCCAAGAAAACGGCAGAAGCCGAAAAAGTGGCGAAGAAAGCAGAAGCTGCAATCGTCACCATCATCCGCCAGGCGGGTGAAGATGGTCGTCTGTACGGTTCTGTTACCGCAAAAGACATTGCAGATGCGCTGAATGCTGCTGGTCATAAAATTGACCGCCAGCAAGTGGTGCTGAACACGGCAATCAAATATATCGGTGTGTACACGACCGAATTGCACCTGCACGGCGAAGTGGCTGTGAATGTCCACCCGAACGTGGCACGTAGCGATGACGAAGCAAAAGAATCCAAAGCCCGTTTTGAACGTGGCGAAGTGGTGATGGAAGGCCTGACGGCGGATAAAAAAGCCGGTGTTGCTGCCGCTGCGATTGCAGCTGCTGCGATTGCTGCTGCTGAAGCTCCAGCTGAAGCTGCTGCCGCTCCAGAAGCTGCTGAAGGTGAAGCTAAGCCGAAGAAAAAGGCTAAAAAAGCAAAAGCCGAAGACGCTGCTTAAATAATAACGAACAACCCGAGTTGAGGGTTTAACATTCCTCCTCCTTGAAGCATCGAGATGCTTTGGAAAAGGCCGAATCGAAAGATTCGGCCTTTTTCGTTCTACGTATCGCTTTCTATCATCGCGCAAGCAAATTTTCTTTCACGGATGATGATTCCCCACTTGAACCTTACACGCGTATGGTTACATTTCACTTCAGGGAACGGATCATGATTCAAAAAGCAGAAAAAATGTCAGCGCAAGCGGCATCGGCGCAAGCTGCATCTACCGGTAAGGATGATGCCGCGTATCGCGAGCTGCCATATAACATCGATGCAGAGCAAGCATTGTTGGGTGCGCTGCTGATTGATAACGAAGCGCTGCATAAAATTGCAGACTTCCTCACCGCCGAACATTTTTACGAACCTGTGCATCAGCGTTTGTTTGCTGCCATCCAAAAATACAACGAACGCGGGCTGCTCGCGAACCCAGTCACGCTCAAAAGCCAGTTTGATGGCGATGAGGCGCTGAAAGATTTAGGCGGCGCGTCGTATCTTGCGCGTTTGGCGGGTCTTGCCACCGGTATTTTCAATGTGGTGGATTATGCGCGCACCACCTATGAGCTTGCCATGAGCCGTGGCCTCATTCGCATCGGGCATGAGATTGTGGATGAAGCTTTCAAAAAAAGCATGGACGAGCCGCCGTCAGAGCAAATTGAGCGCGCCGAGCAGCAGCTCTTCAAACTCGCCAGCGAAGGCAATAGCGATAAAAACTTCTCGCACGTGAAAACGGCGCTGATGGATGCGCTGAACCGTGCAGAAATGGCGCATAAGCGCAAAGGCGAAGTGAGTGGCGTGCCGAGCGGTTTTAAAGACATGGACCGTATGCTGGGCGGGATGCATGAATCAGATTTATTAATTCTCGCAGGTCGTCCGTCGATGGGTAAAACCGCGCTGGCGATTAATATCGCGCTGCATTCGGCGGAAGCGTTCCAGAAACAATTTGATGAAGAGGCCAAAAAACGCAAGGAAAACGGCTCTATTCCGGGTGAGGTGCTGTATCCGAAGTCGGTGGGTGTGTTCTCGCTTGAAATGTCGGCCGAGCAATTGGCCGCGCGTCTGCTGTCGATGAAAACGGGCATCAGCTCGAACGATATTCGCCGTGGCCGCCTCGATGATAAAAAAGGTGAGTTTGAAAATCTCGTGCGTGCCAATCGCACGTTGCATGAACTGCCGATGTATATCGATGATACTCCGGCGCTTTCCGTTGCGGCACTCCGCACCCGTGCGCGCCGCTTAAAACGTAAGCATAACCTTGGCCTGATTGTGGTCGATTATTTGCAACTGCTGCGCGGCACGAGCAAAATCAGTGAATCAAGCCGCGTGCAGGAAGTGTCAGAAATCACGCAGGGCCTGAAAGCGATTGCGAAAGAACTCAACGTGCCAGTGCTGGCACTGTCGCAGCTTTCGCGTGCGGTCGAGCAGCGCGATGATAAACGCCCGCAGCTTTCTGACCTGCGCGAATCTGGTTCTATCGAGCAGGATTCTGACGTGGTGATGTTTATCTACCGCGAGCAATATTACCTTGAGCGCACCATGCCACCAGCCGACACGCCGGAATTCAACACATGGCGCGAAAAGCACGGTGAGCGCTGGGTGCAGACAAAAAATAAAGCAGAAGTGATTATTTCCAAGCACCGTAACGGGCCGATTGGTAATATCGCGCTGCAATTTGAAGGTGCAACGACCACCTTCAAAGACCTTGAAGAACGCTACGGTTCTGACATTACCTTATAAAATTATGACGCAGTATCCTGACTCAAGACTGGTGATTGATTTGAACGCGCTGGCGGCAAACTATCAATTCCTGAAAGCCAAAGCAGAAGGCACACTATGCGCAGGCGTGGTGAAAGCCAACGCCTATGGCATGGGTGTGGAGCCTGTGGCAAAGCGCCTCGCCAAAGAAGGCTGCACACAATTTTTTGTGGCCACGCTGGACGAGGCGTTAGAGCTTCGCAAAGTGATTAAAAAGCAGGAAGTTGCTGTATTCCACGGTGTTCGCGCTGGTCAGGAAAAAGAACTCATCGCGCAGAATATCACGCCCGTTATCAACGATATTTATCAGCTAGACGTATGGCTTGCCGCCGCCAAAAAAGCTGCCCAAAAATTGCCGGTGATTCTGCATTTTGACACGGGCATGAATCGCCTCGGCATGCATTTTGAATCGGCGGCGGATGTTGCGCTAAAGCTTGCGAGCGGTGCGCTGGATGTGCGCTATGTCATGAGCCATCTGGCTTGTGCGAACGAGCTGGAGCACGCGCTCAACAAAACACAGCTGAAGCATTTTAACACAGTGCGGAAGCATTTCCCCGGCGTGCCGGTGAGCTTAGCGAATTCTGCCGGCGTGTTTTTGGGTGATTGTTATCACTTCAACATGGTGCGTCCGGGTGTGGCGCTCTATGGCGTGAGCCCCATGCATCAGGAAGGCGTTATGCAGCCTGTGGCGAATGTGTATGCCAAGGTGCTGCAAATCCGCACACTTAAAAAAGCTGAAACTGTGGGCTATGGTGCCACACAAACTGTGCCTGCGGGCCACAGATTGGCAGTGGTGCCGGTGGGCTATGCCGATGGCTATATGCGTTCGCTCTCGCGCAAGGGTGCGGCCTTTGCAGAAGGCAAATTATTGCCGCTGGTGGGGCGCGTGTCGATGGACTTGATTGTGCTGGATGTAACCGATATACCTGAAGCGCGCCTTACAGTTGGCACGGAAGTGGAGCTTTTGGGCGCAAACGTAACGGTAGACAAACTGGCGCGTGAGGCGGGCACCATCGGCTATGAAATACTCACCCGTTTAGGCAGCCGCTTTGAAAAAGAATACAAGGGAAGTGTGTAAATGAATTTTCTGGCAGTGATTGGCAGAGTGTTCCTCGGGTTTTTAGAAGTGGTTGGCAGGCTTTCCATTTTCACGGGCAAATCCGTGCGCTTTTCCGTGCTGCCGCCATTTTATTTCCGCCTTATTAGCCGCCAAATGATGGAGATGGGCTATTATTCCCTGCCGGTGGTAGGGTTGACGGCCATTTTCACCGGTGCGGTGCTGGCGCTGCAAAGCTATACCGGATTTTCCCGCTTTAACGCCGAAAGTTCGATTGCTGCCGTGGTGGTGATTTCCATCACGCGCGAGTTGGGCCCCGTGCTCGCTGGCCTGATGGTGGCTGGCCGTGTGGGCGCAGCGATGGCGGCAGAAATCGGCACCATGCGTGTGACCGAACAAATTGACGCACTCTCTACCCTTAACACCAACCCATATAAATACCTGATTGCTCCGCGCCTGATTGCTGGCATCCTGATGCTGCCATGCTTGGTTGCCATTGCTGATATCATCGGTGTGTTTGGTGGCTACTTAGTGAGTATTCACAAACTGGGCTTTAATCCGGCTACCTATCTTAAAACCACATTCGATTTCGTGGAAACGAAAGACGTTGTCTCTGGCTTGGTGAAGGCAGGCGTGTTTGGTTTCTTGATTGCGCTGATGGGCTGTTACCACGGCTTTAATTCAAAAGGCGGTGCGCAGGGCGTGGGCCGCGCCACCACGAATGCGGTGGTGAGTGCTTCCATTCTCATCCTGCTGTTCAATTACATGATCACCGAACTCTTCTTTGCGAGATAGCGCCATGCCGCCAAAAAAACCAGTTGCTGCTAAAACAGTTCGCCCCACGCTTCGTAAAAATAAAATCGAAGTGCTGGGCATGCACAAAGCCTTCGGTAGCAAAAAAGTGCTGAAAGGCGTGGATGTGGTGGTGGAAGAAGGTCAGTCGCTGGTGGTGATTGGTGGCTCCGGCTCCGGTAAATCCGTACTGATTAAAAATATCATCGGGCTGATGGAGCCTGAAAGCGGCGTGATTAAAATCGACGGGCAGGACACCACGCACCTATCCGAACGCGAACGCAACAGCGTGATGCATAAATTCGGCTATCTGTTTCAGGGCGGCGCACTGTTCGATAGCTTAAAAATCTGGGAAAATATTGCCTTCGGCCTGATTCAAGGGCAGGGGATGGACCGCAAAGAAGCCAAGCAAATTGCACTCACCACACTGCAGTCGGTGGGTATGGATAAAGAAGTGGGTGAGCTCTATCCTTCCGAACTTTCCGGCGGTATGCAGAAACGTGTATCACTCGCCCGTGCCATTGCCACGCGCCCGCAGATTATCTTCTTCGATGAACCGACCACAGGTCTTGACCCCATCATGGCAGACGTCATCAACGAGCTGATTGTGAAGTGCTCGAAAGAACTTGGTGCCACCACCATCACCATCACGCATGATATGTCGTCTGTGCGGAAAATCGCTGACAAGGTCGCGATGCTGTATGAAGGCCGCATCATCTGGGAAGGCACCAAGCAGCAGATGGAAAAAAGCGGCAACCCGTATGTGGAACAATTCATCCATGGCCGCTCAGTAGGCCCGATTGAGATTAAACTACAGGATCATTAATCCTGCTTTGTAATCCCGCGCCTCATACGGCGCGCCAGAAGGGAAGTGATGGCTAAAGCGGCATCAAATTATGTGTGTCAGGAATGTGGCGCCGTTCACAGCAAGTGGGCGGGGCAATGCACGGCCTGCAACGCGTGGAACAGCATTGTGGAAGAACCCTTCGCCAATGCCAAAGCCTTCACCCGTGCCAAGCCGCAAAAATCCGGCAGCAAAATTGAATTCGATTCACTGGTTGGTAAAGCCGACACCACGCCGCGCATCGGCACGGGCATCGAAGAGATGGATAGGGTGCTGGGTGGCGGCCTTGTGCGCGGTTCGGCCATTTTAATTGGTGGTGACCCCGGTATCGGTAAATCCACCTTGCTGCTGCAACTGGTTACGGGTCTTGCCGCGGCGGGGCTTAAAACGGCGTATATCACAGGTGAAGAATCCACCTCGCAGGTGCGGCTTCGTGCCGAACGCTTGGGGGTGAAAGCGCCTGATGTGAAGCTTGCTACCGCCACCTCGGTCTCCGACATTTTGGCAACCTTTGCCACGGGCGCACCGGATGTCATGATTATCGATTCTATTCAGACCATGTTTTTGGACAGTGTCGAATCTGCCCCCGGCACCGTCACGCAGGTGAGGGCTAGCGCGCACGAACTTATCACGTTGGCCAAACATTCCGGCACGGCGATTTTCCTCGTTGGGCATGTGACGAAGGACGGGCAGATTGCAGGCCCCCGCGTGCTCGAGCACATGGTGGATACGGTACTGTATTTTGAAGGTGAGCGCGGTCATGCGTTCCGTATTTTGCGTTCAGTGAAGAACCGTTTTGGCCCTGCCAATGAAATCGGCGTGTTCGAAATGACCGATAAAGGCCTGCAGGAAGTATCAAACCCCTCTGAGCTGTTTATTTCAGGCAAGGCGGGCGAGGTCAGCGGCTCGGTGATTTT
Source organism: Rickettsiales bacterium (assembly GCA_044356525.1). Classification (GTDB taxonomy): domain Bacteria; phylum Pseudomonadota; class Alphaproteobacteria; order Rickettsiales; family RGZB01; genus CAYXPR01. The sequence continues at coordinate 74,156 of JBIKVZ010000003.1, forward strand.
CGCTGGGCTTGAGGGCAGCCGCCCTGTGCTGGTGGAAGTGCAGGCGCTGGTGGCCCCTAGCCAAATGGCGACGCCGCGCCGCGCGGTGGTGGGGTGGGACGCCAACCGCTTGGCCATGATTTTAGCTGTACTTTCGGCCCGTTGCGGCATGCAACTGGGTGATAAAGAGGTATATCTGAACATCGCAGGTGGCCTAAGGATTACCGAGCCAGCGGCCGATATGGCCGTGGCGGCAGCCATTGTTTCTGCTCTTTCGGGCATCCCCATGCCGCCCAAAACCGTGGTATTCGGCGAAGTAGGCCTTTCTGGGGAGGCCAGACCCGTTACCCAGAGCGGATTACGCCTGAAAGAGGCCCAAAAACTGGGCTTTACCCAAGGGTTTGTGCCCGAAGGCACGCAAAGCGCCAGCAAGGGCTTTATTTTAAAGGAAATTAAGTATATAAGGCAGCTCAGGAATCTCCTCGGTTCCGGGGAATAAAGGGGGAAACGTGCTGACAGAATTTGACGTACTTGTCACCATCGTGGTGTTGCTGTCGTCCATGATTGGTTTCTTGCGTGGCATCATCAAGGAAGCATTTTCTATTCTTGGCTGGTTTGGCGCCGCCCTTATTACCTTTTTCATGTTTCCGTATGTGGCGGAAATCATGGATGAATATTTCAAAAGTATCTTCATCGTTAACATCGTTTCCATCATCGTGGTGTTCCTCGTGGTGCTGGCGGTGGTTTCCATTTTTGGTGCGCTGCTGCTCGATAACTTGCGCGAAGTGCGCTCTGGCCCCATAGACCGCACCTTCGGCACGGCTTTCGGCCTCGCCCGCGGCTTGCTGCTGGTTTCGGCACTCCACTTCCTCGTTATCACGCTGCACAATAAAGAAGAGCCGCCCAAGTGGCTTGAAGAGGGTGAAACCTACAAGCTGACCGAGTGGGGTGGTAAAAGAATCCATGCCAAGGCAAAAGAGTATGTGGATCATCTGCAGGTGGATGAAGATGATGATGAAAAAAGCGTCACGGAATCTGTGACCGAAGCGTTGAAAGAAAAACGTACGCCAAAGAAAATCAAACTGCCGGAACGTTTGCCGGACGCCGATGAGGAAGAATAATCATGACGCCTGAAGAATTTTCCCTGCACCCGTTTGAAGATGACCGCCTGCATGAGGAGTGCGGTGTGTTCGGCATTATCGGTACGCAGGATGCCTCGGCACACGCGGCGCTGGGTTTGCACGCGCTCCAGCATCGTGGGCAGGAAGCCGCCGGTGTTGTATCCACCAACGGCAAGCAATTCTCTCAACATATGGCGCTCGGTAAAGTGGGCGATAACTTCAACAATGAATCCGTCATCAAACACCTTGAAGGTTATGCTGCCATTGGCCACGTGCGGTACTCCACCAGTGGCGAGAAAACCAACATCGCCAATATTCAGCCACTATTCGCCGAGCTCGACTTCGGCGGCTTTGCGCTGGCGCATAACGGCAACCTCACCAACGCAAAAACCCTAAAGAAAATCCTCGTGCGCCACGGCAGCATTTTCCGCACCACAATGGATACGGAAGTGATGCTGCACCTGATTGCCTTAAGCGAAGGCGAAACGATTGTGGATTGCCTGATTGATACGCTGCGTCAGGTGGAAGGTGCTTACTCGCTGGTGGCGCTGACGCGCGATGCCGTTATCGGCGCGCGCGACCCCCTAGGCGTGCGCCCCTTGGTGCTTGGCAAGCTGGGTAATGCCTATGTGCTGGCATCTGAAACCTGCGCCCTTGATATTATCGGCGCGCAGTTCGTGCGCGATATTGAGGCGGGTGAAATCGTGATCATTTCGGAAGACAGCATTCAGAGCATTCACCCGTTCAAAAAGAAAAAAGAACGGTTCTGCATTTTTGAATATGTGTATTTTGCTCGCCCAGATAGCCGCATTGAAGGCCGCGAAGTGTATCACATGCGTAAAGCCATGGGCCGCCAGCTGGCGGTGGAAAGTAAAGTGCCGGCGGATGTGGTGGTACCAGTGCCTGATTCTGGCGTGCCAGCAGCACTCGGCTTTGCCGAAAAATCGGGCATTCCGTTTGAACTTGGCATCATCCGCAACCACTATGTGGGCCGTACCTTCATTGAACCCACTGAGCAAGTGCGCCATTTCGGCGTGCGCCTCAAGCACAATGCCAACCCGGCGGTGATTAGTGGCAAACGCGTGATTCTTATCGATGACAGTATCGTGCGCGGCACCACGTCAAAAAAGATTGTGCAAATGGTGCGTGATGCGGGTGCAAAAGAAGTGCATATGCGCATCTCCAGCCCGCCGACGACGCATTCGTGCTTCTATGGTGTGGATACACCGAGTCAAGATAAGCTGCTCGCGCACCGTATGAGCATTAAAGAAATGGCGGACTTTATCGGCGTCGAAAGCCTTGCGTTTTTAGAGGTGGATGGTCTGTATAAAGCCGTAGGCGAAGTGAAGCGCAATAAAGATATGCCGCAATTCTGCGATGCTTGCTTCACGGGCGATTATCCGATTTCGATTACGGATAACGAAGGCGCGCCACAGTCTCTGCCGCTGCTTGAGCAAGCTGCTAAAACCAAGACCAAAAAACGTTAGTCGGGTATATCATGGTAGCCAAAGTTTCTTCACTGGCGGGGCGTGTGGCGCTTGTAACGGGTGCATCGCGCGGTATTGGCGCAGCGGCAGCTAAGCGTTTGGCAGGTGCTGGCGCACATGTGGTGCTAGTGGCGCGCACGGTGGGCGGTCTTGAAGAAGTGGATGATTTTATCCAGCAGCAAGGCGGCAAGGCTACGCTGGTGCCGATGGACTTAAAAGATTTCAAAAAAATTGATGGCTTGGCGATGGAAGTCGCAAAGCGTTTTGGAAAACTCGATATTCTCGTCGGTAATGCGGCGATGCTCGGTGGCCTTCGCCCGATGACGCATTTCACCGATAGCATCTGGCAGAAGGTGATGGACGTCAATCTTCACGCTAATTTTTATCTGCTGCGTGCGTTTGACGGCTTGCTGCATAAATCAGATGCAGGCCGTGCGATGTTTGTGACTTCTGGCGTTACCGAAGGTGTGCACCCATTCTGGGGGCCATATGCGGTGTCAAAATCTGCACTTGAGGTGATGGTGAAAACCTATGCTGCCGAGAATGAAAAAAGCACGGTGCGTGCGAACCTTATCGACCCAGGCGTGATTGCAACCAATATGCGCGCCGAAGCCATGCCGGGCGAAGACCCTAAAAAGCTTCCGAAGCCTGAAACGGTGGCGGATATTTTCGTCAAGCTCGCCCAGCCCTCGCTGAAAGCGACGGGCAAAGTATTCCACGCTTAAGTAAGCAGATTACTCTGCGGCCGGATTGCCTTCCGGTGCGCGGCGCTCCTGCGTGGCAGGTGCCGTGCTTTCAGTGGCGGCAGGTGCCTCCGGTGCTGTGGCAGCGGGATCAGCTTTTTTGGCGCCGCCAAGGCCGGGAATGCCGCCCATCAGGTTGTTCAGCACGCCGCCCACATCACCCTTCACGCCTTTGCGCAGGTTGATGAGGTCATCTTTCACGGCTTCAATTTTTTCTGCAGGGCTTAAATTTTCATCCAGCGCTTTAATTTGCAGGCCATCGGTCAGCAGACGTTTGGTGTCTGGCGCAATTTGCGGATTATTCAGGTTGCCCTGAATCACGACCGGCACTTTAAAGCCAATTGAGGTGCTTTCTAAGCCAACATCTGCTTTTGGTGTCAGGCGGTATTTAATCAGGTTTTTGGCGAGGTTCATTTCGCCTTCACCCGTAACCGTGCCCACCGGAGATTTCAGCAGCAGGTCGTTGTTGTAGAGCACGCCGCTCTTGAGTGTGAAGGTGGCGGTCATGTCGCTCACATCGGTCACCGCCTCTGCATTGAACAGATTGCCCAGTGTGGCACTGGCGCTGCCGAGCGTGTTGATAGTGTTCACGATGTTCATCAGGTTGATGCCCTTATACTTGCCACCGGAAAGACGCACATTCCCCTGACCATCAAGGTTGTTCACGATTTCGGCTTGCGAGCGCCCGATACCTGCCACGGCGATATTGAAGTCACCTTTGCCTTCGATACGGTCGGTATAGCCGAAGTCTTGTAGGAATTGGCCGATATTCACGCCTTCTAGCGCAAGGCTATGCTCTACTGCCGGCATTGTGCCACGGCCATCCAGCACCAGCTGTGCTTTACCTTTGCCATCATACAGGCTGGTTTCTTTCAAAGTGGCGGTCAATTTCCCACCTTTGGAAACTACACTTATGGCGGTGTTGTTAACCTGCGTTTGCGGCAGGATAATTTTGCCAATGGTTGCTTCAATATTGGCATCCACGGCGCTAAGCCCACCCAGTGCAAGAGTATCGTTGCTGAAGAGTTCTTTATTAGGTTCAGCAGGTGCGGCAGCGGCGTCCGTTGCAGGCGCTGCGCTTTTAGCCTCTGCGCTCATGTAGGGGCGCACATCTAGTTCGGCAAGGCTAAGCGCCGCTTTTATATCTGGCACGGTGCTATCCAGCGCTGCAATCACGCTGCCACTGGCTTTGATTTGGTCAAAGGTAACATCGAGGTTATCCATGGTAATTTTTTTATTCTTCATCACCACCGGCGTGCGCAGCTTCAGGCTGCTATCCTTGCTGCCAGGGGCAGGAGTGCTGCCTGTAAGGGCAAGTGTTTTGTGCAGCGAAGACATATCAAGGGTCAGTTTGCCTTCGGCAGCAGGCACATCTGCAAGATGTACAGAACCATCATATTCGGCTTCCAGCGATGCCAGTGTTATTTTGGCGTTCAGGTTAAAGGATTCCTTCGCCATCAGTTTCGCGGGGCTATCCAGCGTGGTCGAAAAATCAATGTTATGCCCATCCAGCGCCATTGCACCGCTGGCTTTCAACGCATCTTCCAGCGTGCGTGCGGCCACTTCCAGATTCAGGCTTGTGACAGAGTGTTTATCACCACTCTCTATGTTGACGTAATTCACCGTGCCATTCACAATTTTCAATTTAGAAAACACGACAGCAGCTGCATTGAAAGAGGAAGGTTCAGCGGCAGCATCCTCCGGCTTTTTTTCCTCAGAGGCGGTCATTTCCCAGTTAGGCTTGCCGGATTTATCGACTTCAAGGTTGATAACCGGATTGATAAGAATAAAGTCATCCAATTCCACACGCTTGCTGAGCAGTGGCAGCACCTTCAGCCCCACGGAAACTGATGAAAGTTCTGCCATTTGTGGCGTGGTTGCGCCTTCGGCATTTGAAAAGCTGATGTCCGTGGCTTTCAGTGCGATATCAGGGAACACAGAAAAAGAAATCTCGCCCTTAATATCGAGCTCGCGGCCAGTGGCGATTTTTACAAAATCTTTGATGATGGGTTTAAATTTTTCCGGCGGGTATACGTAAGGAATCGCTGCGATGGCGCCGCCGAGCAACAGACCTACCACGATGAGGGTAATGAAAACAAATTTAAACAGAGAGCGAATCATTTACAAAGTCTCCTTAATCAGCGACAGAAGTTCAAGGTGGGTTCTGGCAAGTGCCAGTTTATGTTCGTCAATGGGCCAGGCCTTTCGGTCAGCCTCGGAAATGTTTTCACCGTAAAGAATGGGAGTACAACCAGCATTAATAGCACATTGTACATCGGTAAAGCTATCGCCCACAAACCACACATGCTCGCTGGGGGCGATGCCGCTGCCCTCAAGCGCCATGTAAACCGGTGCGGGGTCGGGCTTGTCAGCCTTGGCATCAGAGGCGCCGATTACTTTTCTAAAGTAAGGCCCCCAGCCCATATGCGACACTTCTTGTCTTAAATACTCGCCCGTTTTGTTGCTCACCACGGCGATGTAAATATCAGTGCCGGAAAGATGCTGCAGCACGTTCTTAGCATCCGGCAGGTCTTTGATTTTATCGAGGTGGCATTTAAGGAAGCTTTCAAAATAAATCTTCTTTGCCTTTTCCCAATCGGCCCCGAAGATGCGCGGGAAGGAGTCACGCAGTGAGTGGTGAATGCCTTCACGGCCTTGTTTTACATCTTCAAACGGCCACGGTTCATGCCCCATGGCGGTGAAGGTTTCATGCAGTGATTCGTAAATAATATGCCATGTATCGGCGAGGGTGTTGTCCCAATCAAACAGAATGGCGCGTGGGCGCGGCAGCGCAGGGCGCTTGGCATTTTGCTGTGCAGTGTTGGCGGCAGTCATTATTTTCCCCGAGCGCGTTTTTTGCGCACCTGTGTGCTAACATATTGCTGGTAAAGCTGCAATAACAGGCTTGCGGTTGCACCGGGTTTTCCCGTGCCAATTTTTTTATCATCAATCTGCGTGATAGGAATCACGCCTGCAGTGGTACTGGTCATGAAAGCTTCTTTGGCGGCGAGGGCTTCTTTCAGGGAAAAGGGTTTTTCAACCACCTTCAGGCCTTTTTTGCGGGCGAGGGCCAGCACGCTCTGGCGCGTAACGCCGCAGAGAATGTAATTCCCCACAGGGTAGGTTCTGATTGTGCCGCTTTTATCCACGATGTAAGCGTTTGATGATGCACCTTCGGTCACGATGCCATTTTTTTCGACCAGCCATGCTTCTTTTGCGCCTGCTTCAGCGGCAGCCTGCTTTGCCAGAATGTTCGGCAGTAGCGAAATGGACTTAATGTCGCGGCGCGCCCAGCGTATATCGGTCAGGCTAATCACCTTCACGCCTTGCGTGTATTCTTTCGGGTTATATTTTTTGGGTGGGCTGACCGTGATGACCACCGATGGCTTCACCGGTTTTTTAGGGAAGGGGTGGTCGCGTTTGGCAACACCGCGCGATACTTGCAGGTAAATAAAACCTTCACTTAAGCGGTTGCGGCGGCAGAGCTCTAGCGTCAGCGCTTCCAGCACTTGCAGTGGTGCAGGCAGGGCAATTTGTAGTTCTTTTAAGGAACGCTTCAGGCGCGCAAAATGCGGCGTGCCGTCAATCAGGCGACCATTTTCCAGGGCGATGACTTCATACACCCCATCGGCAAACTGATAGCCGCGGTCTTCAATATGCACAAACGCCTGACGGTGTGGCACGAAGCGGCCGTTGACATAGCTGATGCGCTGCTGGGTTTTTGCTTTCTTGGGCATGGGGAATCCTGGGGTTAGAAGTAATCCTGACGATCAGAGAAGATTTTATCGACCTTCTTCAGCTGTGTGGTGAGGCTCATTACAATAATGCGGTCACCTTCTGCGATCATTTCATCATCTTTTGGTACAATGATTTTATCGCCGCGTGCAATCATGCCAATCACTACGCCTTGCGGTAAATCAAGCGCACTGACGGTCTTGCCCACCAACGAAGAGCCTTCGAAAGCCTCGGCTTCAATAATTTCTGCCTGACCACCACAAATGGAATAAGCGGCGCGCACTTTACCACTGCGGACGTGTTGCAAAATGCTGGACACGGTGATTTCACGCGGGTTGACCACCACGTCGATACCAAGAGTGGAAATCAACGTAGAGTACGCCGTGCTTTTATTCACCAGTGTGATGCAGCGCTGGCAGCCTGAACGTTTAGCAATCAGCGAAGCAAAGATATTTACTTCGTCATCGTTGGTGACGGCAATCACCGTTTCAGATGATTCGATATTGGCCTCAGAGAGAATTTCATGGTCGAGTGCATCACCGTTAATCACGATGGTTTTGTTTAGCTGGCTCGCCACGAATTCTGCGCGTTCGCGGTTCATTTCAATCAGCTTCACGTTCACTTGCTGGTAATCCGTTTCGAGGTGCTCGGCAAGGTAAAGCCCAATATTCCCTGCGCCCACAATCACGATGCGGCGCGCCTCACGTTCTTCATGCCCGAACATTTTCATGGCGGCGCGGACGTCTTTTTCGTCGGTCACGAAGAACAGCGCGTCGTATGGTTCCAGCACATCGCTCTTGGTGGGGATAATAATGCGGTCACCGCGCACGAGGCCGATGATGGAAACGTTCAGGTCGAGCAGAATTTCGCGCACTTGTGGCAGCGGCATACCAATCAGCCCGCAGGTGCGCGAGCAGCGGATCTCAATCACCTTCACGCGGCCATCCACGAATGGAATCATGTTCATGGCACCCGGCACGTGCATGCGGTTCACGATGGCTTTTGCGACTTCGCGTTCCGGCGAAATAATAAAATCAATCGGCACATGGTCTTGGCGGTAGAGGTCTTTCCACGCGGGCATTAGATAATTCTGGTTACGGATACGGGCAATTTTGGTGGGCACGCCAAACAGTGCATGCGCGATTTCGCACACAATCATGTTTACTTCATCAGAAAGCGTGACGGCGATAATCATGTCGGCGTCTTTTGCGCCCACATCTTCCAGCACGTTCGGGTGCGAAGGAAACGCCACGATGGCTTTTACGTCGAGCGTATCATTGACGCGCTGAATGGCATCCGGATTATTGTCGATAACGATAACGTCGTTTTCTTCAGAGGCCAGCTGACGGGCGATGCCCATTCCCACCTGACCTGCGCCGCACACGATAATCCGCATAAGAGCCCTTCGCTATTGTACTTGAAAAGGCGTGGCGTTTTAAGAGGCTGCCACGACCTTGGCTTCGTAGTTGCCTATCTTTAGCGATTTTAGCTTACGGTGCAATGCCGAACGTTCCATTTCCACAAATTCCGACGTGCGGGAAATATTGCCACCGAAGCGGTTGATTTGTGCAATCAGATACTGGCGTTCAAACAACTCGCGTGCCTCGCGCAGTGGCATAGACATAATTTGCGGGTTGATTTCAGGGTTCACCGCTGCTGGGCCGGAAGAAAGAATTTCCTTCGGCAGCATGGTGGCGCTGATGGCATCCGTGCTGGTGGCTGTCATAATCATCAGCCATTCAATCACGTTACGCAGCTGGCGCACGTTGCCCGGCCAATCGTAGCTTTGCATGGCGGCCACCGCATCATCGCTGAGCAGCTTTGTGGGCACACCCATCGTGTCAGACGCATTTTTCAGGAAGTATTCGCTGATAAGCGGAATATCTTCACGGCGCTCCGACAGTGATGGCACACGCAGTGGCACCACGTTCAGGCGGTAATATAAATCTTCCCGCAGTCTGCCTTCGCGGATGGAGTGCTGAATATTCACACTCGAAGCAGCGACCACACGTACATCCACCTCAATCGGCTTGCTGCCGCCAAGGCGTGTGAAAGTGTTGTCTTGCAGCACGCGCAGGAATTTTGCCTGTGTGGCAATCGGCATGTCGGTGATTTCATCGATAAACAACGTGCCACCAGCGGCGCGTTCGAAGATACCGATTTTGCGGGCGGCGCCGTTTACATCGGTACTGCCTTCGGTGCCGAACAATTCGCTATCCACCTGCTCAGGCACCATGCTGGACGCACTGAGGAAAACAAACGCGCCTTTTTTGCGCGTGGATTTTTTGTGAATCAAACGGGCGGTGACTTCTTTACCCGAACCGGATGGGCCCGTGATGAACACGCGGCTGCCCGTTGGGGCAACGCGTTCAATCGCGGCACGCAGCTGTGTGATGGCGCCAGATTTACCAATCAGTTCGTAGTTCATGCCGGCACGCAGTTTCAGCTCGGAATTCTCACGCTTCAAGCGCGAGGTTTCAATCGCACGCTTCACGAGGTGCAGCAGCTTGTCGGTCTTGAATGGTTTTTCAATATAGTCATATGCGCCAAGTTTAATCGCGGTGATGGCGGTTTCAATATTGCCGTGGCCGCTGATCATAATGACCGGCACATCAGGATACTTGCGCTTTGCGGTTTCTAAAATACCCAACCCGTCCAGCTCGCTATCTTTCAGCCAGATATCCAAAACCACGGCATCTGGCACGCGGGTGTGGATGGCTTCCAGCGCCTCACCGCTGTTTTTTGCCTTACGGGGGGAGAACCCTTCGTCTTTGAGTGTATCCGCGATTAAATCCCGGATATCCGCCTCATCATCAACAATTAGTACATCAAAGGACATATGCTACACGATATAGTGGTTGGTAAAAACATTTGTGATATTATTGCAACAAATGTTGCTAAGCTTCAACAACAAATTTTGCTTATTTTTCAAGAAGCTCTGGGTTTGGCGGATTCTGCGGACTCCAGAAGGTTTCGCGGAAGCGTTACGCGCACGTTTGCGCCGCATACCACACCATCGTCACTCATCTGGTTTAAGAGTGACAATGTGCCTTCGTGGTCGCTGATGACTTTTTTCACAATCGCCAGTCCGAGGCCCGTACCTTTCTCACGCGTGGTCACATAAGGGTCGGTCAGGTGATCGATTTTATCGGGTGGAAGACCGGGGCCGTTATCGATAATTTCAATGGTGCAATCGTCTTTTGTGGCGGTGAGGCGCACATCAATTTTTTTCTCAGCCGTGGCATTATTTTGTTCCGACAATGCTTCCATCGCATTCTTAATTAGGTTCGTCATCACTTGGTGGAGCTGCCCGCGGTCAGCAGTGAGTTGCACATCTTCATCGGGTAATTGTGCTGTAATTTTAATCGTGCTGCTCACCGTTTGTGCCGAGAACACAGCTTCACGGATAATTTCACTCACGTTGGTTTTCGTGAACAAAGGTGCAGGCATGCGCGCGAAACTCACGAACTCTTCCACCATTTTGCCGATGTCGCCCACATGGCGGATGATGGTGTCAGTATATTTGGCAAACATTTCTGGCTCGCTGGTAATTTCTTTCATGTATTTGCGTTTGAGGCGTTCAGCGGCAAGATGAATCGGCGTGAGCGGGTTTTTAATTTCATGTGCGATGCGCCGTGCCACGCCTGCCCATGCGGCGCTGCGTTGTGCTGATTGTAGTTCGGTGATGTCATCCAGCGTCACGATATAACCGGTGATTTTTCCTTCATTCAGTTCTGCCGTTACGCGCACAAGGAAGGTGGCGCGGCGATGTTGCTGCGCGAGTGTGACTTGTTCCTGCACCAGTTTTTCAGGGCTTTGGTTTACGCGTTCCAACAGGTTTGCTGTCTCGGGTAAAATGTCTGTGATGGGTTTATCCTGTAGCGCCTCTTGCGTCATGCCGAGTAATGTGAGGGCTGAACGATTCACGAGTGCAATCTGTCGCGCGGTGGTGAGTGCCATTACGCCTGCGGAAACACCAGAGAGTACGGCCTCGGTTAAGCGGCGGCGGTCATCGAGCTGGCGGTTGGCTTCCACCAAATCATTGCGCTGCTTTTCTAACTGGCTGGTCATGCGGTTGAAGGCCTGCGCTAATGCACCAAGCTCATCATTCTCATGGCGTTTATTTTCTACACGCGTGGAAAGGTCGCCGCCCTTGATGCGTTCCGAGGCTTTCACCAGCAGCGTAATGGGCTGCACGAGGCTGCTGGCAAATAACATGCCCACCCAGATGGAAGCGAGCAGCAGCAGTACGGCAACGATAATAAACGTCACCATGAACTTCACCTGAATGCGCGAGATGTTCCCGCGCAATTGTTGGTATTCATTTACCGAGCCGCGTGTGTTCTGCACGTAATCCAGTACTTCGCTATCAATCGGGCGGCCCACTAACAAATATGTATCGAAGAAGTTATTTAGTTTTACGAGCGCACGCACACGGTCTTCCGTGTCGTTGGTCAGAATAATGACTTCGCCTGCGGCAGCACGTTTTAAAATATCAGGAGAGAGGGATTCGAAGTCAAACATCAGCGAGAAGCTTAAGGCCGAGCGCGCGAGAATTTCATCGCGGTGGAATACGATGGCTTCAGTGAGTGAGCGCAGCGTGGCCTGTGCCGAAACCACATTGTTGAATCGTTTTGGGTTGCGCGAAAATTCATGCGACTCGCGGCTTAGGTCATAGGCCATGGCGAGCGCATCAGCGCGGATGATTTTTTTATGTTCTTCAAGATAACTTTCCGACACCTTCACCGATTCTTCCAGCGCAGTGCCTACGCGCTGGTTAAACCATGTCTGGATGCCGAAGTGGAAGAACAGTGCCGCGAACACGGCCACAATGAGCGTGGGTAGCATGGCGATGGAAGAGAACATCAGCACCATGTGCATCTGCAGGCGTGAACCGACCGAGCCGATACGCTGCGCTAGCCACAGGCGAATCATTTTATAACTGAGGATAAATACCAGTGCCACGAGCAGCACCACGTTAATCAGCACCAGCCCTTCGATAGAAATGGGCGTGGGCAGCAGAGGGTCTTTTTCCTGCGTGATGGCGCTATACGTCGCAATGCCGGAAAGTGCGGATGCCACAATCAATAGCGTAGCGATATTGCTAGCGATATTGCGCGCAATCCAGCTTCGTTTCAGGCGGTAGAATATGGCAGAGCCCCGCATGGTGACCTAATTTCCCCAATATCGCCCGAAAATGCGGGTGATACGGACATTATTGGCGGGTGGAGGATTTACGTCTAGCGTTTTTTGGACTGATAAGCCCCAGTTCGTGCATCTTGCGGCGCAGTGTGTTGCGGTTGATACCCAGAATTTCAGCTGCCTTAAGCTGGTTACCGCGCGTGGCTTTCAGGGTTTCACGAATCAGGGTGCGTTCCACCTCATTCACCACACGGTCATACAAGCCGCTGCCAGGCATAGATCCCTTGTGCGCTTCAAAATATTTGCGGAGTTGATCCTCAAACAGCGTATTCAGGGATTTTTTGCTCAGAGACATAGTAAAATCACACCTGTGGGTGGTTGCCGCTAAATTTTAGAGCAGCCAGCATACCTATTTTAATGCCGTGCGCTAGTATTTTTTTTGGAAAGATTCAGAACCCGCAGACACGCAAGGTTTTTTGCCTAATTGCTATCGACTTTTAGCACTTCAATGAAGGCCGATTGTGGAATTTCCACCTGACCAAAGTTGCGCATTTTCTTTTTGCCCTTCTTTTGCTTGTCGAGCAGCTTGCGTTTACGCGTAATATCACCGCCGTAGCATTTTGAAAGCACGTCTTTGCGCATGGCGCTTACATCTTCGCGCGCAATAATCTTCCCACCGATGGCTGCTTGAATGGCAATCTTAAACATCTGCCTCGGAATCAATTCTTTCAGCTTGGCGCAAATGTCGCGCCCGCGTGCTTGTGCCCGTGAGCGGTGCACAATCATCGAAAGCGCGTCCACCGCTTCTGTGTTCACCAGAATCGAGAGTTTCACAAGGTCGCTTTCTTCATAGCCATCAATGTGCCAGTCAAAACTCGCGTAACCTTTTGAAATGGATTTTAAGCGGTCGTAAAAATCGAACACCACTTCGTTGAGTGGCAGGCGATAGACGAGCATGGCGCGGTTGCCGACATAGGTCAGGTCTTTCTGCACGCCGCGTTTATCGGTGCACAGCGCCAGCACCGTGCCCAAATATTCATCGGGCAGCAAAATGGTGGCGTTAATCCACGGCTCTTCCATCTTCTCGATGAAGTTTGGTTCTGGCATGTCTGCCGGATTGTGAATTTCTTTGTAGTCACCGTTGGTGAGGTACATTTTATACACCACGCTTGGTGCGGTGGTAATCAGGTCGAGGTTAAACTCGCGCTCCAAACGCTCCTGAATAATTTCAAGGTGCAGCAGGCCGAGGAACCCGCAACGGAAACCAAAGCCCAGCGCGTTCGATGTTTCAGCTTCATATTCAAAACTCGCATCGTTCAGGCGCAGCTTGGCAAGGCTCTCGCGCAAGTTCTCAAAGTCGCTGGCATCGATGGGGTAAAGCCCGCAGAACACCACCGGCTGCGAGGGCTTAAAGCCTTGCAGGGCTTCTGTGCACTGGCGGGTTTCTTCAGTCACCGTGTCACCTACTTTGCAGTCCGACACTTGCTTGATGGAAGCGGTAATATAACCTACTTCACCGGCAGAGAGAGTTTCTTTTGGTGTTTTCTTCGGGCTGAAGATACCCACGTTATCCACGTCATATACGCCGCCTGTGGCCATCATACGGATTTTCGTTTTGCGGGTGATGGAACCATCCACAATGCGCAGCAGAATAATCACGCCGAGGTAAGCGTCGTACCAGCTGTCGACCAGCATGGCTTTTAAGGGTGCGTTTGGGTCGCCTTTGGGGGCGGGCAGGCGGTGCACGATTGCTTCCAGCACCTCTTCAATGCCAATGCCGGTTTTAGCGGAAATAAGCACAGCATCGCTGGCGTCAATACCCACCACGTCTTCAATTTGCTGGCGCACGCGGTCTGGCTCGGCGGCGGGCAGGTCAATTTTATTCAGCACGGGCACAATCTCGTGATTGCTCTCAATGGCCTTATACACGTTGGCAAGGGTTTGCGCTTCCACGCCTTGGCTGGCGTCTACCACCAGAATCGAACCTTCACAGGCGGCGAGTGAGCGGCTCACTTCATAGGCAAAGTCCACGTGGCCCGGTGTGTCCATCAGGTTCAGGATATAAGTATTGCCGTCTTTGGCGATATAGTTCAGGCGCACGGTCTGCGCTTTAATGGTGATGCCGCGCTCCTTCTCGATTTCCATCGAGTCGAGCACTTGGCTGGTCATCTCGCGCTTTTCGAGCCCACCGCAGAATTCAATCAAGCGGTCAGCCAGTGTCGACTTGCCGTGGTCGATGTGGGCAACGATAGAGAAATTGCGAATTTTACTGAGGTCTGTCATCGGGCGCAAAAATAGAGCAATTTATCTAAAATGCCAGCAAAAAATGCCTAATTCTTCGCGCTTTACCTTTCCTTAACCACTCGCGGGTTACTATGGGGTCGGAGAAGGAAAAAAGAGGTGCCCTACGTGAAACTGGTCAGCCCCGCGCTGCAGCAGATGCTACATGAACATGTCGCGGCGTTTTGCCAGGCGCATGAAGGCATTAAATCCGTAGTGGCATCCCGGCTTGCCTCTGCCGCCGACATGAATCCATAAAATGTTTTATTATCAGCAGCTTACATGAATGATCTGGTGCTGGAAAAAGCCGCGCTTGATGAAGGCGCTGGCATTAACGCTGTGCCGGTGGGTAACAGCATTAACCCCATTCAGCTAACAGCCAAACAGGGTCATGTGGAGGCGTTCCGCTTTTTCGCGATTAACGGCGCGAAGATGACAGCCGAAGAATTTGCTGAATTCCCCCTCGTATTCGTAGAGCGTTATCCTTCCGTATTTGCGGCGCTGGATGGGCGTGTGGGCATTCTGCGGGTGATGAAGGATGAATTCGGAGTGGATTTGTCGCAGGAGCATAGCCTCGATAAACGAACAAATTTTGCTCCACTGCCGCATGTGGCGGCGATGACGGGCACCTATAAAGACCCCGCACGAAAAGTAGAGACGCTGGCAGAACTGCACCGGCAGCAGCTTGATTTCACGGTGCCGGACAGGGCGGGCAATCCGCTGCTACACAATATGTATATGGAACTTCGTACAGCGCCTGAAATACAGGTGGGCGCACCGCTGAAATATCTGGCGACGGAAATACCGGAACTGGTTAGGCAAAAAGATGCGGAAGGGCGCGATATTTTCGAACTGGTGGCGCGCAGCTGGGAGCAAGGCAAAGGCTTTGCCCTTTCCTTGCTTGAAGGCACCGGCACAATATTTGCGGCGCAGGCGGCAGAGGCTGCGCGCCGTGCGGAGAATCGTGATTTCGGCGCCATTGCACGAATGGCCGCCGAAGGTCAGCTGAAAGAAAATGGCTGGCTGATCCGTGCAGGCAATCAGCAGCGCAACACTCTCGAAGTTTAGTACATCAAACAGTGCGCTTTTTTTGAGCCTGCGCTTGACAAGCGCGGGGCAAAACGGCTTATCCTCTTGTTCATAAGGCGTAACGTTTCAAGGTGAGCTGGTAAAATGATCAACGCGTACCACCGCAGTGGTAAGAAAATTTCCGTTTCTCCGATTCCTCTGAATGCCAAGTTGCCGCAAGAGACACTTTGGCTGGATGTACACAACGTTACGCCCGAAGAAGAAAAATACCTCGAAGAACAATTGGGCATTGAAATCCCCACCCGCGAAGAAATCTGGAAAAACCGCGTGCTGAACCGTTTTTACGAAGATAACGGTGTGTATTACATGAGCGCGGCCATCATCACCAAGGTGGATTCGCCGCATCCGCAAACTAGCACCGTCACATTCATTTTGGCGGAAAAATATCTGGTGACGATTCGTTACATCACACCCACATCGTTTAATAATTTCTCGCAGCGCCTGCTGGCCGTGCCGCATAAATACACCTCGGCGGGACTGGTGATGGAAGGGCTTTTAGGCGAAATGATTACGCGCGTGGCGCATAACTCTGAAAGCGCCGTGCAGGAGCTTGACCGCCTATCGCACGACATCTTTACCATGAGCGAAGTCAAAACCACCAAGAGCGTTTCTCATGCCATGCAGGACGTATTGAAAAGCCTCGGCACCTGCGCTGACCTTAATTCCAAAATTAACGAAAGCCTGCACAGCATCGCGCGCCTCCTAAGCTTCTTGGAGCAGACGCATAAGGAAGATGTTGTGCTGTCAAATAAGGTGCATATTTTGGTGAAGGACGCCAACGCGCTCACCAAGCAAACGGGTTTTCTTGCGGATAAAATCACCTTCCTGCTCGATGCCACGCTCGGCATGATTAACGTGGAGCAGAACGTGATTATTAAAATCTTCTCGGTGGTGGCGGCCTTCTTCCTGCCGCCGACGCTGATTTCCAGCATTTACGGCATGAACTTCCACCATATGCCGGAACTGGACTGGATGTATGGCTACCCATTCGCGATTGGTGTTATCGCCCTGTGTGCAGTGGTGCCGTATGTTTACTTTAAGCGTAAAGGTTGGCTGTAAGCTTATTTGCGCAAACTTGCGCCGGTTGCTTTTTCTACACCGCTGATGACCTTGCTGCTCACCTGCTCGATATCGGCATCGGTCAGCGTGCGGTCTTTGGGCTCTAAGCGAATCGAAAGCGCGATGGATTTTTTACCATCTTCCACGCCTTTGCCGCTATACACATCAAAAATACGGATGTCGGTAATCAGTTCTTTTTCAGCTTGGCGCACAGCGCTCATCACGTTTTCTGCCGTTACATCTTTATTCACGATAAACGCAAAATCACGCGCCACAGGCTGGAAGTTTGAAAGCACGAGCTTGCCTTTGGCTGTGTTCTTTTTCGGCTTAGGCTGCGGCAGGTTCTCTAAAAACACTTCAAAGCCCACCACGGGGAAATCAATATCGAGTGCTTTCAGCACCGCAGGGTGAATCTCGCCAAAATAGCCGAGCGTACTTTTGCCAAGCACCAGCGCGCCGCTGCGGCCAGGGTGGTACCACCCCGGCACATCACGCGTGGCAGTAATGCGGTCCACCGGAATGTAATTTTCAATGGCGGCGAGTGCGTCCGCTTTTGCATCAAACGTATCGACGTTGCGCTGCGTGCCGTAGTGATTTTTCTCCTGCGTTTGCCCGCTGCGGATACCACTGGCCACAAGTTTCTGACCTTGCGTGGAAGCTTTTTCAAACACAGGGCCTACTTCAAACAGGCGGAGGTTATCAAACCCGCGTGCAGCATTCTTGCTCGCAGCATCCATCAGGTTCGGCAGAATGGATGGGCGCATCGCAGAAAGTTCGACGCTAATCGGGTTGCTGAGTTTTAAATTTTCATCCTTAAAGCCAAAGAGTTTTGCCTGTTTTTCCGGCATGAACGAAAAGGTGAGGGCTTCCATCAACCCGCGTGCGGCAAGGCTGCGGCGCGTGTTAATCACCGCTACTTGTGCTGGGTTTAAAGCTGGTTCACCCGCGCTTTGTGGCAGTGGTGTGGTAGGGATTTTATCGTAGCCGTGGATGCGGATGATTTCTTCCACCAGATCCGGCTCGCCTTCCACATCGGCACGCCAGCTCGGCACTGTCACGTTCCAATCGCTGCTCACGTCAAACCCAAGTGCGGTCAGGATTTTCTTTGCATCTGCATCGGCGATTTCAACACCGGCAAGGCTTTTCACTTTCGCAGGTTTGAAGCGGATGCTGCGCGCATCGCTAGGCACTTTTCCTGCAATCACCAGTTCGCTGGCTTCGCCGCCGCAGAGTTCCAGAATTAGTTTCGTTGCTAACTCTGCGCCGCTTAAGGCAAAGCCTGTATCCACATGGCGCTCAAAACGGAAACGCGAGTCGGTGTTAATTTGCAGTGCGCGGCCTGCTTCGGCCACGGCCACGGCATCAAACAGTGCGATTTCTAAAAACACATCGGTGGTGTTTGCGCTGCATCCGGTGGGTGCGCCGCCAATCACGCCGCCGAGTGCCACAGGGCCTTTGCTATCGGCAATCACCAATGTGCCTTCCGGTAAGTCGTAGGTTTTATTGTCGAGTGCTTCGAGCTTTTCACCTTTTTTTGCGGCACGCACAGCAAGGTTGCCGTTCAGTGTTTTCGCGTCATACACGTGCGCGGGGCGGCCAAAAGCAAAGGTCAGGTAGTTGGTGATATCCACAAGTGCGCTGAGGGGTTTCAGACCAATCGCTTTCAATTGCGTTTGCAGCCATGCAGGGCTTTCGCCATTCTTCACACCTTTAATATAGCGGCCGATAAAGGCAGGTGCTTTTTTCGTATCTTCAATTGTTACGTTGATGGGTGAAGTAAAAGTGCCCTTTGTTGCATTAATATCCAGCGGCTTTAATGTACCAAGGCCAGCGGCGGCAAGGTCACGCGCGATGCCACGCACGCCAAGGCAGTCGGCACGGTTCGGGGTGATGGCGATTTCAATCACGGGGTCATTCAGGCCTAAAAGTGGCGCAAAAGCCTCGCCCGGTTTGGCGCTGGCGGGCAGTTCGATAATGCCCACGCTGTCGTCACTTAAGCCGAGTTCAGCTGCGGAGCAGAGCATGCCGTTGCTTTCCACATCGCGGATTTTAGATTGTTTAATCACGAGCCCGTTGGTGGGAATCACTGAACCAATCGGAGCGAGTGCTACTTTAATGCCTGCACGCGCATTCGGTGCGCCGCAGACAATTTGTAATGTTTCGCTACCGGTGTTTACTTTGCACACACGCAGCTTGTCAGCATTCGGGTGTTTTTCTGCTTCCAGAATTTCAGCAACTTTGAAGGGCGCAAGGCTTGCGCTTTTATCTTCTACGCCCTCTACTTCAAGCCCCACGCGGGTGAGCGTTTCCACAATCTCATTGATCGTTGCGGAGGTATCGAGATATTCTTTTAGCCAGCCGATGGTAAATTTCATGATGCCAGCCCTTTCACGAGCGAAGGAATATCCAGCGCACCAAAGCTATAATGCTTCAGCCAGCGCACATCAGATTCATAGAAGGTGCGCAAATCAGGAATACCGTATTTGAGCATCGCGATGCGCTCGATGCCTGCGCCGAAGGCAAAGCCCTGATATTCATTCGGGTCGAGGCCTGCGTTTTTCAGCACGTTTGGGTGCACCATGCCGCAGCCCAAGATTTCGAGCCAGTCTTTGCCTGCACCAATTTTCAGCTCGCCGCCTTCGCGTGAACAGCCGATATCGACTTCTGCGGAAGGTTCGGTGAAGGGGAAGAAACTCGGGCGGAAACGAAGCGGCACATCTTTGCCGAAAAACCGATTCACGAATTCACTTAAAGCGCCTTTGAGGTGCCCCATGTGAATGCCTTTATCGATATACAGGCACTCAACCTGATGGAACATCGGGGAGTGCGTCATATCAGAATCGCAGCGATAGGTGCGCCCCAGCGCCATCACTTTAAAGGGAGGCTTGCCATTTTTCATGGCGCGGATTTGTACCGGCGAAGTATGCGTTCGCAGCAGTAGCTTGTGGCCATTTTCTTCTGCAGGCAGATAGAACGTGTCGTGCATCTGGCGGGCAGGGTGCGAGGCCGGAATATTCAGCGCGTTGAAATTATGTTCGTCATCTTCTACATCGGGCCCGTCGGCGAGTGCAAAGCCAAGGCTGCCTAAAATCGCCATCACTTCTTCCATCACTTGGCTCACGGGGTGGATGCTACCCTTTACTTCATGGCGCACGGGCAGGGTGATGTCGGCGGTTTCATTTTTCAGGCGCGCATCCAGTTCGGCGCGTTCTAGGCTGGTTTTTGATTCTTCAATCAGCTGTGTGATTTCATTTTTGATGGTATTTACGGCGGCGCCGAAGGATTTACGCTCTTCCACCGGCAGAGTGCCGAGTGTTTTCATCTGTTCGGTAATCACGCCGGACTTGCCGAGGTAATTCACACGGAGCTTTTCAAGTGCATCAAGGCTGTTTGCGCTTTTGATGGCATCTGCGGCTTCTTTTTTAAGCTGGCTTAGGTCGTGCATGACTATCCGTATGGCTGTAGAAAATAAAAAGGGGCGTAAAGCGTTTAGTCCGCCTTACCGCCCCTTTTGTTGATGCGCCTAAAGTGAAAACCTTAAGCAGCCTTTTTGTCGAGAGCGGATTTGGCCTGTTCCACAATCTGTTTAAAGGAAGCAGGTTCGCTCACAGCCAGTTCAGCCAGCACTTTACGGTCGAGATTGATGTTGGCAAGCTTCAGGCCGTTGATGAACTGTGAATACACTAAGCCGTGTTCGCGCACGCCAGCGTTGATACGCTGAATCCACAGTTTGCGGAAGTCGCGCTTTTTAGCACGGCGATCGCGGTACGCATAACGTAACGCCTTTTCGACCTTCTCAATGGCTACGCGGTGGCAGTTTTTTGCGCGGCCGCGGAAACCTTTAGCGCGGTTTAATACTTTTTTGTGGCGGGCTTTGCCGGCGACTTTATTGGTTGCACGTGTCATTTTTTTTCTCCCTTAATCGTTTTGCTTCTAGCCGTTTGGCAGGAAGTGTTTAATCACCACGCGTGCATCTGAATCATTCATGATGGTGGTGCCGCGTTTATTGCGGATTTGGCTTTTGGTACGCTTCACCATGCCGTGGCGTTTGCCTGCCTGGGCGCGCTTTACCTTGCCGGTTGCTGTAAGGGAGAAACGCTTTTTCGCGCCGCTCTTCGTCTTCATTTTAGGCATTTTTCTGTTCCTTATATTAGGGTTAGAAGTAAAGGGCAGCCAGGCATGCCTGTACGTTCGCTCTGGTCGTGCCGTGCTTACATTGCTGTAAGGGCGGCCTTTATAGCGGCTTTGGGGGGCAATTGCAAGGGGGAAGTAATCGGCGTTTTTTTAGCGGCGGGAGCTGGGGTACTTATACTCAACATCCCCTTGTTTTTCCTCATATTTTTCCGCCTCTTCGGCGGTGCCCGCATCATCCACAATCCTGTCCCAGAATTCACGCTTTTTGTCCTCTGCCGTGCCATCCGTGCTTTTAGTGCCCTCTTGTGGCACAGCCTCTGTGTTCGGCATCACTTCGGGTGCTTCCATCGGAATCAGTGGTTCAGGGTCGGGCTGGCGACGGCCAAAAATGTTACGGAAAATGCTGGTATGGGTTTGCAGGCCTTCCACAGGTATGCTCTCATGTGCGGCCTTCATATAATCCTGCCAGATGCGTCCGGGCAGCACGCTGCCGGTGACTTTAATCATGGGGGTATTGTCGTCATTTCCGGTCCACACGCCGGTTACAATCTGCGGCGTGTAACCGATAAACCATGCGTCGCGGAAGCCTTGGCTGGTGCCGCTTTTACCGCCAGAAGGGCGTCCAATCGCCAGATGTTCGCCTGTGCCCATTTCCAGCGTGCCGGTCATAAGTCGGTTCATTTTTATCACCACTTGCGGGCTGAGTACGCGATATTGATACGTGTTGCTACGCTTATACAGCACCTCGCCTTTGCTGTTACGAATTTCGCGGATGCCGAACGGGAAGGTGGCATAGCCAGCATTGGCCACATGCGCATAAGACTGCACCATTTCCATCATGTTCATTTCGCTGGTACCGAGTGCAAGGCTTAAATTTTCACCCAGCTCAGACTGAACACCTAAGCGGTAAGCGGCGGAAAGCGTGCTGGGTAGGCCGACGGCATCCAAAAGCTGAATGGCGATAGTGTTGATGGAAAGCGCGAAGGCTTCGCGCAGCGTCATCCAGCCTTTATAGTCTTCGTGATAATTCTGTGGCGACCACTGCTTGCCCGTGCCGTCAATATAACTAAGGGGTTTGTCCTCAAATTCATCTTCCGGCTCGAAACCATTTTCCATAGCAGCGAGATATACGAAGAATTTGAATGCGCTGCCTGGCTGGCGCTGCGACTGCACCACGCGGTTATACTGGCTGGCGCGATAATCAATGCCGCCGAGCATGGCCAGAATGTCGCCGCTGGGCGCCATGGAGAGCAGTGCAGCCTGACTGGCTTTCAGGCGGGGGCCTTCGGTGGTCATCACGTTTGCCATTGCGTCTTCCGCCAGTTTTTGCAACTGCGGGTTCAGCGTGGTGATAACCGTTAAATCATCATCCACAATGCCGATATAATCCGGAATGCGGCTTAAAACCCAATCCACGAAATACAGCGCGCCACCTTTGTTGGTGGGGGCGGTGTTCGGCAGCACAGCGGCAGTTTTTGCCTCTGCTTCGGTGATATAATCTGCATCCACCATGCTGGCAATCACTTGGTCTGCGCGCTTTAAAGATAATTCCGGATTCGAAAAAGGTGAATAGCGCGAAGGCGCTTTGAGCAAGCCTGCGAGCAAGGCCGACTCACCAAGGTTCACCCAGCGGGCAGACTTACCGAAATAGCCGCGTGAAGCGGCGTCTACACCATAATATCCACCGCCCAAATACACGCGGTTTAAATACATCGACATAATTTCGTGCTTGCTGTAGCGCAGCTCCAGCCAGAAAGAGAGTAGCAGTTCTTGTACTTTACGTTTCAGCGTGCGCTCCGGCGAAAGGAACACCACTTTTGCGAGCTGCTGTGTGACCGTGCTACCGCCCTGTACCACCTTGCCGGTGCTAATGTTCACCGCCATGGCGCGCATCAGGCCGATAGGGTCGAGGCCCCAGTGGTAGAAGAAGCGGCGGTCTTCAATCGCCATCACGGCTTGAATCAAATGCGGGGGGAATTCTTCAAAGCTGAGTTCATCGCCATAGGTGCTGCCGCGTTTGGCAAGCAGGCTGCCATCTGTTGCCACCACGGTCACCGTGTGGGATTCCGTTTGCTGCGTCAGCTTTTTAATGCTGGGTAAGTCATGCGCGTAATATGCCAGAATAACCAGCAGCGCCATGCCGCCCCACGTGGCGACCACCACGGCAAGTTTAAACACACGGCGATACGCCAACAGTTTTCGGCGCAGGCTGATTTTTTTGCGCTTTTTATGGGCACCAGGCTTTTTGTTGCCGGGCGTGTTTTTGCCATGCACATGCGGGCCACGCGTGGCCCGAAGGCCGCGTGTATTTTGTCCGCGCGTGGTGCCGTGTTGTTTATTATCAGCCATCGGAAATTAACTTGTAAGTTCAGGGCAAAAGAGATAGTTCTAATGCCGCATCACACGTTTAGCAAAAAAATCCTCATCACGGTAGTATTAAATCATAAATTAGGGCAATCGCCATGATGGATGAAACCACATACCTCGCCATTGCAGATAAAACGCTTCATGCGTTGGCGGAAGCAGTGGAGCGCGCCGACAAAGGCGGCCTACTGGACATTGAGCTCAATCACGGCATTTTGACCCTCACGTTGGAAGATAAGCGCCAGTTTGTGATTAACCGTCACACAGCGTCGCGGCAGGTGTGGATGTCGTCGCCCGTCAGTGGTGCCAGCCACCATAAATATATCACCGATGAAGATGCATGGGTGGATGCCGAGGGGCGCGAACTGGGCGAACTGCTGAAGGCAGACCTTGCCACAGCTACAGGGCTGGTAATTGATATATAAGCCATGCCAGAAAAGAACGCCGAACAAACGCCCAAGCAAAAAATAAAACTCAGCACACTGGTTGTACTGCTGCAGTACATGAAGCCGTACACCCTACGCCTTTGCACGGTTTTAGTGGCGCTGTTGATTTCTTCGAGCGCAGTGCTCAGCATGGGCTGGGGGCTAAAATTCCTTATCGACGAAGGCTTTGCGAAGCAGAGCCCCTTGATGCTGCAGCTGGCGTTGCTCTATTTGCTTGGCATCACGGTAGTGCTCGCGATCGCGACGTTTTTCCGGCATTACATGATTACGCAAATTGGTGAAAGCATCGTTGCGACCATACGGCGCGATGTGTTCCAGCGGTTGGTGCGCCTTGGGCCGGGTTATTTTGAAGATGCCCGCAGCGGCGACCTTATCTCGCGCCTCAGCACCGACACCACGCTTATGCAGGTGGTGGTGGGTAGCAGCTTGCCGATTATGTTGCGCAACATATTGCTCTTATTGGGTGGTGTGGTGATGGTGCTGGTGACCAGCCCAAAGCTTGCGATGTATATTGGATTTATCACGCCGGTGGTGGTGCTGTTGATTATCAGCATGGCGCATAAAGTGCGCAGGCTTTCGCGCGCAGCGCAGGATAAGCTGGCAGATATGTCCTCGCACCTTGATGAAGTGCTGCGCGGCATCACGACAGTGCAGGCCTATGGCCGTGAGAAATCAGAAGTTGGTCAGTTTGCACGCCTTGCAGGCATTGCGAAAGACTCTTCCATCTCGCGCGTAAAGGCACGTGCCCAACTGGCAGGCGGAGTGATTTTCTTGGTATTTGGCTCCATTGCCTTCGTCATGTTCGTGGGTGGGCGCGAGGTATTGGCAGGAAATATTACCGGCGGTGAACTTTCTTCTTTTGTGTTCTATTCTATCCTTGCTGCAAGCGCACTGGGGGCTATCAGCGACGTGGTGGGCGACATTCAGCGCGCCTCCGGTGCGGCAGAACGGCTGGTGGAGTTGCTGCAAATTGAGCCGGATGTAAAAAGCCCCGAAAATCCGGTGGCGTTGCCTACGCCAGTGCGCGGCAGCATTGCATTTAAAAACGTTGCGTTTTCTTATCCAACCAAACCTGACGTACAGGCGCTGCACGGCATTAATTTTTCTGCGGATGCAGGGCATGTGGTCGCAATTGTTGGGCCATCGGGTGCGGGCAAAAGCACGATGCTGAAACTGGCGCTGCGCTTTTATGACCCCACCGAGGGCAGTATTCTGCTCGACGGTATTGATATCCGTACACTGAGCATTGATGTGCTGCGCCAGCAGATGGCCTATGTTGCGCAGGACGTTGTTATCTTCTCCGGCAATCTGTGGGACAACATCCGTTTCGGCCGTGCCGACGCCACCGATGAAGAAGTGATTGATGCCGCCAAAGCGGCGCATGCATGGGAGTTTATTGATGCGCTGCCGCACAAGATGGATACGTTCGTGGGTGAACGCGGCCTCAGGCTTTCAGGCGGTGAACGCCAGCGTGTGGCGATTGCCCGTGCTATTTTACGTAAGCCAAAAATCCTGCTGCTGGATGAGGCAACCAATGCGCTCGATGCAGAGAACGAACATCTGGTGCAGGAAGCCCTCGCAAAAATTATGAAAAAATGCACCACGATTGTGATCGCGCACCGCTTGGCAACAGTGCTCAAGGCGAATGAAATTATCGTGATGAATGAGGGCGGCATCGAAGCCATCGGCACGCACAAAGAGCTGGTGAAACAGGGCGCACTCTATGCAAGGCTGGCGGAACTTCAGTTCCGCCCCGAGGGCAGTTAACGCAGCCGTTCGATTTTTGCGCCGCAGCCGGAAAGTTTTTCTTCCACGTTCTCATAGCCGCGGTCAATGTGATACACGCGGTTGATAATCGAATCACCTTTGGACGCCAGCGCGGCCAGCACCAACGAAACCGAAGCGCGTAAATCGGTTGCCATCACTTCGGCATCTTTTAATTCCTTCACGCCGTGGATGCGCGCCGTCTTGCCATCAATATCAATGCGCGCGCCCATGCGAATCAGTTCCGGAACGTGCATGAAGCGATTTTCAAAAATATTTTCGTCCATCACCGACTCGCCATCGGCCAGGCAGCACAGCGCCATGAACTGTGCCTGCATATCGGTGGCAAATTCAGGGTAAGGTGCGGTGGAAAGGCGCAAGGGTTTAATTTTGCCTTTGTGCTTCACCCGCATGGTGGTGGCAGTGGTGGTTACGATTGAGCCTGCTTCTTTAAGGGCTTCAATCGTAGCGCCCATAATGTCGGGGCGAACACCAGTGAGTTCAATATCCCCGCCGGTGATGGCGGCGGCAACAGCATAGGTGCCAGCTTCAATACGGTCTGGAATCACGGCATAGTCCGCACCAGAAAGTTCGGGCACACCTTCGATGGTGAGCGTGTCTGTATCAATGCCGGTGATGCGTGCGCCCATGGCGTTCAGGCAGTGGGCAAGATCTGAAACCTCTGGCTCGCGCGCAGCATTTTTAATCACGGTTTTACCTTTGGCGATGCTGGCGGCCATGAGCACGTTTTCGGTTGCGCCCACCGAAACAAACGGGAACTCAATCACCGCGCCTTTCAGGCCATTGGGTGCTTCGGCTTGAATATAACCATGCTCTAGCTGAATCACGGCGCCCATTTTCTCAAGGGCCATCAAATGCAAGTCAATCGGGCGCGGGCCGATGGCGCAGCCGCCAGGCAGCGATACGCGCGCTATTTTAAAGCGCGCCAATAGTGGGCCAAGCACCACCACCGATGCACGCATCTTGCGCACAATTTCATAGGGTGCCGTTGTGCTGGTGAGGTTATTTGCCGTAAGCGAGAGTACGCGCCCCATGTGGCCGCCATTTTCGGCGCTGCCATCAAGGCTGATATCCACGCCGAGGTTTATCAGCAGGTTCGCCATGGTGGTGATGTCCATCAAGTGCGGCACGTTGGAAAGGCGCAAAGGTTTTGCGGAAAGCAGGCAGGCGGCCATCAGGGGCAGGGCGGCATTTTTCGCGCCGCCGATTTCGATTTTTCCCACCAGCGGAATACCGCCTTTAACATTGATTTTGTCCATAGCTTAAATTTTCGGCAGGGTCACGCCCGTTTGCTTCATGTATTTACCCGCGCGGTCAGCATAAGAGGTTTCGCACACCGAGTCGCCTTTTAAAAACAGGAACTGGCACGCACCTTCATTGGCATAAATTTTGGCAGGCAGCGGTGTGGTGTTTGAAAACTCCAGCGTCACGTGGCCTTCCCATTCTGGCTCGAGCGGTGTTACGTTCACAATAATGCCGCAGCGTGCGTAGGTCGATTTGCCTACGCAAATCACGAGCACATCACGCGGGATGCGGAAATATTCCACCGTGCGGGCAAGGGCAAAGCTGTTGGGCGGGATGATGCACACATCCGTTTTGCGGTCGACAAAGCCGTTCTTATCAAAATTCTTGGGGTCTACCGTAGCGGAGTCGATATTGGTGAAAATCTTGAATTCATCCGACACGCGCGCGTCATAACCATAAGACGAAACGCCGAAGGAAATCAGCCCTTGGTTTTTCTGGTCTTTCTTTTGCAGTGTGTCCACGAAAGGGTCAATCATCCCCTTGGCTTTTGCCATGTCGCGGATCCAGCTATCAGGCATGATAGGCACGGTGGGTCTCTCCGTTGTCAAAAATAGGATTATTTGATGTTGTCATAGGGGCAAATGGCGGTTCACGCAAGCCTGAAGTGCCCGAAGGGGTAAAACGGCTATTTACTGCCGCCGCGCCACATGCCTTTGCTTTTCTTTTTAGCGGCCAGCACGCGCCCGCGCAGCTGCTGGGCTTTGGTCAGCCAGTCCATGTTCACTTGTTCGTCCACTGGTGTTGAAAATCCGCCCATGGCTAACCCCGGTTTTTTGTTTTCCGTTCGTCTACGAATATTCTGTCTGTTTTCTTCGTGGATCCGCTCAGCCTCGAGAATGTTGTGCAGCTTTTTATTGCGTGCAAGAACCTTCTCTTTTTTTGTTTTTGGTATGTGCTTAGCCACACCACAGAATATACATGAAAAAACCTCCTTAAAAAAGCCTTATTTCTTAGGTTTAGGTTGTTGTTTGCGGCGCAAAAGATTCGCCCTTAGGGAAGACTCCAGCCGGTCTTTTTTCTTGCTTCCTTGGCCGTTTTTGGCGGCAGGCGTAGTGTTTTTTGAGTCTTTTTTCTTGTCCATGGCTTGTTTTATGCTGCTCTCATGCGTTTAACTGCTTGCCTTTCGGGCAATTATATTTTAAGTGTGCATCCCTGCAAGTTCTAAAGGGTAAATTTCCCCGACTAGAAACATCAAGAGCCGCTATAGCTCAGTGGCAGAGCGCGTCATTGGTAATGACGAGGCCCCGGGTCCGATTCCCGGTAGCGGCACCATTTTTTAGAGGCCCAGTTCCTTTTTCAAAGGAGCCAAGTGCTTTTCATAGTTTTTCCAGCGCCCGATAGAGGAAGTATATACCTTCTGGCGCACCTGAAAGGCGCTGGCGCTTTTCACGCTTCCGCCACTCTCTTGGAAATGAAGGCAGCTCTCATGCCACTTTACGCCGCAATAGCGCACCATCTCTTTGGCTTTTGATTCCAGATTCTGTGCCAAGTCCTCATAGGCAATCGTATATATCTCGCCGGGGAAAACAGATTTCCAGTGGTTCATGAGCCTGTTATGGCAGTGGTAGTAATGCGCATAGCGCTCGAAATCTCTGCTCCAATCCACACCTTCGGTAAATTTGATGAAATAGTTAGACAGCGCATTATCCAGCGGGTCACGCGTGATATGGATAATTTTAGCGTTCGGGAAAAGCAGCTTTGCCATGCCAACATGCCAAAAATTATAAGGCATTTTATCTACGATATGCGGTTTTCCATCGGCCATTTTTTGCAGCACTGCGAGGTACTCATTACCGAGGCGCTGCAATATTTCCGGTGCAAAGCGGTTCATATTTTCTGGATAGGTGCCTAAAGATTGAATGGCAGAGTTATTGCGTATCTCACCCAGCACTTTTTGCTCGCCCAGGCCTTTTATTTCGGGGTGATTGGCTAAGATTTGTTCACACAGCGTGGTGCCGGAGCGCGGCATGCCAAGCACGTAAATGGGCATAGCAGAAGGGTTGCCGATGTTTTTGCGGGCGGCAAAAAACTCCGCATGGAACACACGGATGATATCATCAATCATGGCATCAATTTTTTGCTTTTTTGGGGCATAGTCTGGCAGCATTCTTATCATCATGCGATTGGCTTTTTCGATCGTGGCGAAGGCTTCGTCATAGCGCTCCAAATCATTGTAAGCGCGGCCAAGGCCAAACAGCAGAAAGGCGTTTTTATCATTTGGTTCGTGCGCATCGTGCGCCAGTGTTTCCATCTGTGTTACGAGCGGCGCATCCTCTGCTGATACTTTCTTTGCCTGTGTGTAATAATAGTACGCCATGCCAGATTTTGGGTTTAGTTTCAGCACTTTCTTGAGTGCGGTTTCGGCCTCTTTAAAGCGCCCTGCGTTGATGAGAATCACGCCACGGTTCATGTAAATGCTGATGTCGCAGGAATGGTCGTTGCTCGCATGTGCGGCGCGCTCAGCGCTCTCTAATGCCAGCAGCGCGGCTGTTGAGTCGCCCCTATATTCGTGAATGCCGCACATATCTACCAAGGCTTTAGGAAGCCCGAAAGGTGGTTTTGCCGTATTGGCTTTTTCTAATAATTTCAGCGCAAAGGGATGTAGATTTTTCTGCACGCAAAAGCGCGAAGCGGTGATGTAATGATTCACATCACCTGTGTGTTTTATCATCGCATCTAACTGCGCCTCGGCCTCGCCGAGTTGGTTTTTCTCAATCAGCGCATATATTTCTTTAAGCTGTGGTTCGTGGCCTGTCATGGGGCTGTATTATGGGGGCAGGGAGGAATTTTGGCAATTTCATATCGCGTGCCTCAGGCATAAAAAGGGCCGCACGGTAAAGTGCGGCCTTTTTATTTTTATCTAACCAAAGGTTAGCCGCTGATGCGGACTTCCAGTGGGCAGAGGTTGGCTTCCACCGATACGTTATATTCGGAAGGCGTATCTGTTGTAATGCACGCACCTGCAGTACCAGCAGCACCGCTGGTTACGGTTTGTGGGTGAGTTACCACTGAGCTACCTTCATCCCTTGCAATAACGATACCCGTGCGCGGTGCACCATCATCCAGTTTGGAATCGATGCCAAATGCTTCAGATGGCGTCAGACCGCCGCCATAGGTAAAGCCGTTGGTGCCAACACCTACGCCATAATAATTCAGCGAAGAAGCCTGACGTGCAAAGGCAACCACACCACCTTTTTTCAGTTTGTTTTCAGGGAAGTCGCTACCCAAAACAGCACCCGTACCAACATAGCTGCCACCAATTAAGTTGGCGCGGCTTAAGTGATACCAGAAAGACTGAAGCTCTCCATCAAATGAAGCGGCTAAAGCTGGGGTCGCGGCACCGTCGTCGATCAGGCCGTTACCGTTACCATCTGGGCCAACGCTAGCAGTACCAAGACCAAACGCTTCTGCGCGGGTGAAGTCACCTGGCAGGCCGTCATACTTGGAGCGGAACGTGTTGATGGCTGCGTCATATTGCTGCAGCTGTGATACCACCGCACGCACCTGCGCAGCTTTAATAAGGTCCTGACCGACCAGCACACCACCGACGATAAGGCCGATGATCACCAGCACGATCGAAAGCTCTACCAGCGTAAAGCCCTTTTCGTTCTGTCGTTGTTTGCAAACCATTTTAGTTCCTCCGGTAAATTTAAGTACGCTTTTAACACACACATCACCCTTTACGGGCAAACAGGGCAAGAATGCCATTCCTTGCGGCATAAAACTACTCATTTTGTAAACTGTTTCAAAATGTATAACGATTTTTGAAGGGCGTGTTGCGCGTCTGCAGAAACACCTTAAATTATTATTATAAATCAACTGGTTGTACAAAATGCAAAACGCGGTTTACAGGGGCAAAAACCAGTTTGCGGCCTATAAACGGTGATGCATATTTTGCGATAGGCAAAAAAGAGGGCTATAGAAGCCGGCCATCCGTTATTGCAGCAGACCTTGAATCAGCAGCATATCTTGCCAGGCAAGGCGCTTTTGCTGGGGTGAGCGCAGCAGATAAGATGGGTGGAAGGTGACGATAACCTTGTAATTATTTGAATTATAGGAATTTTTAATCGTATGCAGTTTGCCGCGCAGGCGGGAAACGTTGGTTTTATCATCCACGAGTGCGGCGGCAGCGGTCCCACCCACCATCACCAGTAAGGCTGGATTCATCAGGGCGATGTGCTTTTCCACGAAGGGGCGGCAGATGTCGAGCTCTTCCGGCGTAGGGCGGCGGTTACCCGGCGGGCGCCAGAAAATCGTATTTGTGATGTAAGCATTTTCGGCACGCGAAAGGCCTATGCTGGCCAGCATATTATCCAGCAGCTTGCCGCTGGCGCCGCAAAAAGGAATGCCTTCAATATCTTCGTTTGCTCCGGGGGCTTCGCCCACCAGCATGATGCGTGCTTTGGGGTTGCCATCGGCGAACACGGTTTTGGTAGCAGTTTTGCAAATGGCAAGGCCATCAAATGCGCACACGGCATCGCGCAGTTCATCCAGCGTTTTAGCATTGTCGGCCAGCTCTTTTGCTTTTTTTGCAGCGGCCGAGGCAATGCCGCCTAATGCTGGTGCAGCAATCGGTGCGGTGGTGGCTTGCACCACGGGTGCGGAAACGCTTTCGATTTTTTTCACAGGTGCGCGGAGTCGGTTCTGCGGCACATCTTCAAACGCTTCATCTGCACCCATTTGTACCTGCCATGTAAGATAGTCTAAACTTTTCAATGTCTTGCCTGCGAACCGTTAACACGTTACGATGTGCAGTATAAGTGCCCTAATCATAGGATGGCAAGCATGAATGAACCCGTACAGGAATCCACCGCAACCGAGGTGATGGAATTTGACGTTGTTATTGTCGGGGCGGGGCCTAGTGGTTTATCCGCCGCCATTCGCTTGCGCCAATTGGCCGCCGAAAAAGGCAAAGATATTTCTGTCTGCGTGGTGGAAAAAGGTTCCGAGGTTGGGGCGCATATTTTCTCGGGTGCGGTGCTCGAACCGCGGGCGCTGAATGAACTGATTCCAGACTGGAAAGAAAAAGGCGCGCCGCTGAATACGCCGGCGACGGAAGACCGCTTTATGTTCCTCACGCCGTCAAAGGCCTTCCGTTTACCCACGCCGCCGCAAATGAATAACCACGGCAATTACATTATTAGCCTCGGCAATCTGTGCCGCTGGCTAGCGCAGCAGGCTGAAGGTTTGGGCGTGCAGATTTTCCCCGGCTTTCCGGCACGGCAGGTGCTGTTTGATGAAAAGGGCAATGTAAACGGTGTGCTGACGGGTGAGTTTGGCCGCGCCAAAAACGGCGAGAAAAAAGACAGCTACCAGCCGCCGATGGCGCTCAAAGGCAAATATACTTTATTTGCCGAAGGGTGCCGTGGTTCGCTCACGCGCGGACTTGAGGCAATGTTTAATCTGCGCCAGAACGCGCAGCCGCAAACCTATGGTATCGGCATTAAAGAGCTGTGGGAAATTAAACCAGAAAATCATAAAGCGGGCACGGTGTGGCACAGTGTCGGCTGGCCGATGGATACGGAAACCTATGGCGGCTCGTTCCTTTATCACCTTGAAAATAATCAGGTGGCGGTGGGCTATGTGATCGGGCTCGATTACACCAACCCATACCTCACGCCATTTAAAGAATTCCAGCGTTTTAAAACCCATCCGGAAGTGCGCAAAGTGCTGCTGGGAGGCAAGCGCATTGCCTATGGCGCACGTGCGCTCAATGAAGGCGGCTATCAGTCCATTCCGCAGCTTGTGTTCCCCGGTGGCGCGACCATAGGCTGTGCGGCAGGTTTCCTGAACGTGCCGAAAATTAAAGGCACGCACACGGCGATGAAGTCTGGTATGCTGGCGGCAGAAAGCGTGGTGGATGCACTGCTGGCGAACCGCGCGAACGATGTGCTCGAAACCTACCCTGAGAAAATAAAATCTTCGTGGATTTATCCGGAGCTGAAAGCCGTGCGCAACATCCGCCCTGCTTTCCGTTTTGGTCTTTTTGCAGGGCTGATATATGCCGCGCTTGATACCTTCTTGCTGCGCGGAAAAGCACCGTGGACATTCAAACATCATGCGGATAATGCCTGCCTGAAGCCGGCCAAGCAATGCACGCCGATTGAATATCCTGCGCCGGATAATGAGTTGTCATTTGATCTGCTTTCATCCGTGTTTATCTCAAACACGAACCACGAGGAAGACCAGCCTGCGCACCTCACGCTCAAAGATACCGCTGTGCCGGTTGCGCATAATCTTGCCACTTACGATGGGCCTGAGCAGCGTTACTGTCCTGCGGGCGTGTATGAGTTTATCAAAGGCGAGAACGATGCACCGCGCTTGCAGATTAACGCGCAGAATTGCGTCCACTGCAAAACCTGTGATATTAAGGATCCGTCGCAGAATATCGTGTGGGTCACGCCTGAAGGTGGTGGTGGGCCGAATTATCCGAACATGTAGGGCATTATGGCCAAGGATGATGATAAAAAAGGGTTGGGCGCGGAAGAAATCGATAAGCTTCTAGCGGTCGCGCTGGAGTATGATTTAGGGGAAGACGACCCCGCGCCAAAAATCACCGCCAAAGGGCGCGGATTTCTGGCCCAGCAGATTGTGGACGTAGCGCGCAAGCACGGCGTGGCCATTCACCGCGACGCGGATTTGGTGGAAATTTTGTCTGTACTCGACTTGGAATCTTATATACCTTTGGAAACCTATGTGGCGGTCGCGGAAATTATTTCCTATGTGTACCGCAAGAATGCTGCAATTGGCGCAGCGAAGAAAAAATAACCACGGGTTCTTTAGGTAGCGCATGCGCGAGCAGAAAAAAGCCGAAGAAATGCTAGAGCTGGTGGAAGCGCGGCTAGATGAATACCGCCTGAATCTGGCGAATGGCAAAGAGGTGGATTTAAAAGGCTTTGAAGAGCGCATACACCTGCTGTGCGAAATGGTAACGGCGCTGCCCAAAGAACAATCGCAGCAGTTTGAAGCACGGATGAAACATCTTTCCGTCAGCCTGAACGATATATCAGCAGCGCTCACCAAACAATATGAAGCGGTGAAGCAAGAACTAAAAGGACTGGAAGCAAAGCAAAAGGCACGTGATGCCTATGCGCGCACCACGAACATGCCCGGCCTTCCGCCCAAACCTTCTGACGACCAAAAATAGGCAACGGAATTTATGCCCTGGACCGCAGTTCTTACATCTTTTCTGGCGCTCATTTTTGTGCTCGGCCTTATTGGCCTTGCCGCATATGCCGTGCGGCGTTTTGGCGCGGGGCGCATCGTGCTTTCAGCGGGTAAAAAAGAAGGCCGCCTTTCGGTCAGCGAAGTGCTGCAGCTTGATATGCGCCGCAGGCTTGTGCTGGTGAAGCGCGACGATACAGAGCATCTGCTGCTCATCACGCCAGAGCGCGAGCTGGTCATTGAATCAAACATCGCGGCAAAAAACGGCAAAGGCAAAAAATCATGATACATTGGCGTGGAATCATTAAGCCGCTGTGTTTTATGGCGATGCCCTTTGCGCTCGTGTTTGCGGGCGGTGCGTTGGCGCAAGCCATTAATATTGATTTAGGCGATAACCTCGGCGGCTCCTCCGCGCGCCGCATATTCCAGTTGATTGCGCTCTTAACGGTTTTAAGCCTTGCGCCCTCAATCCTGCTGATGGTCACGTCATTCACCCGCATCATCGTGGTGCTTTCGCTGCTGCGCAGTGCAATCGGTATTCAGCAAACACCGCCGAATCCGGTACTCATCAGCTTGGCGCTGTTCCTCACGCTGTTCATCATGCAGCCGGTGTTTGAAAAAGCCTATGACGAAGGCATCCAGCCGCTGATTGAAGAAAAAATCACCGAGAAACAGGCGTGGGAACAGACTGTGTCACCGTTTAAAGAATTCATGCTCACTCATGTGCGCGACAAAGACCTGAAATTATTTATGGAACTGGCAAGGGAAGAAGTCATTGCCACGCCGGCCGAAACACCTCTTAAGGTTTTGATTCCCGCGTTCATGATTAGTGAACTACGCCGTGCTTTCGAAATCGGCTTTTTGATTTTCATTCCGTTTCTGATTATCGACATGGTAGTGGCCTCCACGCTGATGGCGATGGGTATGATGATGCTACCGCCTGTGCTTATTTCATTGCCGTTTAAGCTGATTTTCTTTGTGCTGGTGGATGGCTGGAACATGCTTTCCGAAAGCTTGGTGAAAAGCTTTGGCGTTGGGCCTTCTACCCCTGGGCTGGCTTCGTAGCCTCAGCCGGTTTTTCATCAGCTGGTTTTTCTTCCTTAGGCTTCTCTGCAGCAGGCTTATCGCCCGTGGTTGGTGCAGCCTTTTCCGTTTTTTCAGGCTCTGCATCCTCTGCCGTTACCAGTGAATCTTTTTCAAAGAATGCTTTATTCTTTTCTATAAATTCTTTCATGGTTTTCAGTGTCACAGGTGGGTTGAAAGCCTCTATGGCGATGGGGTCGCCCACGCGCGTAAGGCTTACGAACAGTGGCCGGAATTCACCACCGAACTTCAGGTCTGGGTAAGCACGCTCCAGCAGGCGCATTTGTTTAATCGCATTTTGGTCATTGGCGAGGTGCGAGGCAATGGCAAGACGGAAGATATGCTCCTTCTGCTCAACGCTTAAGGGGTTTTCAGCCGAGGGTTGGTACGTGTTCACAATCGGGCTAAGCGTGCGCACCAGCGCCACCCATTCTTTTTCCGGCCAGAAGATATTGCGCGTCAAGAACTCGCTGATGTCTTCAATCTGCACGGTGTAATTCAGCTTGCGGTAATCCACTTCACCCGGGTCGCTGGTGAGGTAGCTAAAGAGCAAGCGTTTGTCACGCATGGGCATGGTGGTGAGGAAGTCTTTCCGCAATGCGGCCAGTTTTTGCCGCTCTTGCTGGTGGGAATAAGCAATCGCCAGCATGGTCAGTTCATTGGCATCACGCTCTTTCATGTGCTGCGGCGCTTCTTTAATTTCAGGAAGCCGCGCCTCCACCAAGCGCATCACGCCGAACCAGTTTTGCATTTTGAACAGCACGTCAAGGCGGATGGCATTGGCGGCTTTGCTTTCATCACCTTCTAGCACCTGCACGGACTCAAGGAATTTTTCCTGTTCGGCCAGCGCGCGGGCTTTCACCAGCTTGCGCTCGGTGATGATGTCCGGCGTCATGGTTTCGCCTGCAATAAACTCCATCACCTCGAGCGCAAGGTCAGGGCGGCGATTTTGTAAGTGCACGCCTGCCAGCTTCATGGCAAGGCGCAATTGTTCATCACCCGTGGCGCGGAAACGGACTTGGTGCGTTAAAATAGCTGCCGCATTTTCCAGCAAATCTGCGCCGATGAAGTAATCCACCAGTTTTCGTACAATCCGGTCGCCCTGTTCACCCACAGGGGTGAGTTCGCGGAATTCAAAAAACAGTGCAAGAGCTTGCAGCGGCGGAATTTTATAAGCGAGGCCTTCATCAAACAAATTCACGAAAACCTGTTTCATTTTGCCAGCGGCATAGAGCGATTCCTGCGTATCAGGGAAGTTGGTCACCAGCACCTTCCATGTGCGCAGGCTGTCGAGGTAATTGCCAGACTCCATGTAAAGCTGCCCGATTCGGCCCAGTAGCTCCAATTCCAAATCCCCGCCGCGCCATGCGTAAGTCAGCTGGCTCAGCGCTTTGATTGTTTCTTCCAGCGTGATTTCATTTTTGTCATAAGACATCATGGTCAGGTGGTAGCCAGCCTGTGCGCGGGCTTCGCGGTCATCCACATCCTGCGTGACAGTTTCTGCCATTTCGCGCGCTTCGTCGCTGCGGCCATCCCGCTCAGCGAGCTTGGCTTTAGCAAGCAGCAAGCGGTTTAGAACATAAGGGCTGTCAGGTTTTTCTTCCTCAATCATCTGCACTAACTCTTCCGCCGCGCGGTCGGCATTTTTATCCAGCCAATATTGAATGGCGAGCAGCCCCAGCTTTTGCCGCAGAAGGGAGGGGTAATCCTGCAGGTAAGCATTAAAGTGGCTCAGCAGGTCTTGCGGTAAGTCTTCTGTAATTTGTTTGGAGCGTGGACGAATAAGTTGATTGTTGGCCCAGCGTAGAATTTGCAATTCTGGTAAGCCGGTTTTCGTATTTAATTTTTCTAGCAAGGGCTGCATCAACGCCTCGGCCTGTTCGTAGCGGCCGGTCAGGAAGTGCAGTGCAGCCAGTTTCAGTTGGAAGTTCGGATTCTCTTGCAGCGCAGGGTTTTCCTGCTTCATCCATTCCAGTGTGCCGAGTGCTTCGGGGTAGAACTGGCTGCCGAAATAAAAATCAGCCAGCTTCATCCGTGCGGCATCTTTCTTGTCTAAGGGTGCGGTACGGATTTCCTCTTCTAACTTGCGCCTTAAGGGAGTGGTGTCTTCATCCGGAAGGATAAGGGTTTTTCCCGCCTGTTGCTTTTGGTACTGAATGCCACTTTCCCATTCGGCATATGACTCACCGAAAATGCGTTTCATCGTTTCTTCGTAGTTAAACGGCAGTACCGATTTTTTTTGGCCTGGCTTGCGTTTTCCGGTGTCACCCAGTCGCGCGCGTAGGCTTGAAACATTGCCTTGCGCGGCAAAAATATTCAGCCCCATCTGGCTGGTGATGCGCACGCCGTCGCGCACGACTTTGGTTAAAATATCATCACGTTTATATTCAACCACCAAGCCTTGGTGGGTGGCAGGCAAGTCAAAGTCTACATAGTTGCGCGCAGGGAAAATGCCCGTATCGCTCACTTGCAATGGCACAATCACCTGGCGGCGGCCCGTGCTGGTATTCACCGTGAACATAGGCTCCGAGGTTTTGATGGTTTTAATCAGCACGAGCGACACGTAGTCTTTGCTTTCGTTTTCCACGGGCGGCACGGTTTGTGGTGCGGTATCCGGCTGGTCAGAAATATCCACCACCCAGTTAAAACTATCGCGCGTTACGGTCACACGTGGCGAGGGGGCATCGTTCGGGTGCTTTAATTGCACGATGGTATAATAGCGGTTTGGCACCTGCTCGGCAGCAGTCACCATTTGGCCGACACCATTGAGTTTGGCAATGTCGACGGCTACGGGTTTGTCGAAAATAACCCAGGTGGCGCCCTGCTGAGTGTATACGGCAGCACCGGTAGTGTCAGTGAAAGGGAAGACAATTTTGCTGGGGCTGAAGCGCGCTTTTCGCTGTACGGCGTTTGGCTTTTCAGGTGTAGCGGCAGGCGTAGTAACAGAAGGTTTCGGCTTTTCCTGCTGGAGCTTCGGTGGGATGATCACGGCGGGTTTTGTGGTGGGCGTGGGTACTTTTTTTGGTTTGGGTTTTTCCGGTTTTTTCGTGGGTGGGTTTTCCGGTTTCTTTTCTGGCGCCTTGCGTTTTTGCGTGTAAACAATATCCACCCCTGCGTAATCGCTTTCGTGGAATTTACGAATCACCACGTTCGGGTCTTTCAGTTGCAGCAAAAGGCGCGTACCGTTTTTATCCACGCCCACGCGGGTGACGATATCTGGCATGGCTTGCTGGATTTGTTCAAAGTCTGGCTCAATGGCAGTGCCCACATCTACCATCAGCGTGTCGCCGATGAGTTTTACCTCATAGCGCGGTAGCGCACCATAGACCACAATGCGGCCATATTCCGCGTTGAGCGTGGCGCCGATGCGTGCCTCTGTTTCTTGCGCAAGCGCCGCAGAAGTGAGTGCAAGCGTTACGGTCAGCAGAACAAAGAAGATGGATTGATAAAACCAGCGGATGCTCTGTGGCAGAATATGTTGCATCACAGCTCCGCCCGGTTATGACGGATGACAATATCCACGCGACGCAAATATTGGTAGCGCTCGGCCTCTGGCACTTCACCGCTCAAATTCTCAAGTGTGGAGCTGGCGCGCCCAAAGACATTAATTTTATACATATAGCCATGGTATTTCAGCATGTCGGCCACCACCATGGCGCGGCTTAAGGAAAGTTCCCAATTAGAAGGAAATGCACCGCCTTCCTTTATCGGATTCGGGTCTGCATGCCCAACAACGTCGATATGGTTGCCGATGGTGCCGACGACGTCACCTAAAAAGCCCACTAAGTCTTTCGCCTGCGGTGCGAGTGTGTCGGTGCCGGGGTTAAAAGCCACATCCGCAGGAAGCGATAAAATCAGCTCGTCTTCCATCAGGCGCGCTTTTAATATTTTTGCACTCACTTCGTTTGAAGCAAATTTTTCGGTGATGATGGTGTACAGATACTGCAAGTCTTTGGCCTGCGGCACATCAATTTTCGTAATGGAGAGCTGCTCTGTTGGCGTAACGGTTTTGCCAACTTGATTGGGGTTCAGGCGCTGTGAGAGCGAGGAGGTGATTTGTTTCCAGCGCACTTCTTCAAGGCTGGACATCGCATACATCAGCACAAAAAATGTCAGGATGAGAGAGAGCAAATCCGCAAAGGTCAGCATCCACGCATTTTTAGGGCGTGTGCTTGAAGCCTGTGGGTGATGAACTTTAATCGGCATGCTTATAGCGGCTTTTGCTTGGTGGTTGGTTTTTCTTTAGCAGTAAATGTCATCTGAATGGTTTTGGGGTCTCTTTCAGGCATCAAGCCCACATAAATCGCGCGGTCATTCACACCCATGCTGGTCAGGACACGGGCAAAATTACCTGCGCGCAACATGCCAAGGCGTACATCTTGCGACGCATTCGGGTTGCCCACCTGCGCGCCAATGAGCAGGCCAATACTAAACTCCACATTCACCTCGGTGCCCTCCGCCATTTTAGTCAATTGGTCGGCGAGCGTGTTCATGAATGCATTTTGTTTGCCCTGAATCTGGTCGCTGTCTTTCACGTAAAATGTGCTTACAGGAATAGTCAGCACCATGGTATTTCCGGTTTCAACCACGTCGGCATCGGTGAGTGACAACATTTCCTTGGCGAGTTTGCCAACGGGTGCAAAAAAACCATCGGTGGAAACTTGGCTGCCAATACCGGCGGATTTTTCGATAAAGGGCAGGCTGACGTCGCTTTCCTCTTCCGCGAAAGTTTCAGTCAGGCTTTGCATGGCCTCTTCGCTTTTTTTCTGCTGCACTTTTGAAATAGAATTGAGCAGAATAAAAAAAGCCAGCACGACCAGATACAGGGAAACGAACAGCGAAACGGAGTTATCTACTTTTGCGGGGGCTTCGGCTTTTTTGCGTGCGGTGGCTGCCATAAAGCGTGTGCAT
Organism: Rickettsiales bacterium; assembly: GCA_044356525.1. Lineage (GTDB taxonomy): Bacteria > Pseudomonadota > Alphaproteobacteria > Rickettsiales > RGZB01 > CAYXPR01. The sequence goes on from JBIKVZ010000003.1 coordinate 113,983, forward strand.
CATTGGCTGTCAAAAAGTTTATCGATATCGTCCTGCGAGGGCTGATTAAGCTGTGGGCCGTTCATCAGCGAGGCTTCGTCAATTGCGCCAGTGGCTGTTTTTTTGACGGGCTTTGAGGGCTGTACGGATGTGGCCACGCCACCGCCGAGCACCTGTGCGATGTCAGTCAGCGTTTTTGATACGTTGGTAACGCGCTGTCCGGTAATATCCTGAAAGGTGCAGCCTTCAAACACTTTGCTGACACCGGCGCCGACAGCTTTGCCCACATCGGCGGGTGCTTTCTGGCCGGCTGCCTGAATCGCTTCAGCGGCTTCCATAATGGCATTAGAGGCGGCTTCCGTGGCTTTTACAATGGCGTCCAGCTCCTGCTTAGCATAGGGAATCAACTCGCCATTGATTTTTTTTGCGCTTTCACCACAAAGCTCCTGCACGGCGGCATGTAGGGTGCTGGTGAGGGCATCACCATCCAGCGCTTGCAGTGCTGTCAGGTTTTTCTTTAGGGCGCTTACATCCGCAGCAGAAGCTTTCTGCTTTGGCAGTTTTTTCAGTTGTTGTGCGAATGTTTTTGCAAGGTTAGCTGGGGGAGTCATAACGTACGTTCCTCGTATGGTTGCCATGGGCTAAATGGGTCCCAGCACAGCAGTCAGTTTCATTTTCAGCGTTTCCGCGTTAAATGGTTTTATGATGTAGTTATTCACACCGGCCTGTTTGGCGATCATGATATTTTCGGCCTTACTTTCCGCAGTCACCATTATGAAGGGCAATTTGGAAAAGCGCTCATCGGCGCGCACTTTTTTCAGCAAATCAAGGCCCGACATAGGCTGCATGTTCCAGTCAGAAATGATCATCCTGAAAGGCTTCTGCGTCAGCTTCTCCAGCGCCATGGTGCCATCGGTGGCTTCATCGATGTTATTAAAACCAAGCTGGTTCAGCAGATTTCGCACGATGCGCAGCATCGTTTTATAATCATCCACAATTAGGATGGGCATATTTTTATCAACAGACATTGTTCCCTCACTTCAAAGCAGCAAAAATCACTCTGCGCCGATTCTATTATGAGGCGCGGAAAGGCACAAGCGTTAAAGCGAAGAATTAGAGAGAAGAATCAGGCGTTTTAAGGCGACGCTGGTCGGCCAGCTGGGTGGTGATTTCTTTTGCCTTGGCGGGGTTCATTTTTGCAAGGATGGTGGCGCTTTTCGCCTCTTTCATTTTATCAATCACAATCAACAGCACTTCGTTATCAAGCTCATCGAAAATACGGGCGGCGTCTTTGGGCTTCATGTTTTCATAAATTTTGACGAGGCTGCGGATTTTGGCGTCTTCTTTTTCATTGTAAAGCTCGAGCAGTTTTTCGACGTCTGTTTTAAGCTTACGCAAATCTTGCAATTTGCCGTCCACCTTCTGTTCCGTCAGTTTCAGCACGCTCTCGCGCAGTTCCATTTCTTTCTGCCACTGCTCAAGCTTTTTATGACGTTCGGCGAGGCGCTGAAGAATCTCCACTTCGCTCTCCGAGAAACGCTTTTCTTCCTTCGCGGGCATCTTGGGTTCGGGCAATTTTCCGGTTTCAAGTGAGGGGGCTTTTTCATCTGCTTTTTTATCAGATTTTTTATCACCATCCTTGCTGCCGGGGGCAGGGTGGTCGCCATCCTCTTCTTTTTTCTCGTCTTTCTTTTCTTCTTTTTTGTCGCCGTCGTCCTTCTTTTCCTTCTCTTCGGTTTTTGCTTTTTCTTCGGCGTGGGTGGCCTCAATAAACAGCGCGCCGGAAAGAGACTGCTGGCGGTCTACCATATCTGCAATGCGCACGCCCAGGAGCGCAACGCAAAGCACAAGCATAATGGGGAAAAGGCGGAACATACGTCTTTACCCGTTACGTTTTAATTTCAAGGGATGAGCGGAGCGAATCTACGGATTCGCGCGCGGCGGCGATATTTCCCTGCGGACGACGCGGTGCGGGTGCTGCGGCTACAGGTTGCTCCGGCTTAGTGCTGGGCTTGCGGCGCGAGGCAATCTGAGCCAAGGCGGCATCCAGGGCCTGACGCTTGGAAGGTGGCATTTCCTGTTTTCCGCCGCTACGGCCATGTGTGGCCTGTTTTTCAGGGAATTTCCATGCATGTGGAATGGGGAAGCCTTCATTTTCCTGCTCGCCGAAATCCGGCACGCGGCCTTGTTGCATCATGGTGCGGCCCGCGCTTTTAAGCCCCATGGGGTTTGGGTCCACCACGCGTGAACCAGCGATATAATCTTCCAGTTTATTGGCGATGTTGTTGGCTTTGTGCGTTAAAAACGCAAGGTCGTTGGAAAGAAAACGGGCTTTGTCGATGTGCCCGCGCAGCGATGTATCGGTTTCTACTGAAAGTGCCTTGAGCAGCGCAATGCTGGCGTTGGCGCGTTCAATGGATTGGTTGAAATCATCAAGGAATTTTTGCAGTTCGCGACGGCTGGAATGCAGCGAGGCAATTTTCTTGCTCATACGCCAGCAATACAGAATGGTCGTTGCTAGTAGCAACGCTACGATGCCATCTAAAATCATTAGACCAACTCTTCTTCAATCGCATTCTTCAGGATATCGGTCACTTTTATGGCGATTTGCTTGCCGGAGCTACCCAGTTTGCCTGCCATCATGCTGATACCGTTGCAACGAATTTCTACAGCATCCTCCGGTGCAGCGTCCAGCACAATCGTGCTGCCCACTTTTAGGCGGGCAATATCGCCCAAATTCAGCTGTTTTTCAGGGAACACGGCGTCTACATTGATGGCGGTGTAGCGCACTTCCTTAAACAGGTACGATTCCCACTGCGAATCGCCACCGAAACTTTCACCGGTGAAGAGCTGCACGAGCAATTCTTTCACAGGCTCCAGCGTGACGTAAGGCAGCAGGATTTCAGCCTTACCGCCGCGGTCTTCCATGTCCACGCGCAGCGTAATCAGAATCACTGCGTTGGATGGGCGGGTGATACTGGCAAAGCGCGGATTGCTCTCAAGCCTTTCATAGCGGAACGTAATAGGCGTCAGCGGACTGAAGGACGTGCTCATATCATCCAGCATCACGCTGGCGAGGCTTTTGATAATATCTTGCTCAATGGTGGTAAAGGGGCGACCTTCCACCTTCACGGGGCGGTGCGTGCGTCCGCCGCCGAGCAATACGTCCACCATGGAATAGGTGAGGTTGCTGTCGATGGTGATGATACCGAAATTTTCCCACTCCACGGCTTGGAAAATACACAGCAGCGAGGGCAGGGGCACTGAGTTCAGGTAATCCTCAAAGCGCATGGAGGTGATGGAGTCGATGCTTACTTCCACGTTGTCAGAAGTAAAGTTCCTGAGACTGGTAGAAAGCGTTCGCACGAAGCGATCGAACACAATTTCCAGCATCGGCAGGCGTTCGTAGGAAAGCAGTGCCTTGTCGAGCAGTGCGTGAATACCGCTTTTAGAACCGGCATCGCCACCGCCAAACCCAAGCAGGCTATCGATCTCTTCTTGGCTTAATGTTTTGGCAGGCTCAGCCCCACCGCCGCCTTCACCAGCAGCGGCGGCCCACTCTGCCGCCATCGCTTCGTCGCTTTTTGCGCCCTCTGGCGCGGCCTTATTTGGTTCGTTTTCTGCCATAACTACTGTACGATGATTTCCTTAAACAGAATATCGTTAGCCTTCAGTGGGTGAAGGATTTTGTTGATGCGCAAGAGGAGCTCTTCGCGTAAACGCTGTAAGCCTGCAGAGCCCTGTAAATCCGACGTACGCAGCTCGCGCAGATAAATCTGGAACATGTCGCGGATGCGCGGCATTTTGGCCTCCACCATCGCTTTGGTTTCTGCGTCTGGCAGTTCCAGCGTTACCTTCATTTTCAGGAAGCTTTGCTGCTTGCCGGAAACGTTCAGGTTCACCAGAAATTCATCCATTTCGAAATAAGCGACTTTAGGGGCGCCGACGACAGGCTTTTTGCCGTCCGCATCGGCTCCTTCTTCCGAGTCACCGCCCATCATACCGCCAAAAAATGCGGCAGCCACGCTCACCACCAGCAGTAATACCACCACGCCCACGGCGAGGATAATGCGTTTTTTGCCTAGGCCAGCAAGCCCGCCTTCGCCTTCAGCACCCGCTTCAGCGCCTTCTTTTTCGCCTTTATCTTCTTGTTCTTCTGGCTTTTTTTCTTCTTTTTCTTCGGCTTTATCTTTGCCTTCTTTTTTCGCCATGATAATCCCTAAGTCAAAGCTGCTACAACGCTGCCTTACCCCGCATGAAAGTAAGGGTTAAAGGCAGCTTACATCATACGCATCGGGTCTGGCGCTGTCCAGCAAATCCCCGAGCGAACAACCCCATATATAGTAAGTGTGTTGTCAGATATCCACTATATCTTTTAAAAATATGCCGTGGGGGCAATTATTGCCGCGGCAATAATTTGGCAGATTTTCGAGGTTTTTGCAGGTTTTACAAACCGTTTTTGGCGGATTTGGGCAGCTATTGCTGCTTCAGGTAGGAAAAAACTGCCGCCCTGCAGGCTCTCCCGTGTGTGGCCTGATTGGGGTGTGAAATTATAACCATCTGACAAATAAGGATAATTAATGTTTATGGGGCAGTTGGCACGGTGCTTGCAATTATAATGCTGCCCCCAGGAAACAGTAATAAGGGCGCAGGGAATAAAACAGGGACTATAAACGATGGATAACGCAGGGTACATTGCACTATCACGTCAGCGGGGTTTGTTCCGCCAGATGGATGTCGTTGCCAACAACGTGGCCAATGCGGAAAGCACGGGCTATAAGGCCGATGGCATGTTGTTCGAGCAGTTTTTAATGGGCGAAAGTGCCAAACAGAAACTGTCTTTCACGAACGACGTCTCTACGTATAAAGACATGCAGCAGGGCGCCATGACGGTGACCCACCGCGACCTCGACCTTGCCATTAACGGCGATGGGTATTTTGAAGTAAACACACCACTAGGCCCACGCTATACGCGTGCCGGTAATTTTGTGACGCGTGCCGACGGCACCGTTGTCACCACCCAAGGCTATGAGTTGGTGGGTGAAGGTGGCCAAGCAATCGTGATTCAGGAAGAAGACGACCGGATTGTGGTGCGCGAAGACGGCACCATCACTGTGGGCGCGCTGAACGATGAGCGCGGCAAAATTCAGCTCGTGCGGTTTGAAAATCCGCAGTTGCTTGAAAAAACGCAGAGCGGCCTTTTCAAAACCGAGGCGCAGGCACTTCCGGTTACCGAACAAGATGCAAAAATCATGCAGGGCATGGTTGAAAAATCAAACGTCAGCCCCGTAGTGGAAATGACGCGTATGATTAAAGTTTCACGCAGTGTAGGTGGTATTACGAACGTGATGAAAGACCTGCATGAGATGCAGCTGCGCACCATTCAAACCTATGGCAGACAACAGTAAACGAATTTTTAGTACGGATTTTTTAAGTAAGGAGAAGTTTTTATGAGGTCACTCGGAATCGCAGCAACGGGCATGCAATCGCAGCAGCTGAACGTGGATGTTATCTCGAACAACATCGCCAACTTAAACAGCACGGCGTTCAAACGTCAGCGCGCAGAATTTCAGGATTTGATTTATCAGAACCTGGTGCGCGCAGGCTCGACCTCATCAGACACGGGCACGGTTGTGCCGACCGGTGTGCAGCTCGGCCTCGGTGTGAGTGCCGGCGGTGTATACCGCATCAACGAGCAGGGCGCGCTGCGCCAAACCACGAATGATTTTGACGTTGCCATCGATGGCCGTGGTTATTTCATGATAACGTTGCCCGATGGTGAGCAGTCTTACACCCGCGCCGGTTCCTTCCAGGTAAACCAGGACGGTGAAATCGTGACGCCAGAAGGCTACAGCGTTTCTCCCGGCATTACGGTGCCGACCGATGCGGTGGACGTTACCATCAACGCAAACGGCGAAGTGCTGGTAAAAATTGATAATCAGATTCAACCGCAGAACGTCGGTCAGCTTGACATGGTTCGCTTCGTAAACGATGCGGGTTTAGAGGCAATCGGTGACAATCTATTCCTCGAAAGCGCCTCTTCCGGCGACCCGATTCAGGGCTTTGCGGGCGATGTGGGCTTCGGCACCATCCGCCAAGGCTTCCTTGAAATTTCGAACGTGGATGCGGTGACGGAAATCACGTCGCTGATTACCGCGCAGCGTTCGTATGAACTTAATTCCAACGTGCTGCAAACGTCCGACGAAATGCTGCAGACGATTAGTCAGGTCAGGTAAACGAGGTAGTATATGCGTAAATTTTTCATCCATAGCATTCTGGCACTCACGTTACTTCAGGCCCCTGCGGTGCAGGCGCTTGAAATGGCGGCGGTTCCGGCAACACCCGTGGCGGAGCCATCTTCCATCTATTTTCATGAGATTGAAGATGCCATCCGCTCGGCACTGGTGGAGCGTGGCATGGATGAATCTGTGGAGCTGCAGCAGCTCTATGTTGTGCCGCTGAATAACGGTAAAGGTATGCCGCTGAATAAAGCGAAGGCGCTTGGCATCACCTACCCGCTGGCATTGTCAGACATCACGGTGCAGGAACAAGCAGGTCGCTTTGTAGCCGTGTTCCATAAAGTGGATGGTCAGGCGCTGGCGACGGTGTCAGAAGATGCACCAGTGGTACCACAAGCTGCAATTGTGTCTTTGGAAGTACGCGGCCGCTACGCAGAGACTGTGGAAGTGCCAGCGCTCACCAAGCAAATGCGCAAGGGCGATGTGATTACTGCTGCTGACATTGACTGGATTCGCGTGCCGAAATCCCGCGTGCGCAGCAGCACGGTGCTCGAGGAAGAAAAACTCATAGGCCGCACGCCGCGCCGCTCCATTGAAAGCGGTGAAGCGATTCGCATTTCCGATATTGAATCACCCAAAATGGTAGAACGCGGCAAGCCGATTGCCATCTTCTACCGCACGGGTGCGATGGAACTGCGCGACATGGGCGTGGCGATGAGCGACGGTGCCGCGGGCGACATTATTCAGGTAAAAAATATCCGCAGCAACACGGTGGTGCAGGCGATGGTCAGCGCCCCCAGCACGGCAACGGTGAATTACTGGCAGCAAGCAGCCAACTAAAAGGGAATAGGGGAGAAACATATGAAATGGAATAAAACATTACGGTTGGTGGCAGCACTCGGTGTGCTGATGGCAAGTTCAGCCTGCACCATGTCGCAGTTTGAGGAGCTCAAAACCGTTGGCAAGCCGCCGGAATTGCAAGCACCACAAAACCCGGTGGAAAAGGCAGATTACCAGCCTATCAGCTGGCCGCAACCAACGCCTCTCACGGGCATTCACACATCGGGTTCCCTGTGGCAGGCAGGTTCTAAAACATTCTTCCGCGACACACGTGCACGCACCGTGGGCGACATCATGACGGTGATTGTGAAAATTCAGGACAAAGCCGAACTGGATAATTCCACCGAGCGCACGCGCGATACATCCGAAAGCCTCGATATCCCATCGGTGTATGGCTTGCAGAAAAACATTCGCGGGTTGCTGAATCAGGAATCAGAAGGCGATCCGTTGCTCGATATCGGCAGCAAGACCAACACCAAGGGTGAAGGCAAAATCGGCCGTCAGGAAAATATCGAAACCAAAGTCGCCGCTGTGGTCACGCAGCTTATGGCCAATGGCAACATGGCGATTTACGGCAGTCAGGAAATTCGTGTGAACTCGGAAGTACGCCAGATGACGGTGCAGGGTATTGTGCGCCCTGAAGACGTCGCCTCCAACAACACGGTAGATATCACGCAGCTAGCTGAAGCGCGCATTTCTTACGGTGGCAAGGGTGACCTTACCAGCGTGCAGCGCCCACGCATTGGCCAACAGGTGGTTGATATTCTCTCGCCCTTCTAGAAGTTGAACGCTTCAAGGAGAGGAAGGGGTCGAGAGCAGGGCGGGGTGTGAAAACATCCCGCCCTTTCCTTATGTGTGAGATGTTTGTTTAAGCAGGGCGGAAAGGGCGGCAGAAGCGGTTTCTGCCTTGGGCACTTCCGGCATCTGGTTGTTCAGCCAGGTAAATTGGCGTTTGATATATTGGCGGGTGTTAGTTTGTGCGCGGATGATGGCATCTGGCAACGTCATGCGCCCTTCAATGTAAGCAATCAGTTCAGGCACGCCATGGGCTTTCATGGCGGGCAGATGCGGGTCAAGCTGCTGCTCTTTTATCACGCGCGCTTCCTCAAGTGCGCCTTTCTCCACCATCGTTTCAAAGCGCTTGTTCACGGCGTCATACACGGCGTGGCGTTCAGGGCTGAGTGCGATAGCGTGGAACAACTCCTTATCGAAATAGGGAATCAGCGGTTTTTTTTGCCATTCGCTTAACGGCACACCGGTTTGCAGCACCACTTCATAGGCGCGCAGAATGCGTTGTGTGTTGCCCACATCCAGCCGTGCGGCAGTTTCGGGGTCGTGCGTGGCGAGCTCAGCATGGAACGCGGTATTACCAATTTTTTCTATCAATTCGCGCGCGGTTTTGCGGGTGGCATCGCTGCTTTTGGGCGTGGGTGGGCGGCCTTCCAGCAGGTGCTTTAAATACATGCCCGTGCCTCCTACCATCACAGGGGTTTTTCCGTTTTTCCATGCTGCCTCAATCTCCGGAATCGCCAGATTCAGCCAGCCCACCACGGTGCAGCGCTCGCGGGCGGGCAGGCAGCTATAAAGCCGGTGCGGGGTGCTTGCTTGTTCATCGGCCGTGGGCTGCGCGGTAATTACCGGAATTTCGCGGTAGACTTGCATGCTGTCTGCATTGATGATGACAGCGGGAATTTTCTCGGCTAAAAGCATGGCGAGGTTCGATTTGCCACTGCCGGTCGGGCCGGTGATGATGACGATTTTCTGTTGCATGAAAGGGAACATAACCCAATGCCGGGCTGGAATAAAGACATAGAACGCGATCTGGTCTGCACGCTGCTGGCGTTGCCGGAAAAATTGCCGCTGAATGATGCTGAAGTGAACACTGTGGTGGATATATTGCAGGCAAACGGCGCGGTGGTGACCGACGTGGTGTGGCTTAAAAAAGAAGCGGCCTGCGATATTTTCTTTACCATGCTGCCGGAAGAAGAAGCCCAAGCACTGATGGAGCAGGCGCTGGCTGCCGTGCCGTTTGATGCGATTGTGCAGCGCGCGAAAACCCGCCGTAAAAAGCTGCTGATCAGCGATATGGATTCGACCATTATCGAACAGGAATGCATCGATGAACTCGCGGATTTCATGGGTATTAAGACGCATGTGGCGGAAATTACTGAGCGAGCAATGAATGGCGAGCTTGATTTTAAAGAAGCCTTACGCGAGCGCGTGATGCTGCTGAAAGGCCTTTCCGAGTCCACGTTGCAAGAAGTATACGAAAAGCGCGTCACCTTCATGCCCGGTGCGCGCGAGCTGGTGGCGACCATGCGCGCCAACGGCGCACAGTGCATTTTGATTTCTGGCGGCTTTACGTTTTTCACCAACCGCGTACGTGATGCGCTAGGGTTTAATATCGATGAGTCGAACACATTGCTGATTGAAAACGGCAAGCTCACGGGCGGTGTAGCTGACCCGATTGTGGACAAGAACGTGAAGCGCGACGCGCTGACGTTTTACACCGAAAAATTTGGCTTCGGGCGCGACTACACCATGGCCGTAGGCGACGGTGCGAACGACCTGCCCATGATTGAAGAGGCAGGCCTTGGTGTGGCCTTTCATGCCAAGCCCAAAGTCAGGGCAGCAGCGCGTGCCAAACTAAACACTTGTTATCTCGACGCATTGCTTTATGCTCAGGGCTACCACGAAGGAGAGGTCGTAGACCGCCTGTAACCAGTAGGTTTTAACGCAGGAAGGTGTAGGTAACACCCGGTAGGTAAGCATGCTGTACTTAATGCGAAAAATTGGTGAATCCATCATCATCAATGGCGATATTGAAGTGAAAGTGGTGGAGGTCAAAGGCAAGGCTGTAAAGCTTGGCTTTGAATTCCCGACCACGGCCACAGTGCTCCGCAAAGAAATCCATGACCGTATTATCGAAGAAAACCTTGCCGCCGCTGGGGGTGTGGACTTTGATATTGACGACGTCATCACTGAGATTGATTTGCCGGATGAGCCGAAAAAGCCCACGAAACGGTAAGCGCAGATGCCCCGCCATATCACCATTATCGGCATGGGGCTTATTGGCAGTTCGCTGGCCCGCGCGCTCAAAACACACCCCACCACTTATGAAGTAACGGGCGCGGATGCTTCACTCAAAACGGTGGAAATTTCTAAAAAGCTCGGTCTGGCTTCTAAAATAACCAATGACCTCGTGAAGGCCACGGCGCAGGCCGATATGGTGGTGCTCGCCACACCTTTAAGCGCCTATGCATCGGTGATGGAAAAAATCGCCCCGCATTTAAAAACGCAGGCAGTGATTACCGATGTCGGCTCGGTGAAGGGTGCGGCGATTGAATCGATTTTACCGTTCCTGTCGAATGAGCAGCGACGTTATTTCGTGCCCGCGCACCCCATTGCGGGCACTGAAAATTCTGGCCCCGAGGCGGGCAAGGCGGATTTATTCAAAGGCAAAAAAGTTATCATTACGCCGTTGTCATTCTCCGAACGTGAGGCGATTTCTGAAGTGATGGACATGTGGGAAGATGCCGGTAGCGCTATCGAGGTGATGGAAACCCGCAAGCACGATGAAATTTATGCGCTGGTGTCGCACATGGTGCAGCTTTTGTGCAGCGCTGCCATGATGGCGATTACCGTTTTGCCGAAAGAAAGTTACCGCGAAATTCAGCAGCGTGCGGACGATAATTTCCGCGCCTTCATTCGTTTGGCGGGGTCAGACCCCGTGATGTGGCGCGATATTTTCAGCGTGAACAGCGCGCATATTGAAGCGGTGGTGCGGCGCTTTTCTATGTATTTCATCAGCCTCGTGCGCATGGTGGAGGCGGGCGATAATGGCGGTTTGAAAAAGCGTCTTGAATCCGCGCGCAAAAAGCGTGATGAGTTTTATTCCCGCCTGCATCACACGCCAGCTGCGAATGATCTTGCGGCGTCGGACTACGGCGCTGCAAAGGCCTACGGGCTTTCGTACCTTGAATTGCTGCCGACACTAATTGCCACCGCCGTTATGGACAGTGTGCCGGAAGAAGAATACGAGCACGCGGCAGGCGCCGGTTTTTACGGCTTCACACGCAGTATTGTTATTCCCGGTGCGACCGACGTCACCCGCATGCTGGCGCACCGCAAAGCGGTAGTGGTGGCGGCAGAAGGGTTTTTGCAGCAGGTGGATTTTCTGATGCTGGCGGTAAAGAAAGGCCAGCTCAAAATGCTGGAAGAAGCTCTCACGCGGGCGCGCGAAAGTTACCACATTATGCTCAAAAAATAATTACAGCTTACGGGTTTTGTCGGCAGGGTAAACGCCCAGCACGCGCACTTTCTGCGTGAAGAAGCCCAGTTCCTCCAGCGCTAGTTTTACCGGCTTTTCGGACGGATGGCCGAGGAAGCTCATAAAAAACTGCGCAGTCGGCGCATCAAAGCCCTGAATATAACTTTCCAGTTTCAACACGTTGATGCTGTTGGTCGCAAAGCCGCCGAGAGCTTTATAAAGCCCCGCCGGAATGTTGCGTGCGGTGAATAAAATGCTGGTGATGATGCTGCCGCTCGGATTCGGATCCGTTGGCTCTTTAGAAATGGCCACGAACAGCGTGCGGTTGTCGTCATGGTCCTGCATGTCTTCTTTCAGCACCTGCAAACCATAAAGCTCTGCCGCAAGGTCAGAAGCCAGTGCGGCCTTCGACAGGTCTTTTTCCTGCGCGATTTTTTCAGCGGCGGCGGCAGTGTCAGAAAACGGAGCGGCGGCAATGCCGAGTTTGCGTAAGCTATCGCGGCACTGCATCAGCGCCTGACTGTGGGAATAAGCGGCTTTCACCGTTTCCAGCGTGGCGCCCTTGGGGGCCAGTAAATGGTGGCGCACCTTGTGGATATATTCACCCACGAAATACACGTTGCTGGTGGGCAGAATATTATGGATTTCTGCCACGCGGCCCGCGCGGGAATTTTCGATAGGAATAAGGCCCAGAGCGGCTTTTCCGCCATCTACAGCTTCGAAGACATCTTCAAAACTGGGGCAGGGCAGCGTGTCCATATACGGGTAGGCCTTGCGGCAGGCAACGTCCGAATGCGCTCCGGCAGAGCCTTGAAACGCGATGATATTTTTAGGGTCTTTGGTGGCGGACATGCTGAATTCCTAGGTTTTCTGCTTCATTTTGACGAAATATAGTGCTATATTCCCTAGCCTTGCGGCATAAGGCAAGAAGATAGTATAAATTCAGAAGAATGCAATTTGTATGGCAGGAAAAACGAGCGTGAAGCAGGAAAAGCCCAAAACGGAAAAACCATCGGGTGCGGCGTGGTCGCCGACCAGTTGGCATGGCTTGCCGATTCGCCAGCAGCCGGAATACAAAGACCCTGCCAAGCTGAAAGCAGCGATTGGTACGCTTGGCAACTTCCCGCCGCTCATCACACCATCGGAAGCCCGTCAGCTTAAAAGCCAGCTCGCCAAAGTGGCGGAAGGTAAGGCCTTCCTGCTGCAAGGCGGTGATTGCGCTGAAAGCTTTGCTGAGTTTTCACCAGACAATCTGCGCCGCTATTTCCGTGTGATGCTGCAAATGACCGTGGCGCTCATGTATGGCGCGGGTAAACCAGTGGTGAAAGTGGGCCGCGTGGCAGGTCAGTTTGCTAAACCGCGCTCTGATAACACCGAGAAAAAAGACGGCATTGAGCTGCCGAGCTACCGTGGTGACATGGTGAATGGCATGGATTTCAACGCCGAAGCGCGTGAGCCAAATCCCGAGAATTTGCTTAAAGTATACCACCAGTCCACCGCCACGTTGAACTACCTGCGTTCGCTCGCCAATGGTGGTTTTGCGGGTCTGAAGAACATCAGTCGCTGGAATCAGAGCTTTGTGGATAAGTCTCCGCAGGGTCAGCGCTTTGAAGACATGGTGCATCGTATTAACGACGCGCTGTCGTTCATGGAAGCATGCGGCCTGCCGCTCGATGATTTGGAGCAGCTGAAAGAAGCGGACTTCTTCATCTCGCACGAAGCTTTGTTCCTGCCTTACGAAGAAGCTTTCACGCGCCTTGATAAAGAAAGTGGTGAATATTACGCCGCCTCGGCTCACATGCTGTGGATTGGCGACCGTACGCGCACGCTCGGCGAAGCGCATGTGGAATTCATGCGCGGCATCGGTAACCCGATTGCCACCAAGGTAGGCCCTTCGATGCAGAAGGATGACCTCTTGAAGCTGATTGAAACGCTGAACCCCAAAAACGAAGCGGGCAAGCTCACGCTTATCAGCCGCATGGGTGTCAACAAAGTGGAAGACGCACTGCCCACATTGGTGCGTGCGGTTAAAGAGGCTGGCCTCAGCGTCATCTGGTCGTGTGACCCGATGCATGGCAACACGGTGAAGTCACCGAATGGTTATAAGACCCGTCCGTTCAACGATATCCTTGGCGAAGTGCGCAAGTTCTTTGCCGTGCATCAGGCCGAAGGTACGTATGCGGGTGGTGTGCATTTTGAAATGACGGGGCAGGACGTAACTGAATGCGTCGGTGGTGCACAGGCTATTTCCGAAGTGAATCTGAAAGACCGTTACCACACGCATTGCGACCCGCGCCTTAACGCCTCGCAAAGTTTAGAACTGGCGTTTCTGATTTCCGAAGAATTAAAGCGTAAGTAAGCGTTAGTCGCTGAGCAGGCCGCTATTGCCTTCTTCTTCCAGCGTTTGGCCGGTTTTACTGACCGATTGGCAGATTTCTTCCGGATAATTTTCAATCAATGCGCGCAGCGTGTGCCGAATCGCAGGGTCGTCGAAAGTCTTTTCAATGCGCGGTGGGTTGCGTAGGAAGTTAAACAGGTACTCCAACGATTCTTCCGGCAAATCATAGAACGAGCCATGCCGCGCCAGAATGGAAAGTGCGGTCAGTAGTGGCTTTAGCCCCCTGCGTTCAATTGCATTGCTGTTCACGCTGTCGCCGGCTTCGAAAGTTTCATCGGCGTCCACGCACAGTTGGCGGGCCTCTAAAAACGCCATGCATTTGAGGCAATGCATGCTGGCTTTAATTGCGAAATCTTCCACGGCCGCTTCAGGCATTAGGCTGGCGGCCACCAGCGCATCGCCCAAACGGCAGAATATATCGTAGCTCAGGAAGATAGCGCCCATGCTGTCATTGTTGATGCTCAGCATGTTATAGTGGTTCGAGAAAACCTTATATTTATTGCCGGTTTTTTCAGTGATAGCCTGCGTGATTTCCGTGTGCAGTTTTTTCACATAGGGCACGTTGATTTGCAGTAAAATGCGGTTCAGCAAAAAGGTGATTTCTACCAGGGGCTGAAGTTGGCTGGGATAAAAAAACGTGAAGGGCGCATTTTGTGTTTTGCGCGCTAGTAGCAGCATTTCTTCAACGGGCGCGGCTTCTGCGGTTGAATAAGTGCGCAGCAGCCTGCCGGTTTGCTTGGTTTCTTCATAGGTAAAAGCTTCGCCATTTGACTTGGTCAACACCACGGTGCTGCCCTGAATGGCCACGTTCACACGCTCCTGAAAAGGCGAGGTGGTATAAAAGCTGCCGCTAGAGGTGCCGATTAGAATTTGCGCCAGTTTTCGGGCCTGTTTTTCTTCCTGCGTAGACAGGGATATGCGCTGCGTCTCTAGCTTTCCCCCTGTAATCATGCTACGGCTTTCCTTTGCGATTTGCCACGCTTCAAGGCCATTAGTCTAGCATGAAAAATGTAAAAAAAAGAGGGAAAATGGCGCCTCTCCTAAGGGGGCTATTTGCCGCGCTGCAGGTCTTTGTCCAGCGATAATTCTGCATTGGGGTCAAGCGCAACACGGAACATCTGCAGGTTTTCAAGCACACGCATCACATAGTTGCGGGTTTCTGAAAACGGAATGCTTTCAATCCAGTCTACGATTTCATCGGTGGTTTTTAGTTTGCGTGGGTCGCCGGAAAGCTTCATCCATTTGCGCGCATTGGAAGGGCCCGCGTTGTAGGATGCAATGCCGAGGATATAAGACCCGTCAAATCCATCCACTACTTCATTTAAATAATGGCTGCCGAGCGTGGCGTTATAGTTGGCATCTGTCAGGAGTTTCGCACGGCTATATTGTACGTGTTCACGGCGTGCGGCAGCGCGTGCGGTGAGTGGCATCAGCTGCATCAGGCCCATGGCGCCCACAGGGCTTTTGGCATTCAGGTCAAACATGCTCTCCTGTAAGATGATGGCATAGACCAAAGCCTCCTCCGGCTTGGCAACAATCTTACCGGTCTTGACGTGCTTAAAGCGTGGCGTAGGGTAGTGGCTTTCCATCACCACCATGCCGGACTTGCTCATTTCCTTGGCAGCAGCCACACCATATTCTGGCTGTTTCATTTCTTTACCCATGCGGGTCACCAGCACGGCTTCGCCAACTGTTTTTGCTTCCGTGGTGGCGGCGCGGATGAACTTGGTAGCGTGTCTATAGTCATGCAAGTTATGCAGAATGTAAGCGGCACGGGCCTGCGTGTTTTTCAGGTACCGTTCGAAATCCTCTGCCGTGGGTTCGGGCTGCGGGGGGATATCAATTTTACGAGTATTAAGCCGCAGCAGCGAAAGCTGGCCGTAAAATGTGTTGGGGTATTTGGCTGCAACTTCAAACCAGCCGCGCGCAATTTTTAAATTGCCGTTGGCTTGTGCGGCGCGGCCCGACCAATACGCCGCGCGGGAAAGGCTAAGCGGCGTGACCACGCCTTGGAACAGTTTGTAAAAATGCTTGTACGCTTTTTGTGGCTCGTTCAAAAAACGCAGTGCCACCCAGCCGCTCAACCATTCACCATCGGCAAATTCGCTGCCTTCTTGCATGCCATGGTGCGAAATAATTTCATACGCCGCTTTATATTGCTTGCTCTCCATATGGTCCCAGAATGCGCGGCGTTTTATCTTCCACCATTTTTCACCATAGTCTTTTGTGGAGGAGATATATTCTTTCAGGAATTCGTTCAGGCTGTCGTATTTTTTCTTGTTGGCGCGCCAGCTGGCACGGTCAAAAATCAGGCCGGGGTCGTCTTGCATGGAAGGGGGAATATTTTTTATAATTGCATCCAGCCCCGGGGCGTTATCAATCAGCGCAATACGCGACTGAAACAGACGCTGCTCGTCTTTATCCACCATCGGCAACACGCGGCGCGCTTCGGTGGTGCGCTGGTTCCACAGCAAGCGGCTGATGCGCTGTACGTGGTCTTCTTTCCTTAAGGTGCGGCCGTGGCGCTTTAAAAAATCGACCTGTTCGTTGGCGGCAAACTTTCCTTCAACCCAGCTGGCACGAATAAGGCGGTTGCTTTCTTCTAGTAGCGTTGCACTTTTTTCGGCCTTGGAAAGCAAGGCTTCGCCCAGCAGTTGCTTGCCCTTGGCGGTGAGTGGTTCGCGGTAGCCGCGTTCTAAGCTGCTATCCTCAAACCACGCCAGAATATCTTCTGTTGAGGTGTTGTAGGTCAGGGTTTCTTCGGCGCGGCGTTCCAGCATTTTGCGGTCAGGCCATTCCGGATGGCTGTGCAAGAAGGCGGCGAGCTCCTTAAAGTTAGATGTGCCGCCGCCATTGGCGTATTTCATCCACAGGAAAATATCATAAATCAGCGGGTCTTTGGCGCGTTTGGCATGGGCAAGTGCTTCGTCCCAGCGGTTGCGGCCCGACCAGAGTTTGGCATTTTTGGCATGTTCAAAATCACTTTTCGACAGCTGCCACGGGTGCTCGGACTTACTTTCCGCGGGCACGGCTGCAGGCGCCGCCAGCAGCAGGGCGGGTATCAGGCAGAGCAAATGCAAAAAGCGGCGGGGGTTCATGGGTTAGGGCTTACAGCAGAATAACTTTTGAAAAATCCATATTTAGCGCTATAACTGTCGTTCCGACGAGTGTGTCTTCTTGATATAGGCAGGAATCATTCACGGCTCAAGATAAAATTAGTATGACACGAGGAAATATGCTGAAGGGTTGTTTTACGGCACTGATTACCCCCTTTACCAAAGGCAAAGTGGATGAGAAATCATTCAAAAAGCTTGTGGAGTGGCAGATTGCCGAAGGCATTCATGGGTTGGTGCCCTGCGGTACCACGGGGGAATCCCCCACGCTCACGCACGATGAGCACAATCATGTGATTGAGCTGTGCGTGAAAGTGGCGCGTGGCCGCGTGCCGGTAATGGCGGGCACGGGCTCAAACTCTACCGATGAAGCGATTGCCATGACGAAGCATGCCCAAAAAGTAGGGGCAGATGCCACGCTGGTGGTGTCGCCGTATTATAACAAGCCCACGCAGGAAGGATTGTTCCAGCACTTTAAAGCGATTCATGATGCCACGCGCATCCCGCTGGTGATTTACAACATCCCCGGCCGTTCGGTGGTGGATATTAGCGATGCCACAATGGCGCGTATCGCCGCGTTGCCGCGTGTGGTGGGGCAAAAAGATGCCACGGGGAATCTGGAACGTCCGCTGACGCTGCGTTTGCAGCTTGGTGCTAAAGCAAACAAGCTGGCGTTGTTTTCGGGCGAAGATTCCACGGCTGCCGCTTTCAATTTGCAGGGTGGCATTGGCTGTATTTCAGTCACGTCGAACATTGCGCCGAAACTGTGTGCACAGGTGCAGGAAGCCTGCTTTAAGAAGGATTATATCAAGGCAGTAAAACTCACCGACGCGTTGATGCCGCTGCACAAAGCGATGTTCTGCGAAACCAGCCCAGGTCCGGTGAAATATGCCGCCAGCCTTATGAAACTGTGCAGCGCCGAAATGCGCTTGCCGCTGGTGTTGCCAGCGGAATCATCACGCAAACAGGTGCAGCAGGCGCTGAAACTCTTAAAACTTATCTAAGTATGCATCTATGGCGGGTGGTAAGAAAAAGAAACAGGATGACGGCCCGCAATATGCGGCACAGAACCGCCGTGCACGTTTTGACTATGCTATTTTAGAAGACTGGCATGCGGGCATCGTGCTGCAAGGGTCTGAAATAAAAGCCCTGCGTGGTGGTAAAGCCAACATTGCCGACAGCTATGCGGAAGTAAGTGGTGGCGAGGTATTTCTCATCAATGCCTATATTCCAGAATATTCCAAAGCCAGCCATTTCAGCCATGAAACGCGTCGCCCGCGCAAACTGCTGATGCACAAAACGGAAATCCGCAAACTCATCGGCAAGCTTAAAAAAAGCGGGCTGACGTTGGTGCCGCTTTCGATTTACTTCAACAAAAAAGGCTTTGCCAAAGTGCATATTGCGCTCGCCAAAGGCAAAACAAAATACGATAAACGTGAGACCGAAAAACAGCGCGAGTGGGACCGCGAGCGCGAACAAATTATGCGTGATTAGTGGTGCCACAAGGCATTACTTGGAATCACGCCAGATATTTGATAAAATGGCAAAAACCTTTTGAGGTGCAGCAGCTTATGTTTGGCAAAAAAGATACATCGCTTCCCCCTATTGAAACAGCGGTAGGTGCGACTAGGCCTTCAGGGTTTAGTTTGATTTCTTTCCTCATCGCGCTCGTGCTAATAGCTGCAGGTGCGGCAGGTTACGTGTGGAATGAGCAGCGGGCATTGGTGCGGCACCAAGCCTATGTAGAGAAGGTTGGTAAATACAATAAAATTGACCCAGCCGCATATGAGCCTGTGTACGAAGGAAAGCCGATCTATTTCATTGCAACCACTGGTCCGGGTGAAGAGTTGAAGGACGACGAATTAGGTTTCTCGGCCGGTAAGGTTGCGGCACTCTCTCGCGAGGTGGCGATGTTTCAATGGGTGGAAAAAGAAGTCAAAGATTCTGCAACAGGTGAGTTGACTTACGATTATGAAAAGGCATTTGATGAACGTTATTTTAACAGTGCCAAGTTCGCCGTCCTTAGCGGGGATTACCGTAATCCTTCTCCGATGTTAGATGATAAATTCATTGAAACGCAGTCACCAGTGTTTGGTGCCTATCGTGTTGCGCCGGAAGTACTTAAGAAAATTATGGTTACGGTGCCGATGCCGGCTGAAATTGTTAGCCGATTTCCTGCCGCATGGCAGCCGCGTGTTACTGCAGGCCCTGAGAGCATTTCTATCCGCCCTACCGGAGAAGCCATACGCCAAACATTTGAACTAGGCGATTTGGTTGTTTCTTACAAAGCGCTTCCCGTGGGCACGCGTGTGCTTGTCGCCGGGATACAGCAGGGCGCATTCGTTAATCCCATTGAGCATTTTGAAGTCACGCAGGTTGAGTCGCTTGACGAGCTATTGCAGAAGCCCGTTCGTGGTTTTGAACAAGACATTTGGATTGCGCGCGGCGGTGCTGCTGCAGCGTTAGCGATAGGGTTTGTTTTTTTGTTTGGCACGGCGCGTCGTATACTGGGTGGTGCGGGCGCTACCATTGGTGCCGTGTTTTCTTTTGTGCTGGCATGCGCACAAATTTCTAAATACTACTGGGTGGCGTTGGCGGATGTTGTGCATATCCTCAATATCGTATCGGCGATTTCTGGTGGTTTATTGGTGGCGTCCATATTCATTTTTACTTTGCGCACGGTACGAAAACGCATGGCGGCGCATAAAGTGCAACCTCCTCAGCAGGCGGCTCCGCCACCACTACCGCCGTCGTTCAATCTGGACATACCACCGGCGTCACCGCCATCTAATCCGGTTTAATCTGTAAGGAAGACTATGCCCCCTAAATTGACGTTGGTACGCCCGCCATCTACCACGAATCTGTGGGTGAACTTCACTGGCATTATCTGCTTTTTTTTGGGCGTCTATCTGGTGGCGCAATTCTTCCCTAGCGCACCGGCGCATATCAAGGGCATTGTGGGCTCAATCTCTGCCGCGCTGCCGATTGTGCTCTATGAGTTACTGGTGGCAAAAGTTCACAAAAACCCGAGCGCAAAATTAGGTGCAAGAAATGATCTGAATCTTGTGCGTGTTGGTATCAAGCTGCTGGGATTGCTTGGCACATTCGGCGTGATTGCTTTTTTTTACTGGCTGTTTCCTGAGTACCGTAAAAACTTCTTCGACCCGTTCTGGAAATCAGTGTATCTCGGGCTTCCCGTCCTGTTGTTGTTTAGTGTTTATTATTTTGTAGAAGTAGATATCCGCATGGAAAAGCCGGAGGACGGCTACTGGCACATGGGGCAGCTGATGCTGTTCAATTTTAAACCAGTGAAAGCGCGCGTGCTGGCAGAGCATTTCCGCGCATGGACGGTAAAAGCATTCTTCCTGCCGCTGATGTATGTGTACATGATTCAGAATTTCGATTTCCTCATGTATTTTGATTATGCAGCAGACATAAATTTCATGCGTGCATATGACTATCTGTACAATTTTGTTTTTACGATAGACGTGGCATTTGCATCCCTCGGCTACATCATGACCCTGCGCTTCACGGACTATCACATTCGCTCGGCAGAGCCCACCATGGTGGGCTGGGCGACCGCTATTATGTGCTATTCTCCATTCTGGAGCGCAGTGTTTTACGGCAGCTATTTTGCCTATAACGATAATTTATATTGGGCTGAGTTTACAGGCAGCAACCCGGTGCTGCAGGTGATGTGGGGCAGCGTGATTCTGCTGTCGATTGCCATCTATTCCCTTGCCACAGTGGCGCTGGGTTGCCGCTTTTCGAACCTGACGTATCGTGGGCTGGTAACGAACGGACCTTACCGCTTTACCAAGCATCCGGCGTATTTGAGCAAGAACTTAAGCTGGTGGCTGATTTCCATTCCTTTCATTATTACGGTGGATTGGCAAACATCGTTGCGCCAATGCGTCATGTTGCTGGGAGTGAATTTCATTTACTACGTACGCGCCCGTACGGAAGAAAATCACCTTTCTAACTACCCAGAATATGTACAGTACGCGCACTGGATGAATGAAAATGGTATCTTCCGCTTCATTAATAAGTGGGTGCCTTACCTGAAATATTCCGAAGAACGCGCCAAGGCGTCTGGCAGTGTGGTGTGGTGGAAAAAAGTGGAAGGCTATAAAGACGGCTATTAGCCAGCGCTAGGCGCGGCTGTTTGGGTTTCTTTGCTCACCTCTATCGCTTTTCTCGAGGATATCGCCGATTTTTCCTGTTACGGGAGGTTTGTGTGCGGAATCAAATACGTCGGCCGCTGATTCGGCCTGCACGTTCGCGGTGGCCCAGTTTTTGAACATGGCATTCAGTTCCGGCGATACGACTTCTGTGATGCCATCACGTTCTTTTTTCTTTTTCACGACGCTAAGCGTTTCGCCATCTACCGTATAGAGGCAGGCGATATCTACCTGCGCGATGAAGTCGTTAAAATTGATGGCGAAGTCGCGGTGCGTGGTGAGCGCCCATTCTTTATCAGCATGGATGCCGGCGTTCTCAGCATCAGATTGCATGCCTAAAAACAATTGCTCAGGGCCAACACAACTGCCGATGAGGCAGGTTTTATACCCCGCTTTTGCAAAAATTTCGATGAGCTTATAGGTTTCACTGACATCGTTAAAATGGTCTTCAACCACCACGGGGATGCGGCGGGCGATAGCGGCTTCAGCCAGCCTGCTGCGCAGATGATAATATTCATCAATCAGTGTGGGTGTTTTTTCAGGATGCGGGTGGCTGGGGAATAATTTGAACTCCGGCAGATTGTAAAAAATC
Organism: Rickettsiales bacterium; assembly: GCA_044356525.1. Taxonomy (GTDB): domain Bacteria; phylum Pseudomonadota; class Alphaproteobacteria; order Rickettsiales; family RGZB01; genus CAYXPR01. The sequence goes on from JBIKVZ010000003.1 coordinate 135,595, forward strand.
CTGCCATCTTCATCGATGATTTTCCCGCCTGCCATGCGGTTGTTGCTGATATAGACTTCGTCGCCATCGATAGTGCCGCGCTCGAGCAGCATTTTGGTCATGCCGGTTTTGCGCGCGCAATGCCCACCGCCCACCATAAGTAAGTAAGGCGTTTGACTGCTTTCGAGATACGGTTTTTTTGGGTCGAAGTCTACATGCAACGCCGCCTCGATGATGGCGTCGTGCCGCTTGGTGCGCGACGCGTTAAAAGGCTGCGCGCCCGTGGGGTCGGCATAGGTAATGGTGGTCGGTGTGGTTGAAAGTTCTGCCATTATAGCAGTATAGGCAGCAGACCATTAAAAAACGGTTAAAATGTTTCACGTGTAACAATTTACAAATTGTTACATTTCAGCCAGATAGACTTCCGGCGGGCGTGAAGGAATGAGAGAATAAAAGCTTTTGCCCGAAGTGATTAGCCGAGCGTAATCATCAGCTCGTCCCACTCGCGCTTGGTGAGGCCGCTATTTTCTTGCGTGACTTTTTCGCCCTTCATCATGCGCTTGACGACCTCAACACCTTTGCCGGAAAGATGCGCGCCTTTGACGCGATATTCCATGAAAGCGTTGTATGCCAGTGGCACCCATTTTTGCACGATGTCGAGCATGGCATCGGCATAGGCGCGGATTTCATATTGCGCGTGAGAGTCGGCACGCAGGTGCAGGAAGTGGAACAGATTATGTAGGTCGATTTTCCAGTACCACTGCGTGTAGTAATTCAGCGTGAGGTTCATGCGTGCGAGTTCGCGGGCAAGACCATTTTTGCTTTCATCCAGCGGGTTGCCCTGCTGGTCGCAATTCATGAGTGCTTCGTAGTTGCTGTAGACCTGATTGGAATCATTCTTCAGGATTTCCAGCACGCGCGCGGCCTCAAGTTCGGTGAGCGGTTCATCGCTGCGACCTTGATGGTTCTTTTTCGATTGCGGCGCAAGATGCTCGCGCTTGGGGATGTAGAATTCCTTATCGAGAATCGAATAACGCGCAGAATATTCATTCACGTTCGCGGTGCGGTGGCGAATCCACTGGCGCGCGATGAAAATGGGCAGCTTCACGTGGAATTTAATTTCGCACATTTCAAACGGCGTGGTGTGCCAATGGCGCATGAGGTAGTTGATAAGGCCTTGGTCCTGGCTGACCTGCTTGGTGCCCGTGCCGTATGACACGCGGGCAGCCTGCACAATGGCGCTGTCGTCCCCCATGTAATCCACGACACGGACAAAGCCGTGGTCGAGCACTGGAATCGGCTCGAACAGGATGTTTTCCAGCGCGGGAACGGTGGCGCGGCGGGTTTGATACGCCGCCTTCTGGGTTTCTTTCACTTCAGCCAGTTGTTCTTTCGTCAGTGCCATGAAAACTCTCGGAGGGGTTTAGGGTGTGATTCGCCCTCTTTTTTAGAGTAAAAACCAAGGGGGTGACAAGCCCTATTTTCACCCCTGTTTACAGGGGGAAGAAAAGCCCAAAATAGGCTAACTGGCTTTAAAATCGGCAGAAAATCTGCGTCACAGGCTTGCGGCGAACCCAAAGGGGGGCTATAATGAGGGTGTTCTTTTTAGAACTATGGCGATAAACGCTACTTAGAATAGACGTGATGGACCCGGGGGCGGTACCCGGCGCCTCCACCACGAAAGCTTTAGGAATAAGGCTTTTATGGCGGGGGCGAAATAGGCTCGACATGCGTAATAAAAAAGTGGTTTTTGCCCGGGGTGATTCTCCGGCAGACTTGTTCTGTGACTGGATCATTAAAGTAAATGCAAACGATAATTTTGCATCCGCTCCGCTGAAAGTTGCTGCCTAACCTTATTGGGTTAAGCACTACGAGTAAGTAAAGCGCGGCCGCGGGGGAGCCGGGCAACAGAATCCCCCGCACTAATTAAAAACGCATGAAGGGCGTTATGACACAAGATAATAACGGCAATGATTTACTGGATTATGGCAGGCTGATTGACGAAGCCATGCACATGATTGTGAAGAAGGCGCTCGAGCTGGTGGGGCGCCACGGCTTGCCGGGCGAACATCATTTTTACATTTCGTTTGCTACGAACGCACCAGGCGTAATGATTTCCGATGAGCTGAAAAAGAAATACACCGAAGAAATGACGATTGTGCTGCAGCACCAATTCTGGGAGCTGGAGATTGAGGAAGATCGCTTTTCCATCGTGCTCAGCTTCGACAACGTCAAACAGAATCTGACAGTGCCGTTTGCAGCGATTACGTCCTTTGCTGACCCGAGCGTAAAATTCGGCCTGCAGTTCCGCCGTCCGAACGAAGGTGATTTCGAGGACGAGCCGCAAGAAGAAGGCGAGCAGATGGAGCTGGAGCCACAAAAAACCAAGGCGAAGAGCAAAACCGCCGCCGCCAAAAAACCACCTAAAACGAGCAACTCGAATAACGTGGTGACGCTCGACAGCTTCCGCAATAACAATAAAAAATAAACGCGTGTTTGTACTCCAGGGCTAACGGAGGCTTATTCGGCTTTCGGTTTTTCAGTACTGGGGTCTTTATCAGCGCCAGTTTTATCCGCATCCGATTTTTCTGAATCAGCTTTTGCGGCTTCTTTTTCGGCTTCCGCTTGCTTTTTATTATGAGGCAGTGCTTCTGCTTCTGGTGAAAGCACCCGCTTTTTGACTTTCTTCGATTCTTCTATTTTAGGCAGGCTTTCGGATAACTTTTCACCAAATTCAACGGCAAATGGTTTTTCAGGTTTATACTTGGCGGCATCAAATGGCACGGCATGCAACGTGAGAGAATATCCCATGCAGCTATCTGCACCGCTCGTTAGGGTCATGCGACGGTTTTTATGGTGGAAAATATACGCGTTTGAAGGTTGGTACTCTGGTGCAAGCTTCCACCCCCGATCACGGAACAACGCCACATAGAAGTTTTCTACTTCTTTGGCGTGCGCAATGGGACCATACAGCGTGGCTGTGCCTGTGCCATCGGGCTGAGTGGCATCTGTTTCAATCGAAATATGAGGGTGAATCCTCACTTCAGGCCAGTGAAGGAGCGCTATATTCGGGCGGTCCTTTGGTGGTTCTTCCGCCATTTTTTCGCACTTTGCATCCGCAGGAGAGGAGAGCATCAGCAGGTTTAGTAAAACAATACAAAAACCAACGAAGCGCATGGACTATTCCCCTTTTGGGCGGATGGAAAATTTGAGTGTAACCGTACCGGCGGATTTTTCAGAAGACATATTCAACTGTTCATCGCCACGCTCATAGGATGCGGTGCCACGTTTTTTCCAGCCGAGTTCAGGTAAGGTGGAGGCATAAAAATCATAGGCGGCATCAGCTTTTTCAGCCGCACCTTCCATGTAAACATCCACCACGCGGCCTTCGGGGCTATCGAACACGGTGTTGAGTTCTTCTTTTACGGTGAGGCCTTCAAACACGGGCAGGTCGCTGATATCGGCGGAGTAGTTGTCGCCCGCACGGACGCTGGTGCCGAAGTAAGCCAGCACGGCAATCACGGTGATGGGAATAAGCGCGAAGCAGAGGTCTTTGCAGAATGATTTTAGTGTTTTTGGCATAGTGGGCAAAAGAAGGTTGAACGGCCTTGCTGTACTATTCTTTGTACTGGATTTCCGCAGGTTAGGCAAGGTTCATCTTCCCGTCCGTAGACCTTAAATTCGTGCTGAAAATAGCCGCTGTCGCCAGTGGAACGCACATAGTCCCTGAGGGTGGAGCCACCCGAAGCAATGGCGCTTTTTAGCACTTTTTTGATGGATTGGCTTAAGGCTTCGCACTCGTGCGGTGTGAGATTTCCCGCCGCCCGCTTGGGGTTTACGCCTGTCATGAACAGTGATTCAGCGGCATAGATATTGCCCACCCCGACCACCAAACGCTGGTCCATAATGGCAGTTTTGATGGGCGCTTTCTTGCCCTTCAGCAGGGCGCGGAGCGCAGGGCCGGTGAAGGCTTTTTCAAGCGGCTCAAGCCCTAGTCCCTTAAAAAGCCGGTGGGTGGGGAGCGTCGGTTCGGGCGCAATATCCATAAGGCCAAAACGCCGCGCATCGTTAAACACCAGCCACAACGGGCCTGAAAGGGCAAAGAGCACATGGTCGTGCTTTTTAAGGGCAGGCTCTTTGCGATGGATGAGCAGCGTGCCGCTCATGCCGAGATGGATGATAAGTACGGTTTTATTGGCAAGATGGATAAGGATGTATTTGGCGCGGCGGCTGATGTGAGTGATACACTGACCCTCCAGCGCCCCAGCAAAGCCGCGCGGGAAGGGGGTGCGTAAGTCCTTCCGGCGGAGAGTGACGGACTCAATGCTGTGCCCTTTTATGGCGGACTCGAGCCCGCGGCAGACGGTTTCGACTTCGGGTAATTCGGGCATGACGGTAATGCTCCATTTTCTACTATGATGGGCGCACTAAGCGCCTCATTGCTGCGCTTCCGGTGCTCACGTGCCTTCGATGTACGCTGCGCTCCGGTTCTAGAATTCGGCGTTATTCGCCTCATCCTAGCGAAATTGTAACATTACCGAACGGCTTGGCCGCTAGGTGTTATCGCGTTGCTTTTTGCTCCGGCTGTTTATAAGATGCGCGCCCATTGATGGCAAGAGGGAGCCTATGGCACAGCCCAAGAAAAAGACGAAGAAAGAACCCGCACAGGCCGATTTCGGTTTCCGCAAAGTGGCGGAAGCGCAGAAAGAAAAACTGGTCGGCGGCGTGTTTCAGTCCGTCGCCAGTCGCTATGACCTGATGAACGACGTGATGAGCGGCGGCCTGCACCGCCTGTGGAAGAACGCGATGGTGAAGGCGATTCCGCTACACCCGCGCACCCAGCTTTTAGACGTGGCGGGTGGCACGGGCGATGTATCCTTCCGCTTTTTAAAGCGCGCCGCCGAAAAAGGTGCGATGGCAGAAGCGGTGGTGTGCGACATTAACCCCGCCATGCTGAAAGAAGGCAAAGCGCGTGCGATTGATTTGGGCATTTTAAAGGGCATACGCTGGCAGCAAGGCAATGCCGAGAACCTGCCTTTTGCCGATGAAGCATTTGATGCCTACACGGTGGCGTTTGGCATCCGCAACGTGACGCACCGGAATAAAGCACTGAAAGAAGCACTGCGCGTGCTGAAGCCCGGCGGCAAATTTTTGTGCCTTGAATTTTCACATGTGCCAAATCCATTACTCGCGAAGGCGTATGATACATACTCCTTCCACGTGATTCCGAGAGTGGGCGAAATGATTACACAAGACCGCGAGGCATATCAGTATCTGGTGGAGAGCATCCGCATGTTCCCCGCACCAGATGATTTTGCCAAAGAGCTGAAACAGGCAGGATTTGAAAAAGTAGAATATCGCCGCATGACAAGCAGCGTGGTGGCGCTACACACCGGATGGAAAATCTAAGTAATGCGCGGCATTAAAAACAGCATCCGCTTTTTTTATATTGGCTACGTGCTGGCCCGCTACGACGGGCTTTTTTTATTGCCGAAATTTTGGCTGCTAACGCTACTGCTTAGCCCTGTGAAGCTGCTGGCCATCGGCCACTGGCAACGCAGGCGCGGCGAACGCCTGTGCCGCGCACTTACGCGCCTAGGCCCAACGTTTATTAAATTCGGACAAGCGCTTTCCACTCGCCCTGATTTGGTAGGCGATGATATTGCCGCCGACCTTTCTGTGCTACAAGACAACTTGCCGCCCTTTGCCTTCCGCCATGTGCGACGCACAGTGGAGGCCGATTTGCAAAAGCCGCTGGATGAAGCCTATGCCGTGTTCGAGAAGAAGCCTGTGGCGGCTGCTTCCATCGCACAGGTGCATTTTGCCGAAGACAAAGAAGGCAATCTGCTGGCGGTAAAAGTGCTGCGCCCCGGCATCGGCGTACGGTTTGAGAAAGACATCGATTTGCTGTTGTGGCTGGCCGAGATGGTAACACGTCGCGCACCTGCCACGCGCCGCCTGAAGCTGGTGGAAGCGGTGCAATTATTTGCCGACAGCTCGCGCATGGAACTGGACCTGCGCTATGAAGCCGCCGCCGCCGCCGAGCTGAAAGAGAATTTCAAGAATGATGCCGGCTTTAAAGTGCCAGCAGTGGATTGGCACCGCACCAGCCAGAACGTGCTGACGCTCGAGCGCGTGGATGGTACCAGCGTGTATAAAGCCGATGAACTGGCGGCGCAGGGGTATGATTTAGACAAACTGATCGCCAAAGCAGGCGAAGTGTTTTTTAAGCAGGTGTTCCGCGACGGGTTCTTCCACGCCGACATGCATCCGGGCAATGTGTTCATCAACGGCAAGGGCGAGATTGTGGTGGTGGATTTCGGCATTATGGGCCGCGTGGACCGCAAAACGCGGCTTTATCTGGGTGAGATGCTGAAAGGCTTTTTTGAGCGCGATTATGCCAAGGTGTCGCGTGTGCATTTTGAGGCAGGTTACGTGCCTGCGACCGAGTCGCCTGAGCGTTTTGCTCAAGCCTGCCGCGCGATTGCTGAACCGATTTTCGGGCTTCCCCAGAATGATATTTCCATCGGGCGACTGCTGGCACAGTTGTTTAAAGTGACCCGCGAATTCAACATGGAAACCCAGCCGCAACTGCTGTTACTGCAAAAAACACTGGTGATGGCCGAAGGCTTAGGGCGTATGCTGAACCCATCGGTGAATATCTGGCAGATGTCGGCCCCTTATATTCAGGAATGGGCAACGAGCAATTTGGGCGCGAAGGCGCGTGCACTGCATGCGGCAGAAGGTGCTAAAGAGGCGCTAAGTGACCTAAAAACAGCCTTTTCTGCTGCCCGCCACCTTGCCAGCGCGGTGACGCCAGAAGGCATCCGCCTGCACCCCGACACAGTGGCGAGCCTTAAAAAACGTTCCTCTGGCAACCGCCTGAAATGGGCGCTCAAAATGCTGGCGCTACTGCTGGTTGTGGTGACAGCATCCGCAACCGTGACCGTGCTGACGTTTTTTGCCCTTACGGGTAGCCTTACTCATTAACAAATTTACCATTAAAAACCCTTTATTTTTGCCGTTTCCGGGTCTATAAAGCCCTTGGGAACATTGATAGGGGAATGGGTATGGCCACGGGGAAATCCGTGCTGCTGGTGATCACCGGTAGTATCGCTGCCTATAAATCGCTTGAGTTGATACGCGGCCTGAAAGAACAGGGCGTGAGTGTGACGTGCGTGCTGACCAAAGCCGCCGAGCAATTCGTGACGCCGCTGACCTGTGCGTCGGTTTCCGGCAATAAAGTCTACACCGATTTATTTTCCCTGACCGACGAAACGGAAATGGGACATATTGAACTTTCACGCAAGAACGACCTGATTGTGGTGGCACCTGCCACGGCCGACATCATCGCGAAAATGGCGCATGGCTTTGCCGATGATTTAGCATCCACGCTGCTGCTGGCGACCGACAAGCCTGTGCTGGTGGCGCCTGCCATGAACGTGCGCATGTGGGAACACCCCACCACGCGCCGCAACGTGGAACAGGTGCGACAGGACGGTGCATTTTTCGTGGGCCCTGAAAAAGGCGAGATGGCGTGCGGCGAATATGGCATGGGCCGCATGGTAGAGCCGGAGCAGATTGTGCCCGAAATTTTGCGTTACTATGAATATAACCGCCTTGGCCGCCCGCTGGCAGGCATGAAAGCGCTGGTGACAAGTGGCCCCACGATGGAAGCGATTGACCCTGTGCGTTATATCGCGAACCGCTCTTCGGGCAAGCAGGGCCACGCGATTGCCGAATCGCTCAAACGCCTCGGCGCGGAAGTAACGCTGGTGACAGGCCCCACGCACATCACCGACCCTGTGGGTGTGAAGGTGATGAAGGTGGAAAGCGCCCGCCAGATGCTGGAAGCATGCTACAAAGCACTGCCGTGCGATGTCGCGATTTGCGCTGCCGCCGTTTCGGACTGGCGCAGCAGCAACGTGCTGGAGCAGAAGATTAAAAAATCCGGCGGTGTGGAAGATCTCACCTTCACCTTCATGGAAAACCCCGACATCTTAGAATGCCTCGCGAAGCACCAAGGCAGCCGCCCGAAATTAGTGGTGGGCTTTGCTGCGGAAACGGAAGCGCTGATTATCAATGCCCGCGCGAAGCTCGAGAAAAAAGGCTGCGACTGGATTTTAGCGAATGATGTTTCAGGCGGTAGTGTGTTCGGTAAAGATGAAACGTCCATCCACTTCATCACGAATGATAAAGTGGAAGACTGGCCCGAGATGAATAAAAAAGACGTGGCAACCCGCCTCGCGGTGAAAGTGGCTGAGCATTTTGAAGAAAATGCTGGCACCCCGCAGCCCAAAATCAAAAGCGTAAGGACCGCATAGCATGAAGCAAATTGGCGTAAAAGTAACCGTATTGCCGCATGGCGCAGATTTTCCGCTTCCGACCTATGGCACCGCGCAAAGCGCAGGCATGGATCTGTGCGCCGCGATTGCATCCGATGTGGTGCTGAAGCCCGGTGAACGCCAGCTGGTGCCCGCCGGTTTCGCGATGGCACTGCCCGAAGGCTTTGAAGCGCAGATTCGCCCGCGTAGCGGCCTCGCACTTAAAAACGGCATCACGGTGCTGAACACGCCCGGCACGATTGACGCGGATTACCGCGGCGAAATTAAAGTGCTGCTGGTGAATTTAGGCACGGAAGCATTTACCATTACCCGCGGCATGCGCATGGCACAAATGGTGCTGGCACCGTTTACGCAAGGTGCATGGCAAGTGGTGGACGATTTGGAAGAAACCGCACGCGGCGCAGGTGGTTTTGGTTCTACCGGCACACATGGTTGATGGGCGATGACACAGGCACACAGCATTTGCAAAAAAGCATTTATCGCCATTGAGGCGGTGCTGTATATCGCCTGCCGCGTGACCGCCGACCCTGTGCGCAGCCGCGAAATTTGCCAATATCAGGGCGTGTCGGTGCGTTACTTAGAGCACATGCTGCAAAAACTGGTGCATGACGGCGTGCTGAAAGGTGTGCGTGGCCCCAAAGGTGGTTATGTGCTGGCCCGCGAGCGCCGCAAAATCCGCTTAAGTGAGATTTTTCTTTCGATTGAGGCGCTCGAGCAGCAGGATAAAGGTGAGCCGCCGCCATCGGCACTGCAACTGCACATCATGAAACCGATGTGCGATGATTTGCGCGGCCAAGCGCTCAACAAAATGGAAGGCCTCACCATTTCCGACCTGTGCGATGCGGTGAAAGCCAAAGGCATTACCATCGAGGGTAAGCGCAAGGGTGATTTCAGCATATAGACCCTATTTTTTATAGGGAGAACCATACATTTTTCCTTGGACAGCCGCCAAAAATCTACTAATGTGCCCTCACGCGGTGAAGCGACTTCAGGTATGTATAATTTTTTAGGAGTCAATTATGAGTGCAGCACTCAAAGCGAATGAAAAAGTGAATGTGAAATACACGACCAAAGGTCGCGGCAAAGTATATGAAAGCATCGTGGACACGGTGGGCGATACGCCACTGGTGAAGCTGAACCGCCTTGCCAAAGAAGCAGGCTGCGTGGCCGATATTTATGTGAAGTGCGAATTCTTTAACCCGCTCGCCAGCGTGAAAGACCGCTTGGCGCTGGGCATGATTGAAGATGCGGAAGCCTCGGGCAAACTGAAAAAAGACAGCGTACTGGTGGAACCAACTTCCGGAAATACGGGTATTGCGCTGGCATTTATTTGCGCGCAGCGTGGTTATAAATTGATTCTTACCATGCCAGAAAGCATGAGCGTGGAACGCCGCAAGATGCTGAAAATTCTCGGCGCAGAACTGGAGCTAACGCCTGCTGCAAAGGGCATGCGCGGCGCAATTGAAAAAGCCGAAGAGATTCTGGCCGGCAACCCAAAGGCGGTGATGCTGCAACAGTTCAAAAACCCAGCCAACCCAGCGATTCACCGCAACACCACGGCGGAAGAAATCTGGAATGACACGAACGGCAAAGTGGATGCGTTTATTTCCGGCGTGGGCACCGGCGGTACGATTGAAGGTGTGGCCGAAGTGCTGAAGGCTAGAAAGCCTAGTGTAAAAATCATTGCTGTGGAACCAGAAGACAGCCCCGTACTTTCCGGCGGTCAACCCGGCCCGCATAAAATTCAGGGCATCGGCGCAGGCTTTATCCCCGACGTGCTCGACAAGAAAATGCTGGATGAAGTGGTGACCATTGGCAACCAGACCGCATTTGAAGTGGCGCGCAAGATGGCACGCATGGAAGGCATCCCGTGCGGGATTTCTTCCGGCGCAACCGTGGCCGCTGCGCTAGAAGTGGGCGCTCGCCCCGACATGAAGGGCAAGCTGATTGTGGTGATTCTGGCCTCGTTCGCCGAACGCTACCTTTCGACGGACCTGTTCAACGAACTATGATTTTAAACGAAGCGCAAAAACGGCGCTACGCACGCAATATTGCCCTGCCGGAAATTGGCCCTGAAGGTCAAGAAAAACTGCAGGACGCAAAAGTGCTGGTGATTGGTGCGGGAGGGCTTGGCTCCCCTGTGCTGCTTTATTTGGCTGCGGCTGGCGTGGGTAAGCTGGGCGTGGTGGATAGCGACCGTGTGGAGCCATCAAACCTGCAGCGCCAAATTCTGTTCGAGACGGCGGATTCCGGCAGGCATAAAACCGAAAGCGCGCACGATGCGCTGGTGGATTTAAACCCCGATATTACGGTGAAGACATACCCCGTGCGACTGGAAGCGGATAACGCGGAAGATATTATTCGCCGTTATGATGTGGTGGTGGATGGCAGCGATAATTTCACGACGCGTTTCGTGGTGAATGAAGCCTGCTATCAACTGGGCAAAACATTGGTGTCGGGTGCGGTGATCCGGCTTTCGGGCCAAGTGGCAGTGTTTAAGCCGCACGCAGGCGACGAAGAGCCGTGCTATCAGTGCTTCTGCCCGGAAGAACCACCGGCCGATGCGCAGCCGAGCTGTGCCGATAATGGCGTGCTGGGCGCTGCCGCTGGTGTGGTGGGTAGCCTGATGGCGGTGGAGGTAATTAAGGAAATCACCGGTATGGAAAACAGCCTTGCAGGCCACGTGCTGCACTATGATGCCTTAAAAGCTGAAACCAGAAAATCACGCCTTATCAAAGACAAGGCCTGCCCCTGTTGCAGCGGACTTGCGCGTAAACAAAATATCGCTTAAGAGCTTAATCTTAAGACAATAAAGAGAGAAAAACGATGCAGTTGGTAGGAAAGAAAACGATAGCAGCAGTGGCGTTGGTATTAGCGGTGGCTGGCACCAGCACATTATTGTTTGCAGGAAATCAAGAGTCAGAAGCCCTGCAGCAGAATTTCTTTGCCAAAGAATTTGACCTGAACAAAGACGGCGCGATTACTGAAAAAGAAATGATTCAGGCGCAGGAAAACCGTTGGAAAGAAAAAAATCCGAATGCGCAATCGAATGAAGCAGCTGCACAGAAAGCCGCTGAACGCATGAAAGAGCGCTTTACAAGATTTGATCAGGATAAAAACGGCAAGATATCCGGCGAAGAAATTCCCGGTCGCCAGACGATTTTCCGCGAGGATTATGTTCGCCGCGCATCGGATAGCTTCGATAAAATGGATGCCAATAAAGACGGTAAGCTGACGGCGGAAGAGCGTGATGCACTGAAGAAAAAAGTGAGCAAAGCGCGGGCCGAAAAACAAAAAGAAAAAGCGGCCAATAAAAAGAAAGAAGCAGAAGCCAAAGAGTAGTTTCTACGCTTAAGGCCGTATAACCAGGCGGTCGCCGCTCACTTCAAAGCCGCCCGTTTCATTCAAGAAACTGAGCCCCAGCAGCGAAAAGTCCATGTCTGCCCCGTTTACGCTGGCGCGCACATCACGCACGGTGATGGGCCCCATTGTCACATTTTCGAGCACCACGGGCGCGCCCATCACAGGGCCGTTGGCAGTGTTATATTGCTTGTTGAAATCTTCCGGTGCGAGCACCAGGCCAAGGCGCTTTGCGGCATCTGGCGTGAGTACCACGTCACTCGCGCCAGTATCAATCATGAAGCGGATTGGCGTGTTGCCAATTTTAGCATCAACATAAAAATGCCCATCCACACCTGCGCGTACTTCCACGCGACCATCCTCGAGCGCCACGGGTTTTGCGGGTAGCAGCGTGCCTGCCATGCGCTCTTTCACATCCGGAACGAGGCTGTAGATAAGCACGAGGCCCAGTATCAGCGCGCACCAGATAAGGCCATAGCGGATGACTTGGCTGGTGTTAAAGCGCGAGCTTGCCACGAGCGAAGCAATCAAAAACACAGCGATGATGATGCTTTGCACTAAATCCATGCGGCTGGATTCTGCAGAGATGGTGTCAGGAAACACGCGGCTAAGACCGAATACGGCGGCTAAAATAATGATGGCGACAATAATGATATGCGACGTGCGCATGAAATTTCTCCGTGGGGTGATGTGACGATAAGCATAACGCGGCAGTGGGGCATGCCTCAATAAAAAAACCAGTTTTCCAATGACATGAGGCGCATTTTGGCTTATTTCCTTCGTGCGGTAAGGGAAATTATGGCAGAACCACTCATTCTCAGCGTGACAGAAGCGCTCGTGACCTTCGGCGGCAAGCCGCTGTTCGAGAACATTTCGTTCAATATTCACGAGGGCGATAAAATCTGTCTCATTGGCAAAAACGGCGCGGGCAAAACCACGCTGATGCAGATGATTACCGGTACGCGCGAGCTAGATGGCGGCAAGCGCTTCCAGCACCCCGGCATTACGATTGGTTACCTGCCGCAGGAAGTGTATCCACCTACGCACCAAACGGTAGAAGACTATATTTTTGCGGGGCTTTCGGCTGAGCGCCAAAATGAAGACCATAAATACATGGTGGATATGGTGCTGACGCCCTTGGAGCTGCACCCTGCTGACCCCATGGGTAAACTTTCCGGCGGCCAGTTGCGCCGCGCCGCGCTTGCCCGCGCGCTGGTGGAAGCGCCTGACATTCTGCTGTTGGATGAACCGACGAACCATCTGGATTTGGGCGGCATCGAGTGGCTGGAAGAATATTTGAAATCATACCGCGGTACGCTGCTGTGCGTGAGCCACGATAAAACCTTCCTCGCGAATATTTCCGACAAAGTATTCTGGCTCGACCGCGGCGTGGTGAAAGTGTGCCCGCGCGGGTTCGGGTATTTTGAGGAATGGTCGGCACAGTTATTAGACCAAGAAGCGCGCGAGCTGGAAAACCGCAGCAAAATCGTGTCGCAGGAAGTGGCCTGGGCCAGCGCGGGCGTGAAAGCGCGCCGCAAGCGCAACGTGCGCAGGCTAGAAGAAGTGCGCGAAGCACGCGAGCGTTTAAAGCAGGACATGAGCAACTACCGCAAGGCGGTGAAGAAAATTGAAATCGACCCGATTACGGAGCTGGATGTTTCGTCACGCATCGTGGCGGAGTTTTATAAAGTGAGTAAACATTTCAACACCGGCGCGGGCGAAAAAACCATCCTCAGCCAGTTCAGCCAGCGCATTATGCGCGGCGACCGCATTGGGCTTTTGGGGCGTAACGGCTCCGGCAAAACCACATTCCTGCGTTTGCTGCTGGGCGAGTTACAGCCTGACATGGGCAAAGTGAAATTGGCGAAGAACGTAGAGATTTCATACTTCGACCAGAAGCGCCAAGATTTAGATCACAAGAACACGCTGAAGCGCACACTGTGCCCGCAGGGCGGCGATTATGTGGAAGTGGGCGGCAAAGTGCGCCATGTGTGCGGCTACTTAAAAGACTTTTTGTTCGACCCCGCCTCGGTGAATGATTTGGTCGGCACGCTTTCGGGCGGGCAGCGCAACCGCCTGATGCTGGCACGTGTGTTGGCGCAGCCAGGCAATTTTCTGATTCTTGACGAACCGACGAACGATTTGGATATGGATACGCTCGACATGCTGGAGGAAATCCTCTCGCGCTATAAGGGCACGTTGATTGTGGTAAGCCACGACCGCGACTTTTTGGATCAAACGGTGACACGCACTCTGGCCTTTGAAGGCGAAGGTAAAGTGCAGAGCGTGATTGGTGGTTACTCAGAATATTTAGAAGCGATTGGCAAAAAGAAACCTGCCGCAAAGCCTGAGAGCCAGAATAAAAAAACGGTGGTGAAAAAAGTCATAGCCGCGCCTGAGCCCGTGGTGGTGCTGGCCAAGAAACTGTCGAACAAAGAACAGTATGAACTGGAAAAACTGCCGCTGACGATTAAAGCGCTGGAGTCTGAAATTACCACCCTGCACGCGCAGCTTGAAGATGCGGATTTATATGTGAAGAACCCCGAAGTGTTCGACCGCGCGAGCCGCCGCCTTGGCAAGGCACAAAGGGAACTCGAGGCGGCCGAAGAACGCTGGCTAGAGCTGGAAGCGAAGCAGCAATAAGCCAATTACTTTTTAGTGTACTTTCCACCCTCAATAAAAATGCATTTCCAGAATCTTCGGCCAGTTTCATTCCAGAAAGAATGAGAGAAATTTTTATCTTTTTCTTGAAGTAAATAGAGCTCTAATTTTTCTATTAGAGGTAATGTTTCGTTGTGAAGTTTGCAAATCTTACTATAGAGGTTGTCCGCGCCTTTTTCTGTTAGGGAGTGTGCTATTCTGCCATTTCGGATATCTTTGAGTTCCTTGAAATTATTAGATTCTTTAATGTTACTATAAATTTTTTCAATAGCTTCAAGCTCTTCATAGGAAGTATTGCTATTCCGAATTAGCCGAAAAAGTTTATCACAAACTTGGCGGTCTCTATTGCTTGTATGATTAGTATTTGGGTCATATATTCTTAAGGCGCTTAAGGTCGCACGGTGTAATAGGGCATCTCTAATTACATGCATGGCATTAACCATAGAAGTTTTATCTATAGTAATGTTATCGCTATTGCCAAGTATGGTAGGTTGCACAAGGCTGAGTGCAATGGCACAGTCACGATATGATTTTCTTATATCTTCAAAAGTACCTTTTATATCTTCATTCATATAAAATCTTCTACACGCATTGCCCTGCGGCATGGCCCGACGCCCATGCCCACTGGAAGTTGAAGCCACCTAAGTGCCCCGTCACATCCACCACCTCGCCAATAAAATAGAGGCCTTTGACTTTGGTTGCTTCAAAGGTTTTGGAGGAAAGCTCGTTTGTATCCACCCCGCCGAGCGTGACTTCTGCCGTGCGATACCCTTCTGTGCCATTTGGGGTGATGCGCCAGCGCTGGATGCTGTCTGCCACTTGTTCGAGCTTGGCGTGCGAAAAATCCGCGAGCCTGCCGCCGAGATTATTGAATTCGCAAATGGCATTAGCGAGGCGCTTGGGCAGCAGTTCGGCCAGCATGGTGTGTAGCTCCTGCTTGCCGTTGCTGACTTTGCGGTTTTTGAGTTCGGCGAAAATATCATGCGTGGGCAGTAAGTTCAGCGTGATGGCTTCACCCTGCTGCCAGTAAGATGAGATTTGCAGAATGGCTGGTCCCGAAAGCCCGCGATGCGTGAACAGCATCGCTTCACGGAAGGTGGCGCTGCCTGCGCGCGCTTCCACGTCTTCCATCGCGATACCGGAAAGCGGATTAAAACGCCGCAGCATTGCCTCATCCAGCGTGAAGGGCACCAGCCCCGCGCGTGGCGTGATGATGTTCAGGCCGAATTGTTTGGCAATGTCATGCCCCCAGCCGCTCGCGCCCATTTTGGGGATGGACGGCCCGCCCGTGGCGATAACAACGGACTGGCAGGTGCGTGTGTCACTGTCGGTTTTGACGGTAAAAGATTCGCCATTGCGGGTGAGGGAGGTCACGCGCGTGTTCAGCTGCAGCGTGACGTTCGCGGCCTGGCATTCGGCGAGCAGCATGTCGATAATCTGCTGCGAGGAGCCATCGCAGAACAGTTGCCCCAAGGTTTTTTCGTGGTACGCGATGCCGTGCTTTTTCACGAGCGCAATAAAATCCTGCGGCGTGTAACGCTTTAAGGCCGAGATGCAAAAGCGCGGATTTTCCGAAATGAAATTCGCAGGCGTGGCGTGGATGTTGGTGAAGTTGCAGCGCCCCCCACCGGAGATGCGGATTTTTTCCCCCGCAGCTTTGGCGTGGTCCAGCAGCAGCACGCGGCGGCCGCGTTTTCGGGCTTCTATCGCGCACATGAGCCCTGCGGCCCCCGCCCCGATGATGATAACGTCGTGCTGGTGCGTGGATGCTAGCGCGTTACTCAATTTTGTCATCTTTATCTTTTGAGCCCTGCCGGGGTATAAACAGCATGAATTTAGCCAGAGGAAATTTGAACAACACGAGGTATGTTATGTGCATGCCAACAAATAACAGCATGAGGTTGCCAAAAAATTCATGCACTTCGACGAGAAAGCCATCATCCTCTTTGCGGTGTTCTTCATGGTTATCATCGTCGGTGAGAGCCGTGGCCATAAAACTGGCGTTCACAAAACCAATAGACTCACCTTTATCAATTATGATGCCGGTAAGCGTGACAAGAATGACGCTTACAGCGATGCCCAACAGGAGTGTTTTGCTAATTGAGGGGTGCGTGAAAGCATTGCACAGATTCAAACCTTCAAAAGATGGATAAAAGCGCATCAGGCCAACCTGCCGCTCGCCGCTTAGTACCCACAATAAGCGAAACACAATGACGGCTGCAACACCATAACCCAGCCACGCATGTATGATGCCAAGCTCGCCTGTGATGTAAGACAGTATGGAGAGGCTGGCAAGAACGGTGTGGTATATACGAATGCGATTCATGATATTCATAAAACGACCTTAATTTTATATATTAAACTGCGGCCTCGATCATGATTTCCACGCCGTAGCCCTTGGCGGCGAGCTTGGCTTCCACCGTGGCGCGCGCGGGCGTTTTTCCGGGCACGACCCATGCATCCCACGCTTTGTTCATGTCGCCAAATGTGGCGATGTCGGTGAGCCAGATATTGGCTTTAAGGATGCGGGTTTTATCGGTGCCTGCTTTGGCAAGAATCTCATCAATCTGCTTGAGCACGTCTTTGGTTTGTTCGAACACGGATTTGCCCACGGTGCTATCTGCCACCACGCCCGCAGTGTAAACCTTACCGCCGTGGATAACGGCTTCGCTCATGCGTGCGCCGGGGTCGATGCGTATGATGTCGGTCATGCTTTTATTCCTTTAAAGGCAGTTTGCACGGAAGTCAGCGTGCTCTAGATTCACTTCCACAGGAATCACCCAATACACGCCTACTTTATAAGGTGCAAGTGGTGTTTTAACCTTAGCTGTGCGCTCTTTTTTCCAGTTGTCGATGAAGGCTTGCTTCAAGCGGTCTGGCTTTGTTGGGGGTGCGTTTTTCGCTACCAAGGCTTGCGCCCATTCTTCACACACCAGCCGTGCTTTGATAGGCGTGTTGGTGTCTGGCTCAAACGCGCCTTCTGTGCCCGTAGGCTTCAAGGTGAGGTCGATGGGAAGATGCGCCTTGGCGCGGTTTAAAGAATGTTCCTGCCACAGGCCAGTGCTGACCTGAACGCCTTTCACGCCATCACGCGTGCCGATGGACGAGGGGCGGAGTAGCACACGCGTGGACTCGTCCTTCGCGCGGCTCGGGTAAAGCAGTGATTCATTGAACGGGCGGAGCACCGCGTCGCCGCTGGTGACCTGAATGTCGAACACGTAATTCAGCCACGGCTGGCGGCTCGGCTGCTGGATGTCGCCAACGATTTTTGCTATCTCGGTGTTGCTGCGCTGACTGAAGGGCTGTGGCGTGGTGCCTGCCACGCAGGCGCTTAAAAGCACGATGCCGCTGAAGCAGAATAGTGTGAGTGTCTGTTTTTTCATTTTTGCCTCTGATGATGCCCAGAATCTTTCTAGCACAATCAGAGGCAGATGTGGAGCAGTTAGAGCGACCTTCGGCGCATGAGCAAAAGTGCTAATACGACTAGCAACAAAATGCTGCCGCCGCCATATCCGAGGCCCATGTAGCCGGAATGGTAATATCCGAGGCCACCGCCGCCGAATAACAAGACAATGAGTAATACAGCGATAAGCGGGTTCATGATGCTAGTCTCCTTTATAAAAATGCCCTAAGGCGGGCGTGCTATTTGTGTTTGTCGGCGCTTCTTTCAAGGCTTTCGCCACCCTTTTGAATATCCTGACCGGCACCTTCCATGGTGTTGCAAGCAGTTGCCAAGGAGGCAATAAATCCGAGGCCGAGAATAATGATAAATAAACGCATGAGAGCTCCTGTAATGATGGTTTTTATGGATGGTTTAACGCCAGAAAATGGCGAGCAAAATGATGATGGGAATAGGTACGCCAATCAGCCAAAGAAGAATTCCGCGACCCATAAATTTCCCTTTTCGGTTGGGCAAATGCGCGTTAGCAACACACACCCTTATTGATTCAGTAATGAAAACCTTACACGGCGCCGCATAAAGGTGCGATGCAGTTTGGTGGCGGATGCATAAGGGATGTGTAAATGGGGAGGGGGTAGGTGAGGAAGTGAGATTGATTCAGAAAACGCTAGGGCGTTTTCCTCACCCTGAAGGGCGGCTAGCGCCGTCTAAAATGCGGTGCATTTTTTCGAACTGGTGAGTTCTCATCTGCCACTCACCGCATTTTAAACAGCCGCCGCATGGCGGCTGTTTAAAATGGCGGAGGAAGTGAGATTCGAACTCACGGTGCCCTTGCGAACACGGCAGTTTTCAAGACTGCTGCCTTAAACCACTCGGCCATTCCTCCGCAGCCCTTTATCGGGGACTATCTTTTACACTATGTTTGGCGTACGGGGCAACGGTTTTACTGCGTGGGGGGCGTGAATAATCGCTTTTGGCAAAAAAGCGACATTATCCTTTGTTATGAAGGTGTTACGCCGGATATACCGCCCTACGTTTTAGATATTAGCGTTCTTTTAATCTTTTTTTGATAGGTTGAAGGATTCACCTGATGTTTGTTCTCCGTAGCGTATTTATCTTGTACCTTGCGGGGACAGATAGCTATGGACAGCAAACAAGTGAAGTGAAGACGAGTAGCTTGTCCGTTCAGGTTGCTCTTTCGTACCGTGTTAGTCCGTAAGGCTGTGTGTACGAAGAGCCTAGAAAAAGGAAGTGGCTCATGTTGACTCCGCTCAAGGATCGTACGTGGGTGACGATTGAGGAGGCCGTTCGCTTCGCGAGTGGGCTCCGGTCGTATAAGATTCTCAAGTGGTTCGCGGAGGCGGGCCTCTCGACCACGCACCTCGAAAAGGTGTCGCTGGTTGCGTTCCTGCAGCAACACGGGAAGAAGATCCCCGTGGAGTTGAAGGTTGAGGCGATGGCGTAGTGGCTGCTAGGGTCTTGTTTCTTTTCTAACCCGTAAGGGTCTTCTGTGAGGGGGTGCCAACTGGCACTCCTTCACGGAAGTGAAAAATCTCCTCTCCAGTTTTGATTAATCATTTATTAACTGAAATCCTTTAAAATCAGCGTGATAAGTATTTATGCGCCACACACGCTATGAAGATTTGCCGTTTAACGATATGTCCCCCGTGGATTATCGCGCGCAGATTCACGGCCCCGCGCTGGCGATGATTCGCGAGAACATGCGCGTGCTCAAAGAAAATTTTGGCATCCGCATCACCGGTGGGCTTGATGTAGAGGGCTATGCGATTGAGCGCCAGCCCGATGGAAGTTTAGCCCCTGTTGATATGAACGAGTTTGACTTAAAAGGCGCGCGGCAACTTGTGTCAGGTCGCTTTGGTGCGGAAGGAAAACAAAAGCTACTGTCGGATTTGATAGAAGAAGCAGGCGATGGGCAATATGAGCTGATCAGCCGCCTGTTGCCACCAGATGAAGTCGCCAGACTGTTTCATGCCATACGGTCGCTTTCAAACCGCTATGCAAAAGAATTTGGTGCGGAATATATCGACTTCGGGGACAAGCCGTTTCCGGCAGGCAATGACAGTGAACCTGAACGCCCCGGCAGCGCCGGACACCTGCATATCGGGCTACGCGATGAGCTGGGCAATAATCTGTTCTGGCATAATTGGAGCAAAGACCCCGACCATCCGCGCTACACGCCATCGCCACTGGTACAATATCTGGCGCGTGACCTTCTGCCCGTGCTGCATGCTGCCACGCTGATATTTGCGCCATCGCCTGATTCTTATGACCGCTTCAGTCGTAAGATGAGCGCGCCGAGTTCTATCAGTTACGGAAGTGACATAGATGTTACGACAGCGCTGCGCCTGGCACATGGCGAAGGGCCACATTTTGAAGTGCGCTATGGCGGTGCTTCGATGGACCCGTTCCTTGCGATGGCGCTGCTAACACAAGCTTTGCGCGAGACGATTGAAAAAAACGTGAAGGTGGAAGAGCGTGCGCGCAGTAGCGCTGTGATTGACAGCACGCTGGAAGGTTCGGCAATAGGTTCACTCGGCGGGCAGGTGCCTTCGCTGCGCACCATGTTTGCAAAAATGGATGCGCTTTATAAAGCGCTCGGAAAGCCGGAAACATCCCCGGCTGAGATAGACCGCACCGGTACATACCGGCATATTGTGGTGCCGAACAAACCCGTGGCACGCATGCCGCGATTTGATATTCCCGAAAATATAGAAACTGCCCACGAGATGTTCCGTGATAGCAGGCTTTTACAAACAATGTTGGGGCCATTACACAATGCGGTGCTGGATTATTACGAACGCCAGCACGCGTTGCCAAAGCAGCTATCGACGCCGAAGGATGCGCCGTGGCAGGGGCAGATGAAAGAGCGTGCGGCAAAACCGACACTGCCGGGTTTACCTTCTTAAGCTAGTTTTAACCAGGTAAGCTCGTGCTTGTTGCACGATAAGTGCAACACGCGAGAATGTGGAATGGCCGCAAATTGCTGTACGGCAGCGTGGTCGGTTTTGCCTTGCAGCTTAATGGTGCAGAGGAAGTTTTTTGCCGCACCCTTCGCCATCCATTTATGCACGAGCGTGTGAAGCCGTTCGGGGTAGCAGGCGATGTCAGAAAACAGCCAGTCGACATTTCCCGTTTTGGCAGGCTCAAGCCCAAAGGCACTTTCCTGCAGAAACTGTATGTTCGGTAATTTCGCGATGTGTGGCGCTAAAGGTGCTTTATCGACGCTGATGACATTTGCGCCAAGCCCCGCGAGCACCCAGCTCCACCCGCCGGGGCTGCTACCAAGGTCAAGGCACACTTCGCCCGCTTTGGGGTGGATGCCCAGCACTGTGAAGGCTTCCCATAATTTGAGGTAAGCACGGTTGGGCGGTGTTTCTTTATCTTCCACAAAATTCACTTCGCCATCCGCAAACGGGCTTGCAGTTTTGCCAGAAGCCAGCATGAGATTTTTATCCACCAGCATAAACCCGCCCAATGGTGCGGTGGGGAGTGGTTGCAAAAAGGTAATGGGCTTCATCGACACATGCGGGAGTTTTTCAACAATGAGCGCGGCGCGGCGGTGATGCTCCAGCGAATAACACGCCCAGTTACGTTGAATGGCTTTTAGTCTTTTGGCGGCATCACCGATGGATTCAAACGGAATTTCCTGCGGCTCGAACCACGTGTTTTGTGCCCACACAGGCGGCGTTTTAGGCTGAGTAGCCAGCACCAAACGCCCATGTACGGCTTTCACCGCGCTGCCCAGTTCTTCCAGCAGCGGGGTTTCATATCCCTCCGCCGCCATATAGCCAACATATTGATTTTCAGACATATATGGCGATAGTGCCCGATAAGCACACTTCGTGCAAGCCTTGGTTTTTTAACGGTAAATTAAGCTTTTAGCCGTACACTCAAATGTACGAGAAACCCAGTGGGCGTATTTTATGCACGATATAAAAGATGGTCAAAAAACCGACCTGACTGTTGGGGCAAAAATCCAACTGCTCAAAGGCAGACACGAAATAGAGTTGAAAGCAATTAATCGGGATGACCCGTCTGCGCCCTCGATCACTTTTGAGCTGACAGCAACAGGCGAAAGATTTTCTTTCACGGGTGTGGGCCCACACACGATTGGCCGAAGTCGTGCATCTGGTTATCGGGTGAAAGATGAGCTGGTGTCACGCACGCATGCGTCAATAGAATTTGCTGGCGAAGCGGTGACCTATTCTCACTTTTCGGAAAACAAGGGGCGTTCCAGTAACCCAGTAAGGGATGTGGTTGCGGCAGTTCCAGAAGTGGAACCAAAGCCAGAAGTGATAACGCCGCCGCCTTCCCCCGATAAGATGAACAAAATAAAAAAGGGTGAGCTGACATTCCTGCAGGTGGGCATAAAAGTTCAACTGCTGGAAAAAGAACATGAGATGGAAGTGGTCGCTGTGGGGCGCGATGAAACACAACAACCTTTCGTGACTTTCCGCATGGCAGGCACAAAGGAAGAATTTACGTTTACTGGCCGGGGGCCACACACGATCGGGCGCGAGTGGGATTGCACGCGGGTGGTAGGTGATGAAGCGATATCGCGTAAACATGCGAAGGTGCATTTTTCGGGTGATGTGCCTGTGTATTCGCATTATGCGATGAATAGAGGCTACACCACAGGTGTGGTGCACAAGATTGAAGATCGCGTGCAGGATGCCGGCGAAACGGTGAATAGGGCAGCTAATAATGCGAACGTGGATATTAAGCTGAAGCACGGAATGCAGATACAATTTCATCCGCATTTGCCGGTATACGAGGTGACGGAGCTGACCGTTGACCCAAAAAGGGTAAAGCTTGGGCAGGTGGTGGAGCGTGGCGATAGAGCGCATAAAGATTATCCACTTTCAATGGAAGCCACTGGTGAGATACCTGCCAGCCTTGGTAAAGGCCTAAATTACAATTTTTATCATGCTGAAATGCCCTCCGAATATGCCTTGCTGGGCTGGGATCACAATGACATGACATTCCAACTGAGTGTGACGCGCGGCCCGATGCCGACGGTTCTGCCCGGTAAGGATTTTTTGGTCGAGCAGGAAAATATTCTGGCGAAGCTTCAGGTAACCGACCGCGATGCAGCCGAGAAAGAAATTGCGAATATCAAGCGCCTGCTCGGAAACATCGATAAATACCAGGCGCAAATGGATAAGGTGCAGGACTTTGAAGGCTCCATCGTGGACGCAAAGCCGCATCATGCAGGTGGTGCACGCACCGAAGAATCGCAGATTGGTTATGTGGTGTGGTTACAGAGCCTCGCGGCCATTTACAAAGATTCACTCAACGAAAAGCAGCAGGCAGATATCGATAAAATGAGCGGCGTGCTCAAAATAATTGCGGCAGACCGCACAGAAGTTCGTGATATAGAAAACTACGACATACCGCCGTATAAACGCTCAGAGCGTGACGCCACACCCTATACTAAAAGCATGCGTAAATATGTTGGTGCCAAGAGTGCTGAACTAAAACAAAATGGTGAAACCTATCTGGTGGCAGGATTTCAAGGCCACCACGTGGTAGCGCGTTTGCAGGGCGATGCGCAAAAAGGCTATGTCGCGACGATTTATAATGCCGGCGCGGAGGCAATCCCTGCGCCGAAAGGACCAAGTAACCCAAAGGGCGAATTGGTGATGGGCACGTATGAACATCGCCTGAAACCCGGTGTAAAGCCGGAAGAATTTATCCGCAGCCTGACCGAGAAAAAATCCGCCCGCGGTATGATGAAGGTTACTTAGATGTATCCATGGAAATGGAAAAATTCATGGAGCAACCACCGCTGCGCTTTAAAGCGGTGAAACCACAGCAGACGGGCAATTGCACCACGCGTTCTACCCGCCATGCGCTGGAAGATGTACTGGGCGAGGCACTGGTGCAGCGCCTTGGCAAGAACGTAGCAGACCCCGAATTTTCGAAAGCTCAAGATTTGAAAGCCGCGCTGCAAATGCGCATGGTAGCCTTAGCCAAAGGTATGCGTGAAGAAATTGACCAGAGCATTGTGGGGAAAGTTGAACCTGCAGAAAGTATTCAGGTTGCTCGCCCTCGCGGCGAGCCTGTTCCGGCGGAAACCCCACCACCTCAAGAGAAACCCAAAAAAGCTGGTGGATTGTTTGGTGGACTTTTCGGGGGCGGAGAGGAAAAAGCGGCAGCTCAGGAAGAAGTGCGGCCGATTCGTGATGAGAAGTCGGGAGATAGCGCCTTAGGTGATGTGGCAGCGCAAGTTGCTAAACGAGAAAACGCCAAAAGGCCTGGCACCAACGGTAAATGTTAGGTTCGCAGCTTTACCATTGCCTGGATATTCGCTAGGGTGCTCAAAAAACGAGCAGGCACCATGACACCCGAAGAGATACAGTCCCGCGTTTTATACCACGATGATTTGATGCTGGTTATCAACAAGCCCGCAGGCGTGCCCGTACATGCGGGCAGCGGTGGCGGCGAGAACATGGAAATGTACTTCGAGCATTTGCGTTTCGGTTTGCCACAAGCACCCAATTTAGCGCACCGGCTGGACCGCGACACCAGTGGCTGCCTGATTTTAGGCCGCAAAAAGGAAGCGCTGCGACGCCTTGGGAAATTGTTTGAAGAAGGCCGCGTGGAAAAAACCTACTGGGCGATTGTGGAGGGCACGCCGCCGGAAATGCAGGGCGTGATTGATTTACCGCTGGCCAAGAAAAGTAAAGATAAACGAAGCTGGCACATGAAGGTGGACGAAGCAGAAGGCCAACCTTCAGTGACGCATTACAAAGTGCTGGGCAGCCATGAAGGGCTGACATGGCTGGAGCTGAAACCGCAAACAGGCCGAACGCATCAGCTGCGCGTGCACTGCGCCCATTTGGGTTTTCCGATTGCAGGCGATAGCTTATACGGCCGCGGCGAGGGGATGGACAGCAAACTGCATCTGCATGCCCGCGCGATATGCCTGCCGCTTTATTCCAGCAACGAGCCGGTTATAGCAGAAGCGCCGCCGCCGCCACATATGGAGGTATTGCTTAGCAAATTTAAGGCATAAAAAAAACCGGCGCCACATGTTGCGGCGCGGGGTTTTTTTATGCGAAAGGCTCTTCCGCTAGTTGAGCTTATCGGCCAGCGCAACGAGATGCTCAGCGAGCTCTCCGTTCGCAAGGGTGGGGCCACCCTCTGCCAATAGTTCGTTTCTCAGTTCACTGAGCCAGATTTCGGCCGCGAGGAGCTTGCGGTACGGGTAGGGGCCCATGCACCCATTCCGATACCATTCCTCGATCACCTCAAACGTTCTCTCGATCCCGGCCAATTCGCTCTGCCATTTCTGGCGTTTGCTTTTCGGCAGGGCCGCAATCACGTCACGCACCGCTTTGATGGGGCGCGGACTGCACGATTTCGTTTTCGTCTCCGGGGAGGTAACCCCAAAATACGCACACGCATCATTCTCGTGAAGTCTGGGCAACCAGATCTGCGTACACGGTGACAACCACAACCACAGTTCCAGCAGGTCCTCCCATTTGCACGGGGATTTCCCATTCAGAACCCAGCGGATAGCTCTAGCTCTTCCACGCTTCACACACAGCAAGGTGTGCAACTGCAGTTTTTCGAGCTTTCCCAATTGAACCCAAGCACGTCCAGTTTCGTCCGCCACTGTCAAAAATTTTTCGCTCATGCTTGCCCTCCTTTTTATGGGAGGACTCCGAAAAAAAATCTGAACCTAAGGCTTTTTATATCCCCATCAGCACTTTGCTGAGGGATAAGCCTTATCGAGCTAACTAACTTTCCTTTCTAGCCTATTTAAATAGGCTAACGCACAGACTAACTCAGCGTCTACAGATCATAGCTTCCAACGTGGAGGCAACAACCAAAAAATACAGGGGCAATTATATCAAGAAAGGAAGTCAGAGGCAATAGGAGGCAATAGAATGTTTAATATTTTAACTAAATTTTTAGGTTCGCCAATATATTGTTTTTTAAAGATAATTTATATCTGTGTGTGCTGAATGCTCTGACAAATATTAAGTTGCCAAGGTATAAAGCAGGTTCTATATGTAATGCCATGGCAATAGACTTGGAGCATCTGCTAGAAAATAACCGCGCATGGGCCAAGCGCGTGAATGCCGAAGACCCCCAGTTTTTTGAAAAGCTTTCGAAAATCCAAACGCCGGAATATCTGTGGATTGGTTGCTCGGATAGCCGCGTGCCTGCAAACCAGATTACCGGCCTTCTGCCCGGCGAAGTGTTCGTGCACAGGAATGTAGCCAACGTGATTGTGCACACCGACCTGAACTGCCTTTCGGTGATTCAATATGCGGTGGATGTGTTGAAGGTGAAGCATATCATTGTGTGCGGCCATTACCGCTGTGGCGGCGTATATTCCGCGCTGCACGGGCAAAAATTAGGGCTGATTGATAACTGGCTGCAGCATATTCAGGATGTGAAAGATCGCTTTCCACAGATTTTTAAGAAACTAAATGATGAAGCAAAGTGGGACCGTTTGTGTGAATTGAACGTGATTGCACAAGTGCTAAACGTGGCACAAACTAGCATTATGCAGGCCGCGTGGGCGCGTGGCCAGCAGGTGATGATTCACGGGTGGATTTACAGCCTGAAAGACGGGCTGCTTAACAATTTGAACATGACCATTAAGAGGCAGGACGAAATTTTAGAGCGGCTGGATGCAGCCATTGACGCTGTAAGTGGAGGAAAATCATGAAAGCACTGAAGATTTTTTTATGGGCGCTGTTTGTGGGGGTGGTGCTGGCAGTTGGTTTTATTTACCATTCGATTTCATCGCTTACGTCGGACGACGCAGAGGCCATCTACGCACAGTATTTTGAAGGCAATGCGGAAGAGGTAACAGAGCTGAAAGGCACCGCCATGTATTGGCTGGATTATTCCGCTAGTGTGAGTTTTACAGCGAAAAAACCGGTGCAATTGAAGGACGAACAGAAATATAAGTCCACCGCATGCAGTAGCGGTATGTTGCAACAGGACTCGCCATTCGCGGAGCGTGCAGCGAAGCTCTACAAAGAAGGTGGCCACCACAACACGGAATACTTCAACGCGCTGGACAAAATTGCCGCCACCCTAAAATGCACAGAATATAAAGGCGATGAAGCCATGCATAGCTGGCTGGTACGCGACCCCAAAACCGGCGAGCATTATTTTTATATCGCGCGGTATTAAAGCGCGCTGCCGAGCACGCCAGAATACATCGCCCACGCTGCAAAAAGCAGCATCGGGATGCTAGAAAAAAACATCAGCTTCGGGAGCAGCAGCAGGTTTTTAGGGCTGTTCGGACGAACATCGGATTCTTCTTTGGTGGAGTACAGCACTTCCAGCGTATCCCCGACTTTGTATTTGCCGTTTGGGGCATAGATTTTGCTGAGCGTTTCTACACCGCTGCCTAAATAATTTTTGTACGACACAAACAGCCGCAGGGCTGTTTTTTTACCCGGCTCAAAACGCACAATCGTGGCTGTGGCGGTGCGTGAATGTTTCAGAAAATTTTTGGTATTTTGGTACAGAAAATAAGCCACCATCCATTCAAACAGCACCATCACGAGCACCACGGCGGCGAGTAGCTTGCTCGGGTCGGCGAGGATGGATTCTAACATGATGGCGCTCCAGCAAGTAGGTTTTGATGCTCAAATTATACATATTAACGTATATTTAACAATGGGTTAAAAATAAACCCCCGCTTGTTTGCGCGGGGGTCGCCAATGTGCAATAATGAAAGCTGGGATTAAAACAGGAAACAGCGATGGTGACGCCCGTCAAACTCAATACGCCTTATTCGTATTACAACACGTTGAACCCGACAGCGCCAGCTTTGAAGCCGCCTGCCGCGCCTGCTACCCCAACCACAACGACGACGAACACTGCGACGCCGGATTTCAGCAAACCGGTACTTACCAAAGAGTTGATAACATTCCTGCAGCAACTGGTGAATGACACGGCCTCGGGCGATGTGGGTGCGATACTGGGCGGAAATAGCAATAACGTGATTAGCTCGGTGCTGGGCAGTTCGAATAAAACGAAAACCGATGCGACCTCGCTCGCTGGTTTTTATGATTCGCTGGTGCAGGGCGCCGTGAAAGGCGCTAACGAAAGAGCGGCTGCGAATGCTGCGAATTTTAACCCGATTATAAAATCCTGAAAAGCTACCAGTCGGCGATCAACGTAAAGCCCGCCATCACCACCACGGTGACGGCCTATTTTTTCCCATAAAATACCCTAGTATTTTTGACCGTTTTGCATTACAAGCGGCGGGAGTGTTTTTTGCGGGAGAAGACCATGCCACGTAAGCCTTATACCATCGGCCTGATTCAGATGCGCTGCGACGGAAAACCGGAGGCGAATCTGAAAAAAGCCATCAGCATGCTTAAAAGCGCCGCTAAAAAAGGCGTGCAGGTGGCATGCTTGCCCGAATTATTCATGGGCCCTTACTTCTGCCAGAAGGAAGATTCCTCGCTGTTTGATTTGGCTGAACCGATTCCCGGCCCAACGACTACAGCGCTGGCAAAAGTGGCCAAAGAAACCAAGATGACGATTCTGGCCTCGCTGTTCGAGCGCCGCGCGCCAGGCATGTATCATAACACGCTGGCAGTACTAACGCCGGAAGGCAAACTGGGCGGCATTTACCGCAAGATGCATATTCCGGATGACCCGCTTTTCTACGAAAAATATTATTTCACCCCCGGTGATTTAGGCTTTAAAAATTTCGATGTGCCGCAAGGCCGCATCGGCACGCTGGTGTGCTGGGACCAATGGTTTCCTGAAGCTGCGCGCCTGACCGCGATGCAAGGTGCGGAAGTCATTTTCTACCCCACCGCGATTGGCTGGCACCCGAAAGAAAAGAAACAATATGGCGCGGTGCAGGCGGATGCGTGGGAAACTTCGCAGCGCGGTCATGCCATTGCTAACGGCGTGTATGTGGCATCAGTCAACCGCATCGGTACCGAAAAGATTGTTGGCGACGGGCTGGAATTCTGGGGCGGCTCATTCATCTGCGGCCCGCAGGGTGAAATTATCGCCAAGGCAAGCCGCGACAAAGAAGAAATCCTTGTGGCGAAGATTGATCCTGCGCTGCAGGAAACCGTGCGCCGCAACTGGCCGTTCTTCCGCGACCGTCGGATTGACCACTATATTCCACTGCTCGGCCATCCGGAGAAAGTATAATGAAAGCGCCTGCTGCTTACGGCTTTCGTATGCCCGGCGAATGGGAAGCACACCACGCCACGTGGCTGGCATGGCCGCATAACCGCGCCGACTGGCCGGATAAATTCGACCCGATTCCGTGGGTGTATGCTGAGATTATCCGCGTGCTGACTGCCGGTGAGCGCGTGGCACTGCTGGTGAAAGACGCGGCACAGAAAAATGCGGCAAAAGATGTACTGAGCCGCGCGGGTGTAAATGTAAAGCAGGTGGATTTTCATATCATCCCCACCGACCGCGTGTGGATGCGTGATAGCGGCCCGACCTTCTTGGTGCGCGGGCAGGGCAAGAAGCGCGAGACGCTGCTGCTCGACTGGAAATTCAACGCGTGGGCAAAATACGCCAACCATAAAAAAGACGATGTGGTGCCGCAGGCGATTGCCAAAGCACTGAAGCTCAAAACCGCGCAGCCGACGTATCGCGGTGAGCGCGTGGTGCTGGAAGGCGGCGCGATTGACGTGAACGGCAAAGGCACACTGATTACCACCGAAGAATGTTTGCTTTCTAAGGTGCAGGCGCGCAACCCGAAGCTTTCACGCGAAGATATGGAGCAGGTGTTTGCCGATTACCTTGGCATCAAGCAGGTGATTTGGCTCGGCAAAGGCATTAAGGGCGACGACACACACGGCCATGTGGACGACATCACGCGATTTGTAAATGCGAACACGGTAGTGACGGTGGTGGAGAAAAACCGTAAGGACGGCAACTACGCATTGCTGCAAGATAATTTGAAACGCCTGCAAAAAGCGCGTGACCAAAACGGCAAGCAGCTGAATGTGGTAGAGCTGCCGATGCCCAAACCCGTGGTGTTTGAAGGCGAGCAGCTGCCCGCCAGCTATGGCAATTTCCTGATTGCAAATAAAGCGGTGCTAGTGCCGACTTTCAACGATGCGAACGACCGCGTGGCGCTGAATATTCTGGCCGATATTTTCAAAGGCCGCGAAGTGATTGGCATCCACGCTGTGGATTTGGTGTGGGGCCTTGGCACCATTCACTGCATGAGCCAACAACAGCCTGCTTAATTACAGCCTAGGTATCAATACTTAAAGCGGGCCGGTGGAGAAGGTGACGGTGATGAACGTGGACTGGCCTTGCTCGACTTCGACCCACACACGTTCTGCAATCGTGTCGTTCACCAGATAAATTTCTTCATTCAGTTTTGGCAAGACCACGAGATTTAAATATTCTTCGAGCTTTTCTTTCGCGAGCGCAAAGTCGTTCCCACGGGTGAATGGTTTTAATTTTTCCAGCAGACGGATGGCGGCGCGGTATTCATCGCCCACCACGGGGAATTTCATGTTTGCATCATCCAGCATGAAGCGATAGGACAGCCCGTAATATTCGCAGCCGCTATGCAGAATATTCACCGAAGTATGGGCATCGAGTTTCAGCGATTCAATGGCGGTGCCATCTTCGCGGTTGAGTGTGAACACGCTCGCAGGTTGGCTTTTACCAGCACGCGTTCGGGCACGCCGCGTACGCAGCTATTCTGTTTCCAGTAATCTTTTGCAAAAGATTGAGTGGGTATGCAGGCAATCAGCGTGAGAAGCAGAAGGATTTTTTTATGCATTATTACCCACCACAGCGCATGTTTTTCTTATCGGCCTTGAATTCCTCGATGGAAATAAGGCCGTTTTTGTCAGTATCGATGGTTTTGATATATTCTTCGCGTTTTTTCTGCGGCACAAATTTCTGCGGAATGTTTTTGTAATATTCATCGAGGTTCAGGCCGCCGTTATTATCGCCGTCTTTATTACGGAATTGGTCTGCGATGGTGCTATCGCTCATCATGCAGGCTTGGGTAGGCGCAGCGGTAAATAAAACAGCACAGAAAAGAGAAATACACAGTGCAATAAATGGCATAAAAAACCCTCGTTTACAGCATGTTAATCAGCCGCAGGCCTTTAAAAAAGGCAGAATTTCCTTGACGGCGGAACGTTTCTGTATATTATACCCCCCGAGTTTCGAATACAACTCTCTGACTATTGACTACTGCCTTCTACTCGCATAGCGGGCTCGCTTCTTGAAAAATAGAAGCACAGGTTTGAATCCCACTACTTGGTTGTTCTTCCTTCGTCTTGGCTTAGAGTTCTGGTCACAGTTTTCTGTGCTGTCGATTAACTCTGGCAGGTCGCCACGGTGGTGACGCTGCTTTTAACGCCAATATGATAAGGAGATTCTCATCATGGCAACTGGTACCGTAAAATGGTTCAACCCAACCAAAGGCTTTGGCTTTATTAAACCTGATGAAGGTTCAAGCGATGTGTTCGTGCACATTTCTGCGCTGGAACGCGCTGGCATCACGAACCTCAATGAAGGCCAGAAAGTCAGCTACGAACTCGCCACGAACAAAGGCCGTACGTCTGCTGCAAACCTGAAGCTTATTGCTGCTTAAGGTTTTTCTAAAGCGCCCCTCTTCACATGGTATGCGTGTGCAGCTGCTTTTAAAAGCAGCGAGCCGTTTCTGTGTTTTTCATTACGTATGTTTAAAAGCATAGAGAAAAGCATGGATGTGGAGGGGGCGTAAGAACTCACACGCTCTCTATCATTTTTCATAACTTTTTATATCCGTCAGTGATGCTGGCAGCAATTTTTGCTGCCCCCAGCGTTGCTGGGATAGGAGCATTATCATGACTGACTTTAATTCATTTAAACTACCTGAAGCCTTACAAAAAGCGCTTCAGCGCATGGAATTTACGACCCCAACCCCTATTCAGGCACAGGCAATTCCGTTTGCGCTCGAAGGCCGCGATATCTTAGGTTCTGCCCAGACCGGTACCGGCAAAACCGCCGCATTCGGTATTCCGATTGTAGCAAAAGTGCTGACCACGCCACGTGGTTCGGCACTGGTGATGACGCCAACACGCGAACTCGCCGTGCAGGTTGTAACCGTAATCAAACAGCTGCTGGGCCAACACAGCCCGATTAAAACAGCATTGCTGATTGGTGGCGAATCCATGCCAAAACAGCTGCAGGAACTGCGCCTGCGTCCACGTATTTTAGTGGGCACGCCAGGCCGTATCAACGATCACTTAGCCCGTGGCAGTCTGATGCTGCACGACACGAACCTGCTGGTGCTCGATGAAACCGACCGCATGCTCGACATGGGCTTTGGTGTTCAGATCGACAAAGTTTTGAAATTCCTGCCACAGCAACGCCAGACGATGCTGTTCTCTGCTACGCTGCCACAAGCGATTGTGAAGCTTTCTGAGAAATATCTTAAAAACCCTGAACGTATTGCTGTGGGTGCAACGAATGCAACCGCAACCAATGTGAAGCAGGAAAGCGTGCATGTGAGCCAAGCTGAAAAATTCGGCGAACTCTTAAAGCAAATCAATGCCCGCGAAGGTTCTATTATCGTGTTCGTGAAAACGAAATACGGTGCTGAGAAAATGGCAGACAAACTGTGCAAGAACAACGTGAGCGCCGATGCGATTCACGGTGACCTGCAACAGCGCCGCCGCGAAAAAGTGATTGCAGCGTTCCGCGCCAAAAAGCACCGCGTGCTGGTGGCAACGGACATCGCATCACGTGGTCTTGATATTCCGCACATTGAACACGTCATCAATTATGACCTGCCGCAAGTGCCGGAAGATTACATTCACCGTATCGGCCGCACCGCACGTGCGGGTGCTGAAGGGTGTGCCATCAGTTTCGTTTCCGGTGAAGATGCCGGTAAATGGCGTGCGATTCAGCGCTTGCTGAACCCAGGTCAGAAACTGCCAGGCGATGAAGGTGGCCGCGAAGGTGGTCGCCGTGAAGGTGGTCGTGGTCGCCGTAACGGCGGCGGCGGAAACCCTTCAGGCAATAGGCGCCGCTCAAACTTTAAGCGTCATCATCGCAGCGGCGGTGGTAATGGTGGCAATAATGGTGGTGCTGCAAAGCAGGCTGCATAGCCTTCTCCATTATCGCGATAAAGCAAAAAAGCCCCCCTTATCGGGGGCTTTTTTATTAAGAAAGTAACTATTTTAAGGCGCTGCAATTAGGATTTATCCGATTTTTAGAGGATTGATAAATAGGCAATAATTCATAAATCGGGCAGAATCATATTACTCTAACCATCGGGTTTTAAAGGTTTTTTCAGTGCGCGGCGTTTGAAATGCTTCAATTTTTATAGTAGAATCTCCCACGTGTGATGATGGCCGGGGGGCCGGACGACACGAACTCTATCATTAGAGCGCTATGCCGATATTATTGGGAGAAAAATACCCAAGCAGAATGCCGACATGGCAGCAGCGTTTAGCGGATGTGGATGCCCGCGACCCCGATAGTATTTATCGTTTTTTTCTCCAGCAATTACTTGAAGGCATCGCTGCGCGCGAACAAGCCGGAACCGGCGCGATTGAAAAAGCCGAAGTGTTGCCTGAAGGTGTGAGCGCCGATTTCATGAAAAAAGTGGGTCAATTTTTAAAGGCCTCCGCGCAGATACGCCGCGCCGCCCGCAATAGCGGCTCAGGACAGTCATATGCCGATATTGCGCACGAAACAGTAGAACTGTTTTTTGGTGAAAAAGTGACCGTGCAGGAATATGAAGGCATCAGCAACACAGGGCCAAGCAGACCAGTGGAAAGGTCGGTGGATTTTTCAGATGCTGATCGCAAGGCCTATCTTTCACTGATTAACATGCAATATTACCTGCTGGACATTGCCATCAGTGTGGCCACCAGCCTGAACCAAGCCCAAGCCGCGCATCAGGAATTTTCAGAAAAGAAGCCGGAAACCATGGAGCGCACACCTAAGGTGCATCTTGGTATTAACGGTATGAACACGGAAGTGTGCAGCTCTGACTTCATCAAGAAACTGCATGAGGCTTCAGACGCCATTGGCAACGTGCTGGGACTAGAAGATAAAACACCAGGTCGCAAAGATGTGCCTGCACCGGATCTGCCGGACGTGCTGGCGGGCTTGTGGAAAGCGCATGTGGAGCAAAAGCCTGAGCCTGCGTCGCAAAAAAATGAAACGCTGGTGCTGTATTATGCCGAGCAGATGTATCGCATGATGCCGGAGTTCAACAAAGCACGTAAGGAAAAGATGCGCGAAGCGGGTGTGACGGTGACAGAAGAAGACTGGATTTCATTCTTCTCGTGGTACACCGGCGATTCTGATGGCAGCAAGGTGCCGATGGAAACCACGAAGGCATTTTCTGACACACTGCGCGCGAGGATTACAGAGCTTTATCAATCAGACCTGCTGGCTGTGAGGGATACGCTAGGTGATGCGCCGGACATGGAAAAAGAGCGTGCCATTATTGATAATATGGTGAAGCAGCTCGGACTTATGCATGCCGCTCCTGCGAAGTCTGAATATACCAATCCGGATAACGGGCAGCCTTATCCGCTGGCGTTTAAGAATGACCTGAATAAAGTGAAGCATGTGCCGGGTGTGGAAGATTTAATTGATAAAGCCAATATATTTGGTTTCCACTACCTGAAGATTGAAATGCGTGAAAACCATCACACGGTGCTCGGTGTGCTGAACGAGGTGATTACGCCGGAAGTGGTGATTAATCTGAAGGGCAAGAAACAGCGTTTTGGGTCGTTGGAAGAAAAAGAAAAAATGGATGTGCTGACCGAGTTGCTCGTGAAGCCTAATCCGGCATTTAAGCAACAGTTCAGTCAGCAGGAGCGGAAGCTTCTGGGGTCTGAAACCCAGCGCGTGCTTTCGCGCCTAGAGCTGGCAAAAGAACGCAAAGACCAGATGCATATTTTTACGATTGCGGATATGGAATCGCCGGTGAGTGCGCTGGGCGCGTTGGCGTTGCTGAAGGGTATTGACCATCGGTCGGGTATGGGCGTTTCGCTGCAATATGAAGGTCTCGCAGGTGCCGAGCGTGCGGCGGGCGATGTAAATCAGTTGCTGGACAACGCACCTCTTTCCGCGACCATTTGCGCAACCGCGAAGACAAATTGGTGTTTGCTGTGGGGTATAGCGACATTACCAAACGCGCAGGTATTACTGGCCCATTCATGCTGAATGCTGCGATGCGCGATGTGAGCCACGAATGCCATGTGAATGGGGTGACAGCGCGCTTTTGCATCTTAAACGGCCATGAAACAGGCCGCGGCACAGGCACGGTCCAGAACGTAGCTTCAGGCCTTGGTGTGAATATGGATAGCGTGAAATATGCACTCGCTGGCACCAACGAATTGCGCAAGCTGCTGCTCTATCCGCACGCGCAGCAATTCCTGCTCGACCTGTATGACGTGACGGTGAAGGGTCTTAGCTATACGCCAGTGCCGCTGGAGGAAATTGAGCCACTTAAAAAAGTGCAGGATAGTTTCCTGAAGAATTTTTATAACCACCCGAGCCTGAGCAGCCTTTTAGAGTCAGTAGTGCCGCTGGATTTTTACAAACGCCTTTCTGGTGAAACGCGTCCGATTGCACGTTCAGATGCAGACATGGAAAAACAGCATGACGGCATCCGCGCTATGCCGTGGGCGCGCGGATTTTTGCTGGCGGGTCTGCACCCCGAAGCGATTGGTGCTTCAAGCCTTGCAAATGAAAACTTGCAGGGATTGAATCAGTTTTATAAAGACGACCCTGTGTTTGCCAAGGTGATGCGCGACTATGCGTATTCATTGGCACGCACCGACATTCAGCACTCATGGCGTATGCTCGCAGAGCCGCGCCCCGATGCAGAAATCCGTCAGTCTTTGGCGGCCGAGTTTGAAGCAGGAAAAAATACGTCGCCCCGAGCATTCCTTTCCTGGATTGATGAAGATGTGCGCAAAGGTTCAGAAGCAGTGTATCAGGTGATTTATGGCAAAGAATACACACCGGAACGCCCCAGTTACCCCGACCGTTCGGGCATACCGATGGAGCAGATGCTGAAGGCATTCCCCACGGTGCTGATGGAAGCCGAACGCCGCGAAGCGCTAACGCGTGTGGTGAACCCGATTATTGTGAAAACACAAAGCGGCGCCAGTGATGACCAGTTGATGTCGCTCGTGCAGGTGTTGATTGAGGGTGCCAACACCGACATGGCGCGCCGCGTGCCCACAATTCCCACAGATAATTATCTCGCCGCGAAAATAGAAAAGCAAAATGCTAAGCAATAGGGTAGCCACCCGCTGCAGAATGTGGTATGAAGGTGGCGTTTAAAACAGACCCTCGGTATTGCATTTATTTATGCTGAAAAGACCTGCGCGCACGACGCAACTGCTGCAAAGCATCGTTAAAAAACAGGAAGGCGATGGGGATGACCGCATCAGCCTTGGCGAGTTTGTGGCGCGCATGAAAGACCGCACATTCGGTCTCGGCATTTTGATTTTTGCACTCCCGAACGCGATTCCACTGGGCATTCCCGGTATTTCTTCCATCTGCGCTGTGCCGATTATTATCATCTCATTGCAAATGATGATGGGTTACCAGCAAGTGTGGCTGCCACACTGGCTGGCGAAATATAGCCTTTCAGAAAAAACATTCGCCAAGGCGGTGGCTATGTGCCTTCCGTTACTGAAATTTATTGAGATGTTCATCCGTCCGCGCGCAAGTTTTATGACATCAGGCCGCGCCGAAAAGGCGGTGGGGCTTTTGATTGCTATCCTCGCTGCGGTAATTTTTCTGCCGATTCCGTTTGGTAATTTTTTACCTGCATTGTGCATGTGCGCCCTCGCGATCGGCCTGCTGGAAAAAGATGGTGTGCTTATTGCTGGCGGCGTGGTGGCCTCTTTCGCTACGGTCTATGGTATGTATTATGTGATTGTGCTGTTCTTCAAGGCACTGTTCTACGCGGTGATGAAGCTGTTGGCGCTGTAGGCGCTGGTGTTTTTCTACGCTTCACGGCGAGCCGGAATTGCTTTTCGACCTCAACGGCTGCAAACAGCATAACACCCACTCCAATAATCAGCAGGCCGTCAATGAATGGAACGGATTGAGTGCCGAAAATAATCTGTAATGGCGGCAGGTAGGTAATACCAAATTGTGCGACCGTGATGGCTATGACGACCACCCATACGACTTTGGTGCCACGGATGGCTTTCCATGTGAGTGAGGTGCCGTAAATGTTACGGATAAAAAACAGGTGGAAAATTTCCATCACCACCAGCGTATTCACCGCCATGGTGCGTGCGAGTTCCAGCGAATGGCCGCGCTCAAGTGCATAACGGAAAATGCCGAATACGCCACACAGGAATAAAAATGCTACCAGCACGATATGCCATGCCAGCTCGCGACTGATGAGGGATTCATTGCGCGGGCGCGGCGGGCGGCGCATGGTATTTTCTTCGGTCGGTTCAAAGGCCAGCGCAATGCCGAGTGTGATGGCGGTGATGAGGTTAATCCAAAGAATTTGAATAGGCGTAACAGGCAGGGTCATGCCAAACAGCAGGGCGACGATAATTGTGGATGCTTCACCTGCGTTGGTGGGCAGTGTCCAGCTGATGACTTTTTTGATGTTGTCGTAAACAGTGCGGCCTTCGCGCACGGCATTGACGATGGAGGCGAAGTTATCGTCTGCCAGCACAAGCTCGGCGGCTTCTTTTGCGGCTTCGCTACCCTTTAGACCCATGGCGATGCCAGCATCTGCGCGCTTGAGGGCAGGCGCGTCGTTCACCCCGTCGCCCGTCATGGCAACGGTAAGGCCGTGGGATTGCAGCGCCATCACCAAGCGCAATTTATGCTCGGGGCTGGTGCGAGCGAAGATATCGCATTCAGTCACTTTTTCTTTCAGCACCGCATCGCTCATGGCATCCAGCTCCACTCCTGTAAGCACAAGGTGAGGGTTTTCGAGGCCTATCTGCCTGCCGATTGCGCCAGCGGTTTTTGCGTGGTCGCCGGTAATCATCTTCACGCGGATGCCCGCGCTGCGGCACTCAGCCACAGCAGCGATGGCTTCCGCCCTCGGCGGGTCAATCAGACCGACGATACCCAGCAGCGTGAGCCTGCCAGTTACATCATCGTGCTCCAGCACCGTGTGCTCGGAGGGGATGGTTCTGACTGCAAAAGCCAGCACACGCTGGCCGAGGCTGGCAATCGACTCCGCCTGCTTGTTCCAGTAAGCGATGTTCAGGGGTTCGGTGCTTCCCTTTGCTCCGCGCTGGTCTTTGCACATGGCAAGCACGCGCTCCGGTGCGCCTTTCACGAACACGCAGGCATGGTGCTTGTGGTCGTGGTTCAGCGTTGCCATGAAACGATGCTCGGCATCAAAGGGAATGGCGTCGGTGCGCGTCCAGCCCTGCGCATCGTTACCTATTTTTCCTGCGAAGGCTAACAGCGCGCCCTCCATGGGGTCGCCCTCTACGGTCCAGATGCCGCTCTGTTCATGCAGCGCGGCGTCGTTGCACAGCGCACTGGCACGCGCCAGTTCTTCCAGCACGGTATGTTCCGCCGGAGAAACCTTTGCCGCCTCAAGTAGCAGCGCGCCTTTCGGCTCATAGCCCGTGCCTTCGAGTGTAAACAGATGACGGTGCGCAATGACAGAGGCGACCATCATTTCATTGCGGGTGAGCGTGCCGGTTTTGTCGGTGCAGATAACGGAAACCGAACCCAGTGTTTCAATCGCGGGCAGGCGGCGCACAATGGCATTGCGCTTTGCCATGGCCTGCACGCCAATCGCCAGCGTGATGGTGAGCACGGCAGGCAGGCCTTCAGGTATCGCCGCAACGACCATGCCCACAATAACCATAAAGAGGGATGTGAAGTCATGACCCCCGACGAAATAGCCATAGGCGAGCAACAGGGTTGATACGAACAGAATCAGGAATGTGAGCCACCGTGCGAAGACGCCCATCTGCTGCACTAGCGGTGTGGTGAGCATCTCTACTTCAGACAACAGGCCGCTGATGCGCCCAATTTCGGTGTGGCTGCCAGTGGCCACCACCACGCCCTTGCCTTGCCCAGCGACGACCAGCGTGCCGGAAAAAGCCATGCAATGCCGGTCGCCCAGCGGGGCGCTGGCGGCAGAGAGATGCGTGTTTTTTTCTACCGGTACGGATTCACCTGTGAGGATAGCTTCCTGCATCCGCAACCCATGCGCGGAGGTAAGGCGTATATCGGCGGGCACCTTGTCGCCTGCTTCGAGCAGCACAATATCGCCCGGCACGAGTTCTGCGCCATCTACCGTACGGCGCACGCTGTTTCGTATCACCGAGGCATGGGGTGCCAGCATCTGATGGATGGCCTCCATCGCTTTTTCGGCCTTGCCTTCTTGTATAAAACCGATGACGGCATTAGCCACTACCACCACCAGAATCACTAGCGTATCAGTAAAATGGTTCAGCGCGGCAGTGATGGTGGCGGCGCCCAAAAGCACATAGATGAGTATGTTATGGAACTGCAGCAAAAAGCGCATCAGCGCGTTGTTCTTTTTGGGTTCGGGCAGGTGATTTTTGCCGTGGAGCGCAAGGCGCTTTTTTACCTCGGCTTCGTTAAGACCGGTGGGCGCTGATTTCAGTTCCGCCAGCGCAAACGATGCCGGATGGCTGTGCCATGCGATGTGTGTATTTTCGGTGTGTGTTTCTGGCACAGGCGGCGCTCCATGTTGCAGGTGTGGGCAGTGTCGGCAATATACGCGGTGATGTCAATAAATCAGGGCGCAGAGGATTAATCTGCCAGCATGCTATGCGCAACCGCTTCAGCGATTTTAATGCCATCTACCCCTGCCGATAAAATGCCGCCTGCATAGCCCGCGCCTTCACCGGCCGGGAACAGACCCTTGGTGTTGAGGCTTTGGAAAGTGTCATCGCGCTTGATGCGGATGGGTGATGAAGTGCGCGTTTCCACACCTGTTAGCACCGCATCGGCCATATCAAAACCTTTTATCTGGCGACCGAACGCAGGCAGTGCTTCGCGGATAGCGGTGATGGCGTAATCCGGCAGGCAGGTGGAAAGGTCAGTGGGGGTGACGCCCGGTTTGTAGGAGGGAATCACATCGCCCAATTTTGTGGAGGCGCGGCCTTTAATGAAGTCGCCCACACGCTGCGCGGGTGCAGCATAGGTGCTGCCGCCTGCGATGAATGCGGCAGATTCCCATTTGCGCTGGAAGGCGATGCCCGCGAGCGGCCCGCCCGGATAATCTTTCTCCGGCGTGATGCCGACCACGATGCCTGCATTGGCGTTACGCTCGGCGCGGGAATATTGGCTCATGCCATTTGTTACCACGCGGTTTTCTTCTGACGTGGCGGCGACTACTGTGCCGCCTGGGCACATGCAGAAGCTATACACATCGCGCCCGTTTGAGGCATGGTGCACCAGTTTATAATCTGCCGCACCGAGCGTGGGGTGGCCTGCGAAACTGCCGAAGCGCGCCACGTCGATGAGTGATTGCGGGTGTTCGATACGGAAGCCGATGGAGAAGGGTTTGGCTTCGACATACACGCCCCTGTCTTCCAGCATTTGGAATGTGTCGCGGGCGCTGTGACCGATGGCGAGCACCACATGGCTTGCGGGAATATGCTCACCACTCGCAAGGATAACGCCACTCATGCGGCGCGTGCCGCTGCTGTCGGTTTCGATATCAAAATCCGTCACGCGGGTTTCAAAGCGATATTCGCCGCATAAATCTTCGATGGTTTTGCGCATGTTCATCACCATCTTCACCAAACGGAAGGTGCCGATATGCGGATGCGCTTCGGTGAGAATTTCGGGCGGCGCTTCCGCCTTCACAAATTCGGTGAGCACTTTGCGCCCCAAATGGCGCGGGTCTTTGATTTGGCTATAAAGCTTGCCGTCAGAGAACGTGCCAGCGCCGCCTTCGCCATATTGCACGTTCGATTCGGTGTTGAGTTTCGATTTGCGCCACAGGCCCCATGTATCCTTCGTGCGTTCACGCACCACTTTGCCGCGGTCGAGGATGAGGGGCTTAAACCCCATCTGTGCTAAAATGAGCCCCGCGAACAGGCCGCACGGGCCCGCACCAATCACGATGGGGCGCGAGGGAAGATTTTCAGGCGCACGCGCCACAAAGCGATATTCAATATCCGGCGTGGGCTTGACGTTTTTATCATTTGCAAAGCGCTTGAGCACAGCAGCTTCGTTTTTCACTTCGACATCGAGCGAGTAAATCAGATGGATGGCAGATTTTTTGCGCGCGTCGTGCGCGCGGCGGAACACCGTGCAGGACAGCAAGTCCGCAGGCGCGATTTTAAGGCGGCCAATCGCCGCCTCGGCAAGGGCTTCGGGCGCATGGTCCAGTGGCAATTTGATTTCAGTTAAACGCAGCATGGTGTGGTTTATAGCATAATTCTATTGGGTTTTTTGCTTATGTTTTTGAATAGCATATTCGATGAATTCACCGGCAACATCATAGCCGGTTGCTTTTTCAAAGTCTTTAAAGCCCGGTCTGCGGTTGGCTTCCAGCACCAGAGGGGTGGTGCCTCGGCACCGGATGTCGACACCCGAAAACTCGCGGTTTAGTGCGCGTGCGGCTTTTTCAGCAATCTCTTGCAGATGCGGGGCTTCTGCAAGCGGGTGCGAGGTGACGATTTCGTTATGTTCAAAATTGGTGCGGAACTCGCCAGAGACCGGCTTGCGTGACACATACACCGGCAAGGCTTTGTAGCCGACCACCACCACGCGGTAGTCGAGCACGGCATCCAGATATTCCTGCACCATCACTTCGCCCGGTTTATAGCGTAGTAGTTTTTTCCGTAAATCTTCATGCGAGGCGACTTTGTGTACATGCGGACCATAAGAGCCATGCCCACCTTTTAAAATGCAGGGATAACCCAATGTGTCGGCAGCTTCAAGCAGCTCGGTGGGATCACAAAATTGCTGTGTGCGCGGCACTGCCACACCGTTTGAGGCCATCACAACATAGTCATGCATTTTGCTCATGGCATAGCCCTGATTGGTGAGGCTTTCATCTATCACCACTTTACCAGCCTCACGGAACAACCGTGCCAATGTGATGCTTTCAGAAATAAGCGGTATAAACGCGCGCACAAGAAGCACGTCATATTCCTGCGCTAGGTTGCGGCTTTGGAAGAACGCACCGACCTGTTTACCATCTGCTGCAAAATGGAAGTCATGGCTTTCAATAACATCTACCTGCACACCGAGGCGTTTTACAGCTTCAATGCCGCGGTTTACTTCGTAAAGTTCAGCAGATGTGTCAAGCCAAAGAATTTTTAGTGGGGGCATATCAATAAAACTTTTGTTGTGGCGGAGGGGGTGAGATTACTTTCGCTGCGCTCAAGTTGCAACTGCGGCCTGTTGGCCTTGTTGTCGAACGGTGAGTTCTCATCTTTCATCCCACAATCCGTATAAAACAAAACCCGCCGGTTGGCGGGCTTTGTTTTATGGCGGAGGGGATGAGATTCGAACTCACGATAGAGTTGCCCCTATACTAGTTTTCGAGACTAGCGCCTTCAACCACTCGGCCACCCCTCCGTATTCAATCACCACCACGATACCGCTCGTGGTTTTGTAGTATTCGTTTGCCAGCTTCGCTAGCGGGGCACTCGGCCACCCCTCCCATATCAGGAGGACGCTTTTTACATCAACCACTCTGGCAGGGCAACTATTTTACAGGCAATGTGGTGGCACGTGGCACCACAGCCGTGATGGCGAATATTACAATTTTATTAAATTTTTGCCCAAGGCGCAGGAGGTTCGTGCTCAAATGCTTGCAACATGCTGTAATAAAGTAATAAAATGAGCTGGGATGAGGGTGCGTAGAAGCCAGACGAAGGTGGTCTGCGCCCCACAATTTTAACCTCCCATTAACCATTTGATGGTACGATGGAAACATAGCGAATTTGAAGGGTAAGACCATGGCGAAAAGTTTACCAGAACAACTCGGTGGCGATGATGCTCCGGCCAGAGAAGCCGGCACACAACTTGCGGCGCACGAGTTAAGCGAAATGAGAGTTCCGGTGGGTGCTGAAGGAGGCGGCCCTGTAGCG
This sequence comes from Rickettsiales bacterium, assembly GCA_044356525.1. GTDB lineage: Bacteria > Pseudomonadota > Alphaproteobacteria > Rickettsiales > RGZB01 > CAYXPR01. The sequence continues at coordinate 178,395 of JBIKVZ010000003.1, forward strand.
GGTATGTCCGCACAGAAGCAACAAGCTGCTGACAAGGCGAAGTAAATATTTAAAAGGTAACGAACGTGGCCGAAGAAGATCAAAAACCAGTAACGCCTCCTGTTGAAACACCAGTGGTGGATCCGCAGGAAGAGGAAGAGCGCCGCAGGAAAGCTGCCGCTGGCACTGGCGCTGTGGGTGAGAAGGCAAAAGAAGAGCCTGCACAGTTTAAGGCCACCGATACATCGGATAATTTATATGGCCTTGCCAGAGAATTGAAATCAAAAGGCATAAACTCAGAAGATATTACGCTCTTCACGGGCCGCGACGGAAAGCCCTCGCTTATGGTGAGTGGTGATTCGCTGGAGAAGCTGAGAGAATTGGAAAAAAAGGGCGAGATTAGCGGCTTTGGTCCGATGGCATCCGAAGATGCAAAAATAGCAAAAGAACAAGGTGAGTCCTTTGCTGAAATACAAGCAAAGGCCACCCGTCCGCCACTGCCACCGCGTCCGCTAGACATTGAGGCGGATGAAGTACCGGTTCCCGAGGGAAATAGTTTGCCGCTGCGTCCGCCACCGCCGCGCCCAGATACCGAGCCAGCGGTGGAAGATACAAAGCTGAAACCTGAAGTGGCTAACGAAGCCGCTCCTAAAGCAGAGGCGGAATCAAAGCCCAAAAAGCGCTCTGAGCAGCTGAGGGAAGAAAGAGGCAAAGCCTATCAGGGATTGTTTGGCGCTGACGACGATAAAGGCGAAGAAAAAGAAGGGGGCTTTTCATTTGGTAAGGCCGCCAAAACGGTGGTAAATGTGGCGCTGGCTCCGGTTACGCTTCCTGCTGCGGCGGTGGCGGGTGTAGTGATGATGGGCGCGCAGGCAGCCAACACTGCCATGAATGGCGTGTTCAGTGCTGCTGCATATGCCGAATATGGCGCATCTGCCGTTGTGGGGCTTGGTGGTTCAGCCATCAGCGGCCTTTCAAACATTGCTAAACTGTTTACATCGACGGCTGAAATGGCAACTGCATGGGCCAGTGAAAAACTGGAGGGTACTGATTTCCCCGGTTCGAGTGCTCTGAAGGCAGCCGTGGGTGCTGCAGACTATGTTGCGTGGGGCGCAAATAAAGCAACCAGTGCCGGCGTTGCTGTGGGCGACGGTATCAGCTGGGCTGCAGAAAAAGGCAAAGAAGACGCAAGGCAGACATGGGAAAATAACGAGAACGCTACGAAAAATCTGGCAGGAGCACGTCAGGCTACGATTGACGCACAAAAAGGCATACCGGATGTGGTGGGTGGCATTGGGTCTGCGATTAGCGGCATTGCCGGCATGTTCAGTGGTAAGGGCAAAGAGCAAGTGGCAGAAGTGCCTGCAACAACTGAAAAAGGCGATACAAAAACGGTAGCAGCAAATGCGATAACGCCTGTAGAGCCTGACAAAGTGAAAACAGTAGATAAATCGGCTGATGTTCCGAAGCCGGAAGCGGCACAAGAACAAGGCGAAGAAGGCCGCTCTTTCATGCAGCGTGCGGGAGAGTTCCTTTCTACGCCGATGGGCAGGGTTGTGGCAGGCGTTGCAATAGTTGGCGCTGCGGTTGCCACCGGCGGTTTTATAGGGCCATTGGCAGCGGCTGGTTTGGCAATGGTGGGAGGTGCAGTGGCTATTGATGGCGGCATGGAGGCGAAGACAGGCGAAAGTTTCAGAGCGGTTGTTGGTCAGGCAGTGCAGGAAATTAAAGAGCAGCGCGCAGAAGCGAGAGGCGAACAATTGGAAACACAGCAGGAAGCGCAAGCCAAGAAAGCTCGCTCTGAGGAAAGAGTTGCTGCTCAAACCGAGAAAAAAGGTAACGACCTGCAAAAACTTTTGGCAGGCGAGGAACGTCCGCTGACACGTAGAGAAAAAAGCGAGCTTGATAGAGAAGAATCGCAGCAAAACCCTGTGTTTGCTAATATCTTGCAGGGCAATGATGATACAGCAAGGAATATGGCTAGCTCTGGCACTGGTGATGTGGGGAGCGCAAAGCTTGCCACACCTCTGAATGTGGGTACAAACGCAAGAAATGCGAGTATGCCTGTTGCTGATGGGAAGTCGGTGGCTTAGGCTTTCCGGAGTGCGTGGCAAATAAAGCACACACGCCTGATTCTTGGCATTACTTTGCCTGTGCGCGTTGATTCAAACCTCAAAAAAAAGTATAACCATAAGCCTTAGTGCGGCTTTGGCTTTTGTATCTGCTGCGCGTACTTTCAAGGAGGAACGTCCATGTCTAAACCGACTCAGACTTCCGGCGCTGTTGACGCCAAAGCGAAAAAAGCACCCGGCGCAACCGCAACGATTTCCTTTGCCGATGGCCGCAAAGTAGAACTGCCCGTGATGAAGGGTACCGAAGGCCCCGACGTGGTGGATGTAAAAAATCTGTATAAAGAAGCCGGCATGTTTACCTATGACCCCGGCTTCATGTCGACCGCTTCGTGCAAGTCGACCATTACGTTTATTGATGGCGAAGTGGGCATTCTGCGCCACCGTGGCTATAACATTCAGGACCTCGCCGAAAAATGCGACTACCTCGAAGTGGCATATCTGATGCTGTATGGCGAACTGCCAAACCAGAAAGAATTTGAAGAATTCCGCAAATCCCTGACCTATCACACCATGGTGCACGAACAGCTGGGCTTCCTCTATCGTGGCTTCCCGCGCCGTTCGCACCCGATGGCAATTTTGGTGGGCGCAGTCGCATCGCTTTCTGCGTTCTATCACGACAGCCTTGATATCAATAACCCGAAAGAGCGCGACCTTGCGGCTCGCCGCATGATTGCCAAACTGCCAACGCTGACGGCGATGGCGTATAAATACTCTGTCGGCCAGCCGTTCATTTATCCGCAGAACAAACTCGGCTTTGCAGAAAACTTCCTGCACATGATGTTCGCGACACCGTGCGAAGAATTTAAAGTGAGCCCAGCCAAAACGCGCGCCATGAACAAACTGATGATTCTGCACGCCGACCACGAGCAGAATGCTTCGACGTCGACGGTGCGCCTTGCCAGCTCGTCGGGTGCGAACCCATTTGCGTGTATCGGCGCAGGCATTTCGTGCCTGTGGGGCCCAGCGCATGGTGGTGCGAACGAAGAAGTGCTGAATATGCTGACGGAAATTGGCGATGTGAAAAACATCCCTGCTTTCATTAAAGATGTGAAGGAAAAGAAAAAGCGCCTGATGGGCTTTGGTCACCGTGTGTACAAAAACTATGACCCACGCGCCGAAGTGCTGAAAAAATCATGCGACGAAGTGCTGGAAGAAGTAGGCGTGAAGAACGAGCCGCTGCTGGCCATTGCAAAAGAACTGGAACGCATTGCCCTGCAGGACGATTACTTCGTGCAGCGCAAACTCTTCCCGAATGTGGACTTCTACTCAGGCATTATTTACCGCGCAATGGGCATTCCTACCATGCTGTTTACACCGCTGTTTGCAATGAGCCGCACAGTAGGTTGGGTGGCACAATGGAAGGAAATGATTGAAGACCCTGAATTTAAAATCGGGCGCCCGCGTCAGCTCTATGTGGGTGCACCACCGCGTAAATTCCAGCCGCTGAACAAGCGTTAGTTATTAAGCGAGATTGTGTGCATTACGAATACGGCCGCCAAAAGCGGCCGTATTATATTGCGGGTTGTCATCTGCCAGCAAACGGGCTAGATTAGCCGAAATTTGAGTAAGTGTGAGATGTGCTATGGCGTCGAAACTTGAGAAACAATGCGTTGAAAAAGGCATGAAGATGACCGAGCAGCGCCGCGTGATTGCGCGCGTGATTTCGGACGCGCAGGACCACCCCGATGTGGAAGAAGTGTATAAGCGCTCCTCTGGTATCGACCCACGCATTTCCATCGCCACGGTATATCGCACCATGCGCCTGTTTGAAGAAGCTGGCATTGTGGAAAAGCACGATTTTGGTGATGGCCGCGCGCGCTATGAAGAAGCTGCCGAACAACACCACGACCATTTGATTGATGTGAAGTCTGGCAAGGTGATTGAGTTCGTGAACAAGGAAATTGAAAAACTGCAGGAGCGTGTGGCACTCGAGCTGGGTTACAAGCTGATCGACCACCGCTTGGAGCTTTATGCAGTTCCGCTTGATGATGCGAAGTAAATCGTCTATACTGCCTCAAAGTTTTACAATTCCAGAATTATAAAACTAAATATGACTCTTGCCCTCGCAGTACAGCCGCAACCCTTGGTTAGCCCGCTTCCGGCACTGCGCCTTTCATGGCAATTACCTACGATTCAAGCCGGTGCTTTAGAAGTGAAGCTGGCAGACAGCAACGAAGAGCTACAACTAGCTCAGGCACTGCGTTACCGCGTGTTCGTAGAAGAAATGGGCGCAAAAGCCAGTGCTGAAATGCACGAGCAGCGCCGCGACTGGGACGAGTTTGATGCCGTGTGCGACCACTTGCTGGTGGTGGATAAATCCCGCGAGGAAAAAGGCAAAAACCCTGTGGTGGGCACCTATCGCCTGCTGCGCGGCGAGGTGGGTAAACGCTATGGTAGGTTTTACACCGCCAGTGAGTTTGATATTACACCTGCGCTCAAACTACCGTATGAAATTTTAGAATTAGGCCGCTCGTGCGTGCACCCGGATTATCGTGGCCGTTCCGGCATGCAGCTTTTGTGGCGCGGCATCGGCGCGTATGTGGAGCATTACCGCATTGGCCTGATGTTTGGCTGCGCCAGTTTTTCCGGCACGGATGTGGCGGCGCTGAAAGAAGCGTTAGCGTATCTGCATCACAACCATTTAGCGCCGGAAGATATCCGCATCCGTGCACTCAAAGAACGTTATGTGACGATGAATACGCTGCCGAAAGAAGCGGTGGAAATCAAACGCATCATCACGGATTTGCCGCCGCTGATTAAAGGCTATCTGAGGCTTGGCGCGGTGATTGGTGACGGTGCCGTGCTCGACCATGATTATAATACGACGGATGTGTGCATTATGGTGCGCACCGCCACGCTGACGAATAGTTACTATAACCGCTATGCCTGCGGCAGCGAGAAGAGGTAACCATGCAGCACACACTCCGCGGCGCATTCAGGGCATTTTTATTTATCGTTGGCGTGTTGGTGTTTATGCCAGCACTTGCGCTTGCGCGCGCGGTGAACCGTGAAGCGCACGCCACGGTGTGCCGCGCTATGTATCAGGTGGGTTGCCGCATTGCAGGCATTAAACTGGTGCGTGACGGCCAGCCAGTGATGAAAGGCAAAACGCCGGTGCTGTTTGTTTCAAACCATAGTTCGTACCTTGATATTGTGGTGCTGGGCGCGCTGATTAACCCGACCTTTGTGGCAAAGCATGAAGTGGCAGGCTGGGCGGTGTTCGGCTGGATTGCGAAACTCACGAACACGCTGTTTATCCGCCGCAAAAAAACCGCCACGGGCGAGGGGGTGGATGCCATGGAAGCCCGCTTACGCCAAGGCGAAAAGCTGGTGCTATTTGCGGAAGGCACCACAAGCGACGGCGCACGTGTGCTGCCGTTTAAAAGCGCACTGTTTAAAATGACGGAATGTTGGGAAGGGCCTGTGCCGCTTTTTATTCAGCCGGTTTCGGTGACCTGCACGCATATGAACGGCCTGCCAACCGGCACGAAATGGCGCAAAAAATACAGCTGGATTGGTGATGAATCCTTAGTGCCTCATTTGTGGCAGGTGTTTAAAATTGCGCAGCTTACCGTGCAGGTGACATTCCATCCGCCCGTGGAAATCAGCGCAAAGCCGCCCCAGCGCAAGGTTTTAGCCCGCCAGCTGGAAAAAGTGGTGGAACAGGGCATTGCCGCTGCTATCCGCGGCAAGAAGCTTGAAGAAGCCCCTGCTTTGGTGCTATAAGGCGCATCCCGCAACGTTTTTTGGATACCGCCGTGGAGAAAAAGAAGCTCTACATCAAAACCTATGGCTGCCAGATGAATTTTTATGATTCCGGCAAGATGGGCGACGTGCTGCTACCGCTGGGCTATGAGCCTTCCGATGCGGTGGAGGGGGCGGATATGGTGATTTTGAACACCTGTCACATCCGCGAAAAAGCAGCCGAGAAAATGTATTCCGAGCTGGGCCGCATCCGCAAAGAAAAAGAAAAACTCAAAGCCGACGGCAAGCAGATGATTATTGCCGTGGCAGGCTGCGTGGGGCAGGCCGAAGGCAAAGAAATTATGTCGCGCGCACCCTATGTGGATATTGTGGTGGGGCCGCAGGCCTTCCAGCGACTTCCGCAACTGGTGAAAAACCTGCGCGACCAATCCGGCGACCGCATTGATTTGGAATTTTCCACCGAAGATAAATTTGATTTTCTGGCCGAAGAAATCACCACACCCGTGGCGGCATCGGCATTTTTAACGGTGCAGGAAGGCTGCGATAAATTCTGCACGTTCTGCGTGGTGCCTTACACACGCGGTGCGGAACAATCGCGCTCGGTGGCGGCGGTGTATCGCGAGGCGATTAGCTTAGTGGAACGCGGCGCGCGCGAAATTGTGCTGCTGGGGCAAAACGTGAATGGGTATCATGGCGAGGACGCCGATGGCGCAAGTTGGAACTTAGGCCAGTTGATTACGCATCTGGCGAAAATCAATGGGCTGGAGCGTATTCGCTACACCACGTCGCACCCGCGCGACATGCATGATGCGCTCTACCGTGCCCATGCGGAAGAAGAAAAACTCATGCCGTTTTTGCACCTGCCCGTGCAGTCTGGCTCGACGAGCACACTCAAAGCCATGAACCGCCAACACACGCGCGAAGATTACCTGATGATTATTGAAAAACTGCGTCGTGCGCGCCCTGATATTGCGCTTTCTTCTGATTTTATCGTGGGTTTCCCCGGTGAAACAGATGCCGATTTTAAAGACACAATGAAGCTGATAGCGGAAGTAGGTTTTGCGTCATCTTATTCTTTCAAATATAGCCCGCGCCCCGGCACACCTGCCGCCGTGCGCGAAGACCAAGTACCAGAAGCCGTGAAAGACGAACGCCTGCAGGAGTTGCAGGCGCTGGTGAAAAAACAGCAGGATGCATTTAACGAAGCGGCGGTGGACACGGTGGTGCAGGTGCTGCTGGACCGCGAAGGCCGCCACGAAGGCCAGCTGCAAGGCCGCACACCGTATATGCATGCTGTGCACTTGCAAGCACCGGCAGAACTGGCGGGCAGCACAGTGCCCGTGCGCGTGATGAAGGTGCAGGGCAATAGCCTTTCCGGCGGTTTGGCCGATAATTACCAAGGAAAATCAGACGTTAAAAAAGTCGCCAACCAATAGTTTCTTTTCTGAACGCTTCTGCTATACTGAAAATTAGTGATGTTTTAAGGGGTTAAAAAGGCCACGTGCCCGAAGAGAAATTACAAGATTCTGTTTGCGTTACCTTTAAGGATAACACCCTGCTGCCCGTTCTGTACGGTGATCAGGATAAACATCTGCTAAAGCTTGAAAAACAACTGGGTGTAACCATTTCCTCGCGCGGGAATGTGGTGTCCATCAGTGGCGACCCGAAAAAAGTTTACATCTCCGAAACCGTGCTCAAAAGCATGTATCACAAATTGCAAAACGGCATGGATGTGCCGGAGGGCGAGTTTGACGCGCTCATTCGCATGATTTCCGAGAACGTGACCGGCCAGCGCATGATGCCGACGGAAGACGAAACCAAGGCGGCGGCTGCGCAGGCCGCAGCATCACGCAGCAAGCGCGCTGAGGTGGATGAAAAATTATTAAAGCAGGCGTTCCAGTTAGAAGAAACAAAAGAAAAAAAGAGAGAGGCACCTATGGCATCAGATAATCACTATGAAAAGCCCGGTAAGAAAATCGCCCTCGAAGTCGTTACGGCGGAAGAAAAACGCAACGCCCGCGCCGAGCGCGCCGAAGCGGCAGAAGGTAAATCCGGTGGTCGCGCCCGTCCAGCCGAGCAGCAAAGCGCCAACCCCGAAGTGCTGATTAAAACCCAGCGCAAGAACATTATTCCTTACACCAACCGTCAGGTGGATTACATCCGCAGCTTGCTGAAAAGTGAAGTGGTGTTTGCTTCGGGCCCAGCTGGTACGGGTAAAACCTATGTGGCGGTGGCCGCGGCGGTGAATTTGTTTTTAAGCGGCGAAGTGGACCGCATTATTCTAACGCGCCCAGCCGTAGAAGCCGGTGAAAAACTGGGCTTCCTGCCTGGTGACATGAAGGAAAAAGTCGACCCTTACCTGCGCCCGCTCTATGACGCGCTCTATGACATGATGCCGGCTGAAAAAGTACTGCGCTGCATTGAAAATGGTGAAATTGAAATCGCGCCACTGGCGTTCATGCGCGGCCGTACGCTGCGTTATGCCTTCGTGATTCTGGACGAAGCGCAGAACACCACACCGACGCAGATGAAAATGTTCCTCACGCGCCTTGGCGAAGGCAGCCGCATGGCGATTACGGGCGACCTTTCGCAGACCGACTTGCCGAAGGATATTAAGTCTGGCTTCCGCGACGCGATTGAAAAGCTGAAGAACGTGGAAGAAATTAAAATCATCAAATTCGGTGATGCCGACATTGTGCGCCATCCGCTGACAGTGAAAATTGTGCAGGCTTACGAGAGCAACGATAAACGATGGGAATAGTACTGGAGTTGCCGGTCGCCTTTGCCGAAAGGCAGGCGGTAAAGGATAAAGCGAGCATGGTGAAAAAGCCTAAAATCACGCAATGTGCAGTGGAAGTGCTGGTACAAAGCAAAGCCTGGAAGAAGGCTCTGCCGGAACACGAAGCGCTGATAAAGCAGGCTGTGGAAGCGGCGCTGAAAAGCACCACTTTGTTTAATTATATCTTTTCCGCCGAATGCTCGGTGATGCTGGCCGATGATGCGGTGATACAGGATTTAAACAAGCAGTTCCGCGCTAAAGATAAACCGACTAACGTGCTTTCTTTCCCAAGCTATGCCTTAAACCCGCGCGCGCTGGATGAGGTGGCCACGCTGGCCGAACACCCGCTTTATTTGGGCGATATTATCATCAGCCATAAAACAGCGGCGGCAGAAGCCAAAGAACAGGGCAAAGATTTTGCGCAACACGTGACGCATCTGGCTGTGCACGCGGCGCTGCATCTTTTGGGTTATGACCATAAAACCCGCGAGGATGCCACGCTGATGGAGCCGCTGGAAATCAAGATTCTCTCAGGCCTTGGTGTGAATAATCCGTACCGCTGGTATAAAAAGTAAGGTATATATCTCCCCATGGATTCAGGCTTACCATATAAAACAAAAATACAGGCAGTGACCAACGCGTCGCAGGCAGCGGAAGCTGCCAAGGCGGACGCGAATCAGCCACCTGCCGCACCTGCGGCGGCACCCAGCAAGCTGCGCCAATTTTCGGTGAAGCTGCGCCAGCTTTTAGGGATTCGCTCTACCAGCCTGAAGGAATCGATTGAAGAAGTGATTGAAGACCACGATGTGAGTGGCGAACCTGACGACATCGATGAAGATGAAAAGGTGATTCTGCATAACGTGATTTCGTTTACCGAAATGCACGTGCGCGATATCATGACACCGCGTTCGGATATTGTGTATCTGCCCGAAACGACGACGCTCGAAAAATTGCAGCAGACGATTATTGAAAAAGCGCATACACGCGTGCCAGTGTGCCGTGGTACGCTGGATGACGTGCGCGGCTTTATCCATATCAAAGACTTGGTGCCGTATCTGGCGGGCGAAAAAACTTTCCGCATCGATGAGATTTTGCGGCAGGCGCTGTTTGTGCCGCCCTCAATGAAGCTTTCAGATTTGTTGCTGCATATGCGCGCCTCACGCACGCACATGGCAATGGTGGTGGATGAATATGGCGGCACTTGCGGGCTGGTGACGCTAGAAGATTTGATTGAGGAAATCGTGGGCGAAATCCGCGACGAGCATGACGATGAAAACGAAGCGCCATTCTTCCGCGAAGCAGGGAATGGTACGTATGAAGCCAGTGGGCGCTTGCCGATGAGCGACCTTGAGCAGTTGATGGACGAAAAAATTGTGAAGGAAGAAAACGCCGAAGGCTATGACACGCTGGGTGGCATGCTTTCTGCCATGCTGGGGCGTGTGCCCACCACGGGCGAAGTGGTTGCTCATTCTTCCACGCTGGAATTTGAAATTTTAGATGCCGATGCGCGCCGCATTAAACGCGTACTCGTGCGCCGCAAAACCGCCCGCCGCCGCAAGGCCGCCGGTTCGCTAGGTTAGGGGCCGCTGTGCGCTTCTCCCCCGCGCAATATATTCCACTCGCGCTGCTTGTTGTGCTTTCCGGCTGCGGCGGCTTTTCAATGCCTGATATCAAAATGCCTGAAATGAGCATGCCGAAAATGAATTCCGAAACATTGCTCGGCCCCGCCCCGGTGAAAGAGTCACCTGAGCAAACGGCGGCGCGTGTGAAAGGCCTGATTAAAATTGTGGAAGTGAAACCAACGGGACCGTATGCGATTAACGTGATTTTTAAATATACCGGCACACAGCCTTTGAAGCGCCTGACACTGGAAGCGTATTACAACAACCTGAACTTCCCTGCGTATGTGGAAGGGCCAATTGACGAGAATGACGAATTCCTCGCACGGTTTAAAGACCCGGTGATTGATACCTACAGCATGGACTTCTCGCGCCTGAGCTGGGGTGTAAAAGAAGCGGTGGAGCTAGAAAAAGGATATGTAAGAAATTATGGCGGCGAACCATTCCCTTCACGCCATCGCTGAGCGTATCGGCGCAGTTTCATTTCGTAAGCAATGCTTGCTGATGCTGCTATGCGGCGCGCTGTGCGCGCTGGCACTGCCGCCATTTGGCTGGTGGCCGCTGCTGCCGCTTCTGTTGCCCCCCCTCATGATAACGGCCATGCGTGCAGCCAGTGCAAAGCGTGCCTTCGGGCTTGGTTGGTGCTGGGGTTTTGGTCACCATGTGGCGGGGCTGTATTGGATTTCAAACGCGCTGCTGGTAGAGCCTGAAAAATTCGCATGGTTGGTGCCGTTTGCTGTGTCGCTGATTCCGGCCGCGCTGGCAGTATATATCGGCATATTCGCGGTGGTGCTGAGGCGCTGCAATATAAAAGGCTGGCGCCTGATGCTGTGTGCCGCCCTTCTCTGGGTAGGTTTTGAGGCACTGCGCGGCACGTTGTTTACCGGCTTTCCGTGGAACTTAATGGGGTATAGCTGGATAAAGCTGGATGCCATGCTGCAGGTGGCGAGCCTTGCGGGTGTGTATGGGCTTAGCTTCCTTGCGATGCTGCTGGCGTTTTTGCCGCTGGCGTTAATGGAAAAGAAACGTGTCGCGGTGACTTCTTCTGTTGCCGTTACCACACTGCTGCTAGGCAGCATTGCATTTGGCACGGTGCGCTTGCAGCAGGCCGATGCACAATCACTGAAGCCAGAGAGTGAGCGTATTCAGGTGCGGGTGGTGCAAGGCAATATCGCGCAGCATTATAAATGGGAAGATGCCACGCGCCACGCCTCATTCATGAAACACCTGACGCTAACGCAGCAGGGTGGATTCTTGGAAGAAGGGGGCGCTAAAAAAATTATCGTATGGCCGGAAACGGCTGTGCCTTATGCGTTAGGGCAGGATGAAAAACTGCTGGCACTCCTTAAAAACGCGTTGCCGGAAAATGCCGTGCTGCTAACGGGCGCATTAAGGGTTACGCCACCAGAAGAACAACATTTCCAGATCTGGAATAATATCTATGCGGTGAATGCCAAGGGCGTGGCGGGGCACTATGACAAAGTGCATCTGGTGCCATTCGGGGAATATGTGCCGCTGCGGCGACTACTGCCGTTCATCAATAAAATCACCCATGGCTCAGGTGATTTTTCAGCAGGCGAGATGCCTAAAAATATTGAATTGCCAAAAGGCTTTCCGGTGGTGGCGCCACTGGTGTGCTATGAGGTGATATTTTTCACAGGCGCAATTGCAGACACTCCGGAACCGGACGTTATTGTGAACGTGACCAACGATGCATGGTTCGGTGAAAGCACTGGTCCTTACCAGCATTTGGCGATGGCGCGTGTGCGTGCTATAGAGCAAGGAATACCACTTATACGTGCGGCAAATACGGGTATTTCAACCGTTATTGATGCTTATGGGCGGATTATTACGAGCCAGCCCCTTGGAACAGAGGGTGTTTTGGATGTTTATCTACCAGAAAAGCTTGATAAAACGTTGTTTTTCTACTTCTGATATCGGGACTGAAAGCGAGGCGACCATGCCTATCGCTTGGCATATCTATAGATGTATTAAATAGAATTTATAGCAACCTCTGGCTGATTTTAGTTACCTAAAATTGATTAATAATTTAATAATTACAACCAATGGGTTGTGCTTGGCTGAAATACTGGTGTTATGGCAAATCTCACTTGAAAAGTGATTCTAGTGTCGCTATCAATCAGTTTCAAACTGGTGCATAACGGTTAAGGAATTAATTTCTTAATTGGCGCACTATGGGGCAGTTCAAAGAAAGAAAAAATGATGACCGCACAGCAGCATCCTGTGGATGTTCACGTAGGGAAGCGTTTACGCTTGCGCCGTAGCATGCTTGGCATGAGCCAGCAGGCACTCGGCAAAGCAACGGGCATCACCTTCCAGCAAGTTCAGAAATATGAGCGCGGCATTAATCGTGTGGGCTCCAGCCGCTTGTTTGACATTGCCAATGCACTCAGCGTGCCCGTGTCATTCTTTTTTGAAGACTTCAGTGCATCTGGCGCCGCCAAAGCAGGCGCAGCGCATGCTGGGTTTGCAGAAGATGCCGCAGAGGCGTTTGAGCATGAATCCAGTGCTAGCAAGGAATCGATGCAGCTGGTGCGTGCGTTCGGTAAAATCAAAAGTCCGGAAGTGCGTAAGAAGATTATCAATCTGGTCAAAACACTGAGCCAGGACGAAGAGTAATCCTAAAATCGTTTTTAGCCTTGAGCCTGGCGCGCCTGAATGAGCGAGGTGACGCGCTGTGCGAGCGCAGTGAATAATTCGCCAGCGGGCTCGTTCTGTGCGGTGACAACAGGCTGCCCTGCATCGGCACCTTTGGCAATCACCGCATGAATCGGGATTTCCATCAGCAGCGGAATCTGCTGCTCCTCCGCCAGTTTTTTGCCACCTTCTTTGCCAAACAGATAGTGTTTTGCGCCCGTGGCGGCATCTTGGAAATAACTCATGTTTTCGACAATGCCAAGTAAAGGTGTGGCAGTTTTGCGGAACATGCCGATGGCTTTTTTCACGTCGAGCAGCGCAACATCCTGCGGCGTGGTGATGATGATGGCGCCATCAAGCTGGAAGTTTTGTACAATGCCGAGGTGAATATCACCCGTGCCTGGTGGCAGGTCGAGAATCATATAATCTAGCTCGCCCCATTCTGCACCGCGCATCAGTTGCTGTAAGGCTTTGCCCACCATAGGGCCGCGCCACACCACGGGAACATCTTCATTTAAGAGCAGACCCATCGACATAAACACTACGCCATGTGCTTTCGGCGGAATCATGCGGCCATTTTTAACGTCTGGTTTTTGGGCGACACCCATCATGCGTGCCTGTGAGGGGCCGTGAATATCAGCATCCACCAGCCCGACGCGGTAACCGAGTTTGCCGAGTGCTACTGCAAGGTTGCAGGCGATGGTGGATTTGCCCACCCCGCCTTTGCCAGAAGCCACAGCGATAATATGTTTTACACCAGCAAGCGGATGCGGTGAGGGCGGCACTACACCGCCTTTGGGTGCGGGTTTGGCTTCCACACGCACGCCTTCTTTGGTTGGTGCTTCAGAGGTAAGCACTACGGTAGCGCTCTTCACGCCGGAGGATTGCAGCACGGCTGTTTCGCAGGCTTTACGCAGCGTTTCAGCCTGCGCGAGCGGCAAATTCAGTTTTCCCACTTCAATAGCAAAGCCCACATGCCCGCCGTCTTTCAGCACGAGCGAAGATAAAAGCTCGGCCTCGACCACATTCTGGTCGGTGCCCGGAACCATGATGGCTTCCAGCGATTTTAAAATTGTTTTGCGTGTTGGTGCTGACATGAAGCTATATGTGCTAATTAAAAAGGATGGCCTTCTTAGCATGCGGCAACGGCTTTGTCTATTTTCCTTGGTTTTTTAAGGGAATAGACAGGCTTAAAACCGCTTTGCCTTGAAACTGGTAAAAACACACTATATAAGTGCATAACCTTTTCATTTTTTGATGGTTTTTGAACGCGTATGTCTTGGGATAATAACAAAAATAACGGCCCTTGGGGCAAGCCACCCCAATCTTCACCACAGCCGCCAGACTTTGAAAAACTGCTGAAAAACGCACAGAAGCAGTTTAACCAAATGTTCGGTGGCGGCTTTGGCGGCGGCGTGCGCGGCTTTGGCCTGATGCTGGCGGGTGTTTTCCTGCTGTGGCTGGGTTCCGGATTTTACGTGGTGGATGCCAAGGAACAAGGCATCATTACCCGTTTTGGTCAATATCACCGCAAGGCCGAGCCTGGTCTGCATTATCATTTCCCATACCCTATCGAAAAACTGGTGAAAGTGCCAGTGACGGTGGTGAACAGTATTGAAATCGGTGCCCGCAGCGTGAGCGCGCGCGCCACGAGTAGTGTGAGCACGGCACGCGAAGTGCAGCAAGAAAGCCTAATGTTAACGGGCGATGAAAACATCGTCGACATTACGTTTGAAGTGCAATGGCGCATTTCCGATGCGCAGAAGTTCGTCTTCAACGTGCGTGACCCTGAAGCCACCGTGCGTAGCGTGGCGGAAAGTGCCATGCGCGAAGTGATTGGCCGCACGCCGATTGCCGGCGCGCTCGCCGAAGGTAAGCTGAAGATTCAGCAGGAATCTCTCAAATTGCTGCAAGATACGCTGGATTCTTATGGTGCGGGTGTAGAGATCGTGTCGCTCGCGCTGCGTAAGGTTGACCCGCCACAAGCGGTGATTGACGCTTTCCGTGATGTGCAGACCGCACGTGCGGATATGGAGCGTGCGCGCAACGAAGCCGAGACATACCGCAACGATATTATCCCTCGCGCTCGCGGTGAGTCGGAAAAAATCGTGCAAGAAGCCGAAGCGTATAAGAGTGAAATCGTGGCTCGTTCGCAGGGTGAAGCCAGTCGCTTCGTGGCCGTGTATGACCAATATAAAAATGCGAAAGATGTGACGCGCAAGCGCATATATCTAGAAACAATGGAAGAAGTGATGCGCGGCATCAACAAGGTGCTGATTGATACAAAGGCGGGCAGTTCTGGCGTGGTGCCATACCTGCCGCTGAAGGAACTTTCAAGGCCCAAGCCAGCTGCCGTTGCACCCGAAAAAGAAAAAGTGGAGTAAGCCAATGCTACGTCATGCGATGATGATTGCTGCCGGTGTTGTGTTCCTGATTATGCTGAGTGCTGTGTTTATTGTGGAACAGCGCGAGCAGGCGCTGGTGCTGCAATTCGGTGAACCGGTGCGCGTGGTGAAAGAACCCGGCCTGCATTTTAAAATGCCGATGGTGCAGAATGTGGTGAAGTTTGACCGCCGCGTGCTGGATTTAAATGCTCGCGCGAACGAAGTGATTGCTGCTGACCAGAAACGCCTGATTGTAGATGCGTTTATTAAGTTCCGCATCGGCGACCCTTTGAAGTTCTATCAGGCCGTACGCACCGAGGCGATTGCGATGCAGCGCCTCGATACGTTCCTTGATTCCAGCCTGCGCCAGATTCTGGGCAGTGTGCCGCTTTCAGCATTGCTGACCGACAAGCGTATTGAAGTGATGCGTGCGATTTCGCACGAGGTGCAGACCAAAGCGAAAGAAATCGGCGTGGAAGTGGTGGACGTGCGCATTCGCCGTGCCGACCTGCCGCAGGAAAACAGCGAAGCGATTTTCAAACGCATGCGCACCGAACGTGAGCGCGAAGCCAAAGAACACCGCGCCCAAGGTGCGGAAGACGGGCAACGCATCCGTTCACGTGCTGAGAGGGACCGCAAGGTGCTGATTGCCGAAGCCGAAAAGAAATCGCAGATTATCCGCGGTCAAGGCGATTCAGAAGCCACGCGTATTTTTGCTGAAGCCTTCTCGCGCGACCCAGACTTCTTCGCATTCTACCGCAGCATGCAGGCCTATCGTGTTACCATGACGAAGGACGATACCGACATGGTGCTTTCACCGAGCAGCGAGTTCTTGAAGTATTTTGACCGTTCAGCAAACTAATCATACGGGGCGTTAACTATGAAGAAGTTCGCGGCGTTTCTGGCCTGTGTTGCAACGATTGTAATGCTGAGTATTTCTTCTGCCAATGCGCGCCCAGCGCCAGACGGCTTTGCGGATTTGGTAGAAAAACTTTCACCGGCAGTGGTGAATATCTCCACCACGCAAACGGTAAAATCCCCACTTGGTAACGGCGAGCTGCCAAGCTTTCCTCCTGGCCACCCGTTCGAAGAGTTCAACGAGTTTTTCAAACGCTTTGCGGTGCCGGAAGGCAATTTGAAAACCAACTCTCTCGGCTCAGGTTTTGTGATTAGCGAAGATGGCTATATCGCTACCAACAACCACGTGATTGATGCAGCAGAAGACATCACCATCACCTTTGGCAATGATACGGAGTATCAGGCCGAGATTGTGGGCCGCGACGACAAGACCGACCTTGCGGTGCTGAAAATAAAAGACACTAAGGGCAAAAAATTTACCTTCGTGACCTTCGGGAACTCTGACCAGATTCGCGTGGGTGATTGGATACTTGCCATCGGCAATCCGTTCGGCCTTGGTGGCACGGTGACGGCGGGGATTGTTTCAGCCCGTGCGCGCGACATTAACTCAGGCCCTTATGATGATTACATCCAGACCGATGCTTCGATTAACCGTGGTAATTCCGGCGGCCCCATGTTCAACATGACGGGCGAAGTGGTGGGCATTAACACGGCCATTTTCTCGCCCTCTGGCGGCAGCGTGGGCATTGGTTTTGCAATTCCGGCGAATCTGGCACGCCCGTTGATTGAGCAGCTGAAGGCAGGCAAGAAAATCGAGCGCGGTTGGCTGGGTGTAAAAATCCAGACCGTGACGAAAGAAATTGCCGAAAGCATGGGCCTTCCGGTGGATAAAGGCGCGCTGGTGGCCGAGGTGATTGCAGGCGGCCCGGCAGAAAAAGCTGGCATTAAAACAGGTGACGTGATTACCAAATTTGGTGATCATGACGTCTCTGCGATGCGTGATTTGCCGCGTCAGGTTGCCACACGCGATATCGGTGCCAAGGTAGAGCTGACGCTTATCCGCGAAGGCAAGGAAAAGAAAATGACCGTAAAGCTCGGCGAACTTAAAGATGAAAAAGACGAAGATGAAGTCGTTACTGAGAAGAAAGGCGACGATGATATTGCACGTGGTTCAGAGCCGTTGCTGGGTATGCATGTGGCTCCGATTACCGATGAGATGCGTAAGAACTTTAAAATCGAGAAAGATGTAAAAGGTCTTGCGGTGGTAAAAGTGCCGGGCGAAAGCGAAGCTGCGCTGCGTGGCGTGAATGTGGGCGACGTGATTGTGCAGCTGAACCAGCAGCCGGTGACCAGCACCAAAGAAGCCAAAAAGGCGCTTGAAGGCGCTATCAGCGAGGGACGCAAATCCATTCTGCTGCTGATTAGCCGCGCAGGGAATAACATTTTCCTCGCACTGCCGCTGGTGAAAGATAAGAATTAATAAGTATCTCTAGGTGAGGGCGATGGCGGAGATTTGCCGCCCATAGTCTTTTTCACCCGCAAGGCAGGTGCGGCGATAACTGAAGAAATGATCGGCTTCTGCAAGTGTGTCTTTCTTTACGTCCCCCACGGTGCCGAGGTTCATGCCATTCAGCACATCTTGTACATAAGCCGCCATATCGAACTGATATTTGCCTTCGTTACGTGAAGGAATGAAATAGCGTGCATTCTGCGCAGCTTGCGTCAGGAAGGTTTCCCTAAACTCCGGCCCTACCTCGTAAGAAGGCTGGCGGATGCAGGGGCCGATGGCAGCGGTGATGTTGGCTCGGCTGGCGCCTAGCGCTTCCATTTCTTTCACGGTGTTTTGCAGCACGCCGCCAATCGCGCCTTTCCAGCCCGCATGGGCCGCGCCGATGACGCCTGCTTTGACGTCGGCAAACAACACAGGCGTGCAGTCTGCCGTTAAGATGCCAATGACGCTGCCGCGCACGTTGCTGACGAGCGCATCGGCCTTCGGCCTATCAAACCCATCCGGCACTGCATCTTTCAGCACGACGACATCGGGTGTGTGGCACTGGTAAAGCGTGCAGAGCTTCGCGCTCGGCATTTCAAGCGCTGCCAGCACCCGCGCCCGATTTTGCTTTACCGTTTCGGTCACGTCGTTTGAGCCAAGGCCGCAGTTGAGCGAGCGATATACGCCGCCGCTAAGGCCGCCGCTGCGGCCAAAAAAACCGTGCCGCAGGCCGGAGAGTCTGGTAAGCTCAGGGCTGGTGACGATAACTATTTTTTCGTGGGAAGGTGCCATGCCAGCAAGGCTAACCCAGCGCCGCGATTTTGCCAAGGAAAAGCTATGGTAAGAATGCCGCATTGGCCGAAACCACACTGGCAGGAGCTAACGGGCGATAGCACCATGCGCATCCACGGGCTTTTGAACAAGCTGGGTAACCCTGAAAATAAACTGCCCCCCGTGATTCATGTGGCAGGTACGAACGGCAAAGGCTCGACCATTGCGTTTCTGCGCGCGATTTTGAAAGCGGCGGGTTACACGGTGCATGCCTATATCTCGCCGCATATTCGCGACTTTAACGAGCGCATTTTATTGAACGATACGCCGATTGACGAAGGGCTGCTGACACAGGTGATGGAAGAAGTGCGGCTGACCAATGGCGAAACACCCATCAGCTTTTTTGAAGGCACCACGGCGGGGGCACTGCTGGCCTTCTCGCGCGCACCGGCAGACGTGCTGATTGTAGAAACCGGTATGGGTGGGAAATATGACCCCACGAACGTGATACCCCATAAGGTGCTGACCATCATCACCCCGATTTTTTATGACCATATGGAATATCTTGGCTATAGCCTCGACAGCATTGCGTGGCATAAAGCAGGCATCATGCGCGCCGGTGTGCCGTGCGTGGTGAGCCACCAATTGCCGGAAGTGCTGGCGGTGCTGGAGGGCGAGGCTAAGCATATCGGTGCACCACTTTATATTCACGGTAAGCACTGGGGCGTGCGCCGGCAGGAAGATAACGGCCTGCGCTTTATCGACATTAACGGCGAAACGGATTTCCCCGCGCCCTCACTGCTGGGCGACCACCAATATATCAACGCAGGCACAGCGCTGGCGGCGCTGAGCACGCTGGAGAATTTTGATGTTTCCGGCGAGGCGGTGGTGGAGGGGTTGCAGAAAGCACGCTGGGTGGGAAGGCTGGAACATATTAAAGGCGGTGCCATTGCCCCGATGTTGCCGGAAGGTTACGAGTTGTGGTTTGACGGCGGGCATAATGCCTCGGGCGCGATGGCCATTGCACGCTGGGTAGAACAAGACTGGGCCGACAAGCCCACCTATGTGATTTTTGGCACCACCAAGGGCAAGGAGCTTGGTGGTATTTTTGAACCGCTGGTGGGGAAGATAGAAAAGCTCTGCGCCGTGAGTGTGACGACGGAGCCCAAAAGTTACAGCGCGGAGGAGATAGAAACCGCAGCGCTGAATGCGGGGCTAACGGCGGCGGCCTTTGCCAGCGTGGAAGATGCGGTGAAAGCGTGTGTAGCAGATAGCGATAAGCCGGCGCGCATTTTAGGGTTTGGCTCGTTTTATCTGCGGCTGATGGTTTAAAACTGGAAGCCAATCGGCGCGGGGCCTTCGGAGCGCGTGATGGCCATACATTTGAAGAGATGACCCATTTGGTCTTTGTCGGTGAGGCGGATGAGTTCGGTGAGAATGCGCTCTTGCTGCTCGGGTGTGGCACGCTGCATCAAACTATTGGCACGGAAGTGAATGCCCAGTGCACCCAGCAATGAAGCCTGCGTTAACACAGGGTACGACTTAGCACCCGACTGCACCGCCGCTTCGTGCAGCGCATTGAAATCCACATGCGCGGTGAGGTCGGCCTCGCCTACACTATCGAGCACGGGGTGATAATGATGGTGGCTGACGGCCTGCAACGTGTCTTTGCCGCCCGGCATTTCGTAGCCATAATCGATAATCAGCGCCGCGCCACCCTGACGCACAATGCGCGTGGTGATTTGTCGCACGATGGAATTAGACAGCGGGCTGGTTTCAAAAATCGTACCTTCCGGCGCTTTCGCAAGGGCGGCAGGAATCATTGCTGCGGCAGGGGAATTTTCAGTGGCGAGGGAGAAATTGAGCCCGCCGCTGCCATCCACCACCAAGATTTTCTCGCACCATTCTTGCTTGCTGCGCACAAACTGGTGAATGGGCAGCGCATCAAAAAATTCATTGGCGATGAGCAGCATTGGCTTTTCAGGCAGTGCTGAAAAACTTTCATGCCAATAGGCTTTCGGCATGTTTTCACCCGACAGCATCTGTTGTTGTTTTTCGCGCAGCAAAGGGCTGGTTTCCACCAGGTGAATTTCCATCGCGGCGTGGAAGCCTTTTACGTGGCGGCTGCCGCGCAACAAGTCTTTCATCAACGTGCCGCGGCCAGGGCCAAGCTCGGCCATAACGAAATTGGCGGGGCTGCCCATCTGCTGCCAGTAATGCGCGCACCACACACCCATGAGCTCGCCAAACATCTGGCTGATTTCGGGTGAGGTGATGAAATCACCACCTGCGCCGAACGGGTCTTTTTGTGCGTAATAACCGAGGTGTTTATCGCTTACCGCCACCTGCATGAGCTGCGCGATGGTAATGGGGCCTTGCTGTTTGATGAGCGAGATAAGGTGTTTTTCAAGTGGCGTCATTTGCCTGCTTTCTTCGCCCTTTTCTTCACAGGCGTTGCAGGTTTCTCATTAGGTTCAGCAGGAATCTTTTTAATCGCAGGCGCGGTGCGGCGGAGTAAGTAAATGCCATAGAGTACCATTGGTACGCACAGAAGTTGCCCCATGGTAAGCTGCGAGGCAATGAAGCCAAGCTGCGCATCAGGCTCGCGGAAATGCTCGCAGAAAGCGCGGAACGTACCGTAGCCAATGAGGAAGATGCCGGAAAGTCTGCCCGGTTCTGCACGCAGACGTGCATTTTTTGCTGCCAGTAACATGATGATGAACAGCAACACGCCTTCGGTGGCGGATTCATAGAGCTGGCTGGGGTGGCGCGGCAGACCGGTTTCGTCGGTGGGGAATATCATGGCCCATTGTACGCTGGCGGCGCGGCCATAAAGCTCACCATTGATGAAATTCGCAAGGCGGCCAAGGCACAGGCCGATGGGGGTGACGATGGCGAGCAAATCAATGACGCGCCAATATTGCAGCCCGTGGCGCTTGGCAAAAAGCCACGTGGCGATGATAACGCCGAGCAGCCCGCCATGGAATGACATACCGCCCTGCCAGACTTTTAAAATATCTGCCGGATTGTGCGCGTAAAAGGGCAGGTTATAAAACAGGATGTAACCGACGCGCCCACCAAGGATGATGCCGAAGATGGCCCAGATGATGATGTCATCCAGCGCTTTTTGCGTGAACACTTTTGGTGTGTGCTCGTTCAGGCGATGCACCAACCACCAGCCAAGCAGGATGCCCGCCACATAGCTCATGGCATACCAGCGTATGGCCACCGGCCCGAATGAAATCATGATAGGGTCGATGACCGGTAATGTGATAGCGGGCAGTGCAGTGAGCATGATCGTAATAAATGCCTAACGGTAAGAATCAGATTTTATAAGGTAGCCGTTCACGTAATCACTCACACCATCTTCCAGCGAGGTGAACGGTTTGGCGTAGCCTGCCTTTTGCAGCTTAGCCATGTCTGCCTCGGTGACGTATTGGTATTTCGCAATCAGTTCGAGTGGCATATCAATGAAATCCACTTTTGCTTGCGGATGGCCAAGGCCTTTGAACAGGCAGGTGGCGAGGTCTTTAAACGTGCGCGCTTTGCCGGTGCCGACGTTGTAAATGCCATTTACCTTCGGATTTTCCAGTAACCACAGCATCACGTCGCAGCAGTCTTTGACGTAAATAAAGTCGCGGCGCTGGTCGCCATGCGCGAAGTCTTTATTCTCAGACTTGAATAATTTGACCGGCAGATTTTTTTCAGCATGCGGGAACATGCGGCGCAGCACGCTCATCTGATCGCCCTTGTGGTATTCATTCGGACCATAGACGTTGAAGAATTTAAGCCCTACCCATTGTGGCGGCAGCGGGCGCTTTTCTTCTACAAGGCGTACCACGCGGCGGTCGAACAGGTTTTTGCTCCAGCCGTAAGGGTTCAACGGTTCAAGCTGGCCGAGATATTCGGGGGACTGGTCGTCTTTAAAGCCTTTGGCGCCATCACCATACGTTGCAGCAGAGGAGGCATAGATAAAGCGCTTTTTGTTTTCAACGCACCATTTCCACAGCTCTATGGGGAACACGAAATTGGTTTCCAGAATCAAATCCACGTCTGTTTCCGTGGTGGAGGAAATTGCCCCCATGTGGAAAATCACTTCGACTTCTTTTGTGTTTTGCTCAAGCCAGTAAAACAGCTCATCCGGGTGTACCAGTTCGGCAATTTCATGCTTCGCGAGGTTGCGCCATTTATCTTCTTCGCCGAATTCGTCGACGACAACAATGTCTTTATAGCCTTTTTCCTGAAGGCTGGCGACGAGGTTGGAGCCGATAAACCCTGCACCACCGGTAACGACAATCATGCGAATATCCTTTGCAAAGTCCCTGTTGGTATTTGTGTGCGAATCACCTATAGTGAATGCGCGCTAACATATTATTAAGTGAAAGGTTTCGCTTATGCAAATAGATAAGAAGTTACTCGACGATATGGCAAAAGTAGCCGGCAACGCCATGGGCGTAATGACCGACTTCACCAAGGAAGCCGAAGTGGTGATGAAGAAAAACTTAGAACGCGTGATGCAGCGTATGGATTTTGTGCCGCGCCAAGAATTTGAAGTGATGCGCGAAGTGGCGCTGAAAGCACGCAGCAACCAGCAGGCACTTGAAAAACGTATTGCCACGCTGGAAAAGAAATTGGGCGTGAAAGCGTCGGCTCCGGCAAAAAATGCAAAACCCGCCAAAGCCAAAAAAGCTAAAAAAGCCAAATCAAAAAAATAACGCGACTGTTTCCATTTCTTTATGTACGAGCACGTAAAAATACTTCTGGTGGGTGGCGGCAAAATGGGCTCTGCCCTGATGGCGGGCTGGCTGAAAGCCGGCTTTGATGCTGAAACCATGCGCGTGGTGGAACCTTCACGCGCGCCGCGCTTGCACCTGAAAGAAGATTTCGGCCTGAAAGTGCTCGAGCATTTGGAGGAGCTGGAAAAAGACTATGTGCCGGACGTGTTGGTGCTGGCGGTGAAGCCGCAGGCGATGGACGAGATACTCGCAGCCTATGCCAAACTGGGCTGGCACAAAACATTATTTCTGACCATTGCGGCAGGCCGCACGATTGCCTCGCTGAAAAAGCATTTGGGGGCGAAAGCCGCTGTGGTACGCGCCATGCCGAATCTGCCTGCGACTATCGGGCAGGGGATTACCGTGATGATCGGCAGCGACATTAACGGCTTTCAGCGCGAACTAGCCTACACGATGCTGAAAGCAGCAGGCGATGTGATATGGACAGACGATGAAGGCCAGATGGATGCGGTGACCGCCGTTTCCGGCAGCGGCCCTGCCTACCTGTTCCACTTTATTGAGGCCTTTACCGATGCGGCCAAGGCCGCAGGGCTGGATGATGAGATGGCCCGCAAACTGGTGGAAAAAACCGTGGTGGGTAGCGCGGAACTGCTGCTGCAATCTGGCGCACCCGCGCATGTGTTGCGTGAAAGTGTTACAAGCCCAGGTGGTACGACCGAGGCGGCACTTACAACCTTGATGGACAAGGATAAGGGGTTGAAGACCCCCCTAATCGAAGCGGTCCTTAAGGCCAAAAACCGAGCCAGAGAGCTAAGTAGCTAGTTTTTGTGCAGTGCACAAAAATGCTTGACAGCCCCCCCAAGATATGAGATATTCCGCCCCGTCTAGTTGATTTAGCCCATGACTGCGGGCGACCGCGACTGGCGCTAAGTAACTGAAAAATATAAATTTTAAAGAGGTTATCATGTCACAGCAAAATAATCCATTCGCAGAAGCAATGAAGTTCTTCTCGAACTTCCAAGTTCCTGCTCTGAACTACAAAGATGCATTCAATGCAGGCCGCAAAAACGTTGAAGCCCTCACGGCTGCCAATCAGGCAGTTGCTGAAGGTGCTCAGGCTGTTATCCGCCGCCAGGTGGAAATCGCTCAGTCCAACGCCGAAGGCGCGCTGAACCTGATGAAAGAAGTGTATGCTTCTAAAAGCCCAGAAGCCAGCATCGCGAAGCAGGCTGAATTCGCAAAGAAGGTTTTCGAATCTTCTGTAGCGAACACCCGCGAACTGGTAGAAATGGCTTCTAAATCCGGTGCCGAAGCTGCTGAAATCATCAGCAAGCAGTTCGTTTCTGGCGTGGAAGAAATTTCCAAAGTATCCAAGAAAGCCGCTAACGCCTAGTTTTTAGGTTAGTTGCTGAATATAAAAGCCGCCCGTAACCCGGGCGGCTTTTTTGTTGCCTTAGCCTGTCCTAAGTTAACCTATTTTTAGTGATTTGGAGGTACCATCGGGGTGTAGGAGGTAGAAATGTCTTTATTTGAGAAAGCCCTGAAGGGGCGGTTTATGTCGCTTCAGGCAATGGTTGCTGAAATGCAGGAGCTGCATAAACAGGACACTGCGACCCAAATGTCTAATGCCGCCCGTATGCTTATTGGTGACTCTTCTGCGGTAGAAAAGATTGATCAGTTCTTTAAGAACAAGAATATAGACACAGTTGCCTACTTCGATGAAGGAGGGCAAAGCATCGTATTCATTGTGCCGGATGGCGACCTAGTGGGTGCGTATTGCCCATAGGGATTTTGAAGGTGGCGAAGGCAGAGCCCCCACAGAGAAGGTTTTGCAACCACTGGAAAGACAGGAGTTTGAGAACGGCTTTATCGTTGAATTTTTGCCGTTTCTAAAGGATGTTGCCGGCAGAAAGCATGTGAATGCCATCATGGAGGGGTTGGCGTGTAATGGGCTTGAGTTTTTAGACCCGAAACCAGCCAACATACGCCTGCTGCCCGATGAGAAGAGAACCCCTGTTATTATTGATGGTGATGCCGTGGATATTGGACGGAGTGCGCAATTTAGATCCTATGCTGCCAAGGTGAAAGGCAAGCCCTCGGAATATACTTGGGAAGAAGGGCTGCAAAACAGCCTGTTTTCGGACCTTTGCAAGAAATATAATTTGAGCGGGCAGGAATATTCCAAAGAAGTGTTCTGGGATTCATTGCAAGAAGTGGTTGATAGCATACCAAATTCTGGCTTTCTCTATGAGGTGGCGCGTGAGAGAAAAAAATTAGAGATAAGCATGAGCCCAGAAGAGGAAAATACAGCGATGATTTTTATGACGCCAGCGATGATGACGGTGGCCACAGAGGCGGTCGTGGCGGCAGCGGCCATAGAGATCGGTTCTAAACTTAAAGCGGTAGGGAAAGCGTGACTTTCAGCCCGCCCATGGCGCTTTCAGCAAGCTGAATGTGGCCGCCATGCTGGTGGATGATATCTCTCGCGATAGAAAGCCCCAAGCCTACGCCGCCGGTTTCAAGGTTGCGCGAGGTGTCGAGCCGTACGAAAGGCGCAAACACAGCCTCGCGGCTTTCGGCAGGAATACCGGGGCCGTTATCTTCAATGATGACTTCAATATGGTCCCCCGCTTTGAGCGAAGAAAGCCTGACATATTTGGCATAACGCAGAGCGTTATCCATGAGGTTGGCAAGGCAGCGGCGCAGCGCCTGCGGGCGGGCGTGGATGGTGATGTCGTCTTCCAGCATGAGGGTGATGCGGTCTTTTTCTGACCGGTAAGTATCAGCAAAATTCTGTAGGAAGGGCATCAGTTCCAGCGGCTCAGACTTTTCGGATTCCCCGCTGCGCACGAACTCCAGATACCCCTCGACCATGTGCTCCATCTCGGCGACGTCCTGCAATAATTCCTCGGTCTGGCTCGATTTTTTCATTAAGGCGAGTTGCAGCTTCATGCGGGTGAGGGGCGTGCGTAAGTCGTGCGAAACCCCTGCCAGCATTTCGGTGCGCTGATGCACTTGCCGCCTTATGCGCTCTTTCATGTCCAAAAACGCCTTAGCCGCCTGCTTCACTTCCAGAGCACCTTGTGGCTTGAAATTAGCGACATCCTGCCCTTTGCCGAATTTATCTGCCGCCTCGGAAAGCCGCACGATAGAGCGCACCTGATTGCGCAAAAACAGGATGGAAACCGCCAGCAAAATGCCGCCCGTGCCCATGGTCCACATGATATAAATGTAGGTGGTGGGGTTCAAAAGCCGCTTTCTGGGCATGCTGATGGTAATGTGCGATGAGGCTCGCGTCATCACCACGGTGACCAAGGCTTTTTCAGTGTTTTCGACGAGGTAGAACGAGTCTTTAAGCAATTCGTGAATGGCGCTTTCCAGCTCGGGGAAGCGCTGGGTGGGCTTGCCCATGACCGCGCCGGGGATATTCTTGCCATGAAAGGCAATATCAAGATTCAGGTATTTTTTGGCCTCCCGCAGTATTTCTGCGCGCTCTTCAGGCGAGGCGCCGCGGGTTTTATCAAGCACCATCGCGATTTCAGAGGCGATGGAGGCGGAAATATTACGCGACATGCTTTCCCAGTGGCGGGCATAAAACATGTAGGTGGCCACAAGCTGCACCGCCACCGCCGGCACGATGATGATGAGAAGGAACCGCCCATACAGCGATTTAGGTGCAAATCTTTTTAAAAACATTGATTTGTTTCTTGCAAAAAAACGCTTATATATTAATAAGGAACATACTATAACCCTGCGTTATGGTGATGTATAGTGTGAAGGCGTAAGGCTCTATCCTGCCCCTCGCATTTTCAGAAAGCTTAAAATTATGGCCAAGGCCACAAAAAAAGGCAGCTCTAAGCGCGAGCGGGTGATTATTTTTGACACCACGCTGCGCGACGGCGAGCAATCCCCCGGCGCAACGATGACGCCGGAAGAAAAACTCCGTGTGGCCGAAGTGCTCGACCAGATGGGCGTGGACGTGATTGAGGCAGGCTTTGCCATTGCTTCTGACGGCGATTTTTATGCCATCAACGAAATTGCTAAAGTGGCAAAAAACGCCACCATCTGCAGCCTTGCGCGCTGCAAGCCCATTGATATTGAACGTGCTGCCGAAGCGGTAAAGCCTGCAAGGCGTGGCCGCATCCACACGTTTGTTTCCACCAGCCCGATTCATTTAAAGTATCAGATGAAGATGAGCGAAGCGCAGGTGCTGGAGCTGATTGCAGACTGCGTGAAGCTTGCCCGTCGCCGCTGTGATGATGTGGAGTGGAGCGCAATGGACGCCACGCGCAGCGATATCGATTTCCTGTGCCGCGCGATTGAGCTGGCCATTAAGTCCGGCGCGACGACGATTAATATCCCCGACACGGTGGGCTATGCCCTGCCGCAGGATTACCACCGCATTATCGGCGCCGTGAAAAACCGCGTGCCGAATATCGATAAAGTGATTATCTCCGTGCACTGCCAGAACGACCTTGGCCTTGCCACGGCAAACTCGTTGGCGGCAGTGGAAGCCGGTGCGCGCCAGATTGAATGCACCATCAACGGCATCGGCGAGCGTGCGGGTAATACATCGCTTGAAGAAGTAGTGATGGCCATCAAAACCCGCCAAGATTTGCTGAATTTCGATATGGGCGTGAAGACGGAATACATCATGCGCGCCTCAAAGCTGGTGCAGAACATCACGGGTTTTTCCATTCAGCCGAACAAGGCGATTGTGGGCGCCAATGCCTTTGCGCATGAATCCGGCATCCACCAGGACGGCGTGCTGAAACATGCCTCGACGTATGAAATTATGACGCCGGAATCGGTGGGTTTGGTGCGTAAAACCTCGCTGGTAATGGGCAAGCACTCAGGCCGCCATGCGTTTAAAGATAAGCTGAAAGAACTCGGCCTTACACTGGGTGACAGTGCGTTTGAAGATGCATTTAACCGCTTCAAGGCACTCGCGGATAAGAAAAAGACGGTATACGACGATGATATCATCGCGCTGGTGGATGACACGGCAGGCAAAGGCGATGAGCGCGTGACGCTGAAAAAACTGAAAGTGGTCTGCGGCTCAGAAGGAAAAGCCAAAGCGGAACTGTCGCTGACTGTGGATGGCAAAGTGAAATCCGCCAAAACGGAAGGCGATGGCCCCGTGGATGCATCGTTCAAAGCCATCCGTGCGATTGTGGCGCATAAAGCACGCTTGACACTGTATCAGGTGCATGCCGTGACCAAAGGAATTGATGCCCAAGCCGAGGTAACCGTGCGCCTTGAAACGGATAAAGGCATCATCATCAACGGCAACGGCGCGGACACTGACACGATGGTGGCCAGCACGCAGGCATACATCGCTGCGCTAAATAAGTTACTCAGCTACGAAGAAAAGCTGGTTCCAGAGCGCGCGGCGCTTGCAACTGAAAATAAAATCACTAAACATAAACAACGTAACGTAAAGCGGTAAAGGCTCCCCCACTATGCTGTCAAAAATTTTCGGAATGTTCTCTTGCGATATGGCGATCGACCTCGGCACCGCCAACACGCTGGTCTATGTGAAAGACCGCGGCATTGTGCTGAACGAGCCTTCAGTGGTCGCGCTGCTCAAGCAGAACGGAACGATGGTGCCGTATGCATTCGGTAACGAAGCCAAGCTCATGCTGGGCCGTACGCCTGCTGAAATCGAAGCTATTCGCCCGCTCAAAGATGGTGTGATTGCCGATTTCAAAGGCGCCGAAGAAATGATTAAGCACTTCATCCGCATGGTGCATAACCGCAAAAGCTTTACCGGCCCGCTGATTATTATTTGTGTACCTTCCGGCTCGACACCGGTGGAACGCCGCGCGATTCAAGATGCCGCTGAAAGCGCCGGTGCCCGCGAAGTATATCTGATTGAAGAACCGATGGCCGCTGCGATTGGTGCCGGCTTGCCGGTGACTGAACCAACGGGTTCGATGGTGGTGGATATTGGTGGTGGTACGACCGAAGTGGCCGTGCTTTCCTTGGGCGGCATCGTGTATGCCCGTTCGGTGCGCGTGGGTGGTGACATGATGGACGAAGCCATCATCAGCTACATCCGCCGTTACCACAACTTGCTGGTGGGTGAATCCACCGCTGAAAAAATCAAGAAAACGATTGGTGCTGCTTGCCCACCGAAAAAAGGTGATGGCGAAAGCATGCAGATTAAAGGCCGCGATTTGATTAACGGCGTGCCAAAGGAAATCACGCTGACCGAACACCAGATTGCCGAAAGCTTACTGGAACCAGTGACGAACATTGTGGAAGCAGTGAAGGTGGCGCTGGAACGTACCCCGCCGGAACTTTCCTCTGACATCGTGGACAAAGGTATCGTGATGACGGGCGGCGGTGCGCTGCTGAAGAACCTCGACGTGGTGCTCAGGAAAGCGACTGGTCTGCCGGTGTTTGTGGCGGATGATGCGCTGTCTTCTGTGGCGCTGGGCTCTGGCCGCGTGCTCGAAGAATTCAAGAAATTCCGTCACGTTCTGTTCAAGCAAGATTAAGCCTGAATTCACGGCGTTTGGCGCGCGTGCTAAATTGTGGCATCGCTGTGTGAAAGCCTTTGAACTATCAGATATTTTGTGTATCTTAAAAACCAGAGACACACTTTGTGGTGTGCCGTAATTTTTTGCCCGGGCAACGCAGGTAGCACCCACCATGCCGAAACGTAGAAAAAAGAAGAATTCCTTTTTCTTGACGGCCGCTTTACCCTTTCGCAGTTTTTTCCAAAAAGTCGTTTTCATTTTTGTGCTGACCATTGCTATTGCAGGGCTGGTGCTGGGTAAATCAAACCACGAGCAAATGGTGGCGGTGCGTGCGCTGATAATGGATGCAGCGCTGCCGCTGGTGCGGATTGTGTCGATGCCGGTAAATGCGGTGATTTCTATTGGCGGCACTTTGCATGACGCTGTGTTTGTGTTTGAAGAAAACCGACTGCTACGCCAGCAGAACGCGCGCTTGGCGCGTATGCAGATGGTGGCTGCGCAAGTGCAGACCGAGAATGTGCGCCTACGGCACATGCTGCATTTTATTTCTGAGCCAACCTATGGGTTTATCACCGCGCGCGTGGTGAGTGACATCAGCAGCCCTTACATGCGCGCCACCATGATTAACGCTGGCAATGCCGAAGGCGTGAAGAAGGGGCAGGTGGTGCTGAACGAAAAAGGATTAGTGGGCCGTGTGTTGGAAGTGGGTGAGCATTCTTCACGCGTACTGTTGCTGAGCGACATGAATTCCCGCGTGCCAGTGATGACGAGTAACTCGCGCGAGCGCGGCATTTTAACGGGTGATAACCGCGACAACCCCATTATGCGCCACTTGCGCATTGACCATCAAGTGCAGGTGGGCGAAAGCGTGCTGACTTCCGGCGACGGGCAATATTTCCCTGCGGGCTTACCAGTGGGCACCATCAAAGATGTGGATGATGACGGCGCCCGCACCGCGGTGTTCGTGCGCCCCGAACAGCTAGACTATGTAAACATAATCGATTTCAGCGCGGATGCGGAAAAGGCTGCCGAAGCGGCGCCTCCCACAGCTCCTGCGCCGCAATAAGGTAGTAACGCGCGATGAGCATTAACTGGAATCAAGAACGCTTTTCTCCCCGTTACCTTATTCCCGGTAGTATTTTTTTGGTGCTGGTACTTTTCTCTAGCGCGGATTTGCATTTGCCCAGTTTACGGCAGGTGTTCCCACAGCTGGGTGTGATGGCAGTGTTTTACTGGGGCATTTACTGGCCGCGCCTGATGCCCTATTGGCTGGTGCTGGCAGTGGGTCTGCTGCAAGACACGCTCTATGGGCTTCCGCTCGGCACATTTGCAATTGCTAACACGCTGCTGCTTGGTGTGCTTATCATGTTCCGCCGCTATTTTGTAAACGCAACGTTTTTTGCCCTGTGGCTTTCTTTTGCGCTGGCGCTGCTGGGGTATGTGGGGCTGATTACGGCCAGCCATAAATTTTATTATGGGAACTTTTCGATGTCGGAAGTGGCGCTGTGGCAGTGGGGTGTTTCGGTGTTGGTGTACCCTTCCGTGCAACGTATGTTCTTCTGGTTCCATAGTAATTTCTTGCGGCTTGCGGTGTAGCGATGCGCGATTTAATTACACGCTCCCGCGAATTCTCACGCCGTGCAATGGTGCTCGGTAGCGCGAAATTATTTTTGACGACGGCACTGGTATCACGCCTTTACTACCTGCAAATCATGCATTCAGACCAGTATAAAACACTGGCCGATGAAAATCGCATCCGCCTGCGCCCTGTGGTGCCAATGCGTGGCCAGATTCTAGACAGGGAAGGGCTGGTGTTTGCAGAAAACAAGCAGCAATTCCGTGCAATGTTCGACCCCGTGGAGGCGCGCAAAGCCGCTAAAACATTCGCCAAGCTTTCGCCGCTCGTGAACATGCCTGAGCTGCTGGACCCGAAAATTGTGCGCAAACTTTCACGCAGTTATGTGCCTGGGTTGGTGGTCATTAAAGACCATTTGAACTGGGAGGAAGTGTCTGCCGTTGAGGTGAACATGCCGGAGCTTCCGGGTGTGACGGTGGAGCCGGCGCAGATACGGCATTATCCGCTCGGGAAATATGGTAGCCACGTGCTGGGTTATGTAGGCAGCCCCAGCAAGAAGGACGTAGAAAAAAACCCGATTCTGGCACGTGCAGATTTTACCACCGGCAAGAATGGCTCTGAGCTGTTGCTGGAGAAAAAGCTGCACGGCAAAATTGGCGTGAAACGCATTGAGGTGGATGTGCATGGTATTGCGGTGCGCGAACTTTCGATTGAAGAAAGTAGCCCCGGCGAAGATGTGAGGCTTACGCTCGATAGCCGTTTGCAGGAATTTGCTGCGAAGCGCATTGAGGCGGAAGGTGGCGTGAAAGAAGCGGGCGCTTCGGTGGTGGTGATGGATATTTATAAAGGCGATATTCTGGCGATGGCCTCTTCGCCTGGTTTTGACCCCAACGTGTTTTCACGCGGCATTCAGCCACAGGAATGGGCATACCTGACGCACCATCCCGACGTGCCGCTGATCAATAAATGCATTTCGAGCCAGTATCCACCCGGCTCTACGTTCAAAATTATGGTGGCGCTGGCAGGCTTGAAAGAAGGCGTGGTGACGCCGGAAACCCGCACTTTCTGCACCGGCTATCTGGAGTTTGGTGGGCGCCGTTTCCATTGCTGGAATGAAGACGGACACGGCACGCTCGATATGCGCGGTGCTATCGCGCAATCGTGCAACGTGTATTTCTTCAAAGTGGCGCAGCGCTTGGGTGTGGATAAATTTGCGGAAATGGCGCGCGAATTTGGTCTTGGCCATGTGCATGATATCGGTTTGCCTTCGCAGCGCCCCGGCATTATTCCCGACCGCGCATGGAAAAAGAAAGTATATGACAAGCCGTGGACACCCGGTGAAACCTTAAACGCGGGCATCGGGCAGGGCTATGTACTTTCCACCCCGCTGCAACTGTGTGTAATGGCATCGCGCATTGCCAATGGCGGGCTTAAAGTAGTGCCCCGCCTTGTGCTGCCTGGCGGGAATGATGTGCAAGTTATGGGCCCGATGCCGAAAGGTGCAAAGCCAACGATAGGTGGCGGACTGCACGATGTTCCTGCGTGGGAAAAAATCAAGATACCAAAGTCATATATGGATGTGGTGCATGAGGGTATGGACATGGTGGTGAATTCACCACGCGGCACAGCGCACGCGCTTGGGATACCCGAAAAAGAATGGGCGATTGCCGGTAAATCGGGCACATCGCAGGTGCGTGCAAAACAGCGTGACCCTGATGCACCTGTGGAAAAGAAATACCGTAACCATGCACTGTTTGTTGCCTACGCTCCCTCGCAGAAACCGCGTTACGCTGCTGCAGTGATTGTGGAGCATGGCGAGAGCGGCTCGCGCGTGGCAGGCCCCATTGCACGTGACGTGCTGGTGGAAGCGCAGAAACTTAAAATCTTAGGGGATGCCTGATGGTTGTTACTTCGCGCAAACCGACATTGATGGACAAGCTGGCGGAATTACACCTACCGTTGCTGGCGCTGACGTGCCTAATCTGCGCGATTGGTTTTTTAGTGCTCTATTCAGCCGCACAAGGCAGGCTTGAGCCCTGGGCGGGGCGGCAGATGGTGCGTTTTGCAATTGCTATGCCGTTGGCGATTATTATTGCACTGGTGAATATTCAATTTTGGTTTCGCTACGCCTATTTACTGTATGGCATTGGTCTTGCGACACTGGGCGCAGTGGAAATTATCGGTCATATCGGCATGGGCGCGCAGCGCTGGGTAAGTGTGGGCGGGGTGAATTTCCAGCCATCGGAGCTGATGAAAACATTTCTGATTCTGGCGTTGGCGCATTATTTCCATGCCATTCATAAAAACAACGTCACGCGGCTTCGCTTCCTCACGTTTCCAGCCTTACTGTTGCTGATGCCCGTGGGGCTTGTGCTTATTCAGCCGAACCTCGGCACCAGCTTTATTATTCTGATGACGGGCATCGGCATTTTCTTCATGGCCGGTATCGGTTGGAAAAAATTCATGGTGGTGGGTGTGGCCGGGCTTTGTCTGCTACCCGTGCTGTGGGGCCACATGCATGACTACCAGAAGCGCCGCGTGATGACGTTCATGGACCCCGAAAGCGACCCGCTCGGTTCAGGCTATAACATTATCCAATCCAAAATCGCGATTGGTTCGGGTGGTTTTTTTGGTAAAGGATTTATGCAAGGCTCGCAGAGCCAGCTCTCCTTCCTGCCGGAAAAAGAGACAGACTTTATCTTTACCGTGATTACGGAGGAGTTTGGTTTTGTCGGGGGCTTTGTTTGCATCATATTGTATTTCAGTCTTATTTTTTGTTGTGTGCGAATTGCGATTGCCAGCGAAAGCTTCTTTGGCAAGCTGGTGGCCTATGGCATTTCGCTGGTGCTGTTCCTGCATATGTTCGTGAATATGGCGATGGTGATGGGGCTGGTGCCTGTGGTGGGCTTACCGCTGCCGATGCTTTCATATGGTGGCAGCAGCCTGATTAGCGCCGTGATTGCCTTGGGGTTTGTGCAGAACGTGTATGTGCACCGCGAAACCTCGGTCTTGCGCACCTACGATTATGAATAGCCGGGCTTGAAATTTAGCCCCAGCACCCTATATACAATAAGCAATTGTTTTTCGGGGAGTTTGGTATGGCAACACTGGCAAAAGAAACCCATAGTTTTGGTGCAGAAGTAGGAAAAATCCTGCAGCTGATGATTCATTCGCTCTACGAGCAGAAGGACATCTTCCTGCGCGAGCTGATTTCCAATGCCTCGGACGCATGCGACAAGCTGCGCTATGAAGCCATCACCCACCCCGAATGGATGGGCAAAGACGAACTGAAAATTACCGTGACGCTCGATAAGAACAACCGCATCATTACGGTGAGCGATAATGGCATCGGCATGACGCGGCAGGAAATGGTGGATAACCTTGGTACGATTGCACGCTCCGGCACGCAGCGCTTCACCGAGAGGCTGACGGGTAACGCCAAAAAAGATACGCAGCTGATTGGCCAATTTGGTGTTGGTTTTTATTCCAGCTACATGGTGGCCGATAAGGTGGAAGTTACCTCGCGCCATGCATCGGAAAAAGAAGCATACCTGTGGGAGTCAGACGGCGCAGGTGAATTCACCGTGCGTGCCGCAGAACGCGAACAGCCGCGTGGCACCAGTGTGGCGCTGCATATCCGCAAAGAGGCAGACGATTTTCTCGAAAAATTCCGCCTCACGCATATTATCAAAACCTATTCGGACCATATCGCGTTCCCGATCGAGTTTGTGGATATGGAGGCAGGCGTAAAGCCCGAAGTGATCAACAAGGCGTCGGCATTGTGGATGAAGCCGAAAAGTGAAGTCACGCCTGAGCAATATAAAGAATTCTATAAGCATGTGGGCCATGCGCCGGATGAACCGTGGATGATTCTGCACAACAAAGCAGAAGGCACGATTGAATACACGAACTTACTGTTCATCCCTTCAAAGCGCCCGTTTGACCTGTTCCACCCTGACCGCTCGCGCCGTGTGAAGCTGTATGTGCGCCGTGTGTTTATTTGTGAAGAAGAAGCCGATGTGATTCCGCCTTACTTACGTTTCCTGCGTGGCGTGGTGGATTCGGAAGATTTGCCGCTGAACATTAGCCGTGAAACGCTGCAGAAGAACGCTACGGTGCACAAAATCAGAAACTCCATCGTGAGCCGCGTCTTAAGCGAACTGAAGAAAAAGGCCGCTGAAGATACGAAGTCGTATGCAGAATTCTGGGCGAATTTTGGGCCGGTGATTAAAGAAGGTCTGTGTGAGCAGATGGAAAACAACCAGGAAAAAATTCTGGAAGTTTGCCGGTTTTATTCTACTGCGGGTGATGCCATCACCAGCCTCGATGAATATATCAGCCGCATGAAGCCGGAGCAGAAATCCATTTACTATATTCTTTCCGATGATGCCGCCACCGCGCGCCAGAGCCCACAAATTGAAGGCTTTATCAGTCGCGGCATTGAAGTACTGCTGCTGACCGACAGCGTGGATGATTTCTGGGTGAACGTGGTGGGCCAATATAAAGGCAAAGACATGATTTCAGCCACCCGCGCCGGTGTGGAAGAAGAGCTGGAAGCGATTTCTACCGCCGGAGATTCCGCCGAGCAGAAGGAAGAAAAAGCGGAGGAAAAGAAAAAATCCTCTGAAGCCAAAGAAGAAGAAAATGATTTGGTTGCAGTGTTTAAGCAGGCGCTAGGGGCAGAGGTGCAGGATGTGCGCGTGTCGCACAAGCTGACGACCAGTCCTGCATGCCTTGTGGCACCGGAAGGCATGATGGACATCCGTCTTGAGCGCTTCTTGGTAGAGAACAAGCAGATTGCCGCACCTTCCGCTAAAATTCTGGAAATCAACCCGAAGCATCCCATTTTAAAAGCGATGAAAAAAGATGTGGGTAAAAAAGATGCCGAAGAAAAACTTAAAGATGCGGCGCAGGTGCTGTTTGCGCAGGCATGCATTTTAGAAGGCGAAGCGGTGCGCGATGTGATTGGTTTTTCACGCCGCGTTTCACGCCTGCTGGAATATTATTTCGCGGCCTAAATTCGAAAAAAAGCGAGACAAAAAAATCACGCGCGCGGAAGAAGTTTTCTGCGCGCGTTTTTTTTATCTTTTATCGTTGACGCGGTTGTCCACGCTTTGTATAGACCTATAGCAGATAATACATATTGTTATTCTCTTTCCATTAGTTTACCATATCTTGTGGTTGTTGGGTGAACATGGGACTTGGGTAAACGCAGGAAAACCAAGGAGTTATTCGCTACCATGAGCAACAAAAAATTCCCTTCCCGGCGCCCAAGTAAGGCAGCGAATGGCACCCATCTCTCCATCTTCCGCCCCGGCAGAGTAGACCAAGCAGGCAAAGCGGCCGTTGGTCGCCAGCTAGACCAGATGCGGGAAGAGATTGAACTGCTGACATCCTATACCTCTGACACGATTTACCGCCTGCGTTATGACACGATGAGCTACGACTATATCAGCCCTTCGGTCACGAACCTGCTGGGCTTTGCCCCTGCGGAAATTAAAAAAATGAATATCCGCGAGCTGATTTTAGAAACACGCCTTGTGACGAACGGCCTCAAAACGGTTGAGTCATTTGAAGAGCTGGAAGGCAAACGCAAAGAAGGCGATGTGAATAAATGGCAGGCCGACTACCTGATGCGCACGAAAGATGGGCAGAAGGTGTGGGTGTCTGACGTATCTTATCCGTGGTTCGATGAATCCGGCAAAATTATTGGCTCGGTGGGCTCACTCCGCGACATTACCGACCGTGTGCTGGCCGAAGCCCAGATTAAAGAAGAGCTCGCCAAGGTGGCGAACACTGATGCGCTGACCGGGCTTTCGAACCGCCGTGAATTTTTCCACGTGCTGGAACGCGAAATTAAACGCATGCACCGCACGAATAATGATGTGTCGCTGCTGCTGCTTGATATCGATCACTTCAAACAGATTAACGATGCTTACGGCCACGATGTGGGCGACAAGGTGTTGATTGAAGTATCAGGCATTATCAAAAATAGCCTGCGCGAAACCGACCTGCCTTCACGCATTGGTGGCGAAGAATTTGCTGTGATGCTGCCAGACACACCTTCAGAAGGTGCATATTGGGTGGCAGAGCGTATCCGCATGGCGATACTGAAGCATGCTTTCACCCTCGGCCACGATAAGCCGCCAGTGAACTGCACGATTTCTATTGGCGTGGCTTCGGCCAGCATGGGCGAAGAAGTGGATGCCAGTGGGCTTTATAAACTGGCTGACACACGCCTTTATATTGCCAAGAACACGGGCCGCAATCAGGTTTCCGTCGACGAAATACTACACACGCACTAATCAGCCATTAGTTTAGCGTGAGAAAAAGCCGCCTGTTTCAGGCGGCTTTTTTGCTTGTGGGCTTCTTATAATTAATTATACCTGACCGAGATTCTTCAGGCGGAATTTGGAATGGATTTCGTTCTGGCTCATGATAACGGTGGAAGGGCGGAAGCGCTCTACAATTGCGCGGACATACGGGCGCACAGAGGGGCTGGTGAGCAGTACGGGCACTTCGCCGCGCATCGCCTGCTGTTCGTAGATTTCGCGCACTTTCTTCACGAATTGCTGCAAACGGCTTGGTGACATTGCCAATTGTTTTTCCTCGCCTTCGCCCACGATGCTTTCCACGAACGACTGCTCCCATTCTGGTGAAAGAGTCAGGATGGGTATTGCGCCATCGGTGGTGACGTTGGAATGGCAAATCTGGCGGGCAAGGCGTTGACGCACATGCTCGGTGATGTGGGTGAGGTTGCTGCTGACGCGCGTGGCTTCCGACACAGCTTCTAGAATGGTCGGCAAGTCGCGGATGGAGACCTGCTCACCGAGTAGGGATTGCAGTACGCGCTGCACACCACTGACCGAGATTTGCCCCGGCACCGTATCTTCCACCAGCTTCTTGTGCTTCTCGCCAAGCTGCGTGAGCAGGTTCTGCGTTTCGCTGTAGGACAGCAATTCAGAGATGTTTTCTTTAATCACTTCCGTCAAATGCGTGGTGACCACCGTTGGCGGGTCTACCACAGTGTAGTTACGGAAGAGCGCTTCTTCGCGGTGCGTTTCCGCCACCCACTTGGCAGGCAGGCCGAAAGCAGGCTCGGTGGTGTCTTCACCCGGCAGGGTGATTTTGTCGCCACGCGGATCCATCACTAGCAACATATCGGTGCGGATATCGCCGCGACCGCATTCAATGTCTTTCATCTTCACGACGTAAGTGTTGGCAGGCAGCTGCATGTTATCCTGAATACGGACGGAAGGCATGATGAAGCCGAGGTCTTTGGCCAGCTGTTTCCTGAGGGCCTTAATTTGCTCCGTGAGGCGGTGGCCTTTCTGATAATTAATCAGCGGCAGCAAGCCGTAGCCCAGTTCCAGTTTCAGCGCATCAATCTCAAGCGATTTATCGATAGGCTCGTCCGCTGCTTCCGCCGCAGCGGCCTTGGTTTTTTCATCAGTTTCCTTACCCTCAATCAGCGCCTGTTCTTTCTTTTGTGTTTTGTGGATGAACCACGCCATGCCGCCAGTGGCCGCTGCCAGCGTGGCGAAGGGAAGCATGGGAATGCCGGGCATGAACGCAAGGAAGGTGAGCAAGCCGCTGGTGACCCCCATGCTCTGTGGGAAGCGGCCGAGCTGGCTGAAGATGGCTTTTTCTGTGGAGCCGATAACCCCCGATTTACTGACGAGCAAACCTGCTGCGGTGGAAACAATCAGCGCCGGAATTTGTGAGACGAGGCCATCACCGATGGTGAGGATGGTGTAGGTCTGCGCGGCTTCAGAAAAGGGTAGGTCGCGCTGCACAGTGCCGATAACGATGCCGCCGATAAGGTTGATGAAGGTGATAAGCAAACCGGCAATCGCGTCACCGCGTACGAACTTGCTGGCACCATCCATGGCCCCGAAGAAAGCGCTTTCGTCTTCTAGTTCTTTGCGGCGCTTCTTGGCTTGCTCTTCGTTGATAAGCCCAGCGGAAAGATCGGCATCAATCGCCATTTGCTTGCCAGGCATTGCGTCCAAGCTGAAGCGCGCGGAGACTTCGGCGATACGCCCCGAACCCTTGGTAATCACCACAAAGTTGATGATGGTGAGGATGGCAAACACAATCACGCCAATCACCACCGAGCCGCCCATCACGAACGTGCCGAAGGCTTCAATCACGTGGCCAGCGGCATCGGTGCCCGTGTGGCCTTCCGACAAAATCAGGCGTGTGGATGCCACGTTTAGGCCAAGGCGCATCATGGCGGTGACAAGCAAGATAGTGGGGAACGAGTTAAAATCAAGCGCGCGGCTGACGAACAGCGAGTTCATTAATATTAATACAGATACGGTGATGGATATGCTGAGGAATAAATCCAACACCCCAGTGGGTACCGGGAACAACAGTACAGAGAGAATCCCGATGATACCAACAGCGAAGACAATGTCGCCATGGCCACGCAGCTTACTGGTAAAGCCGGCTGGAAGCCATGCGAGTGCTGGATTCGGTGCTTGCACCTTCTCTTCAGCCATAAAGCCCGTTCCCTGTTCCCGTTTCGTTAAGTCCCAGCCTTGCGGCGAGACTCTTCTTCATACTGCTTCAGTTTATTTCTCAGCGTGCGTATTGAAATCCCCAAAATATTCGCCGCTTGCGTGCGGTTGCCAAGGCAATGGTCGAGCGTGGAAACAATCATTTCACGTTCGACACTGTCCATGGTACGCCCTACGAGTGATGGTGCATCAGCGCCGCCAACTCCGGCACCGATTTCACTTCCCGGCGCGGCTTGTAGCATGAGCGCATCGGTATCAATCGTATCACCTGATGCTAGCAGCACCGCGCGGTGCATGGTGTTTTCAAGTTCACGCACGTTGCCTTGCCAATGGTGGTTTTCCATCATCTGCAAGGCAGCATCATCGACTTTTTTGGCACTGACGCCATTGGTCTCGGCATATTTTTTTGCAAAGAACTCAGCGAACATGCGGATGTCTTCTTTACGTTCACGCAGCGGCGGAATGTTGAGGTGAATGATGTTGAGGCGGAAAAACAAATCTTCACGGAAGCGGCCCGCTTCCACTTCTTTTTTCAAATCACGGTTACTGGTGGCGATGATGCGCGTATCGACCTTCACTGGCTTGTTGCCACCCACGCGGTCAATCTCGCGCTCTTGCACGGCGCGCAGCAGTTTTGCTTGCAGGCGGATATCCATTTCGCTGATTTCGTCGAGCAGCAGCGTGCCGCCGCTGGATTCTTCAAATTTGCCGATGCGGCGGGTGATGGCGCCAGTAAATGCCCCGCGCTCATGTCCGAACATTTCAGATTCCAGCAAGTTTTCAGGAATGGCGGCGCAGTTGACTGAAATAAACGGCTGCGCCTTGCGCTTGCTGTTGTTGTGGATGAAGCGCGCCATCATTTCCTTACCCGTACCGGACTCACCCGTGACGAGCACGTTGGCCTCAGCAGGCGCAATTTGCTTGGCCACCGCCACCACTTTTTGCATGGCGGGCGCTTTGTAAATAAGCGTATCGCTTTCTGCAGTGATGGCTTCCAGCACGGCAGCAATAAGTTCTTTGTCTGGCGGCAGCGGGATATATTCTTTGGCTCCGGCGCGGATGGAAGCGGCGGCCTTTTCGCTGTTGGCCTGTAAACCAAAGGCGACAACCGGAATAACGATACGTTCGGCTTTCAGGCTTTCGGTTAACTGGTGAATGTCCTGCTCGACATCAATCATGATGAGGTCGGCGCCCTTGCCGGAACGCACCATGGAAAGTGCGATATCAATAGTGCTGGCCTGTGCCACCGACGCACCTTTCGTGCGCGCGATTTGCGAGGCGAGGCTTATCAGGTCATCCGGTTTGCCGATAATCAGGAGGCGCATGCTTCAGGCCCTCCGATCATGAAAAATATTTGACGCGCTTTGCCGGCGGCAGCATCGAGTTTAGCAGCATTTCAAGACGGCGTGGGTTTTCTTTGCGGCCCACAGAGCCAACTGCTTTCAGGTAAATTTCAAGCACCAGTGCTTCGTCGTGCGAGTTGCGGTCCAGCTTTGAAGCAAGCGGGGAGAACAGGGCATAAGACAGCATAGCACCATAAAATGTGGTGAGCAGCGCAACGGCCATTGCGGGGCCGATACTAGAGGGGTTATCAAGCTGGCCAAGCATCTGCACCAGACCAATCAGCGTGCCAATTAGACCCATGGCGGGTGCGATTTCAGCTGATTTGTTCAGGATGGAGGCGCTTTTTTTATGGCGGTCAATCATGGATTCAATTTCTTGCTGCATCATGATTTCTGCCTCTTCAGGGGCAATACCGTCGATGATGTAGCTGATGCCTTTACGCAGGAACGCGTTGCGGCTGAAGACTTCGTCAAAATTCTGTAAGCCTAAGATGCCCTTTTTGCGTGCAACTTCTGCAATTTCAAGGCTGTTATAGGCGGCACGGCTAGGGTCTTCCGCGGAATAGAAAATGGTTTTGAACACCAGCACTTGCGAGTGCAGAATTTCCGGAATGGTGAAGCAGGCTGTGGTGAGCATGAATGTGCCACCAATAACGATAAGCACGGAAGGGATGTCGAGGAAGGCTTTGACGTTACCGCCCAGATACACAGCAAGCGACACCAGCCCAAAGGCCACTACGATGCCAATCAGCGTAGAGAGATCTGTGATATTACGGCCCATCTATTCCCTGTTTTCAGCTTTGATGATTTCCGTCATGGTGATGCCGATTTTATCTTCCACAATCACCACTTCGCCCTTTGCAATCAGGCGGTCATTCACAAAAATATCCACGGCTTCACCGACTTTGCGGTCGAGCTCGATGACCGCGCCGCGGCCAAGCTTAATCAGCTGATTAATGGGCATGGCCGTTTTGCCAAGCACGACAGAAATCTGCACCGGAATTTGGTATACGGAGTCGAGGTTTAGCCCGTCTGCGTTGTCGGACATCGCATCTGCGACCATTTCCTCAATGGACGTAGCTTTATCCTCGCCGCCAGCGGCTTTTGCTTTTTCGTTTTTATCGGCACCATCGGCCATGGTCATGACTCCTTAAAAGCGGCCATGTTTAAACACACCGCACTATATCAGCCTTATAAAGTTTCTTCTAACACTTTTTCAATCTCGCGCCACATCTGTTCGACATTTGTTGCGACACCGCCATCCTTCCACTCTACCCGCAGGTTTGCTGGGGTTAATGCTTCATCGGTGTGAATATTTAACTTGGTGGTGATGTTGCGCGCTGCCCACATCGCGGTCAGTTGTTCTTTTAAGGCTTCGGCCACGGAAGGATGGACGATAATCCACACCTCCGGTTTGGCGGAAATAAGTGCGATGGATTGTTCAAGCGCTTCCTGAATGCGTGCGGTGGGATTTTCCGCCAGTGCCTTGCCCGCGACTTTTTGTGACATGGCGAGCACCAGTTGGGGGATTTTTTCTTTAAGGCTGGCGGTGCTTTGCAAAAACTGGGTTTCCATCGCCAAAATGGCGGGAAGGGCAGCCTCGATGCTTTTACTCAGCTGCTCATGTGCCGCACGGTTTTTATCTTCGGCTTCTTTGCGGCCTTGCGCGAGGCCATCTTTAAACCCCAAGGCGTAGCTTTCCTCGCCCTTTTTTTGGAGCTCTTCTTCGCTGAAAGTCGGTGGCGGTGGGATTTCCTCTTCGGCTTTTTTCTTGGCTTTAGCGGCGCCAAACTCGCCCAGGCTTTCGAAAGAAAACGGTTTAATCGTGTGCCCGGTCGTTGCCATAGTTATGTATACCGTTCTCTAGTAAATCAATTGGTCTTCTTCGCCACCATCTAAGATGATAATTTCACCAGAATCAGACATTTCTTTCGCGATTTGGACGATGTAAGACTGCGCTTCATCCACATCGCGGATACGCACAGGGCCTTTGCCTTCCATGTCTTCCTGCAGAATTTTTGCTGCGCGCTCGGACATGTTTGTGAAGAACAGTTCGCGTAGTTTGTCGTTTGCGCCTTTGAGGCCCACGGCGAGTTTGTCTTTGTCCACCTTACGGATGATGGCCTGAATACCGGCATTATCCACTTTCGCGAGGTCATCAAACGTGAACATCAGGTCGCGGATGCGGGT
This sequence comes from Rickettsiales bacterium, assembly GCA_044356525.1. Taxonomy (GTDB): domain Bacteria; phylum Pseudomonadota; class Alphaproteobacteria; order Rickettsiales; family RGZB01; genus CAYXPR01. The sequence continues at coordinate 221,624 of JBIKVZ010000003.1, forward strand.
GGCGGCATCGGGCTGCTGCTTGTCGAGCAGGTCCATGAATTTGCCTTCGGTGTTACGGTCAAAATTGTTGAAGATTTCAGCAATCATCTCGAAGCTGTCATATTTTTTCGTGGCAGCGAGGTTGCTCATGAATTCCGACTGCAATGTGCGCTCAATGCCAGAGAGCACTTCTTTTTTTACCGGCTCCAGCGTAATCATGCGTTGAATAATTTCGAGCGAGAAATCATCCGGCAGCACACCCAGCACGCGCGCGGCCTGCATCGGTTTAATTTTGGAAAGCACCAGTGCTGCGGTTTGTGGATACTCGTTCTTTAAGTAAGCCGCCAGAATTTCTTCGTTTACGTTATTGAGTTTTTCCCACGTGGTACGACCAGCGGGGCCGCTGATATCTTCCATAATGGAAGCCACACGTTCGCGCCCTAAGGCCTTTTCGAGAATTTTTTCGACCATGTCCATATTGCCAACGAGCGCGCCGCCTTGTGCCATTTGGCCGATAAACTCATCCATTAAGGACTCCACCGTTTCAGACGGAACGGTGCCGAGGTTTGACATGGCGTGGGAGATTTCTTTGATTTCGTCTTCGTTCATCATTGAGAAGAGCTTGGTGGCGGTATCTTCGCCAAGGCTCATCATCAACACGGCCGCTTTTTGTGGGCCGTTTATCTTTTCTTCAGAACCTTTTTTGCGGACTGCCATACTAAAAAGCCATTATTTTTGTGTCATCCAGTTACGGAGGATATTCAAGGTTTCTTCAGGGTTACTATTAGCTAATTCATTCACTTTTTTGCTGGTGGAAAGCTTCATGCGGCTTTGAATTTGCTCAATTTCAAAGGTGGGTTCTTCCTCACCGCCCATCGCCGCGTTGATGCCTTCGCCGCCGCCACCGCCGCCACCCAAGGGAGCCGACATGGCCTGTTCTTCCACCGGTGCAATTTCAAAGGCACGGTTTACCATGGGGCGAATAACGAGCATGATCACCAGCACCGCCACCACGCCAATCACCAGCGTTTTAAGGATATTATGCAGGTCGCGCTTCAGCCACTCGAACGGGTCGGTGCTTTCTTTTTCATCAAAATTCTCACGCGAGAACGGCATGTTCACAACTTCAATCAGGTCACCGCGTTTTTCATCGAAGCCCATGGCGGATTTTACCAGCGTGCGCAGTTTTTCGATTTCTTCCTCTGAGCGAGGCTGATAGGTGCGCTCTTGTGTTTCTTCATTCACCGTGTAGGTGCCGTCAACCAGCACAGCCACGGAGATTTTCTTTATCACACCAATTTCGCTGACGTGATTGGTAACGGTGCGTGAGATTTCAAAGTTCGTTGTTTCCTCGGTACGTTCGCTACCGCTGCCAGCACTGTCGGCAGCTCCTGCGGCAGGTAATGCATCGGGTAAGTTGTTGCCAACGCTGACATTGCCACTATCGCCATCATTCGCGAATTCTTTGGCTTCGGATGTTTGCACGGAACGCACGACCTGACCGTTGGGGTCATAGACCTCAGAGTTTTTGACGATGCGGTCAAAGCCGATATCCGCAGACACTTCTGCGCGCGCATTGCCGGAGCCAACGGATTGCTCCAGCAATTGTTCAACGGTTTGCTTGAGGCGTGATTCATAATTGACGCGGAATTCTTCAGCGTCGGTGGCGGCAACGGTCATGTCTTCGGGGTCGGTTTCACCACGCGCCAGCAGCTTACCTTTATTATCGACGATCGTGATGCGTGAGAGCTTCAAGCCCGGCACCGCCGTGGCAATGAGGTTGCTGATGGAGGCGGATTCTTCGCGGGAAAGTTTTTGCGAGCGGTTGCGCAAAGTGACAACGACTGAGGCAGATGGCTCTACTTTTTCGCGTTCGAACACCTGCCTGCGCGGCATTACAAGGTGTACGCGTGCAGCAGAGACGTTATCGAACGATGAAATGGTGCGGGCGAGTTCGCCTTCCAGCGCGCGCAGCAGGTTTACGTTATGCACGAAATTGGACGTGCCGAGCGCATCGGATTTGTCGAAGATTTCGTAGCCCACGATAGAGCCGTGAGAGGGAAGACCTTTTTGCGCGAGGGAAATGCGGATGCGGTTTACTTCGTTAGCGGGGACTAGAATCTGGGTGCCGTTGGCGCCCACTTCATATTTGGTGCCGAGCTTATCGAGCTCAACAGCGATTTCACCGCTGTCTTCCATGGAAAGGTTGCTATAAACGGGCGCCATGCTGGGCGCGGAAAGGCGGAAAGACAGGAAGGCGAAGAGCGCCATCATCACCACGCCCATCAACCCGAGAATCACAACTCTCATGGGGCCAAGGCCGCGTACTGTCTGAATCATGGCATTCATGTTGTGCCACCACCCCTTGTAATGTCATTACCCCCAGGTAACCTCGTTCGTGAGAGAGAGAAAGAAAATAACCCGCCGCGCGTTTGCAGCGTATTGTGCCCGAAAAATCTAGAAAACTGCACTGCTTTGCTAGGCATCGCCCCGGTTTTCTGTTTTTACATGCTCCTTCACACCCCACGCCATATATGTCCTGTTCCCTCACATATGGTGCTCTTTCAATTTTATAAATACAATATATTGATTTGTAAACTGGTTTCTGAACTATTAGCAGTATAGGTTTTTTTGCCAGAAAACGGCGGATGTGTGGCTTTAAGCAATAAAAAACCCCGGGATATGCCCGGGGTTTTTTATTAAACGCAATGAAGCGAAATTTATTTCAGCTTCTGCTCTTTGAATTCCACGTGCTTACGTGCCACGGGATCATATTTGCGGAAAGCGAGCTTTTCCGTCAGCTTCTTTGGGTTGCGGCGCTTTACGTAGTAAAAGCCCGTGCCAGCCGTGCTGACGAGTTTGAGCAAAATGGTATTTTTCTTTGCCATGGTATTAGCCCTTATATTCTTAAAGCGAAGCGCCTATCGCGGCCCCGTGTGCGTTCCCGCGTAAAAACGGCAGATAAACAGTGTGTTCCGCCCCTTGCGAGAGGGCGATAAACTACACGTATTTTTAGGCATGTCAAGCATAAAGCTGGCGGGCTTTCGTGGGGCAGAAGACACGGTACAAATAATTGCGCTGCGCATTTTTTAATGTTGGGTGATAAATTACTTGCTAGATGGTTGATTTTTTGCGTAATTATAGGGGGCGCATCGCCGCGGAGGAAACGTGAACATCATTACATCAGGTACCGAAGTTAAACTGGTCGACAGGGTTAAGGCCCTAAAAGGCGATTTCGGTACAAATTACGCTCTCGTATTCAACTTTTCCCAGCTTCAGGAACAGTTCAAAAGTGAATTTCAGCTGAAAATTGCGCTGAACATTCTGTATGACGTGTTCCGCAGCAGTGAGGGGAATATTTACCTCTGCCAAGATGGTGATATTATCGTTATTTATCAGGGCTCTGACCGTAATTTGATGGAAAAAGCCATCTTCCAGCTGCGTTACCTGTATGTAGAAGACCCGCTCGCAAACCTGCCGGACGGTACGGAAAACCCAGCTTTTTGCAGCATTTATGATTTAGCCTTCCAGTGGCAGCCGTTCCACAATATCTGCTCCGATAAAATGGCCGCATCGCTGCGCAAGGCGACGGTAGCTGCGGCGAACAAAGGCAAAGCAGATTCCAAATTCTCGCGCCAGCCACTCACGGCAACAAACCTGCAAAAAGTGCAGGAGCTGCTCGATACAGTTGGGGTGGCGCATGCCATCCGCTTCCAGCCCATTTGTGCACAGCCGCAAGGCAAGCAGATGCGCATTTTATTTGAAGAAGTGTATATCCATATCGCACACTTAAGCCGGCTGATGGGCGATAGCTATGATTTGTTCAGCGACAAAACGCTGTTTAAATACATCACCCGCCAGCTTGATAAGCACGTGCTGCGCTTGCTCGCGAGCGACCCAGGCCGCTATATGAAGCGCCCGCTTAGCATCAACATCAATGTGGAATCGATTCTCTCTCCATACTTCAGCGATTTTTGCGAACGCATCAACAACCAGAAGCCCACCTCGGTGGTGTTTGAGATTCAGGTGGCGGACGTGTTTAACGATATGCGCAACTTCCTTTCTGCTCGCGACTTGGTGCAGAAATATGGCGGCAGGGTGTGCCTTGACGGCCTGAACACGCTGAACTTCCCGCAGATTGACCGCCAGAGCCTTGGCTTTGACCTTGCAAAGGTGCAATGGAATGCTGACGTGGCAGGGAATATTTCAAACGATGAGAACAAGCGCATCAAAGAAGCGGTCGACCGCTGTGGTAGCAACCGTATTATCTTATGCTGGTGCGATTCCGTGCATGCGGTGGAATACGGCCACGCACTGGGCGTATCGCTGTTCCAGGGCCGTTACCCAGACCGCATTGTGAACCCAGATTCTAAGATAGAGAATTAGGAGAGAGCCATCTATGTCCCTCAGAAAAGGCGATATCGCAATTACAGTGTGCCAAGATAATACGGCAAAGAAACTGGTGATCGAAAGCGCCGACGAGGGAATTGAACTGGTGACAGGTTTTTCAGTGCACGAACTGAAAGACATGCAGCTGCAAGATATTCTGACTGACAGCGTTAATGACCAGATTGAAGATTACATCGAATTTGAATCCAAGGGGAATGACCTCGCCGACGTACTTGGTAAGGTGCGCAATTTTGGCTTCCTGACCAAGCTCGGCAAAGAAATGCGCGTGGACATGCGTGTGACCCGTGGCGTGGTGCAGGATGAAAAGCCACGCTTCCAGCTGGTGGTGCGCGATGCATCCGATGTATCAAGCGGCAGCAACCGCGTGCTGAAACATTTGCGCGGCGCACAGCAGCTTGATCCGCTGACCAGCCTGCCGAACCGTGAAACCTTCCAGCGCGACATGGAGTTCGTGATGTTCTGCGTGGAAAAAGAACGCATCAAAGCCAGTTTTGCGCTGATTGGCGTGGACCAGCTTGGCAAAATTATTAAAGAACATGGCCGCCCCGCAGCGGGTGATTTGCTGAAAGAAGTGGCGACGCGTTGCCGCATGAATTTCCGCACCGATGATTTTTTGGCGTACTTGGAAAATGACACCATCGCGGTGGTGATGCTGGAAGCAGGCCGCGCGGCGGCACTGATTCCGCTGAACCGCTTGCGCTGGCAGGTGGCGAACAAGCCGCTGGATTTCGTGAACCCCGAGGGCGATAACACACCAATTACCGTGACCGTGGCGTATGATGAAATCGGCAAGGGTGCGAAAGTAGATGGAATGATTAACAACTGCCTCGACGCGATTATTAAAGCGCAGGCCGAAGGCGGCAACAAAATTGTGGCCGCGCAGGATTCACAGTAATCGCCCTTTTTGGTGGGCGCAGGCGGTAGGTTGATGTCGCGCTCTTCATTACTTTTTCCATTATTTTCAAATGTGACTTCCGTTCGCGGGGTGGGTGAAAAAACTGCCAAAACGCTGGAGCGTGTGGGCATCGCCCGCGTGATTGATATGGTGCTGCATATGCCAGCAGGCATTGTGGACAGGCGTGCGAACCCGCCGCTGCCGCTTGCCAAGCAAGGGCAGGTGATTACCGTGCAGGTGCAGGTGGATGAGCATATTCCTTCACCGCCGTATGGCCGCAAGCCGTATCGCGTGGTATGCCACAATGAAAGCGGCTATATCGATTTGGTTTTTTTCCAATCGCGAGCTGATTACTTAAAAAAATTATTACCTGAGGGCGAAGAGCGCATTATCAGCGGGCATGTGGAACGTTTCGCCGACACGCTGCAAATGCCGCATCCGGATTATATTTTGCCGCTGGCGCGCGCGAGCGAAGCACAGCGCGTGGAGCCGGTGTATCCACTCACGCAAGGCGTTAGCCTGAAACAGATGGGTAAATATATGCGCGAGGCGTTAAAGCTAATTCCCGCGCTACCAGAATGGCAGGATGAGTCCTATATCAAGCGCCAACATTTTCCTTCCTTTAAAGACGCGGTGCTAGCAGCACATACGCCGGAAACAGAGGAAGATATTTTACCAAGTGCCACAGCGCGTCGGCGGCTGGCATTTGATGAATTGCTCGCCAGCCAGCTTGCGCTGGGGCTGGTGCGTGCGCGCACTAAAAAATTGCGCGGCGTAGTGAATAAAGGCAAAGGCCAGTTTACCAAGGCGCTGCTAGGCTCACTGCCATTCACGCTCACCAAGGGGCAGCAACAGGTGGTGAAAGAAATTGAAAAAGATTTGCACAGCCCCGAGCGGATGCTGCGGCTGCTGCAGGGTGATGTGGGCAGCGGCAAAACGGTGGTGAGTTTGCTCGCCATGCTGAATGTGGCAGAGGCAGGGCGGCAATCGGCGTTGATGGCGCCGACGGAAATTCTTGCCCGCCAGCATTACCGCAATATTCACAGCATGGTGGAAGCAGCAGGACTGGCAGATAAAGTGGTGGTGGAAATCCTGACCGGAAAAGACAAAGGCAAGCGCCGGAAAGAAGTTCTGGAAAAAGCAGCGGCCGGGAAAATCGCCATATTGATTGGTACGCATGCGTTGTTCCAAGAAGGCGTGGTACTGAAAGCGCTGGGGCTCGTGGTGGTGGACGAACAGCACCGCTTTGGTGTGCGTCAGCGGCTTGAGCTCTCGCAAAAAGGCGATGGCTGCGATGTGTTGCTGATGACGGCAACGCCAATACCTCGCACGCTGACCATGACATATTACGGCGATATGGATGTTTCCATTCTGCGCGAAAAGCCGCCGGGCCGCACGCCGATTGATACGCGCATTGCACCCAATAGCCGCATGGAAGAAATTATCGCGCGTATGGCCGCGGCGCTTGCTGCAGGCTCAAAGGCATATTGGATATGCCCGCTGGTAGAGGAATCGGAAAAGTCTGACCTTGCGGCCGCTACCGAACGCTATGATGCTTTCTGTAAAATTTACGGCAAAGAAAGCGTGGGGTTGGTGCACGGCCGCATGAAGCCGCAGGAAAAAGAAAAGCAAATGGAAGCCTTCGCCACAGGCAAAGTGCGCCTGCTGGTGGCCACCACTGTGATAGAAGTGGGGGTGGATGTACCGGATGCCACGATTATGGTGATTGAACATGCCGAGCGCTTCGGGCTGGCGCAGCTGCACCAATTACGCGGGCGCGTAGGGCGTGGCAAGGCGAAGTCATCATGCTTGCTGCTGTATGCGGAGCCACTTTCGGAAACCGGCTGCGCGCGCCTTGGCATTATGCGCGAAATGGAAGATGGGTTTAAAATTGCAGAAGAAGATTTGGTGCTGCGCGGCAGTGGTGAGGTGCTGGGCACCCGCCAGAGCGGTTTGCCCGGATTTAAACTGGCAGATGTGATGGTGCACCGTGAATTGTTATTAGCGGCGAGGGACGATGCGCGGTATGTGTTGGAAAAAGACCCATCGCTTTCATCAAAGCGCGGTTTGGCGCTTAGAAACCTGCTGCACCTATTTGAGTATGACAAGCAGGTGGAATATATTTTCTCAGGCTAAAAGCCTTCGTCGGTTGAGGTGACAGGCTTTGGTTCTGCCGGCCCTTTGGGCTTATTTGCAGTTTTTGGTGCTTCCAAAGCTTTCGCTTGTTTTGGTGCTTCCAGTGCGGGTGTGGGCCGCGCATCAGGCAACTGAATCATGTTGGCGGCTGACATGTCGTCGCCCATTCCCAGCAGTGCCTCAATTTTTTTATGATCGCCGCTGAAGCCAGAATCTTTGACGGCGGTGGATTGGTGCAGGTTTTTTTCTTCCACTGGCGCGTGTGCGATTTTGAGCAAATCCATCACGGCTAATGCCGCACGCTGGCTGGGCGAGGGTTCTTTTTTGTAACCCAGCTGGTTTAAAATATCGAGGCCACGTTGATATTGCTTTTCCTGCGCGGCGCTGCTGCGCGAAAGCTTTTCAAGCTCGAGCGCGATGGTGTTAGCGTTGCACGCACCTTGCAAGAACTCTGGCAAAATCATTTCTTTGGCGAGGATGTTGATGAGGCTGACATACTCTACGCGAATCATGCGCTTCAGCATGTAAGCAGAAATAGGATTCACTTTGTAAAACACGACCATCGGCACGCCTGCGAGCGCGACTTCGAGTGTGCTGGTGCCGGATTTGACCATCGCTAATTTGGCGGCGGTGAGGGCATCTTTTTTATCAAGGTTTTCGGTTACCACCGTGGCTTTGATGAAGTTCCAGTGCTTGAGTTCATTCTGGATGGTGCTAGCGCTTTCCGGATTGGCGATGATGACAAAATGCGCGTTGCGAATCTGCTTGAAAAGCAGCTTTACCGTTTCAGAAACTACTGGCAGATGGCGCTTCAGCTCGCCCTTACGGCTGCCGGGGTAAATGGCAATAATCTGCGCATCGGCGGCGACTTTGAATTTGGCGCGGAAGCGGTTGTCATCTCCCTCGGCGAAGGATTCTTCCACAATCGGGTGGCCGATGAAGGTGCAGCCAAGACCCACTTCTTTAAACAATGGCGGCTCGATGGGCAGTAGCGCCAGCACGTGGTCGTACCACTGTTTTATTTTTAAGGCGCGCTCAGGCTTATAGGCCCACACTGAGGGTGCAACATAATGCACCAGCTTGCCCTTAAAGCCGCGCTCGCGCAGTTTTTTGGCGATGCGGAAATTGAAGGCCGGCGCATCGATGGTGATAACAACGTCGGGGTTCACCGACTCGATATCAATAATCGTATTATTGATATGGCCAAGAATTTTCGGGATATGCGGGATGATTTCCACAAAACCCACCAGCGAAAGATCACTCATGGGGAAAAGGGACACAACGCCTTGCTGGGCCATTTTGCTGCCGCCCACGCCGTGGAAGGTGAGGGTGTCGTGGCTTAAGGTTTTAAGGGCGTGGATAAGTTTTGCGCCGAGATTATCACCCGAGGCTTCGCCGGCAATCAGGTATATTTTTCTATCGGCCATGAATTATTCTGTGCGTTTAAGCGGTGACACCGATAAGGAATATACCAAGCTCGTTCGCGCGTTTCACTACTTTTTCCCGGTCGATGATCAGCGAGCCACCCGCTTCAATCGCAATACCGCGTAAGCCCGAGGCGTGGGCGTTCTCTACCGTGTGCACACCAATGCTGGGTAAATCCACCCGTGTATCCTGCTCTGGCTTTTTCATTTTCACGAGTACGCCACCCTTGCCGTCCTGATGCAATATTTTGCAGCGGCTGATGAGGCGGTCGGTGCCTTCCGCGCCTTCTACACCTAAAATCATACCGCGCTGAATGATAACAGCCTGACCGATATCGAGCCTGCCGATGGCAAGTGCGGTTTTGATACCAAGTTTAATATCGTTTTCTGCTACTTTATCGGGCTTCACTTTACCAAGCACACCTTTAGGCATGAGAAGTTTCTTCAAAACTTTATCAACACCAACAACAGAGAAGCCCTGCTTTTCGATGAAGCGGATGATGGCGGAGAACACGGCATCGTCCCCGCCGGAATTGAGGCGGGAAAGGGAAGAGAGGAGTTTCAGCGCCGTAACATCCATCGAGAGCGAGGAAAAATTTGGCCTGCCAACGCGGCCTACCAGCACCAGCTCTTTCGCGCCAGAGCCTTTAAGGCGGCGCATAGCCTCACCAACCTTGCCGAGCGAAACCCACGCGTGCTTTGCGTTTTTTACGCTGGCTTTTTCGGTGATGCCATCAAAGGCGATAACGAAGATATTGCGCTTTTCAGCGAGGCAATTTTCTACCAACTCACGCGGGAGATTGCCGCTGCCTGCGATAATACCAAGCACCTTGCCGCCGCTTTTTTTTGCTGGCGCGCGCGGGGCAGGGGCATTTTTTTTACGCGGCTTTGCTGGCATTTTTGGGCTGACAAATAGCACGGGAACTATCCGTGCGGATGAACTCAATAATTTCTTTCACGACATCATTTTCTTTGAACCGTTCGTCGGCATCATTCATGCGCTCGGCCAGCGTGCCTTCTGGTGAGAAGAGCAGGCGGTAAGCACTGCGCAGCGTGTTGATATCCTGTCGCTCAAAGCCACGGCGCTTCAGACCCACTAGGTTCAGGCCCACCAGATTGGCGCGCTCGCCCGTGGCTTGGCCATAAGGAATTACGTCGTTTTCAATACCGCTCATGCCGCCAATCATGGCGTGCTTGCCGATGCGGACGAATTGGTGGATGGCCGATAAGCCGCCAATCACGGCGAAGTCGCCCACCTCTACGTGTCCTGCGAGTGTGGCGTTGTTGGCGAGAATAACGTTATTGCCCACGATGCAGTCATGCGCTACGTGGCTGCCGACCATGAACAGGCAATTATCGCCGACGCGGGTGAACATCTTGTCCCCTTCCGTGCCGGGGTTCATGGTGACGTTTTCACGGATGATATTGTTTTTACCAATCACCAAGGTGGAAGGTTCGCCTTTATATTTTAAATCCTGCGGCGCAAGGCCGAGGGAGGTAAAGGGGAACACTTTGGTGTTTTCACCAATCGTCGTGTGGCCATCGACCACCACGTGCGAGTGCAGCACCACGTTTTTACCGAGCTTTACATTCTTGCCGACCACGCAATAAGCACCAACGCTAACGCCTTCTGCTAGCTCTGCACCTTTATCGATAATCGCAGTTGGGTGAATGTTTGTCATAAAAACCTACTTTTCGTCCGTTATCATGGCGGTGATAATGGCTTCGGCGACTTTTACGTCACCCACGCGCGCTTCGGCGCTGTATTTATAGACGTTCTGGCGGTCGCGCTCATATTTCACGTGCAGTTCCAGCACATCGCCGGGCACCACGGGCTTACGGAAGCGGGCTTCATCAATCGCCATGAAGTATACGCCTTTATTTTTGCTGCCTTCGGTGCCGAGGGAGTGGATTACGGCAAGGCCAGCGGTTTGCGCCATGGCTTCAATAATTAATACGCCCGGCATAATGGGTTTTTTGGGGAAGTGGCCCTGAAAAAAATGCTCGTTGATGGTGACGTTTTTATAGCCAATCGCCACCTTGCCTTCTTCGACAATTTTGAATTTATCCACCAGCAGAAACGGGTAGCGGTGGGGCAGGAGTGCCATAATCTGTTCTACATTCAGCAACGTCATTACTCTTTCTTTCCCTCTTTATTCAAGCCTTCTTCAGCCAGTTTTTGAACCACAACAATCTGGCGGTGATGCTGGCGTGCGGGCACTGCAGGGCTGCCGACGACTGTTTCGCCAGGGGCGACATCACGCATGACACCGCTTTTGCCGGCAATGCGTGCGCCGCTGCCAATGGTTAGGTGCCCTGTTATACCAGCCTGACCGCCAAAGGCAACATAATCCCCTGCTTTGGTGCTGCCGGAAATGCCGACTTGTGCCACCACAATACAGCCCCGCCCAAGCACCACGTTATGGCCAATTTGCACAAGGTTATCGATTTTGCTGTTTTCACCGATAATGGTGTCGGGCCCACTGCCACGGTCGATGGCGGTGTTGGCACCGATTTCAACATCGTCTTTGATAATAACGCGGCCAAGTTGCGGCACTTTTTCGTGCTTGCCAGCGGCGCTGGTGGCAAAGCCAAACCCATCCTGCCCGATGGCCGTACCATGGTGGATGATGACGCGGTTGCCGATGATGGAGTGGCTGATATTGGCGCCGGAATGAATGGTGCAATCTTCACCGATTTCCACGCCATCGGCCAGATGCACACCGGCGTGGATGGAAGAGCGGTTGCCCACACGCACATTTGCGCCTAGCGTCACATACGGTCCGATTTCGCACTGCTCGCCCACCTTGGCGGTTTCGTGAATCACGGCGGTGGGGTGGATATTTGTTTCACGCGGGCGGTAAGGCGCATAGAACATGCTCGCGATGGTGGCATAGGCATGGTAAGGGTTCGGCGCTACGAGCAGCACTAAGCCTTTGGGTGCTTGCTCTACAAATTTTTGGCGGATGATGCAGGCTCCGGCTTTAGTGGCGCGGAAGGCATTGATGTATTTGGTATTGTCGAGGAAGGAAATGTCATCCGCAGTGGCGCTTTCAAGCGGCGCGACATCGCGGATGGAACGGGTACCGGCGGTTTTATCCAGCAGAGTAGACCCGCTGGCGGAGGCAAGCTCCGCCAGCGTGAAAGGCCCCGAATTGAGGAAGAAACGCTTATCGGCCATGCCGGTTACCTAAAGAGGGTAGTTTACAGACCCACCTTTACGGAAGGCAGTTTTTCGTCCAGCTTTTTGAGAACATCACCCGTAATGTCGAGGCTGTCGTCATAGTAGGCGACGTGAGCGGCTGGAATCACGGCTTTGAAGCCACGCTTCTTTGCCATTTCTTTCAGTGTGTCGATCAGCACTTCCTGGACGCTGGCGAGGGCTTTGTTGTAGGCCGTTTCCAGCTTGCCGCGGTGATCCTGCACTTCTTTTTGTGCTTTCAGGACTTTTTCCTTGAAGGTTTTCTGCTTGGCAGCAAAGGCTTCAGCAGAAAGAACGCTGCGCTGTTCGGCGAGCTTTTTATCTTCTGCACGCAGGGCTTCTTCCTGCTTGGTTACATCGGCCTGCACTTTTTTGCGCTGGCCTTCAATCTGCTCTTGAATGCCTTTAGTGGCTTTGGATTCGTTTAAGATTTTTTTGATGTCGATAATGGCAATCTGGCCAGCGGGGGCATCCTGCGCGGCAGCGAAGGTAGGGGCCAGCAGCACAACGCTAAGGCACAGTAAAAGGGCGAGTTTAAGCGATTTCATAGAGTCCTCATTTTTAAGTAAAATAGTGGGTTATTAGACGGTTAAAACTTGGTGCCGAAGCTGAAACGGACAAATTCCGTTTGGTCAAAGTCTTCCTTGAGGATGGCATTGGCGAAGTTGATTCGCACCGGCCCAAGTGGGGATTTCCACGATAGGCCAGCACCGAGAGAAAGCCTCAGCGACTTTTCATCTACCACCTCAGGCCCTGTATCGTCCACTGTAAAAAGACTGCCGAAGTCAGAAAACACTGCGCCGGAGAAACCCAGCTCTTCCGCAAAGCCCAGCGGGAAGGAATATTCCACTGTGCCGGCGTAGTAGGTGTTGCCGCCAAGGCCATCGCCTGTGGTGATATCGCGCGGGCCAAGACCATAGTTTTCAAAGCCACGGAGTTCATTGCCGCCGATGAAGAAGCGATTGTTGATTTCTACATCGCGTCCGCCATAGCCCAGCACGTTACCGGTTTTGCCATTTACTTCTAAAATCCACTTGTTGTTAAAGGTGGCCCAGAAATGACCTGCGCGTACCTCGTTACGGAAGAATTTAGAATCCCCACCAAGGCCAGCGACGTCCTGATTCAGGCGCACATAGTAACCTTCCGTGGGCTCAAACTTGCTGTCGCGGGTATCGTACATCAGCGTGTGGCCGATGATGGAAGCCGTGGTTTTACCTTCGCGGTCTTTAATGAAGCGGGAGGCATCGGGGTCGATGTTTGAAATATCGTCGCTGCGGAACGTGTATTTTACCGAGTGAGAAAGATGTTCACTGAGCGAGTAGGTGGCGCGCAGCGTGCCGCCGTTGGAATCAAGGTCATAGCTGCGGCTGGTGCGTGAGCTGCTACCATCGAGCTTGGTTTTGAATAGGTCAAAACCAGCAGCAACGTTTTTATCCATGAAGTAAGGTTCGGTAAAGCCGATATCAAATTCCTGACGGGCGGCGGAAACTGTGAAGTTTGCACGAATCTGCTGGCCTTTGCCGAGCAGGTTGCGTTCAGAAATGCTGATGTCACCCAAGGGGCCGTCTGCCGTGGAGAAGCCCGCGCCGAGCGTGAGTTCGCCGGTGGATTTTTCTTCCACTTCTACGTCGATATCCACTTTGTCGGGCACTTCGGCGTCTGGCACGTTTTTAATGTCCACGGTTTTAAAGAAGCCAAGATTGTTGATGCGCTGCTGCGTGCGCTTCAGCTTTGAGGCGTTATAGGGGTCGCCCTCGGCAAGCCGGAATTCGCGGCGGACTACTTCATCCAGCGTGCGTCCGTTGCCGTGGATGTTGATGCGGTTCACATACACACGCGGGCCTTCTTTTACGGTGTAGTTGATGCCGATGATGTGGTTGGTGGTATCGCGGTTAAACTGGCTGTCGATATCCACGAAGGCATAACCGAGATTGCCCAATTTTTGCGTCATCGCTTCGATGGTTTTTTCGATGGATTCAGAGTTAAACACATCACCTTCTTTGGTTAGGATAAGGCTGCGGAGCGATTCAGTATCAAGGTCCTGTACCTGACTGCTGACATCCATGCGGCCAAAGTTGTAAGCAGCGCCTTCTTCAATGGCAAAGGTAACGAAGAAGGCATCGCGCTCCGGCGTGAGCTCGGCCGTGGCGGACACTACGCGGAAGTCGGCATAGCCGCGGGACACATAGAAGCGGCGTAGCAGTTCTTGGTCAAAATTCAGACGGTCTTGGTCGAAGGTGTCGTCGCTTGAAAAGAAGCGCCACCATTTGGTTTCGCGTGTTTGCACCACTTCGCGCAGCTTGCGGTCGGAGAAGTTTTTATTGCCCGTGAAGGAGATGTTGCGGATTTCCGTGCGTGCACCTTCATCGATTTCAAACACCAGATTCACGCGGTTCTGGTCGAGGCGGATGACCTTCGGGGTGATGATGGCCGAGAAGCGACCGCTTTTTTGGTAGACGTCTAGAATGCGGCGCACGTCGTTCTGCACGGCGGTTTTGGTGTAAACCGAGCGGGGGCGCAGTTTGACTTCCTTTTCGAGGTCAGCGTCTTCAATGCGCTTATTTCCTTCGAAGTTTACTTCGTTCACGATGGGGTTTTCCGCCACGGTGATAACGAGATTGCCTTCGCGGATGGCGAAGGAAACGTCTTCAAACAGGCCGGTGGCGAACACGCGCTTTAAGGCTGTATCAATCGCTTCGGAGCTGTGCTTGGAGTTTTTAGTCAGTTCAAGGTAGGAAGCCACGGTGCCAGCTTCAATGCGCTGGGTACCTTCAATGACGATGCTGCGGATGGCGATATCGTCGCTGGCATTTTGTGCGGAGGCGCGGAACGACGCTACCAGAAGTAGCGTGCCCAAAACGATTCCACAAAACCAGCGCTTGTTCATCATCACCATCGTTTTAGAAACTAGAACCAGCCAAAGTGTCTAATGTCATTAAAGGTGGCAAACAACATCAGTGCAACGAGTAGCACCATGCCCACCTTGAAACCATACTCTTGTGCCTTTTCTGCCAATGGCTTACCACTGACTGCTTCTATGGCGTAATACATCAGATGGCCGCCGTCAAGCATTGGAATCGGAAACAGGTTAATCAGCCCCAAATTGATGGAAAGCAGTGCCATGAACCACAACACCATGCCAAGCCCTTGCTCAGTAGACTGACCAGAGAATTTGGCGATGCGCATAATGCCGCTTAGCTCATCGGCGCTGCGCTTGCCGGTAATCATCTGCCCGACCGCTTGCAGCGTGCTGGTGGTAATGCTCCATGTTTCCTCTACGCTGGCGATGGCGCTTTGTGCAAAGTTCAGCTTGGCATATTCCACGCTGCTCGGTGTAATGCCGATGATGCCGATTTTCACCGTGTTGCCGAAAGCGTCGGTGGTTTCAGACAGTTTGGGTACCAGCGTGCCTTCGGTTAGCTGGCCCTTGCGATCAATGGTGTAGGTGAGGGCAATCTCAGGATGCAGGCTGACAACGCGACGGATGTCTTCAAAGCGGGTGATGGCGCTGCCATCAATCTCAATAAAGCGGTCACCCGGCAGAATGCCTGCCTCAGCGGCGGCGCTTTTTTCCATCACCGTGCCGACTTCCGGCAGGCTGATGGGGCGGCCATAGACCATGAACAGGCCCGTTAGCACCACCATGGCGAATAGGAAGTTTACCGCAGGGCCGGCAAACACAATGGCGGCTTTCTGGTGAAGCGGCTTGTACTGGAAGGCCACCTTCTTTTCCTTGGCGGTCATCTTCTTCAGTTTTTTGCTGTCGGGCGTGCTGGCGGCAGTTTCGTCGCCGAACATTTTTACGTAGCCGCCGAGAGGGAATAGGCTCACCTTCCAGCGCGTACCTTTTTTGTCGTTCCAGCCGAAAATTTCAGGACCGAATCCGATGGAGAAGGAATCCACCTTTACGTTGCACAGGCGGGCGATATAAAAATGCCCAAATTCATGCACGAAAACGATAATCGAAATGATGGCAATGAACGAGGCGCTGTAGTGCAAAAGCTGAATGACGGATTCCATGATGATCTGTGCTTCTTTTTCTAGTTTAAGTTTTTAATGAGGTTGTTTACGTAATTTCTTGTTTTTAAATCAATATCATTAACCGTATCAATCGTTTTTAGCACGGCGCTGTCGGCCAGTGCGCCAAGGGCTTTTTCAACGGTTTCAGCGATGCTAAGAAAGTCGATTTTGCCATCGAGGAAATGCTGCACGCACACCTCGTTGGCGGCATTTAAAATAGCAGGGGCATTGCCGCCATTTTTGAGGGCTGTTTTTGCCAGCCGAATGGCGGGGAATTTTTCTTCATCCGGTGCTTCAAAAGTAAGCTTGCCATGGGCGGTTAAATCAAGCCGCGAAGTGTTGGTAGTGATACGCTGCGGCCATGCCAAAGTATGGGCGATGGGCACGCGCATATCGGGGGTGCTCATACCAGCCAGCACCGAGCCATCGGTGTAATGCACGAGGCCGTGGATGATGGACTCTGGGTGTACGATTACATCGATTTGGTTTTTTTCGAGCGGGAAGAGGTAATACGCCTCGATAATCTCGAGGCCCTTATTCATCATGGTGGCGGAATCAACCGAGATTTTTGCACCCATGCTCCAGTTCGGATGCTTCACGGCCTGCGCAGCAGTCACAGCTTTCAGCGCTTCTTTTGGTGTGGTGCGGAAAGGGCCACCAGACGCGGTGAGCGTGATTTTCTCAATGGTTTCGGGCTTTTCAAAGTCAAATGACTGGAAGATGGCGTTGTGCTCAGAATCAACAGGCAGCAGTGTTGCGCCTGATTTTTTAGCGGCTTCTAGCACCAAGTCGCCTGCGCAGACCAAACACTCTTTGTTGGCGAGAGCAACCATGCCGCCGCGGCGAATCGCAGCAAGAGTTGGTGGTAATGCAGCGGCGCCGACGATGGCGGAAATCGTCCAGTCTGCATCCATCTCAGCAGCTTCGACTACGGCTTTAGTGCCAGCCCCCATTTTAATGCCGCTGCCTTCTAAACCGGCCTTTAATTGGGCGTAGTGGCCTTCTTCTTCGATGGCCACGAAGGTGGGGCGCAGTTCCAAAGCCTGCTGGACTAACAAGTCCACGTTGTTTTTAGAGGCAAGGGCCACCACGCGATAGCGCTCAGGAGCTTGTTTAATAAGGTCAATTGTGCTGCGGCCAATAGAGCCCGTGGCGCCAAGAACGGAAACGCTCTTTGGCTGTGTGGCGGGCGTGGAAGCTAGCTTGGTCGCTTTAAAATTCATATCCGTAAACGCTGTAAACAAGCAGTGCAAATACTGGTGCTGCGAACATCAGCCCATCCACACGGTCGAGTATGCCGCCATGGCCAGGAATGATGTTGCCGCTATCTTTTACACCAAAACGTCGCTTAACCCAAGACTCAAATAAATCACCCGCCTGCGAAATGATGGCAAACGCCATCCCAACAATGAAAGGCTGCACAGGCATGGTAACGAGCACCCGCCAAAAACCGCTTTGGCGGAGGAGTAATTCTGATATGGCGGCAGCACAGACCATGCCGCCAATAAGCCCTGCCCATGTTTTCTTCGGGCTGATGCGTGGGGCAAGTTTGGGGCCACCGATGGCACGCCCTGCGGCATAGGCGCCGATGTCAGTTGCCCACACTACGGCCATGAGCCAAATGAGGGCGTGTGCAGAGGGGTCTTTTAAGGTGGTGTCGCAGGGTGCAACCATGTCAAAAAACGGGGCGCACATGGGTAAGGGCAGTAGGCGTATATAAAGGATGGCGGCGACTGGAAGGGCGATATAAAAAATGCCGCCAATCCACCATGAAATAACCGCATTTTTTGATTTAAGTGATACTTCAGGAGTTTTATTTAATATCATGTTTTTCCACTCGAATAACATGATGCATGCCGCAACAACAACGAAGGCTGAAAAACTCCAGCCGCCGAGCACTGTCACACCGATGGCAAGGGGAATCAGCGCCAGTGCAGAGAGGGTTCGTTGTATGAGGTTGCTGAGTGCCACGGGGCTTTCCTCCGCGGCTTAAGAATTAGCGGCGCTTAAGGCACCATTTGCAGGAGCGTTTTCAGCCTGCTCAGATGTGCCGCCGAAACGGCGCTGGCGGCGACCAAATTCTTCCACTGCGGCCCTCATCGATTCGAGGTTAAAATCGGGCCAGAGTGTGTCGGTAAAATAAAACTCGGTGTAGGCACACTGCCAGAGCAGGAAGTTGCTGATGCGTTCTTCGCCACCCGTGCGGATGAGCAGGTCGGGGTCGGGGATGCCTGTCGTGTAAAGATAGGTGGAGAAGCTTTCTTCTGAAATCTCTTCCGGTTTGATTTTGCCGGCAGCGACATCGGCGGCGATTTTTGCAGCCGCGTGACTGATTTCCTGACGGCTGCCATAACTTAAGGCAAGGTTTAGGAATAATTTGGTGTTGTCCTTCGTCAGCGTTTCGGCTTTTTCCACACGCTTTTGGATGTCTGCGTCCAGCCGAGCAACGTCGCCAATCACTCTTAGGCGAATGCCGTTTTTGTGCAGGTTATTGATTTCATGGTCGAGGTAATAACGCAGCAACTGCATTAAATCGCTGACTTCACCAACCGGGCGTTTCCAGTTTTCAGAGGAAAAAGCATAGAGCGTGAGATAAGGCACACCGAGCGTGATGCAGCTTTCCATGGCTTCTTTTGCGGCATCAGCGCCTTTTTTGTGGCCGCGCGTGCGTGACATCTTCCGCGCAGTTGCCCAGCGACCATTTCCGTCCATGATGATGGCAATGTGCTTTAACATGTGCGGCGCTGCCCCTTTCTTACGGGCGTTACTTGGTCATCAGACCGTCATGATTTCTTTTTCTTTATTCTTCAGCAGCTCGTCCACTTTGCCGATAAATTCGTCGGTAAGTTTTTGCACCTGATCGCTTTTGCCACGGGACTCATCTTCAGAAATGGCTTTGTCTTTTTCCATTTTCTTGAAGCCATCCATACCGTCGCGGCGGATGTTGCGGATAGCAACGCGCGCGGTTTCAGCAAATTTATGCGCCACCTTCACCAGCTCTTTGCGGCGTTCTTCCGAAAGGTCTGGCATGGGGATGCGCACGAGCTGGCCGTCTACCGAGGGGTTGAGGCCAAGGTTTGCCGCGCGAATGGCTTTTTCTACCGAGGCAACGAGGCCTTTGTCCCACACTTGCACGGTGAGCATGCGCGGCTCTGGCGCGCTCACGGAACCGGTTTGGTTAATTGGCATCATGCTACCATAGGCTTCTACCTGCACACCATCGAGCAAGCTGGTGGAAGCACGACCCGTACGCAGGCCGGAAAGTTCTTGTTTGAAAGATGCTGCAGCACCTTCCATACGACGTTTTAAATCATTCAAATCAGCAGCCATGAGATAGAGCCCTCCGGATGGTTAATCAATAATCGTGAACTTGCCTTTGCCTTCCACCACTTTGGCAAACTCGCCATGCGTGTGGATAGAAAACACAAGAATCGGTAATTTATTTTCACGCGAGAGTGACACCGCAGAGGCATCCATCACGTTCAAATCGTTATTCAGCACGTCTTTGTAACCGAGGCGGTCATAGCGCTTGGCTTTTTTATCCTTCTTCGGATCAGCGGAATACACACCATCTACTTGCGTGCCTTTAATCAGCGCATCGCAGCGCATTTCCACAGCGCGGAGCGCAGCGGCTGTATCTGTTGTAAAGAAGGGATTGCCCGTGCCTGCAGCGAAAATCACCACGCGGCCTTTTTCCATGTGGCGAATGGCGCGGCGGCGAATGTAAGGTTCGCACACCGTCATCATCGGGATGGCGGAAAGTACGCGTGTGTTCACACCCATTTTCTCAAGCGTGTTTTGCAAAGCGAGGGAGTTGATGACCGTGGCCAGCATGCCCATGTAGTCCGCTGCGGCGCGGTCCATACCCGCTGCGGCACCAGCAATGCCGCGGTAAATATTACCGCCGCCCACCACCAGGCATATTTCTACGCCTTTGCGGTTTACGTCTTTGATTTCATTGCAAATACGCAGGAGCGTTTCGAGGTCATGACCGTAACTGCCGGGGCCCATGAGGGCTTCGCCCGAAAGCTTCAGCAGCACGCGCTTATATTTCAGCGCGCCCGATGCTGCTTTGGTTGTTGCGACTTTGACCTTCGACATGCCGGCTTCCTCCTACCGCTAAACAAGCGGTGTTTGATTAGCGCTGGCCGACTGCGGCTGCCACTTCATCGGCAAAGTTCTTCTCTTCCTTCTGAACACCTTCGCCTAAGGCAAAACGCACAAAGCCAGTGACTTTTACCGGAGCGCCAATTTCCTTAGCAGCATTTTCAACCGCTTCGCGGACTTTGGTTTTGCCGTCAATTACGAACAGCTGCTCCAGCAGTACCACTTCTTCATAGAACTTCCGGATGCGACCTTCAATCATCTTTTCAATGATGTTCTCTGGTTTGCCGGAAGCGCGTGCTTGATCGGCAAAAATTTCGCGTTCACGCTGAACGAGAGACTGATCGAGCGATTCGGTGTTCAGCGACTCTGGGCGGGCAGCAGCGATGTGCATCGCAATCTGCTTGCCAAGGTTCTGAAGTTTATTCTTGTCGCCCGTGGATTCCAGCGCCACGAGTACAGCGATTTTGCCCATGCCTTCGGCAATGGCGTTGTGCAGGTAGGTGGCTACCACACCCGTGCCGACTTCGAGGAAAGCCGTGCGGCGCAGCGTGAGGTTTTCACCAATCGTGGCGATACCATCCACCACCAGTTCTTCTACTTTTTTGCCATTAGCAGACTGTACTTTCAGTGCTTCGAGGTTGCCTTTGGCAGCCAGTGCGCTGGTTGCAACGGTTTTCACCAGCTGCTGGAACTTTTCGTTTTTGGAAACGAAGTCGGTTTCAGAGTTGATTTCCACCAATGCCGCAGCGGTGTCGCCCTTGCTAGCAATACCGACAAGGCCTTCAGCCGCAACGCGGCCAGCTTTTTTAGCAGCACCGGAGATGCCTTTTTTGCGCAGCCAGTCAACAGCGGCTTCAAAGTCACCCTTCGTTTCGGCGAGGGCTTTTTTGCAGTCCATCATCCCAGCACCAGTTTTTTCGCGCAGTTCTTTTACGATTGTTGCGGTAATTTCAGCCATGACTCTTGTCCTTCCGTTTATGGAAATTTAAATCCGTGATTTAGGTATAGCGTGCTAATTAAGAAGCAGCGGCAGCTTTAGCCGGAGCTTCGTCTGCGCCTTCTTCGGCAGACTTAGCGGCTGGCTTCTTCGCAACAGGCTTTTTGCCTTTTGCACCAGCAGGGCCTTTGCCTTTGGCGCCTTCGCCCAATGCTTTTTCCTGTGGGTTTTCAGAAGCGCCCAGATCCACACCAGAGTGAGCCAGACCGCCTTCGATACCGGCCAGAACGGCGTCGGAAATCAACTGGCAGTAAAGCTGGATGGCGCGCGTGGCGTCATCGTTACCTGGAATTGGGTGGGTGATGCCATCCGGATCGGAGTTGCTGTCCAGAATCGCAATCACCGGAATGCCAAGGCGCTGCGCTTCTTTAATGGCGAGGTCTTCTTTGTTCGTATCAACAACGAACAGGATGTCAGGCAGACCGCCCATGTCTTTGATGCCGCCCAGTGAGCGTTCCAGCTTTTCCTTGCCACGTGCAACCTGCAGCAGTTCTTTTTTAGAACGCGTGCCGCCTTCTTCAGCTAAAATCGCATCGTATTCGCGCAAAGTGCGGATGGACTGGGAAACCGTATTCCAGTTGGTGAGCATGCCGCCCAGCCAGCGGTGGTTTACATAATACTGACCGCAGCGCTTTGCTGCTTCAGCGATAAATGGAGAAGCCTGACGCTTCGTGCCCACGAACAGCACGCGGCCGTTTTTTGCGGTTACATCATACACGGCCTGCATGGCACGGTAGAGCATCGGCACAGTCTGCTGAAGGTCGATGATATGTACACCGGTGCGTTCACCGAAGATGTACGGCTTCATTTTTGGGTTCCAGCGCAGCGTTTTGTGGCCGAAGTGAACACCGGCATCGAGCAGCTGGCGCATCGAGAATTTAGGAAGATTAGACATGGTAATAATAACTCCAATTTATCGGTTGTTCCTCCGCAGAAAATATGGAGCCTCTATAAGAAGCACCGAATGGCTGGAAAGCCTTGTTTTCTGCGTGTGAAATGCCCCTGTAAGGGGTTCCCCGCCTCATGCAGGGAGGCGCTTAATTACCCCGTTTGGGGGTGTTTTGCAAGTAAAATCAGGAGGCTGTGGTGTGATTTCCCCTTGGTGGGGTGGGCCACAATATAATATACTGCTACAAGATGCGGATTAGATTATAGGTGTAGATGGGATAGTGGTATGTTATTGATAATTCTGGCGGTTATGTTTGCCGTTGTGGTGGCGATGGTCATCGGACTGGTGCTTATGGCTAAGGGCGGAAAAGCCAATGAAAAATATGGCAATAAACTGATGGTGGCACGTGTGACGCTACAGGGCCTTGCAGTGTTGCTGCTGGGCATGATGTATTTCGTGAAGCATTAATAAGAAGAGAGAGACGAATGAAAATTCTGGTGCCGGTTAAACGAGTGGTCGATTACAACGTGAAGGTGCGCGTAAAGGCAGACGGCACGGGCGTGGAAACCGCCAACGTGAAAATGTCGATGAACCCATTTGACGAAATTGCGGTGGAAGAAGCCATCCGCCTGAAAGAAAAAAGCGGCGCAAAGGAAGTGGTGGTGGTTTCCATCGGCCCTGCGAAGGCAGAAGAAACGCTCCGCACCGCGCTCGCGATGGGTGCTGACAAAGCCATTTTGATTGAAACCGAAAAAGAAGTGCAGCCACTCGCTGTGGCAAAACTTCTGGCCGCCGTGGTGAAGCAGGAAAACCCGAACCTGGTGGTGATGGGCAAGCAGGCGATTGACGACGACAGCAACCAAACCGGCCAGATGCTGGCTGGGCTGCTGGGCTGGGCGCAAGGTACATTTGCCTCGAAGTTGGAACTGGCTGGTGGCGACGCGAACGTGACGCGCGAAGTGGATGGTGGCCTTGTGACGGTAAAAATCAAACTGCCTGCCATCGTGACGACGGATTTGCGTTTGAACGAGCCGCGCTATGTGGCGCTGCCGAACATTATGAAAGCACGCAGTAAGCCGCTCGAAAAGAAAAAGCCGGAAGATTACGGCGTGGATATCGCACCGCGCCTGACGACGCTGAAAGTGGAAGAGCCGAAAAAACGCAAAGGCGGCGCCAAGGTGAAAACCTTGGAAGAGCTTGTCGATAAACTGAAAAACGAAGCCAAAGTGCTGTAGGAGTTTTGAGCATGATCGTATTAGTGATTGCAGAACACGAAAAAGGAAAACTTAAAGCCGGTACGCATAGCACGGTGACGGCGGCTGCCAAAATCGGCGGCGGCGTGCATGTGTTGGTGGCGGGTGGTGCAGGCAGTGATGCAGTGGCACAAGCCGCAGCCAAAATCACCGGCGTAGAAAAAGTATTGCTGGCGGAAGATGCTGCATATCAGCATTTTTTGGCTGAAAACATGGCGAAGCTGATTGTGGATATCGCGAAAAACTATTCACATATTCTGGCGCCCGGCTCAACTTTCGGGAAAGATTTTATGCCGCGCGTGGCCGCACTTTTAGATGTGGCGCAGGTCTCCGACATTCTTTCGGTGGAATCGGCGGACACATTCAAGCGCCCGATTTATGCTGGTAACGCGATTGCAACGGTAAAATCTGCTGACAAAATCAAAGTCATCACCGTGCGCACCACGGCGTTTGATAGAGCAGCCGAAGGCGGCAGCGCTGCGGTAGAAAAAATTGCTGGCAAAGGCGATGCCGGGCTTTCAAGCTTTGTTTCGGCGCAGGTAACGGAATCAGACAGGCCCGACCTTAGCACAGCGCGCATTGTGGTTTCTGGCGGGCGCGGCTTCGGCAGCGGCGATAAATTTAAAATGTTAGAATCGCTTGCCGCCAAACTGGGTGCAGCGATTGGTGCCAGCCGTGCAGCGGTAGACGCAGGCTATGTGCCGAATGATTATCAGGTGGGGCAAACAGGAAAAATCATTGCGCCAGACTTATATATCGCTATTGGTATCTCGGGTGCCATTCAGCATCTTGCCGGTATGAAAGACAGCAAGGTGATTGTGGCGATTAACAAAGATGAAAGCGCGCCGATTTTTGAAATCGCGGATTATGGGCTGGTGGGCGATTTGTTTGAAATCCTTCCGCAGCTTGAGGCGGCGCTCGCGAAGTAAAGGCTAACGGCATGGACAGGCTTACGGGCATGTGGAAGCGTTTCAGGTTCGCCCGCAAGGCGGCAGAAGCTACGCCTTCGGCAGCGATGCTGCATTCACGCCGCAAAATAGAAAATGAGAAAAGCGCTCGCCACTTGGGCTACACGCTGGCAGCTACGGCGCTTTCTGCCAAGTTGGCGAAGGCCGATGGCGGCATTCACAAAGCCGAGATGGAATCCTTCCACCGTTTTATGCCGCATATTGCGGCGGAATCACGCGAGATGTTGTTCAACGAGGCGGCGCTCGATAGCGCAGGGTTTGAACATTACGCCCGCCGCATGAAAGCCTATTTTAAAGAAGACGCCGCATTCTTAAAAAAAACCTTCAGCGCCTTGGTTGATTTTGCCGCCGCTGATGGTCCGATTAACGGCGAGGAAATTATTTTCTTAAAAAAAGTGAATCATATTTTCGGCTTTACCGACGAACATTTTTACGCCGAGCTCAAAGAACATATCCTGCCGAAAACCAAAGAGCCTTATGCTGTGCTGGGTGTGCAAAAAGGCGCATCGGTTACCACGATTAAAAAGGCTTATTATAAGGCCGCGTCGTCGTATCATCCGGATAAACTGGCATCAGTCGGCTCGAAAGAATTACTCGTGATCGCCAACCAGCGCATGACGGTGGTGCAGCATGCGTATGAAAGCCTCTCAAAACGCGCGCGAATGCATTAGCCGCTATGCCAAAAACGCACAAAGCCCCATCACCGAACTTTGATGACCGCCCCGCAGGTGAGGCGATTGATACGCTGCTGCTGCATTACACCGGCATGAAAACAGCCGAAGCGGCGCTCACACGCCTTGTGGATGCAGAAGCAAAAGTGAGCGCCCATTATATGGTTCACCGAAATGGCGACGTGTATGAAATGGTGGCGGAAGAAAAACGCGCATGGCATGCAGGGGTGAGTTTCTGGCGCGGGAAGAATCATTTGAATTCGCGCTCCATCGGCATCGAGATTGATAACCCCGGCCATGAGTTCGGCTATATTCCGTTCACCGAAGTGCAAATGGCATCGGTGGTAAAATTGTGCCAAGGCATTTTAAAACGCCACGCAATTCCACCACGCAACGTGATTGCACATTCTGACGTGGCGCCGGACCGCAAGGAAGACCCTGGTGAATTATTTGATTGGTCGATGCTGGCGCGTGAGGGCATTGGTTTATTCCCCGCGCTGCCTGCGATGAAAGCGCGCGCGCTGTTCAAACAGGGCGATAAAGGCGCAGGCGTACTTTCGATGCAAAAGCGCCTACTGGCCTATGGTTATAATGTGCCAGTGACAGGCGAGTTTTGCGCCGCCACTGCCGCAGTGGTGCGTGCGTTCCAGCGTCATTTTGACGGTGTGCGCCGCGAGATTGATGGCGTGTGGGATAATCAGCTGGACGAAATGATTTCCGCCCTCATCAACATGGTTGATTAGGAGTTATTCTGCCTCTGTTTCTCAATATACTGACGTATATTTTCTTCAGATTTTTTCCAAGCTTTATAGGCGTTATCTGCTGCATTCATTTCTTCTAAAGAAGGATTTTCATCCGAGATTCCGCGAAATACATTATCAAGCTTCCGAGTAACTTGCGCTTGTAGTTCAGAATAAATTTCAAAAGTTTTTGTAAGTTCTTTTGTTAGAGTTTCTTCAATCGTAAGCGTATCAGTCATAGCTTTACTTTCCTATGTTGCGATTATAGGCATATAAGAAGGAATAAGCCTGAATCAAGGCTTCGAGGGAAAAAAGTATCCAGATGGCCGGTAAGCCGGGTTTTGTCGAGGATAATCATTTATCTGGGATGGTTGTTACCAACCACCTCTAGCAGCCTACCCGAACAGCAAAGGACGGGGAAAAACCATCCGGCTTACGCCTGCTGTTCCTATTTGGCCTTGCTCCCGGCGGGGTTTTCCATGCCGCGACACATTACTGCGCGCGCGGTGCGCTCTTACCGCACCTTTTCACCCTTACCTGCCTGCTTGCGCAAACGGGCGGTATATTTTCTGTGGCACTTTCCCTGAGGTCGCCCCCGGCGGGTGTTACCCGCCACCGTTTTTCCGTGGAGCCCGGACTTTCCTCTCGCTGCCCGAAGGCAGAAAGCGATCATCTGGCCATCTGGAAGGGCGGAAGATAGCCATAAATGCGCGAGAAAGCAAGCCTAGCGGCGAAGTTGCTGGTTTTTGGCACCCGGGCGGCAAGCATCCAGCGCGTGGTATAGATAAGCCGCGTGGAGCAGGAAATAAACCAGCATGGCGTTTTTGAAAATGCGCACGCCGAGCACCGCCTGAATGCCTTCTAACATGAGGAGGGGCGTGGTGGTGACCACCGCCAGCCGCACGACATCTTTGAAGGTAAGGCCGGTTTTCAGCACGTTGCTGATAAGCAAACCCGCACCGCCCAGCACAAAGGCATTCACCGTGAGGAAGATGAACATATAGATCATGTTGCTCGGTAGCATAATCAGCGGCAACCAGCGCATCACGGGCATGAGTGCCTCTTTGTTAATGACGCCATCTTCAATTTTGGCGAAGTCGGCACGCACGATGTCTTTCTTGCCGCTTTTGGTAATAAAGGCCTTATCAGTAATCAGCGCCACAGCGGCAGAGCCGGCGAGCGAGGTGACCTTGCCCGTGGTGTCGATAATCATGAACGGGTCCTGCGAGTAAGGATTCTTTATAATGTAAGGCTGCGGCACATCGGTGCGCGCCACGCCGTTTTCAATAATGATTTCCGGAAACTCATTGATGATAGAAAGAAACACCGTGTTGGTGAGGCTTTGGAAGCTGGCGCCCGCAAAACCTTCATTGATAGCCCTTTCCGGGCGGAAGGTAATGGTTTGCACCAAGGCTGTGCCGCCACCAAAAATAATAATCATCAGCAGCATGAAAACAAGGCCTAGGCCTTTCCAGCGGCGGGCAACGTCGCGGTAAAACCCTTCAGAGTAAAGGGAGAGGCCAATAGCCTTAATATAAGAATAGCGGTTCATCGGTTTGTCTTTCTTTTACGAGTAGTTCCCGTTCGGGCGTGCCGCCCTCACATGGAACGCCGCCGTACGCGGCGGGCTGACGGCTCTTTTGTTTTATTATCCCCGCTCGCGAATGCTCGCATGGGATGCGCCCATACGTGGGCGGCTGACGGCTCCCCTAAAAAACGCCAAAAACGGCGGAAATCCTCATGGGAGCGCGTGGGAAGATAGCATAATTGCCTACAATTTTAAATAAAATCGAACATTTTGTTGGGGGTATAACCCCATATTTCACTTGCCATAGACCATCAAAAGGGATAATTTCCCATCTATACCCATGTCAGCCCATGTTTACCCCATAAGGGACCAAAATGCGGCGGGCAGGAGAGGGAACCAAGGGAAAACAAGGCAGGTAGCTGGTTTTTCCGCGGAAGGAATAGGGAAAATGGCGCTCTTTTTATCGACATACGTCAATAAAATTGACAAGAAAGGCAGGGTCTCGGTGCCCGCGCAGTTCCGTGCCGTGCTCGCCAACGAAAATTTCTCCGGCATTATTGCCTACGCTTCCTTTGTGAATCCCTGTGTGGAAGCATGCGGCATTCAGCGCATTGAGCGCATGGCCGAAAGCATCGACAGCCTCGACCCATTCTCTGACCAGCGCGACGCGTTTGCCACCAGCATTCTGGGTGGCTCGGTGCAGCTGCCGTTTGACAGCGAAGGCCGCGTGGTGATTCCAGAAGATTTAATGAAAGATGCCAATCTTTCTGAGCAGGCTGTGTTTGTGGGCAAAGGCGCGACGTTTGAAATCTGGTCGCCGAAAACATTCGAGCAATATGCAGAAAAAGCACGCAATCTTGCCAAGCAGGAACGTGGTCTGCTGCGCCTTTCGCCTAAGGGAGGTCAGTCATGAACGCTCCCCGTATGACTTATGCCTTAAAAGAAATGAATCACAATCCGGTGCTGATTAATGAAGTGCTGGAAAACATGGCGCCAAAAGATGGCGAAGTCTATGTGGATGGCACGTTCGGTGCTGGTGGTTACACCAAGGCGCTGCTGAAATCCGCCAGGTGCAAAGTATTCGGCATCGACCGCGACCCGTTCGTGGAAGTGTTCGTTGAAAAAGTGTCAGAAGAATATGCAGACCGCTTCGCTTTCCTTTCCGGCAAGTTCGGCGACATGCAGCTTTTATTGCAGGCAGAGGGCGTAACGCAAGTAGACGGCGTGGTGCTGGATATTGGCGTTTCATCGATGCAGTTGGAAACACCGCGCCGCGGCTTTTCCTTCATGAATGATGGCCCACTGGATATGCGTATGGATACCGAGGGCGCCACGGCGGCCGATATTGTGAACGGTGCCAAGGAGGAGGAACTCGCTGGCATCATATTCAAGTTCGGCGGTGAGCGTTTTTCGCGCAAGATAGCGCGTGCTATCGTGACAGCACGGGGTCACGAACCAATTACGCGCACAGGTCAGCTGGCAGATATTATCCGCCGCGCCGTACGCACCTATAACGACACGATTGACCCTGCTACGCGCACATTTCAGGCGCTGCGCATCTGGGTGAATGACGAGCTGGGCGAGCTTACCAATTCACTGGAAGCCGCCGAGCGCGTGCTGGCGCCAGGTGGCCGCCTTGTGGTGGTTTCATTCCACTCGGAAGAAGATGCTATCGTAAAACAGTTTTTAAAAGAACGCAGCGGCAGAGCTGACAGCGTATCGCGCCATCAGCCCATGCCCAATGCTAACCGTGTTCCCCCCACGTTTTCACTTCTTTCCCCAAAGGCAGTGAAAGCGAGTTCCCAAGAGGTGGCCGCAAATCCAAGGTCGCGTTCTGCGCGTCTGCGGGCGGCCACCCGCACCTCCGCAAAACCACGCGGGCAGAAGGAGATTTAGTGATGAAAAAATTATTCAACGCTTTTGCCGCAGTGAAAAAGATGATTACCGAACGTAGCAACGCCGAGGAAACCTTTGTTCGCAAGGCCCCGCGTTTGCAAGCTAGCAGTGTTCCCCCCACGCTTCTACTCCTGACACAAAAGGTAGTGGAGGCGAGTTCCCAAGAGGTGGCCGCACAACCCGGAATGCACCCCATGCATCTCGGGGCGGCCACCCACCCCATCGCACATTCATGGGAACGTAAAGGAGCTTAGGTATGAAACGTAAAGCATTCGTTATTGGTACGGTTATGTTCTGCGCACTAGCGTTTGCGGTGTTCAAAGTGGAATATAAAGTGCGCTCGCTGCGCGCTGAGCTCGCAGAAGTGAATCGCCAGATTTTACAGAACTATGAAGACATCCACGTGCTCAAAACCGAATGGGTGTATTTAAATAGCCCGCAGCGCGTGAAAGAACTTGCCAGCCGTTACTTGGATATGGATTATGTGAACTACGCGCAGCTACGTGGTGTAGAAACCATCCCAGCCACGCCAATTATGATCAGTCAAAACAAAGACACGGTGCCGGTTAAAGTGGCACGTGTATATGCCGGGGGTAATAGGGAGTGAGTATCGGAAGAGATTTCGGTCATGCACATAACAAAAAGTTTGTTTCGGTTGATGGTGCTGTAAAACAAACTCTGGATATCAGCCGCCCTCGTATTATTTTCATCTGCGCTTTTTTCTGTCTCGCTTACATCGCCTTAGCAATTCGTTTATTAGAACTCGGCACAGCCGGTAGCGCGGAAGAGGTGATGAATCGCCGCGTGGTGCCGATGCTGCCGGAGTTTCATCTTTCGCGCGGCGCGATTGTGGACCGCAATGGTGAAATGATTGCCACAAACCTTACCACGGCCTCGCTTTATGCCAATGCCCGTGAAGTGATTGATGCCGAAGAAGCAGCAAAACAGCTTACGCAGGTTTTTCCGTCACTCAGCTACCAAGAGCTGCATGAAAAGCTGACATCCAAAAAATCTTTCGTGTGGCTGAAGCGTAAAATTACGCCAAAAGAGCAGGAGATAGTCAATACGCTTGGGATTCCTGGACTTTATTTCCAGCGCGAAGAAAAGCGCATTTATCCGCACGGCAACGTGGTATCACATGTTTTAGGCATGGTCGGTATGGATGGCCGCGGGCTGATGGGCATTGAAAAATCGTATGATGCCTATTTGCAATCGGAAGAAAGTATGATGAATCCGCTGATGCTTTCGATGGATGTACGTGTGCAGAATATTTTACACGAAGAGCTCATGTCAGCAATGCATCAGTTTCGCGCGCTTGGTGCGGCTGGTGTAATTATGGATGCCAATAACGGTGAGGTGATTGCCATGGCATCGCTGCCGGATTTTGACCCAAATAATCCTGCCCGTGTGGATCAGGAAGCCACGTTTAACCGCGCCACGCTTGGCGTATATGAAATGGGTTCCACGTTCAAAGCCTTCACCACCGCACAAGCACTGGACCAGAAAATTGTGAAGCTGAATGATAGTTACGATGCCACCAAGCCACTGGTATTTGGCCGCCACCGCATCAGTGACTTTCACCCTGAAAACCGCTGGCTGACGATTCCGGAAATTTTTGTGCACTCTTCAAACATCGGCACCGCACGCATGGCGATTGATATTGGTGAAAAACGCCAGCGCGCATTCATGGAAAAACTGGGAATGCTGAAACCGGTTGCTACCGATTTGCCGGAGCGCGGCAGCCCACTTTTCCCCGAAAAATGGCGCCGTATTAATGCGATGACAATTGCGTATGGTCACGGCATCGCGGTGACGCCGATGCATCTGGTGCGTGCTACCGCGGCGATGGTGAATGGTGGTTACCTGATGACGCCGACCTTCGTGAAGCAGAAGGCAGATGAAGCTGTGGTAAAAGAGCAGGTCATCAACAGCCGTACCTCGGCCATTATGCGCAAGCTCTACCAGAAAGTGGTCTATGAAGGTACGGGCGGCAAGGCAAAAGCGGAAGGGTATCTGGTGGGCGGCAAAACGGGCACGGCAGAAAAACTAGAAAATGGCCGTTATAAACATGGCGCGACGCTTTCATCCTTTGTGGGCGCATTCCCAATTGATAACCCGCAATATGTGATATTTGTGGTGGTGGATGAACCGAAAGGTGATGCTTCTACCTTTGGCTTTGCAACAGGTGGTTACACGGCCGCGCCAGTGGTGGGCTCGGTGGTAAGGCGCATTGCGCCGATGCTCGGCATCATGCCAACGGTGATTCAGCAGGAAGCTGCCATCAGCCCCAAGGCTTCGGCCAAAGCGAAAGCGGGTACCGCTCAGGTGAAGGAGCCCGCCCTTGCAGCTAACTAAACTGATTGAGATTGGCGTTAGCCTTGAAGTATCCGGCATTGCTGCGGCCAGCGTGGATGTGCGTGGCCTAACGGAAGATTCACGCGAGGTGGAAGAAGGCTTTTTGTTTGCGGCGTTCCAAGGCACCAGCCTGCATGGCGGTAAATTCGTTCCTGAAGTGATTAAAAAGGGCGCGAAGGTGATTTTAACAGACCGCGAAACCGTGGTGGACGACAAAGACGTTGCAGTGCTACGGCACGAGAACCCGCGCTTTATACTGGGCCTGCTTGCGGCAAAATATTTTGGTCGTCAGCCGGAAGTGATTGCGGCGATTACGGGCACGAACGGCAAAACATCGACGGCACACTTCATTCGCCAGCTCTGGCATTTTTCAGGCCGTCAGGCGGCAAGCCTTGGTACGCTAGGGTTAATAAAAGGCATGAATACTCCGCAGAATGAGCAGAAGGCGATGACCACACCGGACGTGGTGCATCTGCACAAAACACTTAAGAGCTTGCAGCTGGCGGGCATCACCCATTTGGCGATGGAGGCTTCAAGCCACGGGCTTGACCAATACCGCATGGCAGGCGCGAATATCAAAATCGGTGCGTTCACTAATTTCACGCGCGACCATATGGATTACCACAAAACGGAAGAGCATTATTTTGATTCCAAAATGAAGCTGTTCACCGAAACCCTGCCGCAGGGCAGCCATGCCGTGCTGAATGCCGACGTTCCGGAATATGCAAAAATCAAAGCACTTTGCGACGCGCATCAGCATAAGGTGATTGCTTATGGCAAAGCCGCAGAAGACGATTTACGACTGATTAGCATCAGCCCGCGCGAAGACGGGCAGGAAATGCACTTCATGCTGGAGGGTAAAGACCGCCGCGTGGTGGTGCCGCTGTTGGGTGAATTCCAGATTTCAAACCTGATGTGCGCGATGGGCGTGATGCGCGCCAACGGCATGTCCGCTGAGATGCTGCTGGCGGCGGTGCGCCGTGTGACGCCGGTCACGGGCCGCATGGAAAAAGTGGGCACGCATGCCAGTGGTGCAACGGTGTATGTGGATTATGCGCACACGCCCGATGCGCTCGCGAAGGTGTTAACGGCACTGCGCCCGCACGTGGCAGAGAGCGCAAAACTGATGGTGCTGTTTGGTTGTGGTGGCGACAGGGACAAAGGCAAACGCCCGCAAATGGGTGAGATTGCTTGCCGCTTAGCAGATAAAGTGGTGGTAACGGATGATAATCCGCGCACAGAAAATGCCGCGACCATCCGCAAGGAAATCATGAAAGCCTGCAACGATAAAGCGGAAGAAATTGCAGGCCGCGAGGATGCGATTAAAAAAACCATCAAGACGCTTAAAAAAGGCGACTTGCTGCTGCTGGCTGGTAAAGGCCATGAGAAATATCAAATTATCGGCAAAGAAACATTACCGTTTGATGAAGTGGAAATTGCCGGCAACTTACTGGAGCGCGAAGAATGAGCATGACTACGTTGTGGCAGGGTAGCGAGATTGCAAAGGCATGCGGTGGTGTGCTCAAAAAGCCATTTGCTGTGGAAGGCGTTTCGATTGATTCCCGCACCGTAAAAAAAGGTGACTTGTTCGTGGCACTGAAAGGCGAATGCTTTGACGGGCATGATTATGTTAAGGATGTGCTGGCCGC
Source organism: Rickettsiales bacterium (assembly GCA_044356525.1). Lineage (GTDB taxonomy): Bacteria > Pseudomonadota > Alphaproteobacteria > Rickettsiales > RGZB01 > CAYXPR01. The sequence goes on from JBIKVZ010000003.1 coordinate 254,743, forward strand.
CGGTGCTGCTGGTGCGCTAGTGAGTGCCGTGCCGAGCGGTGTATCAGCAGATGCGCCGCTGGTGGTGGCCAAGGATGCGCAGCAGGCTTTAGAGGCGCTGGGCAAAGCCGCCCGTGCGCGGAGCCACGCGAAGTTTGTAGCGGTGACAGGTAGTGTGGGTAAAACCAGTACGAAAGAAATGCTGCATGTGATGCTGCAAGACCAAGGCAAAACCCATGCGACTGTTGGCAATTTGAACAACCATATCGGCCTGCCGCTTTCGCTGGCGCGTATGCCACAAGACACGGCTTACGGCGTGTTTGAACTGGGTATGAACCATGCTGGTGAGATCTCCGTGCTGACGAATACTCTGCGCCCGCATGTGGCGGTGATTACCACGGTGGAAGCTGTGCATATTGAATTTTTTGATTCCGTTGCCGGCATTGCCCGTGCGAAAGCGGAAATCATGGAAGGTCTTGAAAAAGACGGTATCGCCGTGCTGCCGATTGATAACCCGCATTTTGGTTTGCTGAAAGCAGAGGCAGAAAAAAATAAAGTCGCGCGCATTATGACGTTTGGTGTTTCAAAGGATGCAGATTTCAGGTTGGTGGATTATCGCCCGACACGTGAAGGCAGCCAAGTGGTGGCGCAGTGTGATGGCGTAGAGATACGCTATGAAACAGGCATGCTTGGCAAGCATCAGGCAGTGAACAGCCTTGCGGCACTGGCAGCGGTGAAAGCAATGGGCGGTGATGTGAAGCGTGCCGCAGAGTCGCTTAAAAAAGCATCGCCGGCAAAAGGGCGCGGTAGGCTGATGCAGGTGAAAATCGGCGGCAAAAAAATTACGCTGCTGGATGACAGTTACAATGCCAGCCCCGCCTCGATGCGCGCAGGCATGGCTGTGTTGGCAGAACTGGCAAGTGCCTTAAAGGCAAGACCGGTTGCCGCGCTCGGCGATATGCGTGAACTGGGTGAGAACTCGCAGAAGTTTCATGAAGGCTTGGCGGAAGCCGTTGTGGGTAATGGCATTAAACAGGTCTTTACGGCAGGGCAGTGGATGCAGTATCTACATAACGCGTTGCCGACGGAAAAAAAAGCAGGCCATGTGGATGAGCCGCTGAAGTTAATTCCGCTGCTGGAAAATGATTTAAAGGAAAACGACGTGCTGCTGGTAAAAGGTTCTAACGGCAGCCTGATGTGGAAATTAGTCGAAGCGGTGGCTTCAAATAAAGTAGGAGCGTAAACCAGTGCTGTATCATCTTCTCGTACCATTCGCGGACGAACATATTCTTTTCAACGTGTTCCGTTATATCACTTTCCGCAGCATGGGCGCGGTGCTGACGGCGCTGATTTTTTGCTTTATCGTGGGTCCACGCCTGATTGTATGGCTGAAGTCTAAACAGGGCAAAGGCCAGCCGATTCGCGATGACGGCCCGCAAAGCCATCTACTTACCAAACAAGGCACGCCGACCATGGGCGGGCTGCTGATTCTGATGAGCATTTGTTTTTCCACGCTGCTGTGGGCAGACCTTTCTAACCAATATATCTGGATTACGCTGCTCGTAACGCTGGGCTATGCGTTCCTCGGCTTTATGGATGATTATCTGAAGGTGACCAAGCGCAACACCAAAGGGCTTTCCGGCAAAAAGAAACTGCTCGGGCAGTTTGCGATTGGTACGGCTGCCACACTCTGGATTATGAGCATCGCTCCGGAGTTGCAAGCGACACATCTGGCGCTGCCGTTTTTCAAATCGCTGCTGATTGATTTGGGCTGGTTCTACCTGCCATTTATTCTGATTGTGCTGGTCGGTGCATCCAATGCCGTGAACCTAACCGATGGGCTCGATGGCCTTGCAATTGTGCCGGTGATGATTGCCTGCGCGTGCTTTGCGCTGATTGCATATCTCACGGGGAATGCGGTGTTTGCAAACTACCTGCAAATTCATGCTGTGCCAGGTGCGGGTGAACTGACCGTGTTATGCGCTGCCACCATCGGCAGCGGGCTTGGCTTCTTGTGGTATAACGCACCGCCTGCGCGTATTTTTATGGGTGACGTAGGCAGCCTTGCACTGGGCGGCCTTATCGGCACGATTGCCGTGATTACCAAACATGAGATTGTGCTCGCCATCATCGGCGGCTTGTTCGTGATGGAAGCGCTCTCGGTGATTATTCAGGTGGCATCGTATAAAACACGCAAGAAGCGTGTGTTCGCCATGGCGCCGATTCACCATCACTTCGAGAAAAAAGGCTGGTCAGAATCTACCGTGGTGGTCCGTTTTTGGATTATCGCCGTGGTATTTGCGCTCATTGGCCTTGCCACGCTGAAACTGAGATAAACCATGCTGACCGTTCCTGATTTTAGCGGCAAAACGGTTGCGGTATTCGGCCTTGGAAAAGCCGGACTGGCATCGGTAGCGCTGTTGCATAACTCAGGTGCGCGCGTGCTGGCGTGGGATGATAATGATGCCAGCCGTGCTGTGTTGCTTCAGCAGCCTTATGCCTCAGATGTGTTGATTGCGCCGCCGGAAAGTTACCAGTGGTATGACATTGCGGCGCTCGTGTTAAGCCCTGGTATTCCGTTCACGCATCCTGAACCGCATAAAATAGTGAAGCTCGCGACGGCTGCCCGCTGCCCGATTATCTGCGATGTGGATTTACTTTATCGTGCATGCCCCCATGCTCGCTTTGTTGGTATTACGGGCACAAACGGAAAATCCACCACCACGGTGCTGATTGGCCATTTGTTTAAAACGGCCGGCATCCCGACAGAGGTGGGTGGTAATATCGGCGTGGCGGCGTCGGATCTGAAAGAGCTGGACGCCAAGGGCACGTACGTGATTGAGCTTTCGTCGTATCAGTTGGATTTGATGGAACGCTTCCACGCGAACATGGCGGTGTTTTTGAACCTGACGCCTGACCATTTGGATCGCCACGGCGATATGGAAGGTTACCTGAAAGCCAAGATGCATATTTTTGACCGCCAGTCGCGCCGCGATGTGGCGATTATTGCGGTGGATGATGCGTTTACGCAGTTCGCTTACAAAAGGTTAGAAAAATTAGGCCGTCAACAGCTGGTTGCGGTTTCAGCCACGCGTGAATTGGATAAGGGTGTATATGTGCTGAAAGGCGAAGTGCATATCCGCCTGCCGGTGAAGCGTGCGGATTTCGGTTTAGGGCATTTGATACATTTGCGCGGTCAGCATAACTGGCAGAACATTGCTGCTGCTGTTGCTGTGCTGGTGATGGCAGGTGTGCCCGTAGCGGTGATTGAAAAAGGCATTAAGTCATTTGTTGGTTTGCCGCACCGCATTCAGCAGGTGGCGGATAAAAATGGCGTGCTCTTTATTAATGATAGCAAAGCCACCAACGCTGAAGCGGCAGAAAAAGCGATCAGCGCATTTGATAACGTGTTGCTGATTGCTGGCGGAAAACCGAAAGCGGGCGGCATTAAAATGCTTGAGCCGCTCTTCAAACATCTCAAGCACGTGTACTTGATTGGTGACGCCGCGCAGGAATTTGCTGCCACGCTGCAAGGCAAGGTGCCATTCACGCATTGCGGCACGCTTGATAAAGCAGTTGCCGCTGCGGCAAAAGAAGCATTCGCTACCCAAGGAAAAAAGCCTGTGGTATTGTTATCGCCAGCGTGCGCGTCCTTTGATCAGTTTAAAAGCTACGAGGATCGCGGCGAGCAATTTATTAAGCTCGTGAAGGCGCTCTAACGTAACGCATAATGTCTGGGGCACATGCTCAGCAAACTCAGTATCGGGCTGGATAGGACGAACACCAGCGTCATCGGCCAATGGTGGTGGACGGTAGACCGCTGGCTGCTTGCTGCTGTGGGCTTGCTGATGTTCTTAGGCGCGGTGCTGATTATGGCATCCAGCCACGCAGTGGCGCAGCGCATTGGTTTACATCCATTTTATTTTGCCAACCGCCAATTGTTTTTTTTGGTGATTGGTGTTGGTTTATTATTTTTATTTTCGATGCTGAATCAGGTGCAGATGCGCCGCGTGGCGGTGATATCGTTTGCGCTCAGCATGATATTGCTAATGTTATTGCCACTGATTGGCGATGAAACAAAAGGCGCACGCCGCTGGATTGACGTGTTCGGCACATCCATTCAGCCTTCTGAAATCGCGAAGCCGTTTTTCACCGTGGTGCTGGCATGGGTGCTGTCGTTGATGCATACGAAGCAAGCATTCCCCGGCTTCAAGATTGCCACGGGCGTGTACCTGTTCACCGCACTTTTTCTAGTGATACAGCCTGATATCGGCATGACCGTGGTGTACACTGTGGTGTGGGGTGCGCTGATGTTCCTTGCGGGAATGCCCGTGCTAATTGCGTCGATATTGGCGGGTATGGGCATCTTGGGAATGGTGGCGGCATATTTTATATTCCCGCACGTGAGCCAGCGTATCAATACGTTCCTTGACCCAACGAAGGGCGATAACTACCAAGTAAACAAATCGCTGCAATCATTTGCAAATGGTGGCCTGCTGGGGCAGGGGCCGGGTGATGGTGAAATTAAAGCCTCGCTGCCAGACTCGCACACCGACTTTATTTTTGCCGTGGCGGGTGAAGAATTGGGTGTGATTGCCTGCATTGGCATTATAAGCATTTTTGCCTTTATTCTGCTCCGCGGCTTCCGCCGTGCGATGCAGGAGAATGATTTATTCGTGGTCTATGCGGTGGCTGGCCTGCTTATTCAATTTGGTTTTCAGGCGTTAGTGAATATGGGCGTGGCCGTGAACCTGCTGCCCAACAAAGGCATTACATTGCCGTTTATCAGCTATGGCGGTTCCTCTATGATTTCTGTTAGCATCACCATGGGGATGGTGCTGGGTTTAACACGAAGGCGCTTCGGTACGCTGCACCGTTAATGGAGATGTAATTATGACAAAAGGCACGATTGTTTTGGCATCCGGCGGTACGGGTGGGCATATTTTTCCTGCAGAGGCTCTGGCAGAGGAACTGAACATCCGCGGCTATCGCACCGTGCTTATTACGGACAGTCGTCACCAGAATTATGGCGGCAAAACGTCGGCGCAAAAAACCTATATTATTCAAAGCAGCAGCTTTGCAGGCAATATACTGAAACGCCTAAAGGGCTTTACCAGTTTATTTATCGGCTTCTTCCAATCCATCCGTGCCTTGCGTAAAGAAGCGCCATCGGTGGTGGTGGGCTTTGGTGGCTATCCTTCGTTCCCGACCATGATTGCCGCGCATGTGATGAGCTGCAAAATGGTGATTCACGAACAAAACTCAATGCTGGGCAAGGCCAATGTGGTGCTCGCGCCGAAAGTGAATGTGATTGCGACCTCGTTTGACGACGTGAAAGGTATTGCTGATAACGATAAGGCAAAAGTAAAACTGACAGGGAATCCGGTGCGTCCTGCTATTCGTGCGCTGAATGATTTACCGTATCCTGACATTAGCGAAGATGGCATGTTCCGCATTCTGGTAACGGGCGGCAGCCAAGGTGCTTCGGTGTTTTCAAAAGTGGTGCCGGATGCCATCGGCCTGTTGCCCCAATCCATGCGCAGCCGCATCCGCGTGGATCAGCAATGTAGACCCGATGACATCAGCGCGGCCCGCGCGGCCTATGACGCGCTGGGTATAAGCGCTGACCTTGCGACATTCTTTACCGATATGCCAGTGCGTATCGCGAGTACTCATTTGCTGGTTGTGCGTTCGGGCGCCTCCACGCTGGCGGAACTGACTGTGGCGGGCAGGCCAGCCATTATGGTGCCATACCCTCACTCAGCCGATAATCATCAGATGGCGAATGCTACGGCGCTGGAAGATAAAGGTGCTGGTTGGGTGATGCCGCAGGAGGCGTTTACGCCCGAAGCACTTTCTGCCCGCATTGAATCTTTTTTAAACTTACCTTCTACCTTGAAAGACGCAGCAGAAAAGTCTAAACAGGCAGGGATGCCAGATGCCGCAAAAAATCTGGCGAATTGTGTAGAAGCACTCATCGCCACGCCGCGCTAATTGTAATTTATTGTAACGGAGTTTCACTTGCCCGCAGCCCGCAAAAAAACCGCTTCTGTTAAATCATTCCGCCGCTCGCTTCCTGCTAAGACGATGCCGCTTGAGGTAGGCACGATTCACATTATCGGCATCGGCGGCATTGGGATGAGCGGCATTGCTGAAATCCTACACAACCTTGGTTACCGCGTGACCGGCTCTGATATGGCGGAAAATGCCAACGTGGTGCGCCTGAAAGGTATGGGCATCCGTGTGGATATTGGCCATAAGGCGGAAAATGTGAAAGACGCATCGGTCGTGGTGAAATCCACCGCTGTACCAAACACGAACCCTGAAATTATGGCTGCACGCGATTTGCGTATTCCGGTGGTGAAACGTGCCGAAATGCTGGCTGAACTGGCGCGCCTGAAAGCCACGGTAGCGATTGCTGGTACACACGGCAAAACCACAACGACTTCGCTGGTGGCGCTGATGTTTGAATCGGGTGGCAAAAACCCCACCGTAATTAACGGCGGCATTATCAATGCCTATGGTACGAATGCTTACCTTGGCAAGGGTGAGTGGCTGGTGGTGGAAGCCGATGAATCAGACGGCACGTTTATTAAACTGCCTTCTACCATTGGCGTGATTACGAATATCGACCCTGAACATTTGGATTACTGGGGCACGTTCGATGCGCTCCGCACCGGCTTCCGCACGTTCATCGAAAACTTGCCGTTCTATGGCCTTGCGGTGCTGTGTAACGACCATACCGAAGTGCGCGCCATGATGAAGCATATTACCGACCGCCGCATCATTACTTATGGTATCGACCGCGAGGCAGATATTATGGGTACGAATCTGCGTAGCGATGTGTCAGGCACGACGTTTGACGTGAAGATTGCCGAATCTGTTTCCGGTGGCAAAGCCTATGTGTTGAAAAATGTGAAGCTGCCAGTGCCGGGCAGACATAACGTGCAGAACTCGCTGGCGGCAATTGCAATCGGCCTTGAACTGAAATTTGGTGATGACGTAATTCGCGACGGCTTTAAAAAATTCGCCGGTGTAAAACGCCGCTTTACCCGCACGGGTGAAGTAGATGGCGTGACGGTGATTGACGATTACGGCCACCACCCCGAAGAAATTAAAGCTACGCTGCGCGCCGGGCGCGATGTGTTAAAGGGTAGTAAGGGGCGCATTATTGCCGTGGTGCAGCCACACCGCTATTCGCGCTTGAACAGCCTGTTTGAACAATTCTGCCAGTGCTTTAAAGATGCTGACCACGTGATTATTTCCGAGGTGTATGCAGCGGGCGAGAAACCAATTCCCGGCGTAACCGGTGAAGCGCTGGTAGAGGGCGTAAAAACGCAAGGCAAGGGCGCAGAGTTCCTTGAGTCGCCGGAACGCTTGGCGACGTTGGTGCATAAACAGGCTAAAGATGGCGACCTCGTGATTTGCCTTGGCGCCGGTAGCGTGACCACATGGGCCGCACAACTCCCACAGCAGCTTGCTGAACTGCGTGGAAAGAAAGTAAAGAAATAATGCCGACCGCCGCAGAGCAGCTGATGGCGTGCCTGCCCAAAGTGCGCGGCAGCTATCGGCCCGATTATCAGCTTTCCAAAATCAACTGGTTTCAAGTGGGTGGCCCGGCAGATGTGCTGTTTAGGCCGGAAGATTTCGACGACCTTGTCCATTTCTTAAAAGAAAAACCGCAGGATGTTCCGGTCACAGTAGTGGGTGTCGGCTCGAACCTGCTGGTGCGCGACGGTGGCGTAGAAGGCGTGGTGATTCGCCTTGCCCGCGGCTTTACTGATATCACGGTGCAGGGTGATGAAGTGATGGCAGGTTGTGGCGCGCTCGATTTAAATGTGGCGCTCACCGCGCAGCAGCACGGCGTGGGTGGACTCGAGTTTTTGAGCGGTATCCCCGGCACGATTGGCGGAGCACTGATGATGAACGCCGGTGCCTACGGCAAGGAAACCAAAGACGTGCTGCTATGGGCTGAGGCGCTGGATGAAAAGGGCGGGATACACCGCCTGACCTGCGAGCAGATGGGTTTCAGCTACCGCAAAAGCGGTGTGAACCCGAACTGGATTTTTGTGCGCGGTATTTTTAAAGGCACAAAAACTGACCCAGCCCTGATTGCTGAAAAAATACAGCAGATAAATAGCCAGCGCGAAAGCACGCAGCCGGTGCGCGAACGCACCACTGGCAGCACCTTTGCAAACCCGCCCGGTAAAAAAGCGTGGCAATTGATTGACGAAGCCGGTGGCCGCGGGTTACAAATTGGTGGCGCGAAAATGTCGGACATGCATTGTAATTTCATGATCAACACCGGCACGGCGACTGCCGCTGACCTCGAGAATTTGGGGGAAGAAGTGCGCCGCCGCGTGAAGGAAAAAAGTGGTGTGGAATTGCACTGGGAAGTGCGCCGCATTGGCCGCAAAAAATAAAGGCAGAAAAAAATGACGAAGAAACATGTGGTGGTGTTAAAAGGCGGGCTTTCAGCAGAGCGTGAGGTTTCCCTTAAAACGGGTGGCGCGGTAGCAGAAGCGCTCAAAACACTGGGTTACCGTGTGACCGAGGTGGATGCAAGCCGTAACCTTGCCCAGCAGCTTGAGCGTGCCAAGCCGAATGTGGTGTATAACGCACTGCACGGCACCTATGGCGAAGATGGCTGCGTACCTGGGCTTTTAGAATTGATGGGCATTCCTTACACGCACTCTGGTGTTCTGGCTTCTGCCGTGGCGATGGACAAGCCCATGGCCAAGCACATTTTTGAAGGCGCAGGCATTCGCTGCGCGCCAGGGAAAGTAGTGCGGGGCAAAGAGGCGATTAAAGGTCATGTGATGGACAGGCCCTATGTGCTGAAGCCTGTGGCGAACGGCTCGAGCGTGGGCGTATATATTGTGAAGAAGGGCGACCCCGTGCCGGTAAAAGAGGGAGACGTAGACCCAGAAGAACTGCTGCTGGCGGAAGAGTTCATCGACGGCAAGGAACTGACCGTGGGCGTGCTGGACGGCAAACTGCTGGGCATTATTGAAGTGCGCCCCAAGCAGGGCTTTTACGATTATAAGAACAAATACACCTCGGGCATGACGGAATATATTATTCCCGCGCCGATTGATAAAGCCATCGCCAAAAAAGTAGAGGAAATGGCTGTGAAGGCGCACGAAGTGCTTGGCTGCCGTGGGGTAAGCCGCGCAGACTTGCGCTTTGATGAAACCAAGGGCGAGAAGGGTCTTTATATGCTGGAAGTGAATACACACCCCGGTATGACGGCGACATCGCTGGTGCCGAAGATGGCGGCGGCTCAGGGCATCAGTTTCCCCGAGTTGGTCGAAAAAATCTTGAAAACCGCGCGGCTGGATAATGCCTAGGAAGCGACAAAAGCTTACCAAAACCTCACGCAGTTATGCGGACAAAAACAAACGCATTGCTTATAAACGCCGGTTGCGCCTGTGGGTGCGACGCGGCCTGCATGTTGTATTAATTGTATTGGTTCTTGGATTTTTGGCTCACACTGGCTGGACATGGTATCACGGCAACATCGCCAGCATGCGCGAAAGCATCGGTTTGAAACTGATTGAGTCCTCTAAGGAGCTCGGCCTTACCTTAGAGAATGTGTATATCAGCGGGCAATATAACATGCAGGCGAGCGAAATTACTGAAGTGCTGGCGCTTCAGCAGGGCGAGCCGATCATGGATATTTCACTGAACGAACTGAAAGATAAGGTGGAGGCACTGGGTTGGGTGCGCGAGGCAACGATTGAGCGCCAGCTGCCCGGCACGCTGCATGTGCGCATTGTGGAGCGCCGCCCCGTGGCGATTTGGCAGAACCAGGGCGAGCTGCGGCTGGTGGACATTGAAGGCAAAATTATCACCAAAGGTGTGGAAGGCGCGAAAGAGAATTTCGGCAACCTGCCGATTGTAGTGGGCGAAAATGCAAACGAGCATGTGTCGCTGGTGTTTGGGTTTTTAATGAAAGAACCTGAGCTTTTTATGCTGGTTTCTTCGGTGATTCGCGTGGGCGACAGGCGCTGGAATGTACGCTTTAAAAACGGCATGGAAATAAAATTACCTGAAAAGAAACCGGATGCGGCGTGGCGCTATCTTGGAAAGCTGAGCCGCGAGAAGGCGATTTTGAAACGCGACATTGAGTCTGTCGATTTGCGGCTTCAGGATCGGGTTTTCATTAAAACACGTAGCGGCCAAGCGATTACTCCATAGCAAGCGCTGGATTTTTTTGATACAACTGTTTCCCTATGCGTAGCGAAATTATTGCCATACTGGATATTGGTAGCTCCAAAATTGTATGCCTGATTGCCGAGGTGGACCCCAGTGGCCGCCCGAAAATCATTGGTATTGGGCATCAGGTGTCGCAAGGTATCCGCGGTGGCATGGTGATTGACATCAAGCAGGCGGAAGGCGCGATTGTGGCCGCTGTGCACGCCGCCGAAAAAATGGCGGGTGACACAATTGACCGCGTGTTTATCAATGTTTCTGCCACGAACCTCACCTCGCGCAATCTGAATGTGGAAACGAATATTTCCGGCACGCAGGTGACGGACCGCGACATTCAGGAAATCATTAGCGAAGGCATTCAGTATTTTTCCAAGGACGATTTGGAAGTGCTGCACCCGATTCCGATGGATTATCAGCTGGACCACACGCAAGGCATCCGCGATCCGCGCGGCATGACGGGCGACAAGCTCAGCACCAACATGCATGTGATTACTTCTTCTACCACGGCTATTAAAAATCTGGCGAATTGTTTGGCGCGCTGTCATCTGGATATTGAAGACTGTGTGGCTGCGCCCTATGCATCGGGCCTTGCCTGCTTAACGGAAGATGAAAAAAATCTAGGCGTGATTCTGCTCGACATCGGCGGCGGGAATACTTCTGTGGCGGTGTTCGCCAATGGTAATATTACGTACACGAACAACGTGCCGATTGGCGGCCAGCACATTACGCGGGATATTGCGCGCGGGCTTTCCACCTCGCTCCATGCGGCAGAGCGCATCAAGACACTATATGGTTCGGCGGTGAGTATGCCCGGCGAGCGGCAGGAAGTGGTGGACGTGCCGATTTATGATGAGAATGCCGAAGAGGGTGTGGATGATCCGCGTGAAACGATGCATGTGTCGCGCGCGGAACTGATGAGCATTATCCGCCCGCGTGTAGAAGAAATTCTGGAACTGGCGAAAAAGAAAATCCGCGCCGCGGGCGCTGCTGAAACAGAAGGCTCGCGCATTGTGCTAACGGGTGGCACGGCGCAGTTAATGGGTATTAAAGATTTGGCAGGCGAAGTGTTCGGCAGGCAGGCACGCATCGGCAAACCGAGCGTGGTAGAAGGCATGGCGGAATCTACCAAAGGCCCAGCCTTTACCTGCGCGATTGGTATGCTGAAATATGCATTGATAAAAGATGGTTTGGCGCCTGAAAATTTTGGCTCAGGCAATTCGCTGTTTACCCGCGGGAAAATCGGCAAACTGGTGCAGTGGTTCCAGCAGAATTTTTAGTGCCATATTTCGTTGGCATATTACGTAATATGGTATATATTCATTTAAAGCACCACAAGATGTTGATATAGGTGTTTGTCGATTATTTTAACCCCCTGCATGTAGCTAAGGAGCGCACATGACCATTAACCTGCAACTGCCCAAGAAACCTTACCTGAAACCCTCAATCACCGTGTTTGGGGTGGGCGGCGCCGGTGGTAATGCTGTGAACAACATGATTTCCGCCCGTTTAGAGGGTGTGAATTTCGTCATCGCGAATACAGACGCGCAGGCGGTGGAACATTCGCTTTCCGAGCAGCGCATTCAGCTGGGTGAAAGCATCACGCAAGGTTTAGGTGCTGGTTCTTATCCGGAAGTGGGTCGTGCAGCGGCAGAAGAATCAACTGAAGAAGTATTAGACCATCTGCAAGGCAGCAACATGGTGTTCGTGACCGCCGGTATGGGCGGCGGCACCGGTACGGGCGCTGCACCAGTGGTGGCGCGTCTTGCGCGCGAGCAGGGCATCCTGACGGTAGCGGTGGTAACGAAGCCGTTCCATTTCGAAGGCTCGCACCGTATGCGTGTGGCCGAGCAGGGCATTGAAGAATTACAGAAATATGTGGATACGCTGATCATCATCCCGAACCAGAATCTGTTCCGTGTGGCTGATAAAAGCACCACGTTTAAAGACGCATTCAAAATGGCCGATGATGTGCTGCGCCAAGGTGTGCAGGGCATTACGGATCTGATGGTGATGCCAGGCCTTATCAACCTTGATTTTGCTGACATTCGCAGCGTGATGAGCGAAATGGGCAAAGCCATGATGGGCACAGGCCAAGCGCAGGGCGATGGCCGTGCGACGCAAGCTGCTGAAGCCGCGATTTCGAACCCGCTGCTCGACAATGTTTCAATGAAAGGCGCCAAAGGTGTGCTCATTAACATTACGGGTGGTGCTGACCTCACGCTGTTTGAGGTGGATGAAGCCGCAAACCGCATTCGTGACGAAGTCGACCCTGATGCAAACATCATTTTCGGCTCTACGTTTGATGAAACACTGGAAGGCTCCATCCGCGTGTCGGTGGTGGCGACCGGTATTGAAAACGAAGTGGGCCATCAGCGCCGTGATACGCATAAAGCCTCTGCACCACAGCAGCAGCGCCGCGTAGAAACGCACGCCGTAGCCGCACAGGATATTTACGAGGAAGAGCCTGCACAGGCGATTCCGACCATCCGCCTTAAATCGGCATCACGCCCGACAGACGATCAGGTAAGCCCGATTGCTGCCAGCGTGCGCGACATTATTAAAGGTGCTGCGCAGGATGAAGACGAATCGGTGTTTATTGCACCGGAAGTGCTTGAGCCGGAAGAAATTCCAGTCGCGCAGTATCGTGCTGCTAGCCCAGCGCCGCGTGCGCCGGAACCAGATTCCCGCGCTACCGCAGGCATGAAAGCAGAAGGCCGCCGCTTGAATATTGCGCCTGCTGTGACGCATGCGGATGTGCAGCAAGCAGAAGATAATGACGCGGGGAGGCGCGGTCGCGGCTTCCCTTTTTTCGGTTTCGGAAATAGCCGTAGGGATGAAGTAGATGCACCACGTGAATATGAACGTGCGGCGGTTTCTTCCTCCGTCAGCGTGAGTGAAAAGTCCCGCGAGGAAGACCTTTTTGCCCGCGATGATCTGGATATTCCAGCTTACCTGCGCCGCACGAAACCCGCTAATTAATTAGGTTTTTTGAGGTTTTTTAAAAGAGGCAGTCCACGCGGACTGCCTCTTTTTGTAACAATTTGTAACAAAGATTTCATTGCTCCGCCGCAGCCCTGTTGGTACTTCTCATAGTTAAGAATAATTATTAACCATCAGGACTACCTTACTGTGACATTCCCCTACCAGCACACGCTTGCACATAAAATCAGCTGCGAAGGCATCGGCCTACACACCGGCAAAAAAGTGAAAATGACGCTTCATCCTGCAGAGGAAGACGTGGGCATTGTGTTCCGCCGTAACGATGTAAAAGGCGAAGCGGGCTATATCCAAGCTAGCTACCTGAATGTTTCAAGCACCAACCTTGGCACGACGCTTACGAACAGCGCAGGCTATTCTGTGGCAACGGTAGAGCATCTGATGGCAGCCTTCTGGGGCTGCAGCGTGGATAACGCAATGGTGGAACTGGATGGGCCAGAAATCCCGATTATGGACGGCAGCTCTGAGCCGTTCGTGTTTTTGCTGGAATGCGCCAGCGTAGTGAAGCAAGCCAAACACCGCCGCGTGATTGAAGTGCTGAAAAAAATAGAAGTAACGGACGACAATAAGCGCGTGGCGATTATGCCGTCGGACAGTTTTTCTGTGAGCCTTGAGATTGATTTCCACGACAAGATTATCTCCAGCCAGTCCTGCGTGTTTAACAGCGCAGACGTTTCTTTTAAATCAGACCTGTGCCGCGCCCGTTCTTTCTGCTTTGAGCATGAAGTGGATATGATGCGTAAAGCAGGCCTCGCCCAAGGTGGCTCGCTTGATAACGCCATTGTGGTGGGTAAAGAAGGTGTGCTGAATGAAGGCGGCCTGCGCTACCGCGACGAATTCGTGCGCCACAAGGTGCTCGATTGTATCGGTGACTTTTACCTGACGAATGCATTTGTGTTGGGCCGTTTCCACGGCTTCCGCTCAGGCCATGCGCTGAACAACAAACTGCTGCGCAGCTTCTTTGCGGATAAAGACGCATGGCGCGTAGTAAAAGCGCCGGAAGAGCTTGCCTTCCCGCCTAGTTTTATAAACGCCTAAACCCTACGCACTATTTCCTTGAAAAATTGCTGTTTATCCGGCTTTATGGCCTAGCGGGAATGTGCCCGTATGTACTATAATCAGGCTATGGCAAAACGTTATACTCCGCTGCTGAAAATGATTCTTCCCGTGCTGGTGTCTGGCATGGTGCTGGTGGCGTGCAGCACCACTGATACAGAAGATGCAGAAGTTACCTTGCCCGCCGAAGAGCTTTACACCATCGGTACCGAGGCCATTTTCGACAAAAAATTTAAAACAGCGGCAGAAAACCTGCTCGATATCGAAAAGAATTACCCGTATTCACCGCTTGCCGCTAAAGGGCAGGTGATGGCGGCGTTTGCGTATTATCGCGACCAGGAATATGACGACGCGATTGACCTGATTGAACGCTTCGTGAAGGTGAATCCGGGGCACAAAGATACGCCGTATATGTATTACCTGCGCGCGCTGTCATATTATGAACGCATTGCCGATGTGCGCCGCGACCAGAAAATGACCGAAATGGCGCAAGCCGCGTTGAATGATGTGATGCTGCGCTACCCTGAAAGCGACTATGCGCGCGATGCTAAATTGAAGCTCGACTTGGTGCGCGACCACCTTGCAGGCAAGCAGATGGAAATCGGCCGCTTTTATCAGAAGAATGGCCGCTATATCGCCGCCATTAACCGCTTTAAAGACGTTGTGAAGAATTATGAAACCACCAGCCATGCGCAAGAGGCACTCTACCGCCTTGCGGAAGTGTATCTGGCGATGGGCGTGAAAGATGAAGCGAAAAAGTATTCCGCCGTGCTCGGCCACAATTACCCCGGCAGTAAATGGTATAAATATGCCTATACGCTGGTGGAAAAAGGTTCGAACTCGCCGGTGAAAACGAAATCCTCGTGGATTTCAGAAACACTCACTTTTGAACAACGCGAAGATACCAGCCAGTGTGAGGCAAATGACGATGCTTGCTTCACCGATAAAAAAGGTTTGTTTGACAGGGTGGGCGACTGGTTTTAGTGCGCGCCTTTAATCTGTGTGGGAAACGGAACCGATGCTGCGCCAGCTGACGATAAAAAACATTGTGCTGATTGATACGCTGGAGATTCCCTTTAGGGAGGGCTTCTGCGTGCTGACGGGCGAAACCGGCGCGGGTAAATCTATTCTGCTCGATGCGCTGCAACTGGCGCTGGGTGCGCGCGCCGAGGCGCGGCTTTTAAAAACCGGTGCCGAGCAAGGCAGCGTGACAGCAGAGTTCACCTCGCGTCCTGATATCGATGCATTGCTGAAGGAGCAAGACGTGCCCGCCGAAGGCGAGCTGCTGCTGCGCCGCGTGCTGTATAAGGATGGCCGCAGCAAGGCGTATATTAACGACTGCCCCATCAGCCAGCAGTTTTTAGAGCAAGTGGGCGAGAAGCTCGTGGAAATTCACGGTCAGCATGACCAGCGCGGTTTACTTTCCGCCGTCACGCACCGCGCGATTCTTGATGGCTATGCCGCCGCAGAAAAAGAATCTGCCGCCACCGAAAAAGCGTACGCCGCATGGCACGTGGCAGCGCAAACGCTTGCGGGCGCAGAAGCGCAGGCCGCAAAAGCCAAAGCGGAAGAAGACTTCCTGCGCCATGCGCTAAAAGAGCTTTCCGATTTGAATCCGGAAAAAGGCGAAGAGGAAACACTCGCCAATCAGCGCACGCTGATGATGAACCATGAAAAAATAGCCACCACGCTGCAAAGCGCCATGCGCGAACTGAGCGGCGAGCAGAATGTTTCTGATTCGCTGCGTGCGGCGAGCCGCATTTTAGAGCGCTCAAACTTGCAAGGCAGCAACATCTTTGAACCGGCGATTAAGGCGATTGATCGCGCGATTATCGAGGCCGATGAAGCCACCGAGCAGCTTGAGACCATTGCAAACAGCATGGAGCTCGACACCAACCGTCTGGAGCATGTGGAAGAGCGGCTATTCGGCCTGCGCACGGCTGCGCGTAAATATCAGGTAACGGTGGATGAACTGCCGGAAAAACGCAAAGCCATCGCCGCACAATTGGAGCTGGTGGAAAACACCGAAGGCGCGCTCGCCAAACTGAAGGCCGAAGTGGATAAAGCAAAAGAGGCGTATAGTGCCGCTGCAGATAAGCTCAGCGAGAAGCGTAAAAAAGCCGCTGGCAAACTGGAAAAGGCGATTGCCGAAGAACTCACGCCGCTCAAAATGGCGAGCAGCAAACTGAAAGTGGAACTGCATCCGCTGGAAGAAAGTGATTGGGTTGCGGCGGGCAAAGAGAAGATTCAATTTTTGGTGCAGACCAACCCGGGCAGCCCGTTTGGCTCGCTGTCGAAAATCGCCAGCGGCGGTGAACTTTCCCGCTTTATGTTGGCTTTGAAGGTTGCACTCTCCGATGTGAAATCCGCCCCCACCATTGTGTTCGATGAAATCGACACGGGCATTGGCGGCGCGGTGGCAGACGCTGTGGGCAAGCGCCTCGCGCAGCTCGGAAAAGAGTTTCAGGTGATGGCGGTAACGCACCAGCCGCAAGTGGCCGCGCTCGGCACGCATCATTTGAAGGTAGAAAAAGAAGTGAAAAAAGGCGCAGCGGAAACCAACGTGCAGGTGCTGGATGCCAGCGCCCGCAAGGAAGAGCTGGCGCGCATGCTGGCAGGCAGCACCATTACCGAGGAAGCCCGCGCCGCCGCCGTGAAATTGATGGGCGCAGGCTAAAGCAATGACCTCGCTGTTTGATTATGCCGACCCTAAGGGAAAAAAGCCGGAAGCGTTAAGCGAGGCGGAAGCCAAGGAAGAACTCGCGCGCCTTGCTAAAGAAATCCTAGAGCATGATAAACGCTATTACCAGCACGATACACCAAGCATCAGCGATGCGGAATATGATGCCTTGCGCATCCGGAACGAGGCGATTGAAAAACGTTTTCCGCAGTTAGTGCGCGCCGATAGCCCCAGTGTCCGTGTGGGCGTGGCGCCGCTAGGAGAATTTTCTAAGGTGCCGCACAGCATTCCTATGCTTTCACTAGCTAATGCTTTTACCGAGAAAGATGTAAATGAGTGGGTGGAGCGGATACATAGATTCTTAGGGCTAAAAGAAGATGAGAAAATAGAGTTTGTTGCTGAGCCAAAAATTGATGGACTGTCTTTTTCTGCCCGCTATGAAAATGGGATGTTTGTGCAAGGCGCAACTCGTGGGGATGGGGAGGTGGGCGAAGATATCACTGAGAATTTGAAGACTGTGAAAGGCGTGCCTTTGGTGCTTGAGGGTGACGAGATTCCGCATGTGCTTGAAGTGCGGGGGGAGGTTTTTATATCTCGCAAGGAATTTTTGCGCCTTAACGAAAGGCAGGAGAAGCAAGGAAAGCCTAAATTTGTAAATCCACGAAACGCAGCTGCAGGTAGCTTAAGGCAGCTTGGATCTACTGTTACAGCAGATAGAAAGTTGGGATACTTTGTTTATGGTTGGGGGGAAATAAGCAAAGAATTTTTTGGAGACAAAGTAACGTTCTCAGATTGTATTATTGCTCTCGACAAAATGGGCTTTGCAACTTTTGCAAGGACATATGCCAATGTGATTTGGCTAGTAGCAGGTGCTGAAAAGCTCATGAGTTTTTACAATCAGACATACCAGAAACGCTCGTCAACGGCGTATGATATGGATGGAATGGTATATAAAGTGAACCGGCTGGACTGGCAGGAAAAGCTGGGTTTTGTGAGCCGCAGCCCGCGCTGGGCGATTGCGCATAAATTCCCTGCCGAACAGGCGGTGACGGTGCTGGAAGGCATCGACATTCAGGTGGGGCGCACGGGCGCGCTCACGCCTGTGGCGCGGCTGAAACCCATCACCGTGGGCGGTGTGGTGGTTTCAAACGCCACGCTGCATAACAAGGATGAAATCGAGCGCCTCGGCGTGAAGATTGGCGACAGTGTGGTGGTGCAGCGCGCGGGCGATGTGATTCCGCAAGTGGTGGAGGTGAAAACCACGCGCGCGGATTCTAAAGAATATAGATTCCCCACGCACTGCCCTGAATGCGGCAGCCTCGCTGCCCGCGAAGAAGGCGAGGTGGTGGTGCGCTGCACAGGCGGGCTTATCTGCCCCGCGCAGGCAGTGGAGCGCCTGAAACATTTTGTGTCACGCAACGCGTTTGACATTGAAGGCTTAGGCGAAAAGCAAATCCAGAAATTCTGGGATACGGGTCTGGTGAAAGAACCCGCTGATATTTTCAAACTGAAAAACCATGAAGCGCAGGTCAAAACATGGGAAGGCTTCGGCGAAAAATCCGTGAGTAACCTGCTGGCGGCGATTGAAGAACGTCGGAACATTGCGCTGGAGCGGTTTATTTTTGCGCTCGGCATCCGCCATGTGGGGGATGCTACCGCACGTCTGTTCGCGCAGCATTATCTGACGCTGGATGCATGGCTTAGCGCGATGAACGCCGCAGGCCATGAAGGCGAAGCCCGCGAGGAATTGCTGGCGATGGATGGTGTGGGCGTGAAAATGGCGGAAGCCATCACCGGATTTTTCAAAGAGCCGCATAACCGTGAATTACTTTCTAAACTAACGACTGAGCTGAACGTGCAGTCTGCGCAGCCAAAGCGTACTGATTCCCCTGTTTCGGGCAAAACCGTGGTGTTCACCGGTACATTAAACAAAATGACGCGTGATGCCGCCAAAGCCCGCGCTGCCACACTGGGTGCAAAAGTGGCAGGTAGTGTTTCCGCCAAAACCGATTATGTGGTTGCAGGCGAAGATGCAGGCAGTAAACTGAAAAAAGCCACCGAGCTAGGCGTGAAAGTGCTGAGTGAAGATGAATGGTTGGCATTGATAGGGGAGCGTTGATGGACAAGCTGAAGCTGCTGCGTGCAGAAATGAAGAAGCACAAAGTGCATGGCTTCATCGTGCCTTCCAGCGACGAATTTCAGGGTGAGTATGTGCCGCCATCGGGCAAGCGCCTGTTTTGGCTTACGGGGTTTGACGGCTCTGCCGGCACCGCCGTGGTGCTCGATAAAAAAGCCGCCTTCTTCACCGACGGGCGCTACACGTTGCAAGCGGAAAAGCAACTCAAAGGCCAACCTTACGTTATTCTGAACACCGCTGAAAAAAGCACTACCGACTGGCTGAAGGAAGAAGCCAAAGGCACCATCGGCTATGACCCATGGCTACACACGCCGCGCCAAATTCGCCGTTTAGAGGTGCTCGCCAAGCAAAGCGATTTTGAATTAAAGCCCGTGCCGAATCTGGTAGACGCGGTGTGGAAAGGCCGCCCTGCCTTCCCACAAGCGCCCGCCGTGGTGCATGAAGAGCGCTATGCGGGCAAGGCATCGCTCGACAAGCGCCGCGATGTGGTGGGTGTTCTAAAAGAAAAGAAAGCCACCGCTGTGCTGCTGACCGCGCCGGATTCCATTTGTTGGCTTTTAAACATCCGCGGCAGCGACGTGCCGCGCACGCCGTTCTTGCTCAGCTATGCGCTGGTGATGGCAACAGGGCGCGTGGTGCTGTTTGCTCCGCCGAAAAAAATTACGAAAGAAGTGCGCAAGCATTTGGGTGCTGCGGTGCAGGTGCTACCGCTGGAAGGCAAAGCCATTAAAGCGGAGCTGGCCAAGCTGAAGGGCAAGCGCGTGATGGTGGATGCCAACATGGCCGCGAGCTGGTTTACCGACACGATGAAGCAATGCGGCGTGAAGGCACTGGAGATGGATGACCCTTGCCAATTGCCGAAGGCGTGCAAGAACCCCGTGGAGCTAACAGGTATGCGCCGTGCGCATCAGCGCGACGGGCTGGCGGTGGTGAAGTGCCTCTATTGGATTGAGAAAAATTTCCGTAAAGGGAATATCAGCGAACTGGAAATCGCTACGAAGCTGGAAGTTTTCCGCCGCGAAAGCGACATGCTGAAAGATTTGAGTTTCGACACGATTGCGGGTTTTGCTTCAAACGGCGCGATTGTGCATTACCGCGCAACAGAAGAGAGCGCCAAAACATTAAAGGACGGCAATTTACTGCTGCTGGATTCCGGCGGGCAGTATCTGGATGGCACAACGGACATCACCCGCACGGTGGCGGTGGGTAAACCCAAAGCCGAACATAAAGAGCACTTCACGCGTGTGCTGAAGGGACACATTGCGCTGGCGCGTGCGCGCTTCCCTGAAGGTACGGCAGGCGGCCAGCTGGATATATTGGCGCGCAACAGCCTATGGCAAGCGGGGCTGGATTACGATCATGGCACTGGCCACGGTGTGGGCAGTTATTTAAGTGTGCATGAAGGGCCTCAGCGCATCAGCCGCACTAGCGACGTTCCGCTAAAGGAAGGCATGATTCTTTCCAACGAACCGGGTTACTATGAAACGGGTAGCCACGGCATCCGCATCGAGAACCTTGTGGCGGTGCGTGAGAGCAAACAATCAGGCGGTAAACGCTTCTTTGAATTTGAGACGCTGACCGTGGCGCCGCTTGACCAGCGGCTGATTGACAGAAAAATGCTGGAAGGTTACGAAATTCAGTGGCTTAACACTTATCACCGCCATGTGTATGAGACCTTGGTTGCACGCCTGCCGCGCCCCGAGCGCCAATGGCTGAAAAAAGCGACCCGCCCGCTGTAGTTTCGTTTTAGGTGATTTTCGTTGACAATGCAGCGCTTACCACTATATTTACCGTTCCCTGCGCCGGAAATCAGCGCATGAAAATTATTTAAACCATTGAAATATAGAAGATTTAGCCATGTTTGCAGTCGTACGTTATGGTGCCAAGCAATACAAAGTACAGAAAGACGATGTACTGAAGCTTGAGCGTGTTGAAGGTGATGAAGGTGCCGTAGTGGTGCTGGAAGATGTATTGGCTTCAGGCGATGCATCTGGCCTTAAAATCGGTGCCAAAGTGAAGGTCGCCGTAGAAATTCTCGGTCAGGCAAAAGATGAAAAGAAAATCATCTTCAAAAAGCGCCGCCGCCAGAATTACCGCCGTACGCGTGGTCACCGCCAGAAAGTAACGTGGGTAAAAGTGCAGGATATCGGCGAAAACGTGCAAGCGAAAGCCGCACCTGCCGAAAAGAAGCAGAAAAAAGAAGCTGCTGCCCCCGCTAAAAAAGCGGAAGCAAAGCCAGCTGAAGCAAAGAAAACCGCGGCCAAAAAGCCAGCGGCTAAAAAAGAATAGTTAGGGAGATAAACCATGGCACATAAAAAAGCAGGTGGTAGTTCCAGGAACGGTCGTGATTCCGCCGGTAGAAGGCTTGGCGTGAAAAAATGGGGTGGTCAGGATGTAATTCCAGGCAACATTATCGTGCGTCAGCGCGGTACGAAGTTTAAGCCGCTCGCCAATGTTGGCCTCGGCAAAGACCATACGATTTTCGCCGTGGTGGAAGGCAAAGTGAAGTTCACCACTAAGGCAAATAATCGCGTTTACGTTTCCGTAGTGCCCGCAAAGGCATAAGCGCGAACGAACCGACAGGTAGAAGGGGATGGATGGCTGCCATCCCCTTTTTTTATGGTGAAACTGCTATTATTGGCATCTAGCGGCCTTTTAAAAACTTCCGCTGCTCACGTACTTTTAAGTACGCTGCGCGACGGCTTCTTTAAAAGCCCACTATCTGCGCAATACTAGTAGTTTCAAGAAGCAAAGATGCGTTATGCAGTTTATTGATGAAGTAAAAATATTCGTGAAGAGTGGTGACGGCGGCCAAGGCTGCGTCAGCTTTTTACGTGCCGCGAATATGCCGCTCGGCGGGCCGGACGGCGGCGATGGCGGCCGCGGCGGCAGCGTGATTTTAGAATGCGTACAGGGCCTGAACACGCTGATCGACTTCCGCTACACCCAGCACTTCAAAGCCAAAAAAGGCGGGCAGGGCATGGGCAAGCAGCGCACAGGTGAATCTGGCGAAGACCTTATTATCAAAGTGCCTGCAGGCACACAGGTGTTTGATGAAAGCGGCGAAGAGCTGGTGATCGACATGACACATGTGGGGCAACTCATCATCCTTGCGAAGGGTGGCGATGGTGGCCTAGGCAATTTGCATTTTAAAACTTCGACCAACCGCGCGCCGCGAAAAGCAACACCGGGCTGGCCCGGAAATGAGAAGTGGTTATGGCTCCGCCTGAAGCTGCTTTCCGATGCCGGTTTAGTGGGTATGCCGAACGCAGGAAAATCAACTTTCTTAAGCAAGGTGTCGCGCGCAAAACCGAAAATCGCCGACTATCCATTTACCACACTCAAGCCACAGCTTGGAGTGGTGTATGTGGACGAGAAGGAATTTGTACTGGCAGACATTCCCGGCCTTATCGAAGGGGCGCATGAAGGGCTTGGTTTAGGTGACAGATTCTTGAAGCATGTGGAGCGCTGCGGGGTGCTGTTGCACCTGATTGACGGCACGCTGGACGATGTGGTGAAGGCGTATAAAACTATCCGTTACGAGCTGGAACAATACAGCGATTTATTAGTTGATAAACAGGAAATTATCGCAATTAATAAATGTGATGCGTTAACTGACGATGTGATTGCAAAAAAGAAAAAAGCACTTGAAAAAGCGACCAAGAAAAAAGTACACACGATTTCAACCGCCAGCGGTCAAGGCTTAGAGCCCGTGCTCCGTGAATTATACAAAAACATAAAATCGTTCCGCGCTGAAAATGCGCCCGCTGACATCGAAGAATTCGCGGAAAAAGACTAATCAGTCTAAACAATCTTTAATTGTGTGTTATTGACACTCGGCACTGCCCCGGCGGCCTGCTCGAGCGCTTCACTTTCAAGGTGCGCAATCGCGACATTACCAGACACCGAGCAAAGCTCTCCAATTTGCTTTTCATTCAAACTGACAGATGTGCCTTTGGCGGGTAAGTTTGCATCCGCTTTCACACTGTAAGAAAGACGGCGAACCGTACCGCGATGTTTGGTGCGTGCAGTAACTTCCTGCCCCACATAGCAGCCTTTGTTAAAATCAATCGCGCCGAGTTCGTCCATACGGAATTGGAGGGGGAATGATTTTTCAGCATCCATGTCGTTATTATCGGGCACGCCGAGCAAAATGCGTTGCGTGTTATAAGCTGCAATGTTGCTTTCTTTGAGTCCAAGCGATTCAAGATGCTTCGCGCCGTCGCTTTGCAGGAGCATGGCGCGTGAGCCGAGTTCTTTTTTGCGCGGGTCGGCATACACAATGCCGTGGGCGGATTGTTCTGCCGCCGCATCGCCAATAATAGCATAGCATGCGAGTGCACCGGCATCGGCAATTTCGACCTTCGAGCGCAGGCGATACATGGCAAGGCGCTTCATGAGCGCATCTTTGCGCTCGGCGTCGACATCCAGCAGGATACTGCCATCACCCGCTTCTACCACAAACATGTCGAAATAAAACTTACCCTGTGGCGTGAGCATCAGCGCATAGAGCGGCTGTGTGGGCGAAAGTTTGGTAACGTCGTTCGTGACAATGCCTTGCAGAAAGGTTTTTGCATCATCGCCGCTTAAGGCAATGACTGCGCGCGATGGAAGTGGAATATACGTGCCGCTCATTATGCTGCCTCATGAAGTGAAACGATGTTGTGTAAGGCCTCTTCAATTTTTTTGGCCACGATAGGCATATCGTAATTCGCTTTCACGGTTTCAAGCCCTGCTTTAGCGATACGGGAGGCATTGATGGAATCCACCACCATGCCGGCGATGGTATCCGCCAGTGCCTGAGCATTTCCCTTCGGTGTGATGAGTGCATTTTTGCCATGCGTGGCGATTTCTACAGGCCCTTCGCTGTCAGTGGTGACGACGGGCACGCCATGTGCGAAGGCTTCAATCAGCACAATGCCAAACGGCTCATGCAGCGAGGGCAGCACAAAAATATCGAGGTTTTCAAAGAAATTGCCTTTGTCTTTTACCCAGCCGAGGAAAGTAAGTTGGTCAATCACACCCGTGCTTTTGGCAAGCGCCAGCAATTTGTTTTTTTCTGTTCCGGTGCCGCCCAGCACGGCGTTAAACGGAATATGCCGCTCTTTTAAAAGGGCGAGCGCCTGAATGAAATCAGCAAAGCCTTTCTTTTCAACAAAGCGCCCCATGGTGCCAATGGTAACAGGCAAGCGCAGCGCCTTGCGAGGTGTAATGCCTGCGGGTAGGCGAATCATGTTCGGCATGTGGTACACCGCTTCTTTCGGCTGACCAAGCTCAATCGCTGTTTTAGCGATATCGTTCGTGATGGCAAAAATGGCGGTGCTGCCAACGAGGCGGGCGATGGAATAATTATGCGCAAGGCTTACCACCGGAAAGCTTTTTCCCGCTGCTTTCCTGAGCAGTGACGATGCGCGGCCACCATGCGTGATGATGGCGTCAGGCTTCAGCGCGGCGAGCTTGCGGTTAAGCTGCGCGACGGCAAACATGTCCCACAGGCCGAAATTGCGGAAAGGCACAATGTGCGTTTTGGGGAATTGTTTTTTAAGCGCCTGCGCCTGCGGCATGGTTTTGGCATCGGGCCGCAAAATCAGCGTAACCTCGTGGCCGCGCTCTAGCAGCGCTTCGGCGTAATCAATAAATGCTTGCTCGATGCCGCCAAGACCGCGGCCAAACATTGCATTAACAATGTGCATAATCTGCTTTCAGGAACGTTAGGAAAGGAAGGCTAGCGGAGCGGGGGATTACTGTAAATAAAATTCCCCTTTGGCGACCACTAATTCAGAGGGCTTGATGAGTTCCACTTTTGCTACCTTCACCGAATGCAGGCGGCCTTCGATGCTGCGTTCCCAAAAATTCAGGAAGCGTTTCAGCTCTGGGAATTCGGGCGACTGGTCGTAATCCTGCCAGACATAGGTTTGCAGCAAACTCGGAAAATCAGGAAAATGATAAAGAATCTCGGCAGTGGTGAGCCGATAATCACGCAGCATGAGCTCAATAGACTTCATAGGCACATAACCTCAGATACTACCTGTATCAAACAGCTATATGGTAACACGGTTTGGTGAAAAAATCACTAGGCAGGTGCGATTTAAGCGAGCTGTAGGTGTCGTTGAATGAAGGCGAGGGCGATGTCGATGCCCCCTTGGTCGATACCGTGCGCCACATTCGGGCGGGCGTGGGTTTCCACCTTAACGCTTTCTTTTTCAAGGGATTTTTTGGCCCGTTCCATCAGGTAAAATGGCACCACAGGGTCTTCTTCGCCATGCAGCAGGCAGATGGGCGGGCGGCAGGTGATTTCGCTGGCGAGCAGGTCTGCCCCTAAAAGTGCACCGGAAAAGCCGATAATCGTCGCTGGGGGGGATTTGCGGCGTAAGCCCACATGCAGGGCCATCATGGTGCCTTGCGAAAAGCCAATCAGAATCAGGTCTTTTTCATGTAGGCCGAAATGTTTCAATTTTTCATCGATAAATTTTTGCAGCAGCGGCGCAGAATGTTTTGCACCCTCAAACCGCCCTGCTTGGTCGAAGGCGAGTTTCATGTCCTGCTGCGCATATTCTTTGAGGCTGAACCACTGGTAGCCAAATGGTGCCATGTCGAACACCTCGGGCGCATTGGGCGAAATAAAATGCGCATCCGGCAGCTTCGCAGCCATTTCATAGGCAAGGCCAATTAGGTCGTTGCCATCTGCGCCCACGCCATGCAAGAACACAACAAGCTGCTTTGGCTTTCCACCAGAGGAAGGCTTAAGTTCAGGGCCGGAGAGAGGCATGTTTTATTTCCCTTTTTCGATGGTCGTGGAGCGGCTGAAGAAATTATGCAAGGTTTGCCCGGAAAGCAAGCCGAGAAAACCATAGAGGCCCGAGACCAAGAAATAAGCGGCGATACCGGTGCGAAGTGTGCCTTGTGTCACGTTCAGACCGAGTGCATTGAAACCCTGATGCGCCAGCAGCGCAAAAAAGAAATGCCCAACAAGAAACAATGCCGCGCCGATCCATGCGATTTTACGCTCCATGCGGAGGCCCACGACCAGCGCTTCGGTGACACCCATCATGATAACAAAGGGAAGACAGCGCAGCACAATGCCCAAAATCGGGGAGTCTTGCAGGAAAGAGGTTCCGGCAATCAGCAGCGCCAGCAACACGAACAAGATAGAGTCGGCGTGCAATACCGTGTAGGTTTTTTTAATCGGTCTTCCGCCCATCGTTCGTTCCTTTCGCCATGTTTTTACTGGCCAGTGGATGCGCCTGATTCACCACGGAGTGTAAACGATTGCCGGAAAGATGTGTATAAATTTGTGTGGTGGAGATGTCAGCGTGGCCTAGCAATTCCTGAAGCACGCGCAGGTCGGCGCCATGTTCTAGCATGTGGCTGGCGAACGAGTGGCGCAGCACGTGCGGTGATACTTTTTCTGGGTCGATGTTAGCGTTCAGGGCGAGTTCTTTTAACAATTGGCCGAGCCGCTGGCGGGTGAGGTGGCCCTCTTTGCTATTTGATGGAAACAGCCATGGCGAAAATGTGTCGTCGGTGAATGTATTGCGCACGGATAAATAATTAGAAAGTGCTGTGATGGCCGATTCATTCAACGGCGCGATGCGTTCTTTACTACCCTTGCCGCGAATGAGCAGATAAGGGCGGAGTTCGCCTTCTTTACCGCCTGCGCGCTCTAGCGCGGAAAGTTTAAGTTCTACAAGCTCAGACACTCGCAGGCCAGAAGCATAGAGCATCTCGAGCAGCGCGCTGAGGCGCACACCTTCGGCAGAAATGTTTTTTTGTGCGGTGGCAAGCAGCGCTAGCGTTTCTTTTTCGGTAAGATATTTGGGTAAGTTACGCCCACGCTTTGGGCTTTCAAAATTAAGCGCGGGATTGTCAGCACGATAATTTTCCGTTGCGAGGAACAGGAAGAACTGGCGGATGGCAGAGAGTTTACGTGCACTGCTGGCGGCAGCAATGCCGGAAGTGGAAAGCTGGCGCATGTAAGCGGCGATGTCGTCTGCTGCGGCGGCTTCTGCGGTTTTTGTTTTGAGGAAGGTTAGAAAGTCACGCAGGTCGCGGCGGTAAGAGGTGAGAGTGTGTTTGGATGCTCCGCGCTCTGCTGCCATCATCTCAAGGAATGCTTCCAGCAGATGGTGGCGTGGTGCAGCATTACTCATTTTTTGGCTCGAAATAGTAAATGGCTTCAGTGGCGATATGTTCTGCTTCATCTTTTAGCCCTACGCGGTTTAAGGCGCGGATAACGCGGGCTGCAGTGTAGGCATCTGCCTTGCCGGGGCCATTTTCACCCAGCGCAATCAGTGCCAGTAACGCGGTTTCGCCAATCTTTTTTTCAGAAGCGGCTTTATCGAGCTTTGCAATCAGCGCAGACAGCGGCGAGGTAGGGTCGGGCGAAGGAATATCGCGCAGCGGCAGTGGTTGCCACGCGGCAGGCGGCAGCCGCAAACCAAGGCTTTCCATCAGCACAAAGCTGCGTAAGGCGTAGGCGGCTTTGGTGGTTTCAGAAAGGCTATGCGGTGTTTTCCACCAGGCTTCTATCTGGTCGGGCTTCCACTCGGCGCGGTAGCTTTTGCCCATCACCATCATGGGGTAAAGCAGCCCCATATTTTCTACCATCAGCGCATGATTGGCGGCAGGCAGTGAGAAGCCCGCTGCCAGTAGCATAGGAATTTCCAATATGTTCTCTGTTTCAATGGCAGGCAGTGGCGAAGTAGGTTCGTCAGGCGTGCGGGCTTTGATACGTTCCAGCAGCGTGCGGTAAGGAATGTTGCAGCATGTCAGCAAGATGGGTTTTTTTTCAATTTCTTCCAGCAGTTTGAGCGCAAGCTCGGCTTCGTCGTATTTACCTTGCACGGCAAGGCACAGCACGTTTGCGCGTGGCCAGAAATTGCTTTGGTAACGCTGGATACCTTCTGTTACGGCAGCGCAGCCCGTGGCATAGTCTTTGGCGCGCAGCAGCGCGGCTACACGGGTTTGCTCGGTGGCTTCATTCTTTTTTTCAGGCGGCATTAGGGCGATGAAATCATCGAGCGATTTGCCTACACCCAGCTGCACAATATGCTTCAGGCGGATGTCGACCATGGATTTATCTTCCGGAAGGCCCGCGGGTGGGCGCGCCTTAGTGAGCAGCACGCGCTGCATAAACTGCTTCATGGCAGGGGAATGCGTACCCGACGGCAGCGCCTCTAGTAGCGAGATAATGGCACCGCCATCGCTGCCATACCACATATCGTCCGCCAGGCCGCCATTTGTGGCATCCAGCACGCCAATACTTTCTTCAGTCAGGTCGATTTTTTTCTTTGTATCTTTGGCAGGGGCGGCAGCAGCGGAGTGTACCAGAGCAATCAGGCAAAAAAGCGTGATGCAGATGAGGCGCATCGGGCTACTTACTGCTGTGGGGCAGAAGTATCAATTTCTTTCAAAACCGGCTTACGCTCAGGTGCAACATTCACAAAGCTGAGGTAAGCAAGGCCACCGCCAAGCACCAATATAACGGTTAAAACAATAAAACGTTTGAATTTGCTTTTTTTGTTCATATACACCACTTCAAAAACGGGCAGCGAACAACAAGAAACACTTTAACTTCGCGTGCGCATTCGTTATGTATAGCCCGAATGGGACAGGAAGTAAATAAGACGATTGTGTTGGTGGGGCTGATGGGAGCAGGTAAAACTGCTATCGGCACGCGCCTTGCTAAGCATCTTTCGGTGACGTTTGTGGACACCGACCACTTGATTGAAGAAAAAGCCGGGAAAACCGTCTCCAAAATTTTTGAAGAGCAGGGCGAAAAGATGTTCCGCGATATGGAACGCGCCGTGATTGCAGAGGAGATTGCCAAGTCCCCTCATGTAATGGCTACGGGCGGCGGTGCGTTCATGGATGCCGCCACGCGTACACTTATCAAACAAAAGGCTATTTCGGTGTGGTTACAGGCGGATTTAGACACGCTGCTAGGGCGTGTTTCACGCAAGAACACTCGCCCGCTTCTTGAAAAAGGTGACAAGGCGGCCGTGCTAAAAGAGTTGATGGAAAAGCGCTACCCTACCTATGCGGAAGCTGATATTGTTGTCGAAAGTACCGATGGTCCCCATCAGGCCACGGTGGATAAAATTATTGAAGCGCTTTCAAAATTATGACGGCTGATCGTTCATCGCCCGCCAAAGTGCACCTTAACTTGGGTGCCCGCAGTTACGATATTCTGATTGGCAGAGGGCTTTTGGAAACCACCGGCGAGAGGTTAAAAAACCTCGGTATTGCCCGGCAGGTGTTCGTGCTGACTGACAGAAACGTGGCCGATTACCACCTCAAAACATTAAAGTTATCGCTCGAAAAAGCAGGCATCGCGCACTACGAGATTATTCTTCCCCCTGGTGAGCAAACCAAAAGCTTCGAGAACTTACAGAAAATCCTGAACGAAATTTTGAAACACAAGCCAGAGCGCAAATCTGCTATCGTGGCGCTCGGTGGCGGGGTGATTGGCGATTTGGCAGGCTTTGCGGCAAGCATTCTGCTGCGCGGCGTGCCGTTCGTGCAGATTCCCACGACGCTGCTTTCGATGGTGGACAGCTCGGTGGGCGGCAAAACAGGCATCAATACTACGCACGGCAAAAACCTGATTGGCAGTTTTTACCAGCCGAAACTGGTGCTGGCAGATATCGGCTTGCTTGATACGCTCCCCAAACGCGAATTTCTTTCCGGTTATGCCGAAGTGGTGAAGTATGGCTTCATCAATGACCGCCCGTTTTTTGACTGGCTGAAAACGAAAGAAGAAGTGATTCGCTCGGCCCGTATTTTGGTGCCGGAAGAAAGCGAAAGCCTGATTAAGATGATTAAAACCAGCTGCGAAGCAAAAGCCGCCGTGGTGGCAGACGATGAGCGCGAGTCAGGCGCACGCGCACTGCTGAATTTGGGGCACACGTTCGGCCACGCACTGGAACTTGAAACCGGTTATTCTAGCGAGTTGCTGCACGGTGAAGGTGTGGCGATTGGCATGGTGCTCGCCTTCCAGCTTTCTGCCAAGTTAGGTCTGTGTCATGCGAAAGATGTTACTGAAGTAGAAAAGCATCTTGCCGCCGTTGGCCTACGCACCACCCCGAAGCAAATTCAAAAACCGATGGTGGCAAAAGCACTGCTTTCGCACATGGCGGGTGATAAAAAAGTAAAAGATCGCAAACTGGTATTCATTCTCGCCAAGGCAATCGGTCAGGCATTTATTGCTGAAAATATCCGCACAGCAGATGTAGAGGCACTGCTGAACGCGGCGCTGGAGGCATAGGCGATGTCAGATAATGACCTATTATTTACGGCGTTAGCGGTTGGCGGCTTGCTCGTGTTGGCTGCATTTTTCTCAGCGGCTGAAACGGGATTGACTGGCGTTTCCCGCGCGATGGTTCACCGTCTAAAAACAGAAGGCAATCGCCGTGCGCGCATCATCAGCCGTCTGCATGAAGACAAAGACCGCCTGATTGCCGCCATTCTGCTCGGTAATAACGTAGTAAAC
This sequence comes from Rickettsiales bacterium, assembly GCA_044356525.1. Lineage (GTDB taxonomy): Bacteria > Pseudomonadota > Alphaproteobacteria > Rickettsiales > RGZB01 > CAYXPR01. Next base: position 285,298 of record JBIKVZ010000003.1, read on the forward strand.
ATTCTGGGTTCTGCTGTTGCCACAGCATTTTGCATCCGTGCTTTTGGTGACGATGGGCTTGCTTATGCCACAGTAATAATGACTGTGCTGATTACAATATTTTCAGAAGTGCTGCCCAAAGCCTATGCGTTTCGTAAGTCAGAGAAAGTCGCGCTGTTTGTGGCGCCCGTGATGGCGATTGTTGTCAAAATTCTGACGCCCTTTACCATTATGGTGGAAGTGATTGTGGATGGCCTGCTGCGAATGCTTGGGGTGCAGAGCAGTGAGAATAGCGCGGGTGACGTGATGGAAGCCTCGGAAGAATTACGCGGTGCAATTGACCTCCACCATAGCGAAGGAGCGGTGGTGAAGAATGATAGGGACATGCTGGGTGGCATTCTTGATCTTTCGGAGATGGCCGTGGCAGACATCATGGTGCACCGTAAAAACATGGTGCGGCTGGATGTAAGCCTTAAACCCGAGAGCGTGATGCAGCAGGTGCTGAATACGCCGTATTCGCGCCTGCCAGTGTGGAAAGATAACCCGGATAATATTGTGGGGCTGCTACACGTGAAAACCTACCTGAAGCAGTTGCAGCAGGCGATGCAGCATAAGGGTATGGTGGATATCAATGACGTGATTACCAAGCCGTGGTTCGTGCCTGCCACGACGTCGCTCAAAGAACAGTTACAGGCATTCTTGGTGAAGCACCAGCATGCGGCCTTTGTGGTGGATGAATATGGCGCGCTGCTCGGCATGATTACGCTTGAAGATATTTTAGAAGAAATCGTTGGCCAGATTGATGACGAGCACGACACAGTGCGCGGTACGCAGCGCCTGAAGCGCGAGGCAGATGGCTCCTGCGTTGTGGATGGCACGATGGCGATTCGTGACCTGAACCGCGATATGGAGTGGGGCATTCCAGATGAGGAAGCCTCCACCCTTGCGGGCTTGATTATTTATGAAGCAGAGCGCATTCCTGACAGCGGTGAAGCATTCCAGTTTCATGGCTATCGCTTTGAAGTGATCGAAAAACAGCGTCACCAGATTTCCCGCGTGAAGGTTAGCCGCGTGCTGGGTGATGAAGATGAAGGCAGTGACGTTTAGTTTTTAGGGATGGCTGCGCGTGCCAGCGCATCCACGCGCTCATTCTCGGGGTGGCCGCTATGCCCCTTCACCCAATGCCACGACATATGATGCTTCGCCGCAAGGTCTGAAAGCTCATGCCAGAGTTCCATGTTTTTAACCGGTTTTTTATTGGCGGTGCGCCAGCCATTCGCTTTCCAACCTTCCACCCATTTGGTGATGCCGTCTTTCACGTAGCTGCTGTCAGTATATAATTCCACGCGGCAATGTTTTTTGAGTGCACGCAGCGCTTCAATGGCTGCCATCAGTTCCATGCGGTTGTTGGTGGTCATCTCTTCACCACCACTCAATTCTTTCTCAGTGGTTTTAAACGTGAGGAGCGCGCCCCACCCACCAGGGCCAGGGTTGCCGGAGCAAGCGCCATCGGTGTAGATGCGGACAGTTGTGTCAGGTTTCTTGTGCATGGGTGCTATCATGCCCAAGTTTGAAACAAGTGCAATATCTGCCTTACAAATGCTGTAGATTCTTTGTTGCAGCGCAGCACATGTTTTTGGCTTTGGCGTTGCAAATTGGGCAGGATGCGTCTAACGTCCGTTAGCTTTTCTAAGCGAGGAAAAATAGCCAATGCCAAAATCTGCCAGCGCCAAAAAATCATTAAATCTTGCTCTGCAAGGCGGCGGTGCGCATGGTGCATTCACATGGGGCGTGCTCGACCGTCTGCTGGAAGATGAGCGCATCAGCATCGATGGTATTAGCGGCACCAGCGCGGGCGGAATGAATGCTGCACTGCTGTGCTATGGCATGGCCAAAGGCGGGCGCACGGAAGCCCGCGCAATGCTGGAGAAGTTCTGGAAACGTGTGAGCCAAGCTGCTGCCATGACCCCGCTGCAGCCCAGTATTTTTGATAAGATGATTGGCTCGCATGATTTTGCGATGACGCCGAGTTTTATGGCGATGGAATTTATGACGCGCGTGTTTTCGCCGTCGCAGCTGAATATTTTTGATATCAACCCGTTCCGCGATATTTTAGAAGACTTGGTGGATTTTGATGTGCTCCGTAAGTTTAAAGACATCAAATTGTTCATCAACGCCACAAACGTGCGGACCGGAAAAATCAAAGTGTTCGACAGCAACAAACTAACGATTGAGATGTTGCTGGCATCATCGTGCCTGCCGTTCTTGTTTAAAACGGTGGAGGTAGATGGCGAGCCGTATTGGGATGGCGGCTACTCCGGAAATCCCGCGCTCTTCCCGCTGATTTATGAATGCCTCTGCAAAGATATTATGGTGGTGCAGGTGAACCCCATTCACATTCAGCAGGTGCCGACTTCAGCGCACGATATTCTAGATCGCGTGAACGAAATCAGTTTCAACACCACGCTGATGCGTGAAGTGCGCGCTATCGCTTTCGTCAGCAAGTTGATTGATAATGGTAAGGTGAAGAGCGATGAATATAAAAGCATGAAGATTCACGTGATTGAGGCAGAAGAAATCATGGCTGGCCTTGGTCATGCCAGCAAATTCAACGCGGATTGGGAATTTTTGCGCCACCTGAAAGATGTTGGCCGCCAAAGTGCGGATGAATGGATACAGAAGAATTACGACAAGATTGGCGTGGAATCATCTATCGACGTAAAGGAATACTTCCTTTAGGCCATGTTTCAGGCATGAAAAAAGGGCGCAGAATCTGCGCCCTTTTTTATTCTAACAGAAAAAGAAGTTATTTCTTTTCCGTGTTGTCTTTCAGGCCAAGGCCAGCAAAACGCTTGTTGAACTTCGCCACCTGACCGGCGTTTTTCACCTGTGCGGTGCCGCCCGTCCATGCCGGGTGGGTTTTCGGGTCAATGTCCAGACGCAGCTCATCACCTGGCTTGCCATAAGTGGAGCGGGTCTTGAATTTCGTACCATCGGTCATCACAACGGTGATTTCGTGGTAATTGGGGTGAATCTTTTCTTTCATGGTCTTAATCTCTCATGCGTTCGTGGCGTTTATTTATCGCCGGAGTTCCCTGTAGGAAGGGGGCTTATACACGAAATAAATACCCTAAACAAGCGATTTTTCGGCCTGCATCCAGCCGTGATTCAGTGGGCCGTGCCCCGTTCCCAGCTTTGGGGCGTTTTTAATGGCGCCCTGCACGTAATTCTGCGCTTCGGCCACGGTGGTTTCGAGGGGCTTATGCTGCGCCAGCCCACAAGCAATGGCCGAGGCTAACGTGCAGCCTGTGCCATGGGTATTTTCAGTATTAATACGCTGATTTTTATATATTTTTATAGAATTTTCTTGAATCAGCACATCGGTGATTTCAGCCCCTGGTAGATGCCCGCCTTTCACCAAAACAGCCTTGCAGCCCATGGCGAGGATGGCGCGGCCCGCTTTTTCCATGTCCTCAGTGTTGTGGATGCGGATGCCGCTTAGGGCTTCGGCCTCAGGCACGTTAGGGGTCACGACAGTAGCAAGGGGTATAAGGCGGTTTTTAAGAGCCTCTACAGCTGCAGCCTGCAAAAGCGGTGCGCCGCCTTTGGCAATCATCACAGGGTCTACCACTAACGGGGCTTTGCTGCCGGAGATACTGGCGACAACGGCTTCAATCACCTCGGCAGAATGCAGCATGCCGGTTTTGATGGCATCGGTGCCGATATCGGCCAGCACGAGTTCAATCTGCTGGCGCAGGAAGGGCGTAGGCACTTCGTGGATGCCGAATACACCTTGTGTATTTTGTGCGGTGAGGGCGGTGATGGCCGTGGTGGCAAACACGCCGAGCGCGCTAGCGGTTTTGATGTCGCCTTGAATGCCGGCGCCGCCGCCGGAGTCAGAACCGGCAATAATCAGTAGTCGTGGGGTGCTTAAAGCCATGGCGCTTACGCCCGCTTTATTTCTGCGGCAATGTCGTGTGCAATTTGCTGGATAGTGGTGCGGTCTTTGCCTTCAACCATCACGCGGATCAGTGGTTCGGTGCCGGACTTGCGGATGAACACACGGCCTTCGTTCTTGAGTTTCTTCTTACCAGCCTCAATGGCTTTTTTAACGGAAGCATTTTCCAGCGGGTCTTTTTTGCGGTCTGCCTTCAGGCGTACATTTTCTAGCACTTGCGGGAAGGGCTTGAACACATGCAGCGCTTCGCTGGCTTTTTTGCCGCTGGCAATCAGCATGGCAAGCACCTGCAATGCCGCCACCAAGCCATCACCCGTGGTGGTGTAGTCGTTAAACACGATATGGCCGGACTGTTCGCCGCCAAGATTGTAATTTTTCTTCAGCATGGTTTCGATAACGTAGCGGTCACCCACTTGTGTGCGCTCCAGCTTCAGACCCTGCTTTTGCAAATACTCATCTAGCCCCATGTTCGACATTTGTGTGGCCACGATGCCGCCACCCTGCAGGCGGTTTTTACTGTTCCAGTAGGTGGCGATGCAAGCCATAATCTGGTCGCCATCGACCAGCTGGCCTTTTTCGTCGCACACGATGATGCGGTCTGCATCACCATCTAGCGCAATACCGATATCGGCTTTGTGTTCGATGGTTTTAGAGCAGATAAGTTCAGGGTGGGTGGAGCCGCACATCATGTTAATGTTAAACCCGTTTGGTTCCACGCAGATGGGGATAATGTCTGCACCCAGTTCCCACAGTACGGTGGGGGCCATTTTGTAAGCCGCGCCATTGGCGCAATCGAGCACGATTTTAATACCGTCGAGCTTTTTCTTTTTCGGGAAGGTGGATTTTACATATTCCACATAACGGCCTGCAGCGTCATCGAGCCTTTTAGCGCGGCCCAGTTTTTTGGGGGAGACATGCAGTTTGCTGGTGTCGCTATCCATGAGTTTTTCGATGGCACTTTGCACTTCGTCGGAAAGCTTCATACCATTTGGGTCAAACAGCTTGATGCCGTTGTCTTCATATGGATTATGCGAGGCGGAAATCATCAGCCCTAAATCGGCGCGTAGTGAACGCGTAATCATCGCCACGGCAGGAGTGGGCATCGGGCCAACAAGCACTACGTCCATCCCCACAGCAATAAAGCCTGCGGTGAGGGCGGGTTCAATAAGGTAGCCAGAGAGGCGCGTGTCTTTGCCGATCACTACGCGGTGGCGGTGCGAGCCGCGGGTGAAATGACTACCCGCTGCCATGCCGACGCGCATTGCGGTTTCCGCATCCATCGGTGGCTTGTTGGATTGTCCGCGAATGCCATCGGTTCCGAAATAACGCCGCTGCTTAGCCATATAAAATTACCAGACTATACTTGCTGCGGCTTAGGGTCAGACGATGCATCGTCGCCCGGTTTTTTGCGCCCGCGTGGCAGAGAAGACTTGCGGGGTTGTTCCGGCGCCGAGCCATTGTCGTTCGACGAATCAAAATTGCGCTCAATTTTTTTACCTGCGAGCAGGTCTTTGATTTCGTCACCGGACAGTGTTTCGTATTCAATAAGGCCTTTTGCGAGTTTCTCAAGGTCTGCACGGTTTTCCTGCAGAATTTTCTTGGCGCGATTATACCCTGCTTCGACTAAGCGTTTTACTTCAGAGTCAATGATGCTTGCCGTTTCATCGGAGCCGGTGCTACCACGCTGCACGAGCGAATGACCAAGGAACACTTCGTCATTGTCGCTACCGTGGTAAAGCGGTCCGATTTTTTCGCTCATGCCCCATGAGGTCACCATGTTGCGTGCCATTTCAGTGGCGTATTTGATGTCAGAGGATGCACCGCTGGTGACTTTGTCATGACCAAAAATTAGTTCTTCAGCCACGCGCCCGCCCATTGCTACGGCGATATCGGATTCCAGTTTTTCACGCGTGACAGAGTAGCGATCACGCTCTGGAAGACGCATCACCATCCCAAGCGCACGTCCACGCGGAATGATGGTGGCTTTGTGAATCGGGTCAGACGCCGGGCAGTGCAGTGATACAATCGCGTGCCCGCCTTCGTGATATGCGGTGAGTTTTTTCTCATCTTCCGTCATCACCATCGATTTGCGCTCAGAGCCCATCATGACTTTGTCTTTGGCTTCTTCAAGCTCATGCATAGTCACGACTTTGCGATTAGTGCGTGCCGCGAGCAGCGCTGCTTCATTCACCAAGTTCGCAAGGTCAGCACCAGAAAAACCAGGTGTACCGCGTGCAAGCACGTGCGGGTTTACATCAGGTGAGGCAGGCACTTTTTTCAAATGCACGCGCAGGATTTTTTCACGGCCCATGATATCAGGCGTGGGTACTACAATCTGGCGGTCGAAACGGCCAGGGCGCAGCAGCGCAGGGTCCAGCACGTCTGGGCGGTTGGTGGCGGCGATGATAATCACGCCGTCATTGGCTTCAAAGCCATCCATTTCCACCAGCATCTGGTTCAAGGTTTGCTCGCGTTCGTCGTTACCACCGCCAAGGCCTGCACCACGGTGACGGCCTACGGCATCGATTTCGTCGATGAAGATAATGCACGGTGCGTTCTTTTTTCCTTGTTCGAACATGTCGCGCACGCGGCTCGCGCCCACACCCACGAACATTTCCACGAAGTCAGAACCGGAGATGGTGAAGAACGGCACGTTTGCTTCGCCCGCAATGGCGCGTGCGAGCAGGGTTTTACCCGTACCGGGTGAACCGACCAGCAAGCAGCCCTTGGGGATTTTAGCACCGAGCTTGGTGTATTTTTGTGGGTCTTTCAGGAAGTCGACGATTTCAGAGAGTTCTTCTTTGGCTTCGTCGATGCCGGCAACGTCGTCAAACGTGACACGGCCTTGTTTTTCTGTGAGCATGCGCGCGCGCGATTTACCAAAACCCATGGCACCACCTTTGCCACCACCCTGCATTTGCTTCATGAAGAAAATCCACACGCCGATAAGTAGTAGAATCGGGAACCAGCCGAGTAATACGCCGAAGAGCGAACCAGAGGAGCTTTCCATCGGCACGGCGTTGATGCGCACGCCATTGTCGCGCAGTTTATCGACTAAACCGGGATATTCGGTGCTGTAGCTGCTGAAGTTGGTGCCATCAGAAAGCTGGCCTTCAATCGAGCGGCCTTGAATTTTTACGCTCGCCACGCGGCCTTGTTCCACTTCAGCGAGGAAGTCGGAAAACGGCATGGCAGAACTTTTGCTGCTGTCGCCTGAGGCTAAGAAGTCATACGCCGACACTAAAATGATGATGGCAATGAACCAAAGCAGGATGTTTTTACCGGTGGAACCCATGGTTTTTCCTTTGTTTTTAAGCGGGGCTAGACTACATGATAAACCGCGGCGCGGCAATAGGCAAAGGCAGAGGTTTGCAGCTTTTTACGCGGTGTGTAGCTGGCGGAAAACCCCTCTTTAAGCGCTGTGTTTTTCACCTTTTTCATGTGGGGTGCAAACAGCAAGGTTTCAAGCCCCTTTTCATTCTTTTTCCATACCGATGGCAGGGTTAAAAGCGCCCGCTTCGGCATATTGGCGGGATATGATTTGATATCACCTGCAGTAAGAGGGCGAATAGTTAAGCGGGCTTTAGTGGCAAATGTAAAGCGGTTATCCCACAGATATTGTTCGGATTTATTAACTTTGTGGGGTGCAGGAAGGCGGCTTGGTTCGCGGTAAAAGAACACAGCGTTTTTCTGGTGTGGCTCCACCATGCAGCCGGAAAGAGTGCGCGGACGCTTAAGCGTTCCTGATACAATGGCCTGATGCAGCGGCTCCAAGCTTTCAAACCGTGCCATTTCGTCCTGCTGGCCTGCATAGGCCAAAAGCTGCGACAGCACGCGCAGGGCTATTTCCTCGTGCAGGGTTTTGTAGCCCTTTACGTCCAGCTTGCAGATGCTGGGCAGGGGCTCTGCCACATAGTTTTTCAGCGCTTTGTTTACCTCGGCATCCACCACTGCGCGGGTGCGCCCCATACTGCGTGCGCCTTCAAATAGGCGCTGGGTGAGTTCGTCTTTTGTTTTGAGATTGCTGTTTAGTGCCATGCGCAGGCTGTTGCGGGCATATTGCGGGTCGGCATTCGTGGGGTCTTCCAGCCATGGTTGTTTGCGCTGTTTGAGGTATGCTTCAAGATGCTGGCGCTTTACGGCAAGCAGAGGGCGCATCACGCGGATACCAAAGCGGTCAGCGCTTTCTGGCATACAAGCAAGGCCTGAAGCGCCAGTGCCGCGCTGCAAACGCAGCAAGAATGTTTCCGCCTGGTCTTCCAAGTTATGTGCTACCAGTAATCCGGCTTTGTGCTTACGGCACCAACCGAACAGCAGTTGGTAGCGGATAGAGCGTGCCTCCGCCATGATATTGGTGGTGGGTTTTTCGCCTTCATAGCTAAGTGTTTGATGTGCGATGCCCTGCTTTTTACACCACTTCGCCACTTGCAGCGCTTCTTTGGCTGCGGCTTTGCGTAAGCCATGATTGACCGTGAGGCAGGTGAGGGCGAAGCCGCTTTTTTTAGCCCATTGGTGCGCTAGCAGCGCAAGCGCCATACTGTCTGCTCCACCGGAAACGGCAACGGCAAGCTGCTTGCTGCGCCAGCCTTTTGTTAGGCGGTTCAGCACATCTGCCGTGTAATGTTCCAGCATGGTGAGGCTAGCTGCACTTGAGGGATTTGCGGCTTTCGTCAGCCTTTTTACGCACGGTGCCCTTCAGGTTCGGGAACTCGCGGTTTAATTTGTCGAGCGTGGTGCAAGCTTCCGTCTTTTTGTTCATTTTTTCGAGTGATGACGCCAGCTTCAAAAGGCTGTCAGCGGCTTTATTACCCTTAGGAAAATTCTGGAAGCCACGCGCATATTGCAGCGATGCTTTCTCAAAATTATCCTGCACATAGTAAGCTTCGCCCACCCAGAAATATACGTTTCCGCTCAGTTCATTATCAGGATATTTCTGTAAGAAGGCGTTGAATGCATTAATTGCTTCGTCGTATTTATTCTGGCGGAGCAGTGCGAACGCATCGTCATATTCCTGCTGTGGCGTTCCGGATTTTGCAGGTTCCTTGCCCGTGGCTTTTACGGTGCCGATGGTGCGTGTGCCATCACCCGTTGCGGCAGCAGCAGGCTTTGTGGTAGCAGCAGCGGGTGCAACAGGCTCAGCGGCGACGGAAGGAATTTCAGGCTTTGTGGCAAGTTCGGTAAAGCGCAGTTCTGTATCTTTCTGAAGGTTTTCAATTTGGCTTTTCAGCTGGTCGTTCTGGTGCTCAAGCTCTTCAATTTTCCCGGTGGCAGCGCGCAGCGCTTCTTCAAGATCAGAAAGGCGATTTTCAAATTGTGCCGAGGCAGGCAGCTGTTGTGCGGCAGCAGAGAGCGGCGTTAGTAGCGTAAAACCAAGAACGAGGCAAAGGAGGGGGGGGCGCATGGCTCATCTCTTTTTAAGTAGGTCATTTGATTTTAAGGGTAACAAAAAACCCTGCCGGGATTATAGGCCGCGGCAGGGTTTTGTTAAGCAGTTTTTTAAGAACCGGCTTAGTTCGCAACAACCGTCACAGCACGACGGTTTTTGCTCCAGGCCACTTCACTGGATTCAGGATCCACTGGGTGTTCTTTGCCATAGCTGATGATGGAGATACGGGAACCATCAATACCAAGGCTTACGAGATAGTTTTTAGCAGCAGCAGCGCGGCGCTCGCCAAGGGCAAGGTTGTATTCGCGCGTGCCACGTTCGTCACAGTGACCTTCGAGGATTACTTTCAGGTCTGGATTCATTTTCATCCATTCGCTCTGGCGCTGCATGGTGCGCTGTGCGTTTTCGCTCAGTTCAGAGCTGTCGAAACCGAAGAAAATACGGTCACCAACATGGGACACGAGGTCTTCCTGCGTGCCAGCTACATATTCTGGCAGGGCAGATTCATAAACGCTGTCAGGAGAGCCTTCAGCATTCGCTGGGCGCTGTACACCACGCTTGTCGGCGTCCGTGCTGGTGCACGCGGCAGTCAGTAACAGGACGGAAGCAAGCAGAACAAATTTCTTAAACATTGGGGGTAGTCTCCTTCTTAAACATCTCTTGCAAAGAGTTTTATAGCGTAAAATATGCACAAATACCGGCGTTTTGCAATATGCCTTGCTCGGTAACCTGTTCTTTGTGCCAGCAAATTAATGAATTTGCAAAGGAAATGTATGAAATATTCACAAACAAAAAACCCACCGTTTTAAAGGGTGGGTTTTTTGCAACAGATGCGTTTTTAAAAACGCTTATGCTTTGAGTTGACCCTGCATGGCGGCCATTTCCTGCGCTTCTTTAGTAGCGCGTTCAGCGGCAGCAGCGCGGTCTTTTTTGCCTTTGGCTTTTGCATCGCGCTCAACCAGCTCGATAACTGCCATCGGAGCGGTATCGCCCGTGCGGAAACCAGCTTTCAGCACGCGGGCATAGCCACCATTGCGGGCTTTGTAGCGCGTTGCCAGTTCAGAAAACAGCTTCTTGGTGATTTCTTCCGAACGCACCACAGCCAGTACGCGGCGGCGGGACTGAAGGTCGCCCTTTTTGCCGAGCGTGATAAGCTTTTCCACGAGCGGACAGAGCTCTTTTGCCTTTGGCAGCGTGGTTTTAATCTGCTCATGTTCCAGCAGAGAAGCAGCAAGGCCATTCAGCAGAGCTGTGCGCTGTTCCGTGGTACGATTGAACTTTCTTCCTTTAACTGCGTGACGCATAGTCCGTTCCCATCTATTCTTGGGTTAATTAAAATTTTAGTATGGATCTTCGAATTTTTTAGCCAGCTCTTCAATGTTTTCTGGCGGCCAGCTGTCGATTTCCATGCCGAAGCGCAGACCCATCGATGCCAGCACTTCTTTGATTTCATTCAAAGACTTACGGCCGAAGTTCGGCGTTTTCAGCATTTCGCCTTCCGTTTTGCGCACTAAATCTCCGATATAAACGATGTTGTCGTTCTTCAGGCAGTTTGCAGAGCGTACGGAAAGTTCCAGCTCGTCCACCTTTTTGAGGAGGTATGGGCTGAACGGCAGGTCGGCTTCTTTCTTTTCTGGTGCTTCTTCCACTTCGTCGAAGTTGATGAAGACCTGAAGCTGGTCCTGCAGAATTTTTGCGGCATAGGCCACGGCGTTTTCCGGCGTGACGGTACCATCGGTTTCAAGCGTCAGCACCAGTTTGTCGAAGTCAGTCACCTGACCCACGCGGGCATCTTCCACTTTGTAGCTTACTTGGCGCACTGGGCTGAACAGCGCATCCACTGGAATCACGCCAATGGCGCTTTCAGGGTTGCGGTTCTGCGAAGCAGGTACATAACCTTTGCCTGGTTCCACCACCATTTCGCAGGTGAAGGAAGCGTCTTTGTCCAGCGTGCAGATTTTTGCGTCTTTGTTGACGATTTCAATGTCAGAGCTCGCCTGAATGGAGCCTGCCGTTACAACGCAAGGACCTTCGGCTTTAATCGTGACTTTGCGCTTATCAGAAGCGTGGGATTTAATCGCCAGCGTTTTGATGTTGAGGATGATGTCAGTCACATCTTCCATCACACCTGGCAGAGAAGAAAACTCGTGCAGCACGCCATCAATTTTCACAGACGTTACCGCAGCACCCTGAAGGGAAGACAGCAGTACGCGACGCAGAGCATTACCCAGCGTGATACCAAAACCGCGTTCCAGCGGCTCAATCGTGATAACGGCTTTGTTTTCGGCCTTCTTGGTGTTTACGTCAACCTTGGAAGGTTTAATCAGCTCAGACCAGTTACGAGAGATGTTCACGCGAGGACCCCATTTATCAAAAAAGTTAATCAGACCAAATCAAATTGAAGTATGTGCTAGAAACCCTTACACGCGGCGGCGCTTAGGAGGGCGGCAACCATTGTGCGGAATCGGGGTCACGTCTTTAATCGACGTAATCACGAAACCAACAGCGGAAAGCGCACGCAGGGCGGACTCACGACCAGCGCCTGGGCCTTTCACTTCGACTTCAAGCGTTTTTACGCCATGTTCCTGAGCGGCACGACCAGCGATTTCAGCTGCAACCTGTGCGGCGTATGGCGTGGATTTACGTGAGCCTTTGAAACCCTGCATACCGGAAGAAGACCATGAAATGGTGTTTCCCTGCAGGTCGGAAATGGTAACGATGGTATTGTTGAACGTGGAATTCACGTGCGCCATGCCGTTCGTAATGTTCTTACGGGCTTTGCGTTTCGTTGCCGGTGCGGAACCGCCGCTGGTAGCGGTTTGGTTCTGTGCATTTGCGTTGCTGTTGGCTTTCTGGTTCATGGAACTACCTTATTTACTAAACTACTGAACTATTTCGTTGCAATTTTCTTACCAGCAACCGGCTTCGCACGGCCTTTACGGGTACGAGCATTGGTGTGGGTACGCTGACCGCGAACAGGCAGCTTCTTACGGTGACGCAGGCCACGGTATGTGCCCAGATCCTGCAGGCGTTTAATGTTCATGCCTACTTCACGACGGAGGTCACCCTCTACGTTGTAATTCTGGTCAATTTCTTCACGGATTTTGATTACTTCGTCTTCGGTCAGCTGGCTGACGCGGCGCGTTAAATCAATGCCGACTTTTTCGCAAATCCAACGGGCGTTGGCTGGGCCAATACCGTAGATGTAGCGCAGTGCAATCACGACGCGCTTCTGAGTTGGAATATTTACACCTGCAATACGTGCCATATGCCCGTTTTCTCCCTAAAAATATAGCGTCCCCAAGGAATTATCCCACCTCGAGGGAGGCTGCATGATAATCATAATTTGTTTGAAGTCAACTTAGTTTATAACTTTTTTTATCTGTGCCGTTACGTCGTCAATTTCTGCCATCCCATCCACTTGAGAAAGAAGGTTTTTTCCTTTGTAATAGGGCAGCACCGGTGCCGTCTGTTCGGTGTAGGCGGCAAGGCGTTTCTTCATAGTCTCGGCATTATCGTCCGGGCGGGATATTAATTTGCTCGAACCACAGATATCGCATACCCCGTCTTTTTTGGTCGGTTGGGTGATGCGGTTATAGCTGGCGCCGCAATCGGCACAGCTGAAACGGCTAACGATGCGTTCAATCAGTGCATCGTTATCCACTTTGAGTTCAATCACACGGTTGATGGTGATTTTGCGTTCTGTCAGCATCACGTCTAATGCTTCGGCCTGCGCACGGGTGCGGGGGAAGCCATCAAGGATGAAACCATTTTTGCAGTCTGGTTTGGTGATGCGCTCGGCAATCATGGCGACCATGACTTCGTCCGGTACCAGTTTTCCTGCCTTCATGATGCTGTCTGCTTTTTTACCGATATCGGTGCCCTCGCTCACGGCTTGGCGAAGCATATCGCCCGTGGAGAGATGTGCCACACCGAGCATCTCCTGAAGCCGTTTGGCCTGCGTGCCCTTACCTGCACCCGGCGGGCCAAAAAGAATCAGGTTTTTCATGTTGAGAACCTGCGGTTTTTGAGGTTCGCCTTGCGGATGAGGCCTTCATACTGGTGGGCAATCAGGTGCGAGTGAATTTGCGCCACCGTGTCCATCGTTACGTTCACCACAATCAGCAGGCTCGTGCCGCCAAGGTAGAAAGGTACGGAATATTCTGCAATCAGGATTTCCGGAATCACGCAGACAAGAGAAAGGTAGGCAGCACCAATCACAGTTAGGCGAATCATTACATATTGGAAATAGTCTGACGTGCTTTTACCAGGGCGGATGCCGGGAATGAAGCCGCCATACTTACGGAGGTTTTCAGCCGTCTCAGCTGGGTTGAACACATGCAGCGTATAAAAGAAGCAGAAAAATACGACTAGCACCACGAAGCTCACGATATAGAGCGGCTGGCCGTGACCGAGATAGATCGAAACGGTCTGCATCCATTCTGGGCCTTTTCCAGCAGAAAAACCTGCAATGGTGGCGGGGAACAGCAGCAGCGAGCTAGCGAAAATCGGCGGAATTACACCGGCATTGTTGATTTTAAGCGGCATGTGTGACGATTCGCCGCCATAGATTTTGTTGCCCTTCTGGCGTTTGGGGTATTGCACCAAAACACGGCGGTGCGCGCGTTCCATGAACACGATGAAGTAAATCAGGCCCAGAGCCAGTGCAAGAATAGCAATAATAACACCAGCGGAGAGGGCGCCCGTCCAGCCCAGTTCCATCGTGCGTGCAATGGCGCTTGGCAGACCGGCAACGATACCGGCGAAAATGATGAGGGAAATACCATTACCAATGCCGCGGGAAGTAATCTGTTCGCCCAGCCACATCAGGAACATGGTGCCGCCAACGAGCGAAGTGATGGTGATGATTTTAAAGAACAAGCCGGGTTCGTGCACGGCGGGGCCGTTTGGACCTGTCAGGTTTTCAAGGAACACAGCGATACCGTAGGCCTGAAAGGCAGACATGAACACGGTGCCGATGCGGGTATACTGGTTGATTTTGCGGCGACCGGCTTCGCCTTCTTTCTTTAGTGCCGCAAGCTTAGGCGAAATCACCGCCATCAACTGCATGATAATCGATACCGTAATATATGGCATGATGTTCAGGGCGAAAATCGTCATACGCTCAAGCGCACCGCCGGAGAACATGTTGAACATGTCGAGAATACCGCCGCCGCTGCCTTTGAACATGTCACCGATAATGCTGGAATCGATGCCGGGCAGGGGAATGTAAGTACCAATGCGGTAAACGATAAGGGCGCCGATAACAAACAGCAGGCGTTTTTTAAGTTCTTGCGCCTTGCCGATGACTCCGAGATCAATTCCGGGAGCGTTCCTGCCGTTTGCCATGGATTTTATGCCTTATGGAGAGAGTTATTCAGCGGCTTCAGCAGCAGCGGCTTTCTTGCCGCCTTTTTTCGCTGCAGCTTTTTTCTCTTTCTTGGCTTTGGACTTCTCAGCCTGTGCCAGCGACTTTTCAGACACTTTGCGTGTCAGCACCGTCACTTTGCCACCAGCTTTTTCTACCGCTTTCACGGCAGATTCAGAAGCAGCGCCGACTTCAATGGTCAGTTTTGCTTTGATTTCGCCTTTGGCAAGCAGCTTCACCGGGAAGTTGGTGTTTTTAATGATGCCGGCTTTCACGAGTGCTTCGGCGTTCACAGTGCCTTTTGCATCGAGCTTGCCGCTATCAATGTATTTCTGCAGCTGGCCGGTGTTCACGGCAACGAGCTTGTTTGGGAACGGGTTGTGGAAACCGCGTTTTGGCAGACGGCGGTGCAGAGGCATCTGACCACCTTCGAAGCCTTTAATGGAAACACCCGTGCGTGCTTTCTGACCCTTCACGCCAGCGCCGCAGGTTTTACCCTTGGTGGAACCAATACCACGGCCTTTGATAAACTTTTTCTGTTTAGCACCCGGATTGTCGGTGATGTTGTTCAATAAAGTCGGCATGACGGAACCCCTGTATTAATAAATACGTTTAACTATTTCGCTTCTTCCACTTTTATCAAGTGGGCAACGGCATTAATCATGCCACGCACGGCTGGGGTATCTTCCAGCACGCGTGAACGGTGACGTTTGTTCAGGCCAAGGCCAATCAGCGTTGCGCGCTGATATTCTCTGCGGCCAATAGGGCTGCCCAGCTGCGTCACTTTAATCTGTTTTTTTGCGCTCATAAAACGCTCCTTACCCTAAAACTAGTTCTTTTCTGTGGTTTTTGTTTCTACTTCGCGCTGGCCAATAACTTCGCTGATTTTCTTGCTGCGGCGACCGGCTACCACGCGTGGCGGCTGAATGTTGGACAGTGCATCAAACGTTGCACGCACCATGTTGTATGGGTTCGATGTGCCAACGGATTTAGCAACAACGTCCTGCACACCCAGGGCTTCGAAGATGGCGCGCATTGGGCCACCTGCGATGATACCCGTACCCGGAGGGGCGGAGCGCAGAATTACTTTACCGGCACCGAAGTGACCTTTTACGTCATGGTGCAGCGTGCGGCCTTCGCGCAGCGGAATACGAATCATGTCTTTCTTCGCGGCCTGCGTGGCTTTCTGTTTGGATTCCATCACTTCTTTGGCTTTACCTTTGCCAAAGCCGACCTTGCCCTTACCATCGCCAACAATCACGAGGGAAGCGAAACCGAAACGGCGACCACCCTTTACCACTTTGGCAACGCGGTTAATGGCAACGAGCTTTTCGACGTTATCGCTCTGCTCGCCATCACGACCCTGACCATGGCCTTGACCGCCTTGGTTCTGACCTCTTCCACCCTGACCGCCCTGATTGGGCTGATTTGGGTTTTTGGATTCTTCGTTTCTACCGCGTACCATAATGTTTTCTCCTAGAATGAAAGGCCAGCTTCGCGAGCTGCATCGGCCAGCGCTTTTACGCGGCCATGATAAATGTAACCACCACGGTCAAATACTACTTCTTTAACTTTGGCTTTCTGTGCGCGCTTTGCAATCAGTTCACCAACCGCTTTTGCAGCAGCCACCGTGCTACCACGTTTCACTGTCGCTTTCACGTCTTTATCAATCGTGGAAGCAGCAGCCAGCGTGACGCCGTTTACGTCATCAATAATCTGCGCGTAAATGTGATTTTCCGAACGGAAAACCGAAAGGCGCGGACGGCCCGCATTCTTGCGGAGCTTAAAACGCACGCGGCGCTGACGGCGATCAAATACATTTTCCATAGCCATAGTGTCCTACCCTTCTTATTTCTTTTTGCCTTCTTTGCGGCGGATGCGTTCGCCAGCATAACGAATACCCTTGCCTTTATAAGGCTCAGGCTTCTTCATGAGGCGGATATTGGCAGCCACCTGGCCAACCAGTTGTTTGTCCACACCGGTGATGTCGATTTCAGTCGGCTTCGGCGTTTTGATTTCAATGCCTTCTGGCACGGGGAAGTTCACATCATGCGAGAAGCCGAGGTTCAGCTTCAGGACTTTGCCTTGAGCGGCAGCGCGGAAACCCACACCTTCGATTTCAAGTTTAATGTGGTAGCCTTCGGCCACGCCCTGCACCATGTTCTTCACGATGTTACGGGTCATACCCCACATGGCACGAGCGCGCTTGCTTTCGCCTACTGGCGTGAACAGCACTTTTTTGCCATCTACTTTTACATGGACTTCATCCGGCACCTGGAAGGACAGCTTGCCCTTCTTGCCAGAGATATCCAGCTTCTGACCAGCAACGGCAACGTTCACGCCGTCTTTAATTTCAACTGGTAGCTTACCTACGCGAGACATGGTCTTAACTCCTTAAAATACACTGCAGAGTACTTCACCACCTACCTGCTGCGACTTCGCATCAACGTCAGACATGACGCCTTTAGAGGTAGAGATGATAAAAATACCCAGACCGTTATTAACCTTCGGGAGGTTATCAATTGCGGAATAAACGCGGCGGCCAGGCGTGGAGATTTTTTTAATATCACGGATAGCAGATTCGCCTTCCACATATTTCAATTCGATGGAAAGTTCTTTCACACCTTCGCGGACGTTCTTTTCCTGGAAGTCGCGGATGTAACCTTCTTTCTTCAATACGTCCAGCACGCTTTTGCGCAGGGCGGAAGAGGGGGAGCTTACCACTGCCTTCTTCACGGCTTGGCCGTTACGAATGGTCGAAAGCAGACTTGCGATTGGATCGGTCATTGACATGTTAATACCTCTTACCAGCTAGACTTGATCATGCCGGGAATCTGGCCGATAGAGGCAAGATCACGGATGGCGATACGGGACAGGCCATACTTGCGGTAGTAACCGCGGGAACGACCAGTCAGATTGCAACGATTACGGATGCGCGTGCGCGAAGAGTTGCGCGGCAGCTGCGCCAGCTTCAGCTGGGCGGCAAAGCGTTCTTCGATAGGCAGATCTTTATCATACGCAATCGCTTTCAAAGCAGCACGCTTAGCGCTGAACTGCTTGGTCATGCTTTTGCGACGATTATTTTTTTCTACCGAACTTGTTTTAGCCATAATGCGCTCCTAATACCTTATTTACCCGCGCGGAACGGCATATCAAATGCCGCCAACAGGGCGCGTGCTTCGTCGTGGTTCTTTGCAGTGGTCACCACCGTGATGTCCATACCACGTACTTTGCTTACTTTGTCGTAGTTGATTTCCGGGAACACCATCTGTTCTTTGAGACCAAGGGAGTAGTTGCCTCTGGTATCAAAGCTCTTTGGGTTCAGGCCACGGAAATCCCTTACGCGCGGCAGGGCGATATTCACCAGCCTGTCGAGGAATTCATACATCTGCGCGCCGCGCAGCGTGACCTTCGCACCGATAGCAGCGTTTTCGCGCAGCTTAAAGGTTGCGATGGATTTCTTTGCGTGAGTGACCACAGGCTTCTGACCGGTGATAAGTGCCAGTTCTTCAACAGCGGAATCAACCACTTTGCTGTCGTTCACGGCGTCACCCAGACCCATGTTCACCGAAATCTTCACAAGCTTCGGCACTTCATTCGGGTTTTTGTAACCGAACTGCGTGGTCAGCTTCTTGCGAATTTCCTTGGTGTATACTTCTTGTAAACGCGGTGCCATATACTTTCCCCTTATGCTACGACTTCGCCGGATTTTTTGGCGACGCGCACTTTTTCACCGTTCTCGAGGAACTTGAAACCGACGCGTGACGCTTTACCCGTTTTTGGGTCAACCAGCGCTACGTTAGATACGTTAATCGTGGCTTCTTTGCTGATGATGCCACCCTGACCCGTTGCAGAGGCCTTCTGGTGACGCTTCGCCATATTCACGCCAGACACCACAATGCGGTTGTCTTCAGGCATTACTTTCAGCACTTCGCCTTTTTTGCCTTTATCGCGGCCGGTGATCACAATCACCTGATCGCCTTTTTTGATTTTGAGCTTTGCCATTAGAGTACTTCCGGTGCGAGTGAAATGATTTTCATGAAATTTTTAGAGCGCAGTTCGCGGGTCACTGGTCCGAAAATACGGGTACCAATTGGCTCGTTCTGCTTGTTGAGGAGCACTGCCGCATTCTTATCGAAGCGGATGGCGCTACCATCAGGGCGGTAGAGTTCCTTAGAGGTGCGTACAACCACAGCGCGGTGTACTTCACCCTTTTTCACTTTACCACGGGGGATAGCATCTTTCACGGATACAACAATGATGTCGCCCACAGAAGCGTACCTGCGCTTGGAACCGCCCAGCACTTTGATGCACATGACTTCACGGGCACCAGAGTTATCTGCTACATCTAAACGTGTTTCTTGTTGAATCATAATCTAAACCTTTATACTTATAGACGTGGTGTTATTTGCCGGATTTTTCCAGCACTTCCCACGTTTTGCTTTTGGAGATTGGGCGGCATTCCTGAATGCTGACCTTATCGCCGATTTTGAATGTGTTGTTCTCATCGTGAGCAGCATATTTTTTGCTGCGGCGGACGAACTTGCCGTATACCGGGTGTTTTACGCGGCGCTCTACGAGCACAGAAACGGTTTTATCCGCTTTATCGCTTACAACAGTACCAGTCAAAATACGTTTTGGCATAACTAACTCCTATAACCCCTTAAGCCGTTTTGGCTTTTTTCTTGGGAGCGGCTTCCTTTTTCGCGGCGGGCTTTTCGGCCTTTTTCGCTTTTGGTGCTGCTTCCTTTTTTTCTTTCTTCGGCTTTGCCGTTTTGGCAGGAGCCGCCGTACGCGCTGCATCATCATTCAACAGCGTGTTAATGCGTGCGATGGAACGGCGTACCACGCGAACGCGGGCCGTATTCGCAAGCTCGCCGCTCACCTTCTGGAAGCGCAAGTTAAAGGCTTCCTTTTTCAGGTTCGTCAGCAACGTTTTCAGTTCGTCTTCCGTTTTGCCACGGAGCTCTACAATCTGCATGGCAATCTCCTAGTTAATACGTTTTACAAAGCGGGTTTTAATCGGCAGCTTCGCAGCGGCACGCTCAAGAGCGCCACGCGCGATATCTTCCGGAATCCCATCCACTTCAAACAGGATACGACCAGGAGCCACACGAGCTGCCCAGAATTCAGGTGTACCTTTACCGCTACCCATACGTACTTCCGCCGGTTTGGTAGAAATAGGTACATCTGGGAAAATACGAATCCAGAGACGACCAGCACGCTTCATGTGACGGGCAATCGTACGACGTGCCGCCTCAATCTGACGCGCGTCAATACGCTCAGGTTCAATTGCCTTCAGGCCGTATTCGCCGAAACTCAGCGATGTACCACCTTTAGCGTTTCCGCGAATGCGACCCTTGTGGGCCTTACGGTATTTAGTCCTTTTTGGCTGCAACATGGTTACAGTACCTCCACCTCAACTTGTGGCTCAGCGCGCTGCGTACGAGGAGTGGACGCATTGCCTTGGCCAGTGATACGTTTTTCATGGGCCATCGGATCATTTTCCATGATCTCGCCTTTGAAGACCCATACTTTGATGCCAATCACGCCATACGTCGTGCGGGCTTCAAATGTTCCATAATCGATATCCGCACGCAGTGTGTGTAGCGGAACACGACCCTCACGGTACCATTCGAGGCGGGCGATTTCAGCGCCACCCAAACGGCCGGAGCAGTTAATACGAATGCCGAGTGCACCAAGGCGCATGGCAGACTGCACTGCACGTTTCATTGCGCGGCGGAAAGCAATACGGCGTTCCAGCTGCTGTGCGATGGACTGTGCAATCAGTTTCGCGTCGATTTCAGGCTTGCGGACTTCAACGATGTTCAGGTGAACTTCATCCGAAGTGTATTTCGCGAGATCCTTCTTAAGTACCTCAATATCCGCGCCTTTTTTGCCGATAATGATACCGGGCTTCGACGTGAAGAGCGTGATAATAACTTTTTTCGACGTTCTTTCAATGATAATCTTGCTAACAGAGGCTGTTTCCAGCTTTTTGTTAAGATATTTACGGATATTGATGTCCTGCATCAGCTTGTCGGAATAGTCTCTGCCAGCATACCAGCGGGAATCCCAGGTACGGTTGACATTGACGCGGAAGCCGATTGGATTAACTTTCTGACCCATGCACTACTCCTTGCGCTCACGAACGGTGATGTAAATGTTGCTGAAGGGCTTTATAATTTTACCAGCACGGCCACGCGCACGGGCATGGAAGCGCTTCATTACAATGCTCTTACCCACCGTGGCTTCAGCGACATAGAGGCTGTCCACGTTGAGGTTGTGATTGTTTTCCGCATTTGCGATAGCAGACTGCAGTACTTTCTTCACTTCCACCGAAATACGGCGGTTGTTGAAGGTGAGCTGAGCCAGTGCTTCATTCGCGGACATGCCACGGATAAGCTGGGCTACCAGATTCAGTTTGCGTGGGCTTGAGCGAAGGCTGCGGCCAATAGCGCCGGCTTCATTCTGTTCCCACTTTCTTGGTGTCGCTTTTTTACCCATAACTACCTACCTATTTCTTTGCTGCCGGAGCTGCGGCTTCGGCTTTCTTATCACCACCATGCGCGATAAACGTGCGGGTAGGGGCGAATTCGCCGAATTTATGGCCTACCATGTCTTCTTTCACCAATACGGGGATGAATTTATGCCCGTTGTGCACCCCAAAGGTGAGGCCAACAAACTGTGGCAGAATTGTGGAGCGGCGTGACCAGGTTTTAATAACCTGATGACTGCTACCGCCTTTATGTGCTTCTTCTGCTTTCTTAAGCATGTAGCCATCCACAAATGGGCCTTTCCAAACCGAACGTGCCATAATCTTACGCTCCTAATCCTATTACTTGCTCTTTTTATGTCTGCTGGTGACGATAAACTTATCCGTCTTTTTATTGTGACGGGTCTGCAGACCTTTCGCCTTCTGGCCCCACGGGGAGCACGGATGACGACCACCATTGGTACGGCCACCCATCGGGTGATCGACCGGATTCATTGAAATACCGCGGTTGTGCGGACGGAAACCCAGCCAACGCATACGGCCTGCTTTCGCATAGACCCTGTTTTGGTGGTCGGGGTTTGACACCGCGCCAATCGTGGCGAGGCAGTCTGCATTCACCTTGCGCACTTCGCCAGAACGGAGGCGGAGCAGCGCGAAACCGGCATCTTTACCTACCAGCTGCACGAAGCTGCCAGCAGCGCGGGCAATCTGCCCACCTTTGCCTTGCGTGAGTTCTACGTTGTGAATTACCGTACCCACTGGAATGTTTTTCAGCGGCAGCGTGTTGCCGGGTTTAATGTCGGCGGTGCTGCTGGAAATCACTTTGTCACCTTTTTCAAGGCGCTGTGGTGCAAGGATATAAGCCTGTTCGCCATCCTTGTACGTGATCAGCGCAATGTAAGCGGTGCGGTTTGGATCATATTCCAAACGCTCAACCGTGGCTTCCACATCAAACTTGCTGCGTTTGAAGTCAACAAGGCGGTAACGCTTTTTGTGACCATTGCAACGGAAGCGGCTGGTCGTGTGGCCATAGTTATCGTGACCAGCACGGCTGTGTTTGCCTTCCGTCAGTGCTTTGACAGGCTTACCTTTCCACAGTTCGCTACGGTCAACCTGAACGAGGCTGCGCAGCGACGGCGTGACTGGTTGGTATGTTTTAAGTGCCATATTACACCCCTGCCATGATATCAATCGTTTCACCTTCGGCGAGCGTGACAATCGCCTTCTTCACAGCGGCGCGCTGACCCATGCGACCACGGAAGTTTTTAATTTTACCGTCTTGGTTGATGGTGTTCACGCTTTTCACTTTTACTTTGAAAAGGGCTTCAACGGCCTTTTTGATGTCCTGCTTCGTGGCATTCACATCGACCTTGAACGTCACCTTGCTCTGCTGAGAGAGCAGGGTAGACTTTTCCGTCACCAACGGGCTTCTAATTACGTCAAATTTCTTCAGGCTCATACAAAGCGCTCCTCTAACTGCTTGATGGCTGCTTTCGTCAGCACCAGCGTTTCATGACGCAGAATGTCATACACGTTGGCGCCTTTGGCAGGCAGAACATCCACATGTTTAATGTTGCGGGCGGCTTTCGCGAACTTTTCATTCAGTTCGTTCACGTCAATTACCAGCACTTTTTCGATGCCGAGCGCTTTGAACTGCTTGGCGAGATCTTTGGTTTTTACAGGAGCACCATCCGTGCCTTCCAGCACATAGAGCTTACCATCAGCCTGTTTTGCAGAAAGAGCAACTTTCAGACCAAGCTGACGCACTTTTTTCTGCAGACCGGTTGCGTGGCTGCGCACCACTGGGCCGTGTACGTTACCACCGCCACGCATCTGCGGAGCGCGGAGCGTACCCTGACGGGCATTACCAGTGCCTTTCTGTGCAAACGGCTTTTTCGTCGTGCCGCTTACTTCAGACAAACCTTTGGTTTTATGCGTACCAGCGCGGCGTTTTGCCAGCTGCCAGTTCACCACACGGTGCAGAATGTCCTTACGAACTTCCACGCCGAAAATGGCTGCATTCAGTTCAATGTCTGAACCCTTTTTATTATCCAGCGTAATGACTTTCGCTTTCATGAGTGGGCTCCCTTAATTCTTTGGCTGTTCAGGGGCGCCTTCCGCAGCAGGTGCTTCCGCACCAGCAGCAGGGGCTTCCTGTGCAGCTTCCGTTTTAGCTTCCGCTTTCTTCGGGGCGGATTTTACGCCAGCCGGGAAGGGAAGGTTTGCTTGTTTGCCGACTTTCACAGCGTCGCTGATCAGTACGTAGCCGTTTTCAGCGCCAGGAACGGCACCTTCCACGAGGATAAGGCCTTCAGCTTCATCCGTGTCTACTACTTTCAGGTTCTGCACCGTGACGCGTTCATCACCATAGTGACCAGCCATTTTCTTGCCTGGGAACGTACGGCCTGGATCCTGACGGTTACCCGTGGAGCCGTGTGAACGGTGCGCGACAGATACGCCGTGCGATGCTTCAAGACCCGCGAAGTTCCAGCGAACCATTACGCCCGTGAAACCGTGACCCTTGGAAGTACCAACCACGTCAACTTTCTGACCTTTTACAAAGTGTGCTACGGACAGTTCCGTGCCGACTTCGAGCAGGGCATCTTTCGATACGCGGAATTCAACGACTTTGGCTTTTGGCTCAACTTTGGCTTTTGCGAATTGGCCTTTCAGTGGCTTCTTCACGTTTTTCGCCTTGCGTGTGCCAACACCAATCTGAACGGCGTTGTAACCATTTTTTTCTTCCGTGCGAACGCCTACTACCTGGCAGTTTTCCAGCTGCAGGACGGTCACAGGAACGTGGCGGCCTTCTTCATTATAGAAGCGGCTCATGCCAAGCTTTTTTGCTAATAAACCGGTGCGCATTATTCAGCTCCAATCACCTGAATGTTAACGTCCACACCTGCGGCCAGCTCAAGCTTACCGAGTGCTTCGATCGTCTGCGGCGTAGAGTGCACGATGTCGATCAGGCGCTTGTGTGTACGCACTTCGAATTGCTCTTGCGATTCTTTATCGATATGCGGGCTACGCTTGATCGTAATGCGCTCGATGCGGCTCGGCAGCGGCACTGGGCCACGTGCTTCGGCACCGGTGCGCTTTACCGTGTTCACGATTTCCTTTGCGGAATTATCAAGAACGCGGTGATCAAACGCCTTCAGCCTGATACGGATTTTCTGGTTATCCATAAATTATATCCCTTGCTTACTTAATAATCTTAGCTACGACACCCGCGCCGACGGTCCTGCCGCCTTCACGAATCGCGAAGCGCACACCTTCATCCATCGCAATCGGATTGATGAGGGTTACAACGAGCTTCGTGTTGTC
>JBIKVZ010000004.1:0-114905 GCA_044356525.1 Rickettsiales bacterium
CGGTGCGGCGTGCGATGGCGGTGAATGTAACAACGGCAATTGCGAACCGACGAGCGACTATTATTTAACTACCGTGGAGCCTGAGAATCCATTTTAGTGGTTAAAGACTTACTAGGTTTTAATGTTTGTTGTAGGGTGGCGAAAATGAAAATGGCAACAAACACAAAGATAGCAGCAATTACTATGCGCCTTAACCATAAGCCGATATGAGGTGGTTCCGTTTGAGTGCGTCTAAGAATCGTGGTAGGAAAAAAAAGCCTCTAAAGCCGATGTTGAAGCGTTTGCACCCGGCCGTGCTTGCTTCTATTACCCTTATGGCACTGTTCGTTACCCTCGTATTTTCTTTTGTATCAATACATACAGATAAAACGCGACCGCTTGCGGATGAAGCGCAGTTTTATAGAACGCTGTATGAGCGCGACACAAAAATTCAATTTCACCCCTATAATCCATACAATGATGCCAAGTATGAGCTTGGCAAAATGTTGTTCTTTGACCCTCGGTTCTCAAAGAGCGGCCTTATGTCGTGCTCAACATGCCATAATCCGGCTCTTTCGTGGACAGACGCATTGCCAAGGGTGGTGGGGCGTACGGAGGCTCACCCGCTGGCTATACCTCCGAGCCGTATGAGGAAGACTATGTCACTGTATAACCTTGCGTGGGACAAGGGGTATACGTGGGACACCACACTCGGCACGCTTGAAGAGCAGTCAATGATGGCACTTATGACTGAGCAGGGTATGGCACTGAACCCCAAAAAATTCGAAGAAAAATTGGCAGAAGTGAAAGGGTATCGCCCTTATTTTGAGCAGGCTTTCGATCTTAAGCCGGAACAGCCTATAGAATTTAAGCATTTTCACCAAGCGGTGGCGATATTTGAAAGGTTCATTATCTCAGATAAAGCACCCTTTGATTATTGGGTTGAAGGGGATGAGGATGCGATTTCTGAAAAAGCAAAGGAAGGTTTTGTTATTTTTAATACGAAAGGGAAGTGCTCTTCCTGCCATACAGGTTGGCGTTTTTCTGATGGTAAAGTATATAACATTGGACTTGGTGAAGAGGATTTGGGCGCCGGCCTTTCAGCACCAGAGGACGCAAGTAAAAAGTTTGCCTTTAAGGCCGTTGGTTTAAGAAACATTGCCATTCGGCCACCTTATATGCATGACGGCCGGTTCAAAACCTTAGAAGAGGTTATTGATTTTTATGATCGTGGTGGTGATGTAAAAAGCCAGAACATTGCGATAGTGCCACTTCAACTAACTTCAGAAGAGAAAAGCCTTCTCATAGAGTTTTTGAGAACACTAACAAGCCAAGAAGAAAAGCCGATGTCAGCACCAAGACTTCCTCGGTAAAAAAAGGTTAGTCTTTTTTCTTTCCGGACTTGTTTAGGCATTTTTCTGGTTCTTCCCAGCAGCGCGGGTCCTTGTTCTTCTCTGTATAGTCCGATTGGGCTTTATGGAGCATTTTAGCTCTGCACCCGGAAAGAAACTGGCCGTACAGCTCTCTGTTGGGTGGGAAGTCTACATCAATTTTTGTATTGTCTGTTGCGGTGTAGCTCACTGAAAAGCCACGTGGGAGCATATCGTCGATCATTGAATATGTTACGCGTTTACGGGCAAGCGGTAGTTTTTCAACATACTTGCCGTTTTGGTAAATAGCGATAGGGGTTGCTTTGCTTGGAAGCTGCCACTGGTTGCCGCGAACAAATAGCGTTACATACTGCGGTGGCATCGGCTGAAGGGTGCTGCCTACAATTTTTCCAGCCGTTACGTCAAAATTAAGATGGGTATATTGGTTATAAAGTGCCTTACCCTGAAGCCCGTATCCCTCGGGCAACGTCGCTACAAACTCGAATCCGCAATCGGTGTAGTTGCCGTCTTTGTCCTTTACCTCAACAATAGAGTAATTCACCTGCTGCGCAGCGGCTTCAGGGGCGGAGAAGATGTTTATAGAAAGAGCTACAAGGGCAATGAGAATAAAGGAAGCGGTAAGAACTATCCCGATGCGTGGCTTCTTCATGTGTAACTCCTTAGGGTAAATACGAACCTAGATTCCGGATATTAAACTGTTTTTGCCAAACTATCAAACCCCTTTAAGGTTTTCAATAATGCGGCCATATCACTGAGTTTCATCATGCAGGGGCCATCGCTGGGGGCTTGGTCGGGGTCGGGGTGGGTTTCCATGAATACGGCGGAAACACCCACGGCAATTGCGGCGCGGGCCAATACGGGCACAAACTCGCGTTGACCACCGCTGGCGCCGCCAAGGCCACCTGGCTGCTGCACGGAATGGGTGGCATCAAATACCACCGGGCAGCCGCCCGTAGTGGATGCCATGATGGGTAGGCCGCGCAGGTCAGATACAAGCGTGTTATAGCCAAAAGAGGTGCCGCGGTCGGTCACTAATATCTTCTTATTACCGGAGGCTTCAATTTTTTCGACCACGCTTTTCATATCCCACGGTGCGAGGAATTGGCCTTTTTTCACGTTTACCACGCGACCGGTTTTTGCGGCGGCGATAAGCAAATCCGTCTGACGGCACAGGAAAGCCGGAATCTGAAGAATGTCGACCACTTCAGCGGCAGATTCACACTGGGCTTCAGAGTGCACATCGGTGAGCACTGGGCAGCCGATTTTACTTTTGATTTCCTCAAATACCGGCTTGGATTTTTCCATGCCGAGGCCGCGCTGTGCCTTCAGGCTGGTGCGGTTGGCCTTGTCGAAAGAGGTTTTGTACACAAGGCCGATGCCGAGCGCCGAGGTGATTTTTTTAAGCTCGGTGGCGACTTCGAGGGCATGGTCGCGTGATTCCATCTGGCATGGGCCAGCAATCAGCACAAACGGTAAGTCGTTGCCGAAAGTAACATTGCCGACGGTGACGTGGCGCTGTTTCATGACTTAGGACGCCTTCTTTTTCTTGGCGCTAGCGGCGCTGGCCGTGACGTCAGATTTCACGCCGGCAATTTTCATCGCGGCTTCTACAAAGGAGCGGAAAATTGGGTGCGGCGTGAAGGGGCGCGATTTGAATTCGGGGTGGAATTGTACACCCAAAAACCAAGGATGGCCCTTGAGTTCAACGATTTCAGGCAGGTTGCTGTCAGGTGACAGGCCAGAGAAAACCAACCCTGCTTTTTCAAGCTGCGGACGGTAGTTGATGTTCACCTCGTAACGGTGGCGGTGGCGCTCAGAAATTTTCTTTGAGCCATAAATACGCTGTGCCAACGTACCTTCTTTAATGGCGCAAGGGTAAGCACCAAGGCGCATCGTGCCGCCAAGATTGCCAGATTTAGCACGGGTTTCTTTTTTACCTTCTTTGACCCACTCGGTCATGAGACCCACGATGGGGTTTTGCTGTGCACCGAACTCGGTGGAGGAGGCATTTTTGATGCCTGCCAGATTGCGTGCCACTTCGATAACAGCCATTTGCATACCAAAGCAGATGCCGAAATATGGAATTTTGTTTTCACGCGCGTAGGTGATGGCGGTGATTTTGCCGTCGATGCCGTCTTCCCCGAAACCGCCCGGCACTAAAATGCCATGTGCGCCGGAGAGCTTTTCTTCCGCATCTTTGCGGGTGAGATTGCGTGAATTCACCCAACGGATTTTCACTTTCACGCGGTTGGCGATGCCAGCATGGTCCAGCGCTTCGGTGAGGGACTTATAGGAGTCTGCCAGCGCGGTGTATTTACCCACGATAGCGATGGTGACTTCGCCAGCAGGATGGCGGACGCGGCTGACAATGTCTTCCCAGCGTGAAAGATCGAGCGTACCGCCACTTGGCATGCCGAAGGCTTTCAGCACTTCGCGGTCGAGGCTTTTCACATGGTAGTTGATGGGTGCCTGATAAATGCTGCTGACATCAAGCGCGGGAATAACAGACTCTTCGCGGATATTACAGAACAGGCCAATTTTTTTGCGCTGAGAGATAGGAATTTCATGCTCGCTACGGCAGAGCAGAATATTCGGGCGGATACCCAGTGACTGCAATTCTTTGACCGAGTGCTGCGTGGGTTTTGTTTTAAGTTCTTTCGCGGCGGCAATATAAGGCACCAGCGTGAGGTGGATGTAAATCGCACGTTCCTGACCCAGTTCGTAGCCGAGCTGACGGATGGCTTCCAAAAACGGCAGGCCTTCAATGTCACCTACTGTGCCACCAATTTCGCACAGCACAAAATCAGTGCCTTCGGTGTTGTTCATCACGAAAGCTTTAATCAGATCCGTTACATGCGGGATGACTTGCACGGTGCCGCCGAGGTAATCGCCGCGGCGTTCTTTGGCCAGCAGTTCGGAATAAATCTGCCCTGTGGTGACGTTGTCGCCTTTGCGCGCATCAACGCCTGTGAAGCGCTCGTAATGGCCAAGGTCGAGGTCGGTTTCTGCCCCATCTTCCGTGACGAACACCTCGCCATGCTGGGTGGGGTTCATGGTGCCGGGGTCAACGTTTAAGTAGGGGTCGAGCTTACGCAGGCGCACCGTGTAACCACGGGCTTGCAGCAATGCGGCCAAACTGGCCGAGGCCAAACCCTTGCCGAGTGAAGACACCACACCGCCCGTGATAAAAATAAAACGCGTGGTCTGGTTTTTCTTCTGCTTCATAAAGTTTAACGTGCCACAGGCAATGCAGGTTTAGATTTTTCTTTCGGTGCAGCTGGCGCTTTTGCTGGTGTTTCAGCCGCTTTTTTCTCTACCTGCTCAAGCAGGGAAGCTTCTTTTGGCTTCTGCGAAGCAAGCACTGCTAGCGTGAGACTGTTGATAATAAACAACGTGGCAATGATAGCCGTTGCTTTGGTCAGCATGTTGGCGCTGGCGCGGCCTGACATGAGCGAACCCATGCCGCCTGTGCTGCCACCGAGGCCTAGGCCGTCGTTACTGCTGCGCTGAAGGAGGATAACCCCAATCAGGCCAACGGCTAAAAAAACCTGCAAAATCAATAAAATATGCTGCATACAGCCCCATGTTCAGATAGTGTTTTATTCTTTATTTCCGGTCAGGAAAAGACCCGGCTGGCGAATGTTTTAGCCTTTTCCTTTGCTTCGTGCATCAATTTTTCTTCCGTGCGCGTATAAAAATAAAAAATACCGGCATATTCCATGTCCATATATTTGCAGGTGGCCGAAAACGGTGTTTCAAACCCTTCGGGTAAATTTTCCTGTGTTCCGGCGCTGATGACGTAGCATTTTTTACCCTTGAGGGCCCGCCCCAAATCTTTCCTTAAGGTAATTAAATCAGTGAAACGGTCGAAGAATGTTTTGAGGACCCCGCTCATGGCATACCAATATACAGGTGTGGCAAACACCAATATGTCTGCCGCCACCATTTGCTCGGCTACGGAGATAAAGTCGTCATTTTGGTTGGCATTATCGTAACGGTAATAGCCGATGTTTTTTTCCAGCAGGTTTACCGCGTCAAAAGACTGCCCTTCTGTAACCAAATTTACAGCCCGCATGGTGCCGCCATCGCTGCGCGAGCTACCGAAAATAAGAAGGGTTTTGCTCATGCCGCAGCCTTGATGATGGCGAGAAAATCCTCCGCCTTCAGGCTGGCGCCACCCACCAGCAGGCCATCAACGCCCTGCGTGCGTAGAATTTCCGCCGCGTTGGCAGGTTTCACCGAACCGCCATAGAGAATGCGCGGCAGCTGCGACTTAAAGGCAGGCAACTGCTTTAGCTCGGAAAGAATAAAGCGATGGCAGGTTTCAATGTCATTCGTCGTGGCGTTTTTGCCCGTACCAATCGCCCAGACGGGCTCATAAGCAATCACGGTGTTTAGAGATGTGGCAGAGAGGGGGAGTGAGGCATGAAGCTGTGATTTAATTACATCCAAGGTTTTTCCGGACTGATGTTCGGCTTCGGTCTCACCAATGCATAGAATAACAGTGAGGTTGTTTTTGTGGGCGATCGCTGCTTTCTTGGCGATCAGTGCGCTGGTTTCTTTTTCATGCTGACGGCGTTCGGAATGACCAAGGATAACATGGTTGCAGCCTGCATCGCTCAGCATAGCAGCGCTGATATTGCCGGTGAAGGCACCGTGCGCTTCGGCATGACAATCCTGCCCGCCGAGATGAACAAGGGTGTTTTGCAGGATGCCAGCGATTGCTTGCAGCAAGGTGGCAGGTGGGCATAGCACCACGTCTGCGTGCCTGATCGGGCCTTTTGCAACAGCGGTAGCCAAGGCAATCCCATCGGCCAGAAGGCCGTTCATTTTCCAGTTCCCTGCAATCAGCTTTCGGTTTGCCATGATACGCTATAATCTATTATGCCTAAACCGTGGCTTCTAGCACAAAGGCATACGCAAATCCACCCCCCTGTGCCAGTTGGAGCGTGCGGCGCATAAAAAGCCAGTAAGCGCGTGACAGCATTGCCCCAAGTTGCTATAAAAGCGGCGTTATCACCTTCGACAGATGCAAGAATAAAGGACCACCATGCAAAAAAACCTGTTCATGACCAGCGGCCACCTGATGATGAAGCTGTTCATAGTGCTGATTGTGCTGAGCACCGCAGTGTGGGGCGTGGGCGACGTATTCCGTGGCGGTAGTAATTCGGTGGTGGCCACAGTGAGCGACAACACCATTACGACACAGGAACTTGCAGAAATGGTGGATCAGCAGATAAATCAGATGGGCAAGCCGAATGTTGATAAGGCGCAAATTACACGCAGCCTTGCGCCGCAGTTGCTGGACCAGTTGGTGGGCGATAGCTTACTGAAACAGGAAGCCCGCACACAAGGTTTGTTTGTTTCGGATGAAGTGGTGATTCAGGAAATCAGCGAGAATCCAAAATTCCGTGATGAAAAAGGCCAGTTTAGCAAGCCGCTGTTTATTGCTTTTTTGCGCAGTATCAACGAAACCGAAGTTAGCGTTATCAAAACAATGAAAGAAGGCATGGCCGTGCGCGCGCTGCTTGAAGCATTGATGGCGAACAGCATCGCCCCAGCGCCGCTTTTAAAGCAGATGTACGTGTATGAAAAAGAAGAGAGGATTGCGAGTGTGTTGCGCATTCCTGCATCACATAAGGTAAATATCGCCAAGCCGTCGGACGAAGAACTCGAGGAATATTACCAAGAGCATGCGCAAAAATTTTCTATTCCCGAGTACCGTGATTTTTCTTATGCGGTGGTGGTGCCGGAAAAAGCATTGAAAGAAGTGACAGTGTCAGAGGCGGACATCAAACAATATTACAACGATCATATTGCAGAATTCACCACGCAGGAACAGCGTGAACTGAAACACATGTTGTTTGAAACAAAAGAAGCAGCAGAAGCCGCGCTCGAAAAGCTTAAGGCGAGTGCAGATTTTGACAAAGTTGCCAAGGAAGATGCCAAGCAAGAAGCCGAACAAACCAATGTTGGCAGCGCCACGCGCCAAGATATGCAAGATGCGCACGTAGAGGCGGTTTTTGCCTTAAAGAAAGGCGAAGTGAGCGCACCGCTGGAGAGCGACATGGGTTGGCACCTGTTTAAAGTAACGAGCATTCAGATGGCGGAGTCCAAGCCGCTGTCTCAAGTGCGCGACAGGCTTGCTGCCGAATTGAAGCAGGAAAAATCCACCGAATTTTTGTACAATCTCGGCATTCGCATCCAAGATTCACTTGCAGGTGGCAACACGCTGGAAGAGGTGGCGAGTGTGATGGGGCTTGAGGTGCAGAAAATTTCAGGCATCAACGCTAAGGGTCTTATCAAAGAAGGTAAAGAAGTGAAGGAGCCGCTGGAAGGTTTTCTGACGAGCGCATTTTCTATTGAATCGACGGATGGTGCCCAGCTGATGGAAAACAACAAGGGTGTTTCGTATGTGGTGCGCGTGGATAAATCGGAACCTGAGCACACACGCCCGCTAACGGAAGTGCGCGAAAAAGTGCTGCAAGCATGGACGATTGCCCAGCGCGACCGCCTGCTGAAAGAGCTGGCAGAAAATACGGCGTTAAAAATTCAGCAGGGTAAAAGCACGCTCGAAGCAGAGGCAAAAGCACTTGGCCTTCAGCTGGAGACGACAGAGCCACTGCTGCGCACCAGTAACGGTTATAACATGAAAGTGCCTGCCCGTTTGGTGCAGGATTTATTTGCGCTCAGCAAAAAGGATGATGTCACCACGGCGTTCCCTATGGAAGAAGGAGGCTATGTGATGGCGGGTGTGGCGAGCGTGATCCCGGCTTCAGATGCGGTAGAGGGTAGTGCTCTCGAAGGTCTTTCGCGCAAAATGAAAAACAACATGATGGATGAAACATTCTCGCAGCTTGGTACGTATTTGCACACACGCCACGCAGTGGATGTGAATGAAAAAGTGTTGGAACAAATGTCTGCGCGTAAGGCAGAATAATTAGAGAGTTTATGCAAACGGTGTTCCCAGATTTTGAAACTTTTGAAGAGCAGCTTGCAAAAGGCCAGAGCCAGTTGGTGTGGCATGTGATTCCGGCGGATCTTGAAACGCCTGTTTCTGCCCTGCTTAAATTGATGAAGCTCAGCCCTTATCACCTGCTGTATGAATCGGTTGAGGGTGGAGAAAAGCGTGCACGTTATTCCATCATTGCGCTCGACCCCGATGTGGTGTGGCGCACAAAGGATGGCGTGATTGAGGTGAATAAAGCGTTTCACGATGAGCCAGAGCGCTTTACGAAAGAAAAAGGTACGGATGTGTTTGCGTCCATCCGCGCGCTAATGAAGCGCTCGAAGGTGGAAATTCCTGACCAGCTGCCACCAATGGCCGCGGGCATTTTTGGCTATATGGGTTACGACATGGTGCGCTTTATGGAAAAGTTGCCCGATGCAAACCCTGACACGATTGGCGTGCCACAAAGCATTTACATGCGCCCGCGCCTGACGGTTATTTTTGATTCTGCCAAAGGTGAAGCTATTTTGATTACACCAGTGTGGGCTGAAGCACGGAAAGAGACATCGGTGAAAGCACTTTACGCCGCCGCCGAAGCGCGGTTAGCCCGCGCAGCGAATTTGCTGCGTGGCCCGTTGCCGCGTGCGCGAAAAGTGGGCCGTCGCAAACGTTTTGCAGGTCCGTTCAAAGCGAACATGAACGAAACGCAATATCGCGCGGTCGTGAACAAAGCCAAAGAATATATTGCAGCGGGTGACATTTTTCAGGTGGTGCCGTCTCGCCGTATGTCAGGCCGCTTTTTGCTACCGCCTGTGGCGCTCTACCGCTCGCTGCGCAGGCTGAACCCTTCGCCGTACATGTTCTATATGTCGTTTGAAGATTTTGCGTTGGTGGGCTCAAGCCCTGAAATTTTGGTGCGGCTGAAAGATGGAAAAATAACCATCCGCCCGATTGCGGGCACTCGCCCGCGTGGCCGCACGGTGGAAGAAGATGTGGCGCTGGAAAATGATTTGTTGGCGAACCACAAAGAACTTGCCGAGCATTTGATGCTGCTGGATTTAGGTCGCAACGATGTGGGTCGTGTGGCAAAGCCCGGCACGGTGCGCGTGACGGAGCAGATGATTGTAGAGCGTTATTCACACGTAATGCATATTGTATCGAACGTGGAAGGCGAAATAAAGCCGGGGCTGGATGCGATTAATGCGCTGATTGCTGGCTTCCCTGCAGGCACGGTAACGGGTGCGCCGAAAATCCGCGCCATGGAAATCATTGATGAACTTGAGCCGGAGAAGCGCAGTTTTTACGGCGGTACGGTGGGTTATATTTCTGCCAACGGCACGATGGATACCTGCATTGCGCTGCGTACGGGGCTGATAAAAGATAAGCACCTGCACGTACAGGCAGGTGGTGGCGTGGTGGCCGATAGTGTGGCGCGCGCCGAATTTAAGGAAACTGAAAATAAAGCGGGTGCGCTGATTGCGGCGGCCCATAATGCAAGCAAGTACATGTAGGTAGTTATGGCGCCAAAACAGGATAATTTACCCCGTCTGCTGCTCATCGATAATTACGATAGCTTTACCTATAACCTACTGCACTATCTTTCAGAGCTGGGTGCAAAGGTGGATGTGTATCGCAACGATGCGATTAAAGTGGAAGATGTACTGAAAGCAAAACCTGCGGGCGTGGTGATTTCCCCTGGTCCATGCGACCCCGATCGCGCGGGCATTTGCTTGCCGCTGGTGAAAAAACTGGCAGGGAAAGTTCCTGTGCTGGGTGTTTGCCTTGGGCACCAAACCATCGCGCAAGCGTTTGGTGGCAACGTGGTACGTGCACCGAAGCCCATGCACGGTAAGGTGAGTAAAATCACGCATAACGGCACGGGCTTGTTTGAAGGTATCCCCAGCCCGTTTTATGCCACGCGCTACCATTCGCTGATTGCCGAGCGCAGCAGCCTGCCGGATTGTTTGGAAGTGACGGCAGAAACGCAGGACAAAGAAAAAATCATCATGGGCATTTCGCACACGAAATATAATATTCACGGCGTGCAGTTCCATCCGGAAAGCATTGCGTCGGAATACGGCTATACACTGCTGGGCAACTTTATTAAGATGCTAGGCAAGCCATGACCGAAATTCAGCGCTATATCCATAAGGCGACGGAACGCCACAATCTCAGCGCTGAAGAATCCGCCCGTGCCTTTCAGATTGTGATGAATGGCGGAGCAACACCTGCGCAGGTGGCGGCACTACTCGTAGCACTTAAAATGAAAGGCGAAACGCCGGATGAAATTGCAGGCGGCGTGCGCGCCATGCGCGTGAAAGCCACGCCATTTCCGGTAGAAGAAAAACTCAAAAGCCAGTTGGTGGATACGTGCGGCACGGGTGGTGATGGCGCTGGCACGTATAATGTATCCACCGCTGTGGCGTTGGTGCTGGCGGCGTGCGGCGTACCGGTGGCCAAACACGGCAATCGCGCGGTTTCCTCGCGTTCGGGTTCTGCCGATGTGCTGAAAGCACTGGGCGTGAATATCGATGCGTCGGAAGCGCTGATGCAAAAATCACTGAAGACAACGGGCTTCTGTTTCTTGCTAGCGCCGCGT
This sequence comes from Rickettsiales bacterium, assembly GCA_044356525.1. Lineage (GTDB taxonomy): Bacteria > Pseudomonadota > Alphaproteobacteria > Rickettsiales > RGZB01 > CAYXPR01. Next base: position 10,919 of record JBIKVZ010000004.1, read on the forward strand.
TATCATCCGGCGTTGCGCCACGTGGCGCCCACGCGCCAAGAACTCGGCATGCGGACGATTTTTAATCTGCTCGGGCCGCTAGCGAATCCGGCAGGCACACAGAAACAACTGGTGGGCGTGTATCAACCGGAGTGGTTGGTACCGATGGCAGAGGTGCTGAAAAACCTCGGTTCCACGAGTGCGTGGGTGGTGCATGGCAGCGACGGACTAGATGAGCTGACGGTAACGGGCAGCTCGCGCGTGGCGATATTGAAAGATGGCAAGATCGAAACAAAAGAAATTCACCCTGAACAGGCTGGCCTTGGCGTGCACGATGCCAAGAATCTGAAGGGCGGCGATGCAGAGCATAATGCCGGCGCCTTGCGCAAGCTATTCGGCGGCAAACCTGGTGCGTATCGCGATATTGTGCTGCTGAACGTAGCGGCGGCGCTCGTGGTGGCAGGTGTTGCGGAAGACTTAAAACAGGGCGCCTCGCGCGCGGCCGAAGTGATTGATAATGGTAGCGCCAACCAAACACTGGATGATGTGGTGCTCATCACGAATGAAGAGGTATTCGGCCGTGACTGATACGCTGGCACGCATTTGCGCCGATAAGCGCGATCATATTCAGCGGCGGAAAAAAGCAAAACCGCTGGCGGCGCTGGAAGCAGCAGCGGTAGCCGCAAGTGCGCCGCGTGACTTTGCCGGAGCGTTGAAGCACAAAGTTGCAAAAAAACAAACCGCACTGATTGCTGAAATTAAGCGGGCCTCGCCCAGCAAAGGCATCATCCGTGAAGATTTTGATGTAGCCGCACTTGCCAAGGCCTACACAGAAGGTGGTGCAACCTGCCTTTCGGTACTGACCGATGAGCTTTACTTTAAAGGCAAGGATGAATATGTGGCGGTGGCGCGGCAGGCATCTAACCTTCCGGTCATTCGCAAAGACTTTATGCTCGACCCGTATCAGATTGTAGAAAGCCGGGCGCTGGGTGCCGATGCGATATTGCTGATTATGGCCGCGCTTTCAGATGCGCAGGCAAAAGAAATGGAAGACATCGCCATTGAGTACCACATGGACGTGCTGGTGGAAGTGCATGATGCGGAAGAGATGGAGCGCGCGCTTGACCTGAAAAGCCCACTTCTTGGCATTAACAACCGTAATCTTAAAACCATGGCTGTGTCGCTTCAGACCTCATTGGATCTAGTGGAAAATGTGCCAGATGGCAAGCTAACCATCTGTGAAAGCGGCATTTTTACCCGCGATGACGTGCTGCGCATGCATGAGGGTGACATTTATGCCTTTTTGGTGGGTGAATCGCTCATGCGCCAAGCTGACGTGAAGGCTGCAACCAAGGCCCTGCTTGGCTAAAAACCGGCTCTTAATTGGCGTTTGCTTTTTGGGCTACGGTATGGAATAACTACGGACTGGTTTTTTAGGCCATGCGAGGGAAAGCCGCCCATAACAATCACGGTGCGGCGCTTCTGACTAAAAAAAGCATGATACGCCCCCACGCGGCCTTAAATATGGATCAACAGTAAGGCAAAAACTCAATTTTTATGTGGCGCCGGAAGCTCAATGTTATTGAATGCGGCAATGTGGCCATGATGTGGTCACCACGTACGGCATATGCTGATGGCCGGGCTTTCGCGCGCCTTTCTATTAACCACCAACAGACAGACAACTGGGTATGCCAGGCTAACCGTATTGCGGTGGCACTGGCCAGCCTGTTTCATGAACGGAGAAGTGTGACAAATGACCAAGAGAATGTTAATCGATGCCTCCCACGCGGAGGAAGTCCGCGTTGCGGTAGTGGGGGATGGCCGGCTTGAAGATTTCGACTTTGAAACCGCCACAAAAAAACAGATAAAAGGCAACATCTACCTCGCGAAGGTAACGCGTGTGGAGCCGTCGCTCCAAGCGGCTTTTGTGGAATATGGCGGCAACAAGCAAGGCTTCTTGCCATTTTCTGAAATCCATTTTGACTATTACCAGATTCCGGTCGCGGACAAGGAAGCGCTGATTGCTTCCATGGAACAAGAAGCACTGGAAGCGGAAGAAGAACATGCCCCACGCGAAGGGGAAGAGGGCAATGGTGGTGGTGACCGCCATGGCGGCAGGCATCGTCGCCGTCGTCATCGTGGGGAGCGCTCTGCGCCGTTTGCAGCCGCTGCACCAGACGACCGTGTGGCACGCGAAGATGATGGTGCTGAACCATCCGCCGCTGCGGATGCGCCAGCCTCGCAAGATGTGCAGGTGACACCGGCAGAAGAAGCGCCCGCTCAGGCGGAAGCTGCGCCGGAAGCCAAGCCGAAAGGTCGTGGCCGTGGTCGTGGCCGTGGTAAAGCTGCGGCAGCCGAAGAAGCTGCACCAGTTGCTGAAGAAGCACCTGCACCAACAGAAGACAATGTTGCCACAGCCGATGCTGCACCCGCAGAAGAAGGTGCCCCAGAAGTAAGGCAGCCCGAAGAACGCGGTCATGGTTCTGAAACGCAGGAAAAAGAAGAAGGCGTGGAAACCATGGGCAATGAAACCATGGAAGATATTCCGGTGCGCCGTTCCAATGCGTATCGCCGTTATAAAATTCAAGAAGTGATTAAACGCGGCCAGATTCTGCTCGTGCAGGTGATTAAGGAAGAACGCGGCAATAAAGGCGCTTCGCTTACGACCTATATTTCACTGGCAGGCCGTTACTGTGTGTTTATGCCAAATACGTCGCGTCAGGGTGGTGTTTCCCGCCGTATCGCAAGTTCGGATGACCGCCGCCGCCTGAAGTCACTGATTGAAGAGTTGGAAATTAAAAAAGGTTCGAGCGTGATTATCCGCACTGCGGGTCTTGATCGCAAGAAGCCTGAAATTGCGCGCGACTATGAATACCTCACGCAGACATGGGACGAAATCAGGGAACTGACCGTGTCTTCCAGTGCTCCGGCGCTAGTGTATGAAGAAGGCGATCTGATTAAACGTTCGCTGCGCGATTTGTATGACAGTCACCTCGACGAAGTACTGGTGGAAGGCGAAGAGGCTTTCAAGGCAGCAAAAAAAGTCATGAAAATGATGATGCCGAGCCATGTCAAAAACATCATCGAGTATAAAGAAAGCACGCCGATCCTTCATCGCTACCAGATTGAAGGCCAGCTGTCAGAACTCTATAGCAATTCAGCCAGCCTGCCATCGGGTGGCTCTATCGTGATTAACCCGACGGAAGCACTGGTTTCGATTGACGTGAACTCAGGCCGCGCCACGCGTGAGCGCAACATTGAGGAAACGGCACTGAAAACCAACATGGAAGCGGCAAAAGAAATTGCGCGTCAGCTTCGTTTGCGCGATCTTGCCGGCCTGATTGTGATCGACTTCATCGATATGATGGAACTGCGCAATCGCCGCAACGTGGAACGTGCGCTACGCGATGCGCTCGCGTCTGACCGTGCGCGTATTCAGGTGGGCCGCATCAGCACCTTCGGTTTGCTTGAAATGTCGCGTCAGCGTTTGCGCTCCAGCTTGGTGGAAGCCAGCACCGTAGCTTGCCCGCATTGCAGCGGCGTGGGATACGTGCGTTCTTCGGAATCTACGGCTGTGATGTTGCTGCGCGCACTTGAGAGCGAAGCAAACCGCACAGAGCGTGATGAACTGTGCTTAGTGGTTTCGTCCGACATGGCGTTCTATATGCTGAACTATAAGCGTGATGACGTGCGCACCATTGAAGAAGAGAGCGATATTAAAATCGTGATTCGTGGCGATCACAGCATTGCCGGATCTGATTTCCGCTTTGACTTTAACCGCCCTCAGCCGGGTCGCCAACAGCAGGAACGCGGTGGACGCCGCAACCGTCGCCGTGGTGGACGTGACCGCGATAGAAACCGTGGTGGCTTCCGTGGACCGGAAAATCAAACAGAAGGTGGTGAGAGCCAAGCCGATTCTTCCGCACCGATTCGTGAAGAAGAAAATAGCGCGCCTGCAAATGATGATACTGGTGGCGCAGAGGAATCTCGCTCCGAGCCCCGTCATGAAGGCGGGCATCAGGATGGCGGACGCTCTGAAAACAGAGACCGCGATGGTGAAAGAAACCACCGTGGTGGCCGTGACCGCAATCGCCGCCGTGGTGGCCGTGACCGTCACCGTGGTGATCGCAACTACCAGCAGGGCGAACGCCATGAAGGTAGGCAGCAGCATCAACCACTCCCCGAAGGCGGTAATGCTGAAGGCGGAAATGAATTCAGGCCGAGAGACGCTGAGCCAGCGTATGAGCCTGCCTCTGAAACACGCGCTGCAAATGATATCAGCCACCGCGAATCACAGGTGATTCCGATGGATGATAAATCGAAGGAAGATGCTTCGATGCTGCGCGGTCTTTGGAAGAAGATTACGCAATAGCTAACGCCACGGAGTGATATGTATGCCGCCGCTTAAAGAGAAAATCCTGAGCTGGCAGCCCGCCTATGGCTTCCTTCTTCTGGTGGCGGCGCTTTTCTCGCTCGCCAGTGCTTACACTGCGGAATATGGTTTTGGCCTTAAACCGTGCGAGCTGTGCCTGTATCAGCGCATTCCCTATGCGGTAGTGGTGGTGCTCGGCCTTGTGATGCTTGCGCTCCGCAAAAATCAGAAAATGTTGTGGTTACTATTGGTGCTTTCTGCTGCGGTGTTTGCTGTAGGTGCAGCGCTGGCATTTTTCCATGTGGGGGTGGAGCAGCATTGGTGGAAAGGCCTTGAAGGCTGCAGCGGCGGTGGTGTTGCAAATACAATTGAAGATTTACGCGCGCAGATTATGGGCGCTCCTGTGGTGCGCTGCGACCAGCCCGCATTCCTGTTTTTAGGCATTTCAATGGCGGGATATAATGTGCTGTGGTCGGGCGCACTTGCTGCGGCCTGTGGTTATGCCGCGCTCCTCACCTGCCAGTGCAAAAAGAAGTAAGTCATGGCGGCCTCTAAACCAAAAGCAAAAATGCAACTACCTGGTGACGTGTCGGAGGCCACACAGCATGTGCAGGCGATACGGGTGAATCATGCAGGGGAATATGGTGCACGGCGCATTTATGCCGGGCAGCTTGCCGTACTGAAAGGCTCAAAACACGAAAAGACGATTCGCCACATGGCAGAGCAGGAAGAAGTGCACCTTGCTTATTTTGATAAAGCGATGGCGGAACAGAAAATTCGCCCTACGGCATTAATGCCAGTGTGGCATGTGCTGGGGTATGTGCTGGGTGCAGGCACGGCGCTGCTGGGTGAAAAAGCCGCAATGGCATGCACGGTGGCGGTGGAAGAAGTGATTGATGAACACTATCGCGAACAGCTTGAAGCACTGCCAGAAAAAGAAAAGGCGCTGAAAGCAAAAATCAAACAATTCCGCGACGAAGAGTTAGAACATCGCGATATCGGCATCGCTAACGATGCGTACGCCGCGCCTGGCTATCCGGTGCTTTCGGCTGCCATTAAAACCGGTAGTCGCTTAGCCATTTGGCTTTCCAAAAAAATCTAAAATCTATTCGCGGTATTGCAGAATGCTGATGCGAGTGACGTTATACTCGCGCGTGTCCACCAGATAAAATTTTTCAGGGACGGTGAGGTCTTCCTTCTTCGCATGTTCCACCAGTACCACCGCACCATGTGCCAGCCAGCCTTGATCACGCAGGCTTTCTAATGCTTTTGGTGCCAAGTTTTTATTGTATGGCGGATCTACAAAAGCCAGCTCATGCTTCATGGGTGCGCGCGGCAGGCGGGTGGAGTCACTACGAATAAACTGCGCATGCGACTGCTCGCCAAAATGCTCTACGTTACGGCGCGTGATGGCGAGGATTTTAGAATCTTGATCCACAAATGTAACATGCTCCACGCCACGCGACATGGCCTCAAGGCCCAGTGCGCCGGTACCACAAAAAATATCAACAGCCTTGCGGCCTTCGAGCGCACTCGGGTTATCATCGCGTACAAAGTCTTCCTGCTTCATGAACTTGCCATGCACTAGCAAATTGAAAATGGCTTCACGTACGCGGCTGGATGTCGGGCGCAGGTTTTTATCCGGCCTCGATTCAATGTTCCGACCACGGTATTTTCCGGCGGTAACTTTCATCATACAGATTCCCCCATTAATTCACCAAGCTGTGCTTTCATGACGTGCGCAGGCACATCGCTCACTTCACCCTCTTTGAGGTGGCCTAGCTGAAACGGGCCATAGGCCACGCGAATCAGCCGGCTGACTTCTAAACTTAAATGGCGGCAGATGTTGCGCACTTCGCGGTTTTTTCCTTCGCTGATGGCAAGATTCAGCCAGTGATTTCTACCGGCACCCTGATGATCCATCGCCGCTTCGATGGGGCCGTATTTTATATATTCATCGGTTTTCGGGTCGCGGATGCTGGCACCATTCTTCAGTTTTTCCAGTTTCTCTTCCGGCACAGTGCCATACACGCGCACACGGTAACGGCGCATCCACCCCGTTTTTGGGCTTTCAAGCTGATGCGCTAATTCACCGCTATTGGTTAAGAGCAGTAAACCTTCGGTGTTATAATCAAGGCGTCCAATAGAAATGACGCGCCCCATTTCTGGCGGCAGCATTTCAAAAACAGTTTTGCGGCCTTCGGGGTCGCGGTGTGTTGTCATCACCCCTGCAGGTTTGTGGAACAGCCACAGCCGCGCCGTTTCAGAATTTTTAAGTGGCTTACCATCCACAAAAATTGCATTGCTGGTGTTAACATTAAGGGCAGGGGAGTCAATGATTTTACCATCCACACTTACGCGGCCTTCGGCAATCCATCGTTCAGCATCACGGCGGGAGCAAAGCCCTGCACGTGCGATTACTTTTGCGATACGGTCTCCTTCCATGTGATTACATTCCCTTCCGGCAGGTGGCAATAAATGCCTCTGCAGTTTTGCCGTTGGCGGAGCACTTCATTTATTCAATCTCCATCAGGCGGTCTAAGATGCTTTCGCTGAAGCCGGAGAGGAAGCTGAACCCTTTTTCCGTTGGCTCGATGAAAACATTGCGGCGGTCGTTTTTATCTTTGCGGCGCTGAATTAAATCCTCATTTGCGAGTGCATCAAGCGCGCGGCATACGGCCGGCTTGGACACATTCAGATATTCTGCAAGGCCGCGCACCGTATGCGGTATATTTTCAAGGTAGACGGTCAGCAGAAGAGCCATCTGGCGGGCAGAAAGGTCATAAGAACTATGACGCACGCCATCGAGCAGCACATGGTGCCAAAGCAGCAGGCCCTCGCGGTTTCCGGGGCTGCTTAGGCGTTTGGCGTCAGCGGACAAGGTGGCGGTTTTTTCCATCATCAACATCAATTATTCCGATTGCGGAATGATAGGGGATGGCGCCGCAGGCGTCAATAACCGAAGGGTAAAATACGAAAGATTTTTTAATGGCGGAAATGGCGCTTGCCGGTGAAGACCATCGTCATGCCGCGTTCGTCCGCAGCGGCGACAACCTCTTCATCACGGATGGAGCCGCCCGGTTGAATGACGCTGCTGACGCCTGCTTTATGCGCGGCAATTACACCATCTGCGAAAGGGAAAAACGCATCGGATGCTACAGTGTAAAGCGCCTTCTTCTTGGCAGAAGATTTTTGCTCAGTCAGTTTTCCTCCGGCGATATTTACTGAGTCGATTCGGCTCATTTGCCCCGCGCCGATTCCGACAGAGCACAAGTCTTTCGTAATAACGATAGCGTTGGACTTCACGTGCTTGCACACGCGGAACGCAAACAGCATTTCTTCAATTTCAGCTTTGGTCGGCTTGCGTTTGGTTACGACCTGTAAATCTTTCTCCGTGATGGTGAGGTGGTCGCGCTCTTGCACCAGCAAGCCGCCCGTGATGGTTTTTACCTGTAGCGCTTTACGGTTGCGCTTCGGTAGGCTGCCTGTGAGCAGCACGCGCAGATTCTTTTTCTTTGCGAAAATCTCTTTGGCTTCTTTTGAGGCATCCGGTGCGATAATTACTTCCACAAACAGCTTGGCAATTTCTTCTGCCGTGGCTTTGTCGATGGTGCCGTTTAACGCGATGATTGAACCATAGGCGCTGACGGGGTCGCAGGCGAGGGCTTTGCTATAGGCATTAAGCAGGTTTTTGCCGCAGGCCACGCCGCATGGATTTGCGTGCTTGATGATGGCAACAGCAGGCTGGGTGAATTCATTCACCAGATCATAGGCAGCATCACCGTCGCTGATATTGTTATAGGAAAGCTCTTTGCCTTGAAGTTGCTGCGCGGTGGCGATGCCGGGAAGCCCCGTGCCATCCAGATACAGCGCTGCGCTCTGGTGAGGGTTTTCACCGTAGCGCAGCACTTGCGCGCGCGTGGCGGTGACAATGAGATTGTCAGGGTACTCTTCTTTCTGCTGCGCAGCAAACCATGTGCTGATGGCAGCATCGTAACTGGCGGTGCGTGCAAAAGCAGTGGCGGCTAAACGCTGGCGCAGCGCGAGCGTGGTCGTGCCTTTTTTCTTTTTCATTTCGTCCATTACGGCTTTGTAATCTGCCGGATTGACGATAACCACTACATCTTCGTGGTTCTTCGCGGCCGAGCGAATCATGGAAGGGCCGCCGATGTCGATGTTTTCAATGCATTCGCCAAACTTGGCACCCTTTTTAACGGTGGCTTCAAAGGGGTAAAGATTTACCACTACCATATCGATGCCGCCGATATCGTGCTTTTTCATCGCGGCAACGTGTTGTTTATTGCTGCGGCGTGCGAGAATGCCGCCATGCACTGCCGGATGCAGGGTTTTGACGCGGCCATCCATAATTTCAGGGAAACCTGTGTGTTCAGACACGTCCACTACCGTAAGCCCTGCGGCGCGTAGCGCCTTTGCGGTGCCGCCTGTGGAAAGCAGCCTTACGCCCTGCTTAGCCAGAAAGGTCGCAAACTCTTCTAAGCCCGCTTTATCAGAAACGGAGAGAAGGGCGGTTTTAACATGGTGCTGCATGGAATGCTCCGCGGCTTGCGTTTATAAGCGTTTACGGTTAAGGCTAGGTGGCTCTCTTTTATTGCCAAGCAGACAGCAAAACAAGTAAAAAGAACAAGGACAGCAAGGAGCCCACGCCATGTATGACAAAAATAACATTTTTGCCCGTATTTTGCGCGGCGAAATTCCGGCCAAAAAGGCCTATGAAGACGAGGATGTGCTGGCATTCCATGACATTGCCTCTGCGGCGCCCGTGCATGTACTGGTTATCCCCAATGGTGAATATGTGTCGTTTGATGATTTTGTGGTCAAAGCCAGCCCTGCCACTGTCAGCGAGTTTTTTGGTAAAGTGAAGGCGATTGCAAGCGCGCTGGGCGTGGATAAAACGGGCTACCGCCTGATTAGCAACCATGGCGCGGATGCCTCGCAGAGCGTACCGCACTTCCACGTGCATATTCTGGGCGGCCGTCCATTAGGCGGGCTGGTGCCGGGCGATCCGCTAGTGCGTTAAATCATCGCAAAAGCAAGTGCAGCATCATTGGTGGTAACAAATCTTGCTGAATATAATCTTCCGGCAGCATGATGGTTACACGATCTACTCCAGACTGCGTTACTTTTTTCGGCAGAGAAAATATCACATGGCGAATAGGCGGTGTGGAGCCAGATTCATCATCAAAATGTTCGGATTGGGGAAGTGCTTCTACCCACAGCTGATGAAGGTATTTATTACCTAGGTATAATTTAACGCGGAAGGCTGTTCGCTCTCTGAGCCCAACATCGACATGCGTGGGATGAATAACGTGTGATGCTTTTAATGTGTATGTTGTATTTTCATTGAGAATAAGATTGTGGGCATCCGACAAATCAGCGGGACTAAGCATTTTATTGGGATGAATAACTTTAATTTTATCAAAATGATTCAAGGGCCATGTGGTGCGCCGAATTTCATCTTGAATATATTTTTCTAGATCACTTGATGTGGTGAACTGTAGTTTGATGGCCTCTTTTATGCGCGCCCAGTGGAATAAAGGGCCCTGCGTGATAAACCGCAAGCGTGAATAATACGCAGCCAGACTGGGGTGTAAGGTAGATGGGTCGTTTTGCAGGCGTGCCGCTGCGTATCCCACGGGCAGCAGTCGTATATAATGCCCAACACGCCAGTGTTTTGGGTTATTCAGCGGAAGGCGCGCCAAAAGAGGGTCGGCTAGTCCCAGCGGATCAATAACCGTGACTTTAGGACCTGCAAAATAAGGCACCATTCCGGCGTTACTATAAACATGTGCCGTATTAGGAGGTCTGTTTCGAAGCGAGAGACCTTTTTTTACCCAAATATGCGAATGTAATTTTTCTTTGTAGGGAATATTGGGCAGTAGGCGATGTGTTTGTTTATAAAATAACCACTCGTTAGCGATCCCTTTTGCGTTGATGCGACCAATGTCGCGTGTATGACTTCCAATAAGCGCTGCAATTATCACCAGCATGACAATATCAAAAATAAAAAGACGCTGACAGTGTGTCGCAATGTTATGGCAAGCTGAGAAGCTTAAAATAATAACGGCGAGTATCAGTGGCGTGCTGAAGAACCGCCCGCTCATATAATCGCCACCAACATAAGCGATATAAAAAAGGTAGATCAACACGCTACTGCCCAAGGCACCAAGCTTAAGTGAAAATCCGTAATTTTGTCTTATTGATCCTCGCTTAAACGCGGACAGCGCTAGCGTATAAGATGTTATTATTCCGGCCAAAATAATGACGGCTGAAACAAGATCGTTGCGCACAAAATCTAAAAAGTAGTGTAGACCCTGTTTCCACAGCCACAAAGAGGGAATATCCGTGCTGAGTTTGGCATATTTTGTGTTTGGAAAGGGTGTGCCGTAATAAAAAAAACTGAAAGAAACCCAGAGCAAAAGAGGTATTGTGCCAAATAAACAATGTTTCCAGCGTATGTTGCCTCGGTTTGCCAGCATCAAAGCGAACATCGGCGTAATGAATAACAATACGGTATCCATCCGGTTTAATACGGAAAGGGATGCAATGAAGCTTAGCGTGAACCAGGGTGTTCTACTGTCCTGCTTCAAAAAACAGAGACAGAAACATACCATCAGCAAGTGATTGAGTGAGTTTTCAAGGCCTGATGTACCATAGACATTCCATGTGTATGAAAGGCATAAAGGGAGTGAAACTATGCCGAGAGCGATGAGCATATGCCTGCGAAAGGCAAAAAACAGCATAAAATAAGCGGCAAGACTGCAGGTAATGCCCAATGCAATGCTTGTAAAAAATAATTCACCTGTAAAAGCAGCAAATGGAATGTGGAGTAACATCCATAGGGGGTGGGTGTAAGCCTGTACGCGCTCGTCGATGTTCCAGCGCAGACCGTAACCGTTTAGAAAATTATCAATCGTACGGAATGTGAGATAGGCGTCTTCAGCAACCCAGCCATAATATAGTAGCTGGAAGAGTATTGCGGCCGGAAACAGCACCATTAACAAACGGCGCATCCAGGGTGCATTGATGCAATTTTCTATTTTGCAACCAACGCTGGTAAGCAAGGATACAAAACTAGAAATCGTGGTGCGTGCGGGCATTTGGCGATGCGAACATAAAATGATGTTGTTTCATAACAGATTTGAGCCTATTTTCTTTAAGAAATCTATAACAGGGTATACGCGATTGCTACCGAAAAACCAGCAACTGATTTCTGGGTGGGGTCACTTCCCAAGAATGCTTTGTACGCTTTACAGGCCAGAAAAAATAAGTGATTTGGCTGATGCAATGCGCTCATGTCATGCGGGAATGGTGGCACGAGGCATGGGAAAGTCTTATGGTGATGCGGCACTGAACATGTCTGGCACCATCGTTACAGAGCGCTTAAGCCGCTTCCTGAAGTTTGATGCAAAAACTGGTGTAATTCGTGTCGAAGCGGGTGTGACGCTTGCAGACCTTATGAAGGTCATAATTCCAAAGGGCTGGTTCCTGCCCGTGATTCCCGGCACCAAGTATGCCACCGTGGGCGGATGTTTCGCCTCAAATGTACATGGGAAGAATGCGTATAAAGTGGGTGAGTTTGCGGCTCACGTGCAGGCGGTTTTAATTCGCCTTGTCAATGGCAAGTCCGTGGAATGTACTCCAAAAGAGCATGCGGACATTTTCTGGGCCACGGCTGGTGGTATGGGCATGACGGGCGTGATTGAAGAGGTGCAATTGCAGCTTATGCCGATTAGCTCTGCGCAGATAGAGGTTCAAAGCATCCGTGTTCAGAATATCGAGGAAATGCTTGCACAATTTCGTCATCATCGCAAAGAAGGCGCAGATTATATGGTCGGGTGGATTGACCATTTTGGCAAAGGATCGGCATTGGGTCGCGGGGTATTTGAAGCCGCATCTCATCTTAAAGAATCAAAGCCTGAAACCCTCCGTAATTTCGAGTTGCGGCAACCTGAATTCGACATGCCGTTTTACTTGCCTGCATTCGTAATGAATAAATATTTAATGGCATATTATAATCGTTCACGATTTAGCAGCGTGTCGAAAGAGCCTAAAAAATCGGTTGTGGCATTTGACAGTTTCTTCCACCCATTAGATGCAATTGGTAAGTGGAACAAACTATATGGCCGCCGGGGCTTTTTACAATATCAATGCTTGATCCCAGAAAGTAAGCATGTGTTGCAACATGCCCGAAAAGTCCTGAGCCTCATTCAAGAGAGTGATCTTTTTTCTTGCCTTGCGGTGATTAAATACCACGGCAAAAAAGAAGGCATGCTTTCTTTTTCAGACGAAGGATTTAGTCTTGCGCTTGATTTTCTAAACACGGCAGAAGTGCATAAATTGCTCGATGCACTAGATGCTTATGTGTGTCAGATCGGGGGGCGAGTCTATTTGGCAAAAGATGCACGCTTGAAGCCACAGTATTTTGAAAAAATGTATCAGCATGCATTGCCGCGTTGGCGTAGGGTTTTAAAAGAAATAGATCCCAAAAGAAAAATTAATTCTGCGATGTCGGAGCGCCTTGGTTTTAGGAAAGAACTATGAAATTTCTGCAGCGCTTAAAAATAAAGTTTGCTACCAAAGGGCGCATAAAAAATACGCCTCCTGTTAAAAAATACGCAGTTGTTGTGGGGGCAACATCGTCACTGGCTTATGCTCTCTGCCACCAGCTTGCACAACAGAGTATAAATCTTGTGCTTGTGGCGCGTAATAAGAAAGAGCTAGAGCGTTTAAAAAAAGACATCGTGATTCGCAACGACGTAGAGGTTACTTGTGTGGTATTGGACCTCTTGAATGCGCAGCAGAATATAGAAAATTTTGTTGAGCAGTTGTTTAAGCCCAAGCGGCCAGTAGATATGTTTTTTATGGTTGCTGGCGATGTTGGTGACATGGGTTATCAGGAAAGACCTAGCAATATTGAAGCGGTCACGCGAATAAACTATACAACACCAGCAAAAATTCTGACTGCAGCAGCAGAAGCAATGGTTAATCAGGAGCGCAAAGGCGTGATTGTGGTTGTTTCCTCTGTTGCTGGAGACAGGGGGCGACAAAGTAATTATGTATATGGTAGTGCAAAAGCGGCACTAAATAGCCTTGCTTCCGGGCTAAGAAATAAATTTTTTGGACGCGGGATTCATGTGGTGACGATAAAGCCTGGATTTATCGATACACCGATGACCTATGGTATGCACAATTCGTTGATTGCATCACGTGAAATGGTTGCCAAGTCTATCATCCGGGCTGCGGTCAGAAAAAAGAATATCGCTTACGTACCGACCCGATGGCATTTTATTATGGCTATCATATGCCATATACCCGAATGGTTATTCAAACGACTGAGTTTATAAAATGAAAAACTTCTTTGCATTATTGATGTTGCTGCGCCCTAAGCAGTGGGTAAAGAATAGCTTTGTGGCGGCGCCGCTATTTTTTGCCTTAAAAGTAGACCAGTTGCCTGCGTGGGAGGCATCGATTGCGGCAGTGGCGGCGTTTACTTTTATTGCCTCTGCAATCTATGTGTTGAACGATGTGCGTGACAGGGAAGAAGATCGACTTCACCCTGTAAAGAAGCATCGGCCGATTGCAGCAGGCACAGTTAAAATTCCTACGGCTACATTTCTTGCCACTCTTCTGCTTGCCTTCGGGTTTTTGATTACAAGCGTGCTACCAAAGGCCTGTTTTTATGTAATAGTGACTTACATATTAATGAATATTGGTTACAGTTTTTTTATTAAACGTATTGCCATTTTGGATGTTATTACCATCGCATTAGGTTTTGTATTAAGGGTGCTGATGGGTGCCTATGCGATTGAAGTGGTGGTCTCGCCTTGGATTATTTTATCTACTTTCTTGCTCGCCCTGTTCCTCGGTTTTGGAAAACGCTTACATGAATATAATATTACGAATGCAAAATCACGGCAGGCGTTAAGTGGCTACAACAGAGAGTTCTTAGACAAGCTTATCAATGCAACATGCGCGACGTCTTTGATTTCCTACGCGATTTATGCCGTAGAGGTAGCGCAGCGTATGGGCAAAACCAACTTCGTATTTACGGTCTTTTTTGTGGCCTTTGGTTTATTTAGGTACCTTCAGTTCTTGTATTTAAACAAGGAGGGCGGCTCACCAGAGTCCATTTTGTATACAGATAGGCTTTTTATCGCCAATATTTTGGCATGGCTTATAACCTGTGTATGGATACTGGGTGCCTAGATTTTTTTCTATACGGTTTGCTAAATTCTTAGTCGTGGGTGGTAGCTGTACGCTGCTAGACTTTGTTTTGTTTTCTATTATTCACTTGTGGCTTAAGGTGGATATTGTCTTGGCAAATATTGTTTCTTATGGCGTTGGGTTGACGGCGTCTTTCTTTCTTAATCGAGCCTGGACGTTTCATGATGGTCAATTGCGAAGCAAGAAGCGCATACTTCATTTTTTTCTTTGGGGGTATGGGGGGCTTATTCTGAATACGGGTTTAGTTTGGTTTTTGGCGAATTATATTCATTCGCTTTTTGCAAAATCGATCGCTGTTATTGTCGTACTTTTGTATAATTATCTGGCGAATAAATATTTTGTTTTCAAGGTTTGAATGGACAAAAATAGGCGCGCCTATTCTTTCGGATTGCTTTGGTTTTTATGCTTTTGCATGGCGTGTTTTTTTTATGTCCTGCATGCAGGTTTTTGGGTGGATGACGCGTTTATCACTCTGCGCTATGCGCACAACATGCTGCGTGGCGAAGGGGTGGTCTATAATACTAATGAATTTATTGAGGGATACACCAGCCCACTCTTTGTTTTATTAACAGCCTCGCTGGGATATTGGGGCGTGGGTCTTGAAATAGCCGCGCGGTCTATCAGCACCATCAGCTGGATTTTACTCTGCATTGCTGCACCACGGGTTTTGCAGCGCTTAGAGCCATCCAACCCAGTGTTTCCAATGGTGGTATTTCTTATCACCGCAACGTCCTACCCCCTTGTGGTATGGGCCGCATCCGGAATGGAAACAACGCTTTATGCGCTTTTATTATTTATTGGAATAAGCCGCATTCTTTTAATCAAAGAAGAAAAAATTTCACTTCGCGACGGATGTATAACAGGCGGCGTATTTTTTATGGCATATCTTGCGCGTCCTGAAGCAACCATTGTGTGGTTCATTGCTGTTTTTTATCTGCTCGCCCTATCCTATCATGCAAAAAACGTATCACTTTTTAAGTATGCCTTCTGGACGACGACCTCTTTTTTACTCTTGGTATTCCTGCACGTATTATGGAGGCACCATTATTATGGTGACCTGCTACCAAACACATATTATGCAAAGCTAAGAGGAGTAAAATCTGCCGATTTTTATATAAATGGCGCTCAGTATTTGTGGGGCTATGTCAAATCTCCTCCCTTTTTAGTGGTGTATACATTGCTAGGTGCGTGTCTGAGTCTAAAAAAGAATGATCAGATCCTTATAAAAATGACATGGCTCTTCAGTGTCGTGATGCTATACGCGATCTACATTGTCGCAGTGGGTGGGGATTGGATGCCAGCATCTCGTTTTATCGTGCCACTGATTCCGATTCTTGGATTAATGATAGGGCTGTCATATGCAGACCGAATGCTCCGCATGTCTAAGAAGCGACAATTGGCATTGTGCATTGCTGCGATGCTTCTTTCGTTGTCACAAGCGGCGTATTTCCACACAGAAAAGCAAGCAACGTATCCGCTGTATTGGAAAGCGATTGCAGGACACATTCATTCCCACTGGCCAAAAGAGTCTTTAATCGCCATTAACATGGCTGGATACATTCCTTATCTAACGCCAGAGCATCGGTATCTCGATATGTTGGGGTTGAATGACCGCCCTATTGCAAAACAAGAAGCGGTACTTGGTGGGCAAAGGCTTTCTGTCGGCCATTTTAAGGGAGACGGAAATTACGTTTTAAAACGTAAGCCAGACTATATTATTTTTCAGTCTGGGCTCGAAGAAAATATCACGCCAACCAGTGCTTTTTACCAAGCAGAAAAACAGTTATTGGTAAGTGTAGAATTTAAGAAACAATATAGGCGGCAGAAGGTTCAGCTACAGCCTTCCGCGACTAACAGGCTGAAAAATAACATAAATTTCTACTACTACCAGCGGATTAACTGACCTCACACGCGGCGTCGAGCCCACTGATTTTAAAGGTTTCTTAACTTATCTGCGGTAGGATGAAACAATGCCAGAAGAGCGGAGGCGTTGTGGCTGGGGTAAGATATCTATCGGAAAGTGCAGCGGTTATCGGTGGTGGTGGCGATAAGGCAAACCTTATGCGCGTTTCAATGAAGTCTGAAAACCTGCCGCTAGTGATAGTAAATCCTGATGCATGGAATCCCGACGGTATTAGGCAAGCCGTTCAATACTCACGAGAGTATTATGCCAGCAAACATGCCAATTATTTAACAGTGCTGTCAGAATTGACGGACAGCGAAAATCCGAAAATGCCCCTTGGAAAAAAAATAGAGCTAGTCGGCGCGCAGGTCTGGGAAGAACTAGCAAAGGTACATGGTCAAAAAGAACCTGCGGTTGAAAGACTGATGGAGCTTGCAAAAGATATTTTAAAGGGCGCAACCGCGACCGGAAAATCACTTAAAGATGCTGCCCGAGAAGATCTTTTTCCAGCGCTTACTCAGGCCTATGCACCGCTACTTGAGAAAAAACTGGATAGTGTGACAAGCGAGATGGAGGCGGATACACCGGCTTTCTTGAAAAAATTTGCTCCACAGCCTGTGCAAAAAAAGCAAACGAGATTTGAGTCGTTAGTTACTCCAGTGTTCGGTTTATTTCAATCATCTGCAAGTGCGGAGGCCCAGAAACAAGCCATTTATGCAGAAGAGAGCAAAGGACGAGAGAGCTTGGAGCAAACAATGCGCGCAGAAGTGCCGGCATCATTTTATGATGGATTGCAGCGGCATGGCATTGAAGTGATATATTGCAAAGATGAAATAGGGAATGCCATTGACGCTTCAAATTTAGCGAATGCGGAGGGCCTAAGTTTTGCTCCAAGAAAATCGCTCTATTTTCGTGATGGTGGGTTATATGGCGCGGCAGCACGTGAAGAAGCACTACACATGCTGGACGACTTTGTTGGCAAACCCATTCGCTCTGAAGCATGGAAGCAAAACGTACACACAACAATCGGTAGTGGAATGGATCTTGGGAACGATGCATTCGAAGACCCAACAAAAATCGCCATGATTGAAGCACGTCGCTTGCTAAATGGTGCACAGCAGTGGATTAAAAAATTCGCATCGATTGCATACGGGAACGAGTCTGTTGTAACGACACTGGACACAAAAAGTTTACCAAGCGACTACCATAGCCGTATGTATCCAGAAATTTTAGTGGATATCATGCATGTGCAGAAAATGCTCGTGGATGTACCTAGCCTTGCAGATATTGCACGCCGTGCTGAACCTAAGGGCGATCGCGCCGTAGATGCGTCGTTGCAGGCCTTGAAACTTGCAGTTCGGTATGTGGATGAAGCATTTAGGCCAGAAGATCGTACTCCAGAGAATCCACGCTATATATCAGAAATGAAGGAAAAAATTGAAAAAATTGATGTGAAAGACCGCGAGGTGCTTTTGCGCGAGTACGCAGGTTCGGTGCGGTCGTCTGAAAGGCAGAGGTATGAAGCATCGGCTGCGGTCGTGATGGATAAGTCACTGGCGCCGCTGATGGAGACGTACCGAGAAATAGTGGAACAAAAGATACCTGCACTTTCAGGACACCCAGCAGTGTCGATGGACACACTCTACCATTTAAGTGTAGAGCAGCGAGATAGGGGAAGGGCGGAAACAAAGATGGATATGGCGGCTATTGATACAGAGCATCACGGCGTTGTCCGTCCGCATATACTTACGGACTTCGAGGGTCAACAAGCCACACCAACGGTTTCACAAGTTATAAAGAAATAGCTTATGACAAAGAAGCATTTTGCCAAAGTGGTCTCTGGTCGTGGAGAATGTGTATACCGTGTGAACGGCACGAATACAAAGGGTACGCGCTGTTGGTATTATGTGTTAGTGGATAAAGCTAAACTGAAAAAGTTTAATGACGTGCTCGAAAGCGGAAAAGGTGCTCTGGACGTTGAAGCATACGGAAAAATTCTGGCATTCGGCGAGGGGAGTGAGCCCCCTGCCACGACGAAAAAAGAACTGGAAGAAAAATATAACATTATGTTAGTTGCATAAAGTGGAGTGTGGTGATGGTGAATAATGCATTACGCAAAGAATTGGTGAGAGACATTACGGGCGGCTTGCTGAATGTGGTGAGCTTAGATGGTGACACGCATTCACTGCGCCACCCGCATGACCCAACGGTGAGAGTAACATTTGATGAAGCCTATGCAGTGACCGTTCAAAATAAAAATGAGGGTTTGCGTAGATTGCTGAATGCACATGATG
Source organism: Rickettsiales bacterium (assembly GCA_044356525.1). GTDB lineage: Bacteria > Pseudomonadota > Alphaproteobacteria > Rickettsiales > RGZB01 > CAYXPR01. Next base: position 29,712 of record JBIKVZ010000004.1, read on the forward strand.
CGAATGTAACGGCAGACGAGCAGATATTTGATGGTGCGCCTCCGCCAGAAAGTGTGTTCCGGCGCGAGGCATCAACTGAGCTGGGTGCTTTTAGCGAATATAGCATTTCGCGCAGGCGTGAGCACGGCGCTGACATTTACGACCGGTGATTCTGGTATATTGATGATTGGCGTGAAGGATGGAAAAATTGCGGATAAGACCAAGGCGCTTGAAACGATGAGGGATACGCTGGTGGAGCGCGCCCGAGATGAAGGCATTGATGAACCAAAAGCCCGCCTCGCGATTGGAAAATTGCTGAAACGGGAGATTAAAACTGTCGATTTGCCGGATTTACCGGACTAAAAAAAGCAAAATACCCAAACAAAAAACCGCCGGGGAGACCCAGCGGTTTTTTTTCGTTGTTAAATCCAGAAGGACGAAATGAAGACGGTGACACACCGTTGTTCTTTGATTTCTCAGAGTCACCGTGAGGTGACATACCCGAAAAAATCCTTAGAAAGGAGGTAATCCAGCCGCAGGTTCCCCTACGGCTACCTTGTTACGACTTCACCCCAGTCATTGACCCTACCGTGTTGGTCTGCCTCCTTGCGGTTAGCACAACCAATTCGGGTAAAACCAACTTCCATGGCGTGACGGGCAGTGTGTACAAGACCCGGGAACGTATTCACCGCGGCATGCTGATCCGCGATTACTAGCAATTCCAACTTCATGTAATCGAGTTGCAGATTACAATCTGAACTGAGATGGCTTTTTGAGATTGGCCGCTCCTTGCGAAGTAGCTTCCCTCTGTCACCACCATTGTAGCACGTGTGTAGCCCTGCCCGTAAGGGCCATGATGACTTGACGTCATCCCCACCTTCCTCCTGCTTATCACAGGCAGTTTCCTTAGAGTGCCCAACTGAATGATGGCAACTAAGGATGAGGGTTGCGCTCGTTGCGGGACTTAACCCAACATCTCACGACACGAGCTGACGACAGCCATGCAACACCTGTCTCTACGCCCCTTGCGGGGAGGAATCCATCTCTGGAAGCCGTCGTAGGATGTCAAGGGCAGGTAAGGTTTTTCGCGTAGCATCGAATTAAACCACATGCTCCACTGCTTGTGCGGGTCCCCGTCAATTCCTTTGAGTTTTAATCTTGCGACCGTACTCCCCAGGCGGGGTGCTTAACGCGTTAGCTGCGCTACTGAGAGGTAACCTCCCAACAGCTAGCACCCATCGTTTACAGCGTGGACTACCAGGGTATCTAATCCTGTTTGATCCCCACGCTTTCGAGCTATAGCGTCAGTACTGGACCAGGTGGCCGCCTTCGCCACTGGTGTTCCTCTTAATATCTACGCATTTCACCGCTACACTAAGAATTCCACCACCCTCTTCCAGACTCTAGCGTATCAGTTTCAAAGGCAATTCCGGAGTTAAGCTCCGGGATTTCACCTCTGACTTGATACACAGCCTGCGCTCGCTTTACGCCCAGTAATTCCGAACAACGCTAGCTCCCTCCGTATTACCGCGGCTGCTGGCACGGAGTTAGCCGGAGCTTATTTTCAGGGTACCATCATTATTTTCCCCTGCTAAAGAGCTTTACAACCCGAAGGCCTTCATCACTCACGCGGCATGGCTGGATCAGGCTTGCGCCCATTGTCCAATATTCCCCACTGCTGCCTCCCGTAGGAGTCTGGGCCGTATCTCAGTCCCAGTGTGGCTGGTCGTCCTCTCAGACCAGCTACTGATCGTAGCCTTGGTGAGCCATTACCTCACCAACTAGCTAATCAGGCGCGGGCTTATCTCATAGCGATAAATCTTTCGTCCGTAGACCGTATCCGGTATTAATCCCAGTTTCCCGAGGCTATCCCGAACTATGAGGAAAATTCCCACGTGTTACTCACCCGTTTGCCACTCCCCTTGCGGGGCGTTCGACTTGCATGTGTTAGGCCTGCCGCCAGCGTTCGTTCTGAGCCAGGATCAAACTCTCAAGTTGAAAGTTCGAAACCTGTATTCGCACTAAATCTTAACTCTGACGAGTATAAAAATAATGCACAGGTCTTAAATTGTAGTACCTGTGCGTTTTACACTGCTTTTACTTATTGAAACATATTTGCATATGTTTCAGGTGTGTTTGACTTTAAGAAAAAGTGAAACAGCAATGAAAAACGCCGGTTTATTGTATAAACGTGCGCGTCACCGCCTTCACTTCTTCCCTCTGGATTCACGATGTAAAAGAGCAGCCTGTTTCGAAGTAGACTCCGATTGGGCGAGGGCTGTGTTATAAGCATAAGCCCGAAGCCTGTCAACAATATTTTAAAAAAAATAATACAGGGGTGTTTTTTGGCCTATTCCCGACCTTTTCCGCGGCCTTTAGGCGCACCGGCATTTGGGTCTGGGCGATAATTTTCAAGCCCTTTGTGAAAGTATTCACCCCAGCTTTGGCAATTCCCCTCACTGTCTAAAATGGCGGCGTGCGAAACCTGCCCGATTTCGGAAGGGTAAAGGCCCTGCTTTAAGGAGGCCACAAGGCTGCTCGTGCGCTCACCGCCCGTGAGAACTTCTTCAATACGCTTCAAGTTTTCAGCGGATACAACACCGGTAATGCTATGGGTGAGGATGCGTGGATCATAAGCTTCCTGTGCGCCTTCCCACGGCGCAAGGATACGTTTTAGGGCCTCTTCGTTAACCTCAAAACCTTTGATTGGCTTTTTAAAAGCCCGATATCCAGCAACAGCGGCAACCACCCCCCATTATGCGGGATGACGACGACATTCCCTTTTTTAGCAAGGTCGTCCACCTCGTATCCTGAGGCTTCCAATACGGCACAAAGCTGCAGAACATGCTTGCGTGAGGTTAATTTTGAATTGAAGTAAGGCAATATTTCGAGCTTGCAGCGCGAGGCGGGGCCCTCATCGTGGTCTACGGAAACTATCAGTGTTTCGATGGGTTTTGCGATGGCGGGGTGACTGATGCGTTCTGGCTCACGCGCGCTGGCAAGGCGGCACACCATGCCGTCAGTGGCGTAAAATGCGAGCGAGAATTCGCCTTGCCCCAAAAAAGAAAGCCGCCGGAATCCGATATTGTCTAACGCCGCCTCAATCGCATTAAACAATGCCTCACCACGCGGCGAGGTGAGCGATTTATAAATCGCGGGCTGCGGTTTGTTTCTAAAAGACATTAAATCGCGGAAGGAATGATATTCCCCGCGTGTTTCTTCCAGCATTCTGTTTGTGTTGTACAAAACCATATGACGTATAGTATGCCGTTTATTGGTTAACGTTAGGTTAAATCATAGCAGTGAAAAAAGAACAGATATCCAAGATTTTTGCGAAATTGGCGGCGGCAAACCCTGAGCCGCGCACCGAGCTGCTGTTTACCAATGATTATACGCTGCTGGTGGCGGTGGTGCTTTCGGCGCAGGCCACGGATGTGGGTGTAAACAAGGCCACGCCGGCTCTATTTAAAGTGGCAGACAGCCCGCAAAAGATGCTGAAACTAGGTGAGGCGGGGCTTAAAACGTATATCAAAACCATCGGCCTATATAATGCCAAAGCCAAAAACATCATCGCGCTCAGTGAAAAGCTGGTGAAAGAGCATGGCGGCACAGTGCCGCAAACGCGCGAAGCGCTGGAAGCGCTGCCCGGCGTGGGGCGGAAAACCGCTAACGTGGTGCTGAACTGCGCCTTTGGCAAACCGACGATTGCGGTGGATACGCATGTGTTCCGTGTGAGCAACCGTATTGGCATCGCGAAGGCAAAAACCGTGCTGGCAACGGAATTACAGCTGGAAAAAAACATTCCCAAAGAATGGAAAATGCACGCACATCACTGGCTGATTTTACATGGGCGTTATGTGTGCAAGGCCAGAAAGCCCGAGTGCGGAAAATGCGCGATACGCGCGCTGTGCGAGTTCAAACAAAAGACGGCCTGAGCACGCCCCTGCAAGCCCTTCAAATATGCTTTGACGAGGTAAAAACAATCTGTTAAAAGCCTCGCTCCACGCTAAAGTATCAGCATGGCCCCATCGTCTAATGGTTAGGACACCACCCTTTCACGGTGGTAATACGAGTTCGAATCTCGTTGGGGTCACCATTTTTAGGCCATCCGCGCCATAAATATTAATCATTTCCATCATTATTTTTGCAGATTTCTGCATCCAGTGCTGTTTTTTTAATACATTGATATTTAACTATTAATTGCCACAAAGCGCAGGAAATTATTAACGGAAATTAACGAATTCATAAAATTGTCACAATTCTATTAACGTTCTGTTAACAATTCTGTGGCATTATGATCGATGTAACAAGAAAACATGCCATGCCTGCGGCAATTTAAAGTAAGGCAGGCGAGGGAACAGATAGGTTAAAAAAGGGAGAAGTCTTATGGCCACTATCGAAGAAATGATGGAAGAACTTGAGAAACAGAAAAAGCTTCTTGCACTCAGGCTTGAGCTTTCTCAGATCAAGGACGTAAAGTTCGGTGGTCAGGAGCCTGTAGTTGGCTCAACTGCTCCGGGTCTTAAGACTCCACTCGAGGTAAATGGTTTGCCGCTGACCACGACGAATAAGATGAGTCAGATTAACATCGGTATTAGCGAAATCCGCCGCGTGGGTTATGAATCATTCGTTATAACGCAGCCCGAAGAAATTAAAAAAGGCAGTGCAATTCCGGCAATTGAAGCGCTGGCTGCAACAAAAGAAGGCCGTGCGGAGCTGAAAGAAATTGCCATTAAACTGCGAGAAGATGGCACGCTTAAGAGCTTCGATACGCTGCCTGGCCGCGCTGACCTGAAAAAAATGGAAGACAAGGACATTGCCAGCCTTGTGGCGGGCGTTTCTAAAGTCATCGGTGACAACGTTGACATGAGCCCTGTGGCAAAAAATGCTAAAACGAACCAGCCAACGATTGAGAAGATTCTTGAGCCTGCCATTAAAAATAGGCTGATTGATGCAGATTTCAGCAAATCTCCACCAAGCCTTACGGCGTTGACGACGATGGAGAAATGGCTCGAAACGGCTAGCCCGAAGCAGATGGAAACGCTGAAGTCTGCCGTGGATAACGGTAGGACGTCTGGCGCTACAATCGATGCGGCTGACTCAAGAATTTCTGGGGATATTGTAGACCGGATTGCTGACAAGAATCAGGAAATTAAGAGCCTTGACACCAAAACGGAAACGATTGATCAGGCGTTTGCCGAAAAATTAAGGCTTACATCTGCCGGCAGGCTTGCGGAAGCGCTGAGCGGGCTTAAAGATGAACTCAAAAAGACGACTAGCCCAGCAGAGAGGAATACAGTTCTTCGTGATTCCGTGCCGGATTATATCGAAGCCATGCGCCCAGACGAGACGGTTAAGTTTGCCGGTGTGTTCAAGGGTGTTCGTGGGGCGGACGTAACCGTGCTTGCAAAAGTCGATAAGAGCGAAGATGGCAAGCTCAAGATTGATCCTAAGGGCTATGAAGTGCGACGCGATGATTTGGCAATGGATCCTATCGACTTCTTTACGAAGCTTGATAAAAAAACTAGGGATGCGTTGCTTGACAGTGTGGCAACTGTTCTGACAGAGGACAATGCACGTGCTGGAACGGCAATGTCAGGCAAGTATGACCCGGTTACGATTCTGGGTGAAGTAGCCGCGCTGAAAGGCAAAACCGATTTAGAAAAAGTTGCCGTTCTGGTGAAAGCCATTGAGGCAGTAAACACGGTAGGTGGCGATAAAGCAAAAGCCGACCTTAAAAGTGCCTTCAGCGATCAAAAGTGCTGTGTGCTGGAAGGTAGCAAGTTTGCCCCAATGCAGAAGATGGATGACTTCCTGCAGGGTAAAGATGTGACCGTTGGCACGTTCGTGGTGAAGTATACGGGCGTGAAAGCTGCGGCAGCAGAAGATCTGGCTGTGGCGGCTGTTGCGATGTCTGCTGACACGAGTGCAACTCGCCAGCGCGCGCACTACCAGAAGAAGGTAGAAGAAGTAACGGTAAAAGGCCAGACGGCGATTAAAGACTCGGTCGCCGAGTTTAATACGGCCCTTAAAATGCCGACTGAGGGCATTGCGTCGGAAGATGTGGAGTATAAAAACCCTGGTATTTCTGCCGCTGAAAAACAGGCTGCACAGAAAGTGCTGGAAGATATTCAGCCACAGCTTAAGGCTGCAGCAAAAAAATGGACCACCAAGGGCAGTGATACTGTTCTGGCTGCCGCCGGCACAGAGTTTATTACCAAGCTCAGCGCGGCGATGGGCGGAGACCTTCAAAAAGTTGGTGCCGCTATGGAAATGCTTATGACAGAAGGTGATGGTAAGGGTCATAAGCTAGACGCTAAGACAGCAGCGATTGCTGTTACCCGAACGAATGGCACCAATTATGTTGTGAGTTCGACGGCAACTGCGAGCATGAGCGAAGGGCAGCGCGAAGCGGTAGTGGATGCAATCAACGGCCTTGCATCAAGCAAAGTGTTGGGTGAACACGCGACTCAAGCGACGCAGATTGAAACGTCTGCAGGGAAGTTGCAGGATGACGCTGTTGCAAGGAATGACGCAGCTAATGAGGCGTTGGTAGAAAAACGTGAAAATGCTATCAGTGCTGCGTTTGATAAGGCTCTGAAATCTGGCTTCGTAGAAAAAGACACTAAAATTAGCGATGCGACCATTCGTGTTGCTGGCGAGCAGATTGCCGGTAAAGTGATTGATCACCTGCTGAAAAAAGGCTCAATTGATATTGATCAGGCAGCGGATCTCATCAGGAATTCAGGTATTGATGCCGACAAGCAAGCAAATCTTGTGTCTTATGTTCAGGATCCGGCTAAAACGGAGCTTACGCATACACTTGGCATCAAGGAAAAAGATGTTGAGGCGAGGGAACAAAAGCATGCCGCAGATCAGAAAAAGCATGAAGCTCGTGGCTCTGGTGCAGAATACTTTACCAAGCTTGCAAAAGAGGCTGAAAACCTTGGTGTTGCCGAGGCTGTGGTTAAAGGTGTCCAGAAACAGGTGAACATCACCGGTCGTGGTGCATAATAAAATTCTCTAGTAAAAACAGGCAACTTAAAATAAACTACAGGGGTGTATTCGAATACACCCCTGTAGTTTATTTGGTGATGGTTTCATGAGTTGGGTCAGTAAGTTCGGTAAGCCACAGCACGAATCGGTAATGGACATAACCGAGAATAATATTCCGCTAACGGATGTTAGTTTCATGCGCATCGGTTCGGCACACGCCAAAGAGCGCGCCGAAGATAGGCAAGCCCTAGAAGGGCTTCTGGAGAAATTCATTGAGCAGGTGAATATACCCTTTGATAACAGTACAGAGAATAACCAGCTGAGTGTGCTGGAGTTACCAAAGGGGGATAAATAAGTGCCCGAATTTAACAGAACGGAAAGCTTTAACCTCGATAAAATGTTCTGCTGTGTTTTGGTGGAAGGAAAAAGCCCGGAAGGTGAGCAGACCTTTGTGTATTTCGGTATCCACCTGCATAACCTGATAAAGGTGCTTGAGGCCGTTAAGCAGACGGGTTCGTTTAACCCAAAAGACTATAATGCAGCGGTGTTGGCGTGGGCACGCGGCGGCGTGCCTTCAGAATCAATGCGCGAATTTATGCGCGAAAAATTCAGCTTCCATGAAGACAAAGTGGTACTGGAACTTGTTTCCGCCTCTTAGAAGCTAATTTGCTGTAATGTTTAATTTTTTTTGCTAGAATGGCTTCTATATGGCCAAATATGCAAACATAAAAAACCCGAATATTGAAGCCGTGGCAGAGGGGCGTTTCCGCTTCGCCAACAAGGCACAAGCCGTAGAGCGACTTGAAGTGTTCCGCGAAAATTTTATTCTTTCCCGCAAGCACCCCGATAGTAATAAAAAAGAAAGCATTATCCTTTGGATTCGTGGCTACAGCATTACGCCTGAAGAATTCGACAAAGGCTACCTCGGCAATTATGCCCTGTTCAGTATCCACGAAGCCGGGGAAAGCAAGTTTACGCTGCAGGCGACCAAACTTGATTCAGAGCTTAAATATCACCCGCAGCGCCACCGCCCGAAACGCCAGCACCCGAATTGGGGGCATCCGGTGATGCGCGGCATCAAAAAAGGCAAGCGCTACCCAAGTATTGAGGCAGCAGAGGCCGATTTGCAAAAATTGCATGAAGAGTTCCCCACGGTTTCTATTCCGGCAAACGCGAAGCTCTATACGATGGTGTTTAGCAGGCAGGATGATTCTAAAAATCCTGTGAAAAAATATGTGCTAGAGATTGAATCTACCAAGGAAGGTGACTTCATTATTGTGAGTAAGCCGAATAATTATGAGTCGATGCAGCCTTCAGCCGGCGGTAAGTCTGCGAGTGGATCAAAGGGTCCTCAGGCCGCAGTACCCACCGCGCCAACGGCACCCAAAGGTAAATTTACGGCCATGGTGGAATTGAAGCGCAGTAAGCGCGGCAAAAAAGCGCCTGCGCCGCGCAAAAAACCTGAAGGCGGCGCGCCGACGGACAGCACGTCTTAATTCGAATTTTTCTATCTCTTCGCATGGAATTGCCGGAATGATGCTTCCCCATTTTGATGACGTAAAAAAAGCAGGCGTACGTTTGGCGCCGTTTATTCACCGCACCCCCCTATTAACGTCGGCACATTTAAATGACTGGTTGGGGCACGAGGTTATATTCAAAGCTGAGATATTTCAGAAAATTGGCGCCTTCAAGGCGCGCGGTGCCCTAAATGCACTATTGGTGCTCAAAGAGAGAAACCAATTACCTCAACATGTGGTGGCCTATAGCTCAGGTAACCACGCGCAAGCAGTGGCATGGGCTGGCAGCATGTTAGGTGTGCGCACCACGATTTACTTGCCCAAAATTGTTTCTGCCGTGAAACAGCAAGCCACGCGCGGATATGGTGCAGAAGTGGTGGTAACTGAAACACGGCAGGAAGCAGAAGACAGAGTGAAAGAAGCTGCGACCAAAGGTGCCGTGGTGATTCCACCGTTTGATAATGAAGATGTAATTGCAGGCCAAGGCACAGCGTGCCTTGAGGCACTGGAAGATATGCACACAATGCCAGATGCGATTTTTGCACCTGTGGGAGGCGGTGGCCTTGCAACGGGCACCTATATTGCAGCAGAAAAATTAGCGCCGAAAGCAAAGATTTTTGCAGCAGAGCCGCTACAGGCAAACGATGCAGCGCAATCCTTAAGGCAGGGTAGTATTTTCCGCTTTAAAGATTCACCGCAAACGATTGCGGATGGTGCGCGCACTCTCTCGCTGACACCACGCACATTTGAGGGTTTAAAAAAACTCGCCGGGATTATTGAGGTGCCAGAAGAGCCCATCATTTACTGGACACAATGGCTATCGCATTTGCTGAAAGCAACGGTAGAGCCGACATCAGCCATGGGTATGGCGGCAGCGGCATCGTGGTTGAAAAGCCAAAAGGATAAAAAGCGGGTGATGGTGATTCTTTCGGGTGGGAATATGTCTGCTGAAACTTATCAGCAAATATGGCGCAACGATTTCTTAAGCAAAGTGCCAAGCTTTAATTAGGGGCGCCAGCAAATGCCACCCAAGCTGCAAATAGAACCGGGGCAGCAATCTACATCCACGACGCAGCTTTCAAAACCACCGGAATAATTGATTGGTACGCAGCACGTGCCAGAGCCTGAGCAGGCTCCACTGCAGCAACCTGAATTGGATGTGCATGCACCGCCTTTCGGCATTGTGCCCGGCAAGCATTGTGGTGCGGCCAGTGAGCAAGTTGCAAGGTCGGGTGCAATACCCCATTTCGTGGCTAGATAACGCGTTATCCTCTCACGATCCCAATCGGAAAGTGGCGTGCTGTAAATGATTACTTCGCCGATATCGCCCTCTAAGGTGTGCACGGCAGCATTGCCTACATCAAGGTATTGTGCGCCGATGCGGATGGGAAGATTGCCTGTAGGCATCAGGCTGGCTGTATCATACACTTGGCTACCCAGGTCAGCGCAGGCTTGGTAGAACTTCATTAAGCCAAAAAGCCAATAGGCGCTGTCATATTTTGCAGCCCAGATTTTGGGTGCATTGAAGTCATTCGGCTGAAACGTTGCATCCACGCGCTTTAGCTCATCGGCGTGATCCTGAAGCCAAAAGCCACGGGTGAAATTATCAACAGTGCTGCCAAAACCCCAGCCATTTACCATGGTGCTATCATCCGCCGTGCTTACACCCCGCCCAATGAACATTTTGCGGTCTGGAGTACCGTCGGTATTCGAAGTGGCAACGATAAACAATGTTAGATTAACAAGGTTTGTGCCGCTGAGACTTGTATCACCTGGCGGCACATCTATTGTCAGTGCGTTACTCTCGCCATTTACAAAGCGCACGGCATTCAAAGTGAAATCACTTATTTGGCTGGAGAAAGCATTTTGTCCCGCAGGCACATACAGCGGCATATGTGCAGTATCGGTACCAAGCGCGTCATTGGCCGCAGCATTGTTGTGGACACTGGTTTTGTCCTGCCAACGAGTGACGCGATTATTTCCATCACGCTGGATTGTTGCTTCTTCTGTGCCGTCCAGCCACACAACAAGGCCACGGATATCATGCGGCGAAAAGTTAACGATTTCATCTGGCATTTGGGGGTCTTCTTGTTGTGACCAAATCAAGATGTCGTCGAAAATCATCTTATGGCCGGTTGTATCAAGTGGCGGGCGAGTGGCGTAATAAAAAACCTCGTCCCAAGGGTCAGCAGCATCCATATGGTGGTTTTCTTGTTCGCCGCCTTCATAAATACCCTCTGCCGGGCTTTTCTTTCGCACGGTGCCATTAAACGGCCATGAGCCGACACCATTTTCACCATGGCTGATGGCTACATAGGCTACACGGCGCGTGAGCGGCCCCTGTGCAGAGTTAATCTGAATCACACCATCGGTCGTAGCAACGTAGGATTCGCGCGTTGTAAGATTTTTTACAACAGCATAAGTAATGCGGTTGCCCCATTGATCCATCATGTAATTTGAGGGAAGCCCCAAAGCCTTGGTGGGAAGAACACCCAGCAACACGGTTTGAAAGTCAAAACCGTAAGTTGATATCTTGAACAGCCCATTTACTGTGTCTTCCTCGCCTTCAAAATCACAAATGGGTGCGCCCAGCGTTTCGTCATTGTGTGGCACAAGGCCGCCTGCGGGGCAGGGGTAATAACCGTAACGGTTCACATGCTTGGTCAGAGCCAGCTTGATGTTTTCCATTTTGTCATAAGTATCGCTGAATTTGTGGAGTTCTCTTTTAGCCACGCTAATAATGAAAGCATTGGCAATCACGAAGGCGGCAATGGCAAGGATAATGCTGAGTTCAATAATCGAGAATCCCGCTGCTCGCGGTTTTAATACTCTGCCCTTGCGGGGGATGCTGCACGCGACCCTTCCCATTCCGACCCTTAAAATAAAATGTTGAATAATTATATTGTAGAACGCAAAATTTGTCTAAATTATTCAACGGGATTGATAGTGCAATATAGAATTATTGCAGGTATAATACACCAAATTGGTGTTTGTGAGGTATATGATTGAACCTGTGTGGCTAGAGCATGTGGTGGTAGTGTTGACCGGGCTTTTGTTCGGCAGCTTTTCTACGCTTGCGAGTTACCGATTGGTTCATGAGGAGCCTGGTATTGTTGCTGGGCGTTCACGTTGCCCAAGCTGCCATCACACGCTTGGCGTCCTCGATCTTTTTCCCGTTTTGTCATGGGTGGTATTAAAAGCTAAGTGCCGGTATTGCGGTGTACGTGTGAGTGGAAAATATCCCCTCATTGAGCTTGCGCAGGCGGCGATGTTTTACGTGGTGTATTTGCGTTATGGCGTGAGTGCTGAGGCGCTATTGTTCGCGGCGTTGTCCGTTGCGTTGGTGGTGATGATTGTGGTCGACTTCGAATGCTTAATCATTCCTGATGGGCTGAATATTGCGATTGCCATCATTGGTACAATCTATGCATTTTTGTATCGCGATATTGGCATTGCACTTGCGGGCGCGGCGATTGGCGTTGTAAGTGGTTTTGCTCTGCGCTGGATTTTTACGTGCTGGAAAAAAGTAGAAGCACTTGGATTGGGTGACGTAAAATTCATGGCGGCGGCCGGTGTTTTTTTAGGTATTGATCTATTTATAGCTTTCTTTTTTTTGGCGGGTGTGATAGGCGTAGTAACAGCAGTTTTGTGGGGATTTGCTGGTAGGGGTCGGCAGTTTCCATTTGGTCCAGCGCTTGCACTTTCTCTCTTTGTGTGTGCGCTTTTCCCAGGGCTGCAAGGGATGTTGAGGGAACAGGTGACGGAAATACTGGTTGAGTATATGATGCCTGTTAACGAAGTGTACGAATGAAACAACGTTCCATCCAAGTCAGTTTCTTATCAAAAATTTTGGCCTGTGTACCGTGCCGTCTGAAGCGCGCATCCACTGTTTTTTCTGTGGTGGTTGCGATTCAATTGTTGGCGTCGTGCAATGTGCCAACGCTGGAGCAGGATGCAAAGAATGCTGCCCGCCAAGCAAAGGACGTTGCGGAAGATACATACGATACTGCAAAGCAAAAAGTGGATCAGACGTTTGACCCTGAAACGAACGACCTCATTGACCCAAACCTTGGGCTTTCACGCGATGATTATCGGCGCGAACTGATTAAACCAGGCACTCCTACGATTGAGGATAGGCCTCCAGACCCGATTTTACCAGATGTGTCGCAGCTACTGGTTGCCCCACGCCCGCCCGTGATTGGGCAGGATAAACTGGTGACACTTTCGGTGACAGAAGATGTGCCGCTCAAAGAAGTGCTGATTGAGCTTGCCCGTCGTGCGGATGTGGATGTAGAGGTTGATCCCGGCATCGCCGGCGGCATTATTTTCCGTGCAAAAGATAAGCCATTTTCTGAAGTACTAGAACGCATCTGCGAACTGGCTGGCCTGCGTTATTCCATCAAAAATGGTGTGCTGAAAGTCGAGCGTGATTCAGCCTATATCGTGAACTATAACGTAGACATTCTGAACCTCACGCGCTCTAGCGCGGGTTCGGTGAATATTTCTACGCAAGTGCTGAGCGCTGTGGCTGGTGCGGGTAGTGGCGGTGGCGGAGCGAACGCATTTTCGACGGGCTCAACCAATACCCTGAGTTCTTCATCAGACGGCAATGTGTGGGCTGAGGTGGAAAAGGCTTTGCAGAAGATTTTGGATAGCTACGGGGGGGCGCCTGGCACGCTGGCGCAAGGTGCTGGGGCTGCGGCGGATGCAGCACTGAACGATGTCCTTGGTCAGCCTTCAGCGGCACCTCGCGGCGGTGCTGCGCCTGCGGCTGCAGGCGGTAGTGCGATACTTTCGGTGAACAAGCAATCTGGCATTGTGAGTGTTTTGGCTACCGAAAAGCAGCATAAAGCCATTAAACAGTACCTTGAGCGCGTGACAGAATCGCAAGCCGCGCAGGTGCTGATTGAAGCAAAAATCGTTGAAGTGGCTTTGAATGACAGATACCGGAGCGGTGTGCGCTGGGATTTGATTAACAAGCGTTTCACGGATTTCAATATTCAGAGCGGCTTTACCAACACAACCGGTACGCTGGGTAATCAAGTGTTGCAGTTTACTACACTGCCTTCTGAGATTTTTGGGATTGATGATGTCTCGCTTGAAACAGCAGTTTCACTGATTCAAGAGTTTGGTGTAACTCGCACGCTCTCCAGTCCGCGAATCAATGCAATGAACAACCAGCAAGCGGTGCTGACATTTGCTGAAAATTTTGTGTATTTCGACCTTGATGTGCAAGAGCAGCGGGTGGGCACGGGTGCTGAGGAAGAAACCAATCTCACGGTGCAAAGTAACGTACGTACGGTGCCGATTGGCGTGATTCTAACACTGCAGCCAACGATTGATTTAAGAAAGGGTGAAGTTGTTATGAACATTCGCCCGACGCTTTCTCGCATTACTGAAAGTGTCTCGGATCCGGGGGTGGCGTTACTGGCTGCGCGCACAAATAGCAATGTCACTAGCTCGGTGCCGATTGTTGAAGTACGTGAAATTGATTCGATACTTCGCATTAAGAGTGGGCAGGTGATGGTGATTGGTGGCCTGATGACAGAGAAATCAGTGAATCAGGATACGGGCGTTCCAGGCCTGCAGAGCGTGCCTTACATCGGCAACATTTTCAAGAGCGTGGACAAGCAAAACGAAGTAGTGGAAACCGTGATTTTCATTAAGGCCACGATTGTGCCGTCACAGGGTGTGTCACGTGAAGACAAAGACCTGTATCGTAAATTCACGAACGATCGCCGGCCGCTGACCTTCTAACTACGAGGCAGAATATGCTTACTACCATCCGTTATATTTTACTGACCGCACGCCGTGACTGGTTTTTTTTGGGGCTGGTAGGGGCAATTGCACTTGCAGCCTCGATTTCATATTTTCTTGGTGGTACCGCGCTAGTGGAGCAAGGCCAGATGGCGCTGACCTATATGGCGGGTGCCGCGCGCGCGATTGTAAATCTTGGGCTTGTGATTTTTGTTTGTTTTCATGTGCGGCGAGCATTTGAAAACCGCGAAATAGAAGTGATGCTCACGCGCCCGATTTCCCGCACAGCCTTCATTTTTGCGTATTGGGCCGGATTTTCCGTTTTAGCATTGGCGCTAAACCTGTTGGTGATTGTAATGCTTGGTACCATGCTAAGCCCTAATATCGCAGGCCTGGTGTTTTGGGGCGCTAGCATGATACTTGAAACATTGCTGGTAATTGCTTTTGCGTTAGCCTGCTCACTTATATTACAGAGCGCTGTACTTTCTGTGATGGTGACCTGCGGCTTTTATCTGATCGCCCGCATGATGGGCTTTTTTACGGCAGTGATGTTGAAGGCACCGTTACCTGAATTTGGCCTTAGCTGGGTATTGCGCACTGCAATGGAAACGGTTTCAGTGGTGTTGCCACGACTCGATTTATACGGCAAAACAAAATGGCTGGTATATGGCGTGGATAATGACGCGGCGCTTTGGATATTCCAGTTGGTGCCGATTTTTCTGATGCAGTCCGTGGTATATATTCCACTGCTGTTGCTGATGGCGTCGTTTGACTTTAAACGTAGGCAGTTCTGATATGCTGCGCGCCTTACGCAAGGATTGGGCGTTTTTCCTTTTTCTTTTGCTGCAGATTGGCACATGGCTGATGCTTAGGCAAGCAAGCCCAGATTTTTCTATAGTACCTGAGCCACCCACTGAAACAACCGTGAAGGCGACTTCGTTTGGTGACGAAGAAATGTATTTCCGCCTACTGGCCTACCAGATTCAAAATGCAGGCGACAGCTATGGCCGCATTACACCACTGAAGGATTACAACTATAAGAAATTGTATCAATGGTGGTTGTTGTTGGACACATTGAATAGCCGCTCTCATTTTGTTCCTGCGCTTGCTGCCTATTACTATAGCAACACCCAACACAGGCCAGATGTGTACTATGTGGTGGATTATCTTGAGCAATATGCGGATAAGGACCCTGTGACTAATTGGTGGTGGTATGCGCAAGCGTCTTTCAACGCGAACTATAAGCTGAATAATAAAAATCGTGCACTGGTGATTGCAGAGAAACTGGCAAAGGTTGAAAATCCGGGCATGCCAATATGGACCCGACAGCTTCCGGCATTCATTTTGGCAGACATGGGACAATTAGAGCAGTCGGCGGTGATTATTGAAACGCTGCTCAAGGAATACAAAGAAAAAGGCACGCTCAATGAAGGCGAAATTAACTTTATGAATTATTATATCAACGAACAGCTGGATGCGATAAAGGCGCGCAACGAGCAGCAAGGTGGTGGCACGCCAGAGGGAGCCCATGAATAACATCGTGCTCTCTGCTACCCAGGCTTTTCAGCTTGCTGCGATTGGGCCCTGTTTATTTATTGCGGCGCTGCTGATTTTATCGTTCCGTAATTTCCGGCACACATTTCTGCCGGCACTATACTTCATTGCATTGAGCAGTGTATTCCTTATTCCGCTCGTGAAGACTGTATTTGGTACGTCAGAAGGCGGCGTGTTTTTTGGCACATTACTGCTGCTTGAGAACATGTTACCGGAGTTGAGCTTCCTGTTGATTATTCAATTCGCCACAGGCGCACGGCCAAAACCTTTCTTCTGGCTGGTGCTGGCGATTCCGCTGATTGGTGGAAGCCCGTTTATCTATTTGATGCTCAACGGCAGTGATGTGTGCATGGCAGATGATGTGTGCTACCAAACTGCATATCTGCTGAAGCTCTACCGCGTGTTTGGCTCCAGCCTTATTTTTATGTTACTGGTATTTTTCATCAACCGCAGCCCGCTTCATATCAGCCATCAGGACCCACGTAAGCGCGCCAAATACTGGCTGATTATTACGTTGATACTTTTTAACATTATTCAGCTGGCAGTAGATTTGTTCGAGATTGCTGGCGGCGTACCAGAGAAGGATGCCGTGTTTATCCGCACCATGGTTTCGGTCACGTTTGTGTACTTGGTTTTGTCTTCAGTGTTTCGCGTATTCTCGGAAAGTTTTGGTTTGAAACCGATTCAGATAGCGCCCCGTTTATTCACACTGAAAGACCAAGACATTGTTGATAAAGTAGAAAGCCTTTTGCGCGACGTAAAGCCGTATCGGAAAATTGGTTTCAAGCGCCGCACGATGGCCGACATGGTGGGTGTGAAAGAGCACCAACTTTCAAAAGCCATTAACCAGAAATACGGCAAGAGCTTTAGCGAGTTGATGAATGAATATCGCATTCGCGAAGCAAAAATGATGCTTGTCGAAAAAAACGATCCGGTGACGTCTATTTCATACGACACCGGCTTTTCAAGCATTGCTTCGTTTAATCGGGTGTTCAAGCAGTATGCGGGTGTTTCGCCAACAGCCTACCGCACAAGCCAGCGCAAATTAAAGCAACCATAGGCTTTAGATAAAACCAAATAAGCTATTTCTTTTTGCCGGTGAAAAGTTGGGCGCTTCCCGGGAAGGTACCCGCCCGTACATCTTTGGCATAATGCGCCGCTGCTTTGCTAACGGTATCGGCGAGGTTCGCATATCGCTTCACGAACCGCGGCGTGTTTTCGAACAGCCCTAGCATGTCTTCTGTTACCAGCACCTGCCCATCGCACGCGCCAGAAGCGCCAATGCCAATGGTAGGGATAGCAACTGCCTTCGATATCTTTTTTGCCAAGGGCTCAAGCATGCCTTCCATCACCATGCTAAATGCGCCCGCTTTGGCAATGGCCTGCGCATCGGCTAATAATTTCTTTTGCTCCGCAGGGGTTTTACCTTGGTAATGATAACCGCCGGCGCGGTGAACGGATTGGGGCTCAAGCCCAATATGCCCCATGACGGGGATACCACGCTCGGTAAGGTAGCGAATCGTTTTCGCCATAACGGTGCCGCCTTCCAGCTTTACAGCCTGGCAGCCAGATGCTTTCAGCAACCATGAGGCGTTTTTAAAGGCTTGCTGTGCGGAAACCTGATAACTGCCAAATGGCATGTCTACTACTACCAATGCTTTGGAAGAGCCACGCACTACCGCGGCCGCATGTTGCGCCATCATGCGGAGCGAAACAGGTAGGGTGGAGTCCATGCCATAGAGCACCATGCCAAGCGAATCGCCCACCAGTAAAATATCGGCGTGATTATCGAGAATGCGGGCATAAGGCGTGGTGTAACAGGTGAGGCAGACGATTTTATCGCCACCCTTACGCTTTAATATTACCGGTGCAGTGATGCGTTTGGACATAGTGGTTTAACCATGTGCATAAGGCAGGGTGATGGTGACCGTGGTGCCTTCACCTTCTTTGCTGCGGATATCAAACGTGCCGTTCATTAGCTCCACCAGCTTTTTAGAAAGCGGTAGGCCAAGACCCGTGCCCTCATAGCGGCGGCTGAGTTTATTTTCGGCCTGGCCGAAGGTTTGCATGACCTTGGCGATATCTTTCGGGGAAATACCCACGCCTGTGTCGCGCACCTCGATAATAAATTGCTTGTCTGACGTAACCGCGCGCGCATGCAGCGTAACCGAGCCGCCTGACGGGGTGAATTTTACGGAATTAGAGAGCATGTTAAGCACCACTTGCTTAAGGCGCTTGGCGTCGGTTTTAACCACCACATGGTCTTTGGGCAGGTCTTCAATCAATTTTACTTCCGACTCCATCGCACGGGGTTCTACTAGCCGCATGGAAGAGCGCAGAATTTTATTCACATCCACGTCTGCAATCTGCACTTCAAGCTTACCGGCCTCGGCCTTGGAGAAGTCGAGAATATCGTTAATCAGGCTGAGCAAGTGCACGCCAGAGGAATAAATGTCTTTCGAATATTCCTTATATTGCTGATTGCCCACTGGCCCCATCACTTCATCTTTCAAGATTTCAGAAAAGCCGATGATTGCATTCAGTGGCGTACGTAATTCGTGACTCACATTGGCAAGGAAGCGGGATTTTGCTTGGTTCTCTTCTTCGGCACTTGCCTTTGCTTGCGTGAGCTCTTCGGTGACCTCATGCTGCTTGGTGATGATTTTTTCGGCACTGCGGGCTACCACAAACATGAAGCCCAGCGTGAACACCAGCATGCCGCCAAAAAGACCAAGGCCTAAGAACTGCCATGTGCCGGGGCTTTTCCACATGGGGGTGATGTCATAAAACACTTCGGCCACACCTTCAACGCGACTTTTGCTTTCCACCCCAGCACCTGAGAAAATAGGTACGAAGGTGCGCACCACGTTATAAGGCAGGCCGCCAATCATATACCCTTTCAGCAACACGCTCTGTGTTTTACCGTATTGGGCGCCGATGAAGGCCAGTTCGCTTTTTTTATCGAGCGTGACGTCGGTATCAAAACGCTCCTCTGAGACGACTTTCTCGCCTGATGCAAAGTAGATGTTGTATTTGATGACGTTGAGTTTATCGAAATAGTCCTTAATGTCTTGATCCAGCGCGGCATAGAACTTTGATGTGTCAGGGCAGGGTTCTTCGCGGCAGGGAAGTTGCTGGAGTGATGGGGCGTAACGCTGCCACACTGCACCACTGAAACCATGGGCCGCAGCGGTGCTTTGGTCTTCCGCAAGACGCAGAATGACGCTTTCTTCAATGTGCGAGCGCAAGTAGTAGCTGACAAAAATTGCCAACGGTAAAACAACCGCAAGCGCTACCAGCGCGATGTATCGAATGGTGTTAAACATGTGACCTTCTATATAAGGTTATAACAAAACTGACGAAAAAATCGAGAGATTTGAAAGGATTAGGAGCGGTTTTTTACAAAAAGCACCCGTGCGCTAAAAAAAATCGTGAATCGAGGGTTGACCTTTACCGCTATTGTCTGTATATACTTCGCCTCCTACAGGAAAAGTTAAGGGAAACAGCCATGAAACGTACATATCAGCCAAGCAAAATCGTCAGGAAACGCCGTCATGGCTTCCGCGCCCGCATGGCAACAGTAGGTGGCCGCACAGTGCTGAACAACCGCCGCGCCAAGGGCCGTAAACGCCTTAGCGCCTAGCCTGTGTATTGCAGGCACGCTGTGTTGCTGCAAAAAATCACAAAAAATTTTGAATATCAGTATGTAATTGCGAATGCCGCGCGTATTGTAACGCGCGGCTTCGTGCTGCTTGGCTGCCCCAAAGAAGGGCAGGAAGGTATGGTGCGCTTTGGCGTGATAGCCAGCCGCAAGCTGGGCGGTGCTGTACGCCGGAATAAAGTGAAGCGCCGCTTGCGGATGATATGTCAGCAGGTGATGCCAGAACATGGCACAGCGGGCTGGGATTATGTGTTAATTGGCCGCTATGCCGGACACGACATGGAATTTGAAAAAATGTTGCGTGATTTGAAAGCGGCTTTGAAGAATGTCGCAATCGCTCCGAAAGAAAAAGATGAGAAACGTATTTAAGCTGATTCCTATAAGCCTTATCAAGGCTTATAGGCTGGTTATTTCACCGCTGACACCAGCAAGCTGCCGCTTTACGCCGACATGCTCAGCCTATGCGGTGGAGGCAATCGAGAAACATGGGGCGCTAAAGGGCATGTGGTTGACCGCACGGCGCCTTGGAAAATGCCACCCGTGGGGTGGTCATAGCCACGACCCCGTGCCCGACCCCAAAAATAATACTCAACATTCATAAAAAACACGTTATAACCACTGCCACCACAACCTACTACCTCACGGTTTTTATTTATGTCTGAAAGTCGCAATCTGATTCTTGCTGTTGTTCTCTCCATGTTGATACTGGGGGGCTGGTATTATTTTGTGGATTTGCCACGCATTCAACAGGCTGAACAGCAGCGCGCCGCAACGGCCGCTTCGCCGACCAAATCGCTCGCATCGCTTGTTGCAGATGCGCCGAAGGGTGTATTGCCGCGCAGCGAAGCCCTGACACAGGAAAAGCGCGTGAAAATCGTTTCGGATTTTTTACACGGCTCCATTAACCTGAAGGGGGCCCGTTTTGATGACCTGACGCTTGTAAAATTTAAAGAGACGATTGCGCCGGAGAGCACGGAAGTGGCATTACTTTCACCGTCTCGTACAGAAGGCGTTTACTTTGCAGAATTCGGCTGGCTGGCCGCGCAGGACGGCGTTGTGGTGCCCACACCAGAAACCGTGTGGCAGGCGGGCCGTAGCAAGTTGACACCGAAAGAGCCCGTGACCCTTACCTGGCAGAGCCCACAAGGGTTGCTGTTTACCATTAAAATTGCGCTTGATGAGCACTATATGTTCGCCATTGAGCAGTCGGTGCAGAACCTTTCCGGTAAGGCATCTGCGCTACTTCCTTATGGACTGATTAACCGTGGCCACGTCAGCGAAGAAGATATGGCGATTTCTCACATCGGACCAGTTGCTGTGCTGGGTGGCACGCTGCAAGAGATTACCTATGGCGATTTGATTGATGAAAAGCGCACCGGTTTTGAAAAAACGACAGGCTGGTTTGGTATTAGTGATAAATATTGGCTGACGGCGGTGATTCCTTCCGGTGGCCGTGCGTTTGATGCGGCATTTCATTATGCGCCGATGGACGATAAACCACGCTTTCAGGCGGATTATACCGGTGAGGCCAAAGAGCTAGCCGCGGGTGAAAAATGGTCTGTGACCACGCACTTCTTTGCTGGTGCTAAAAAAGTAGGGTTGCTGGATCAATACGCAAAGGATTTGCAAATACCGTTCTTTGACCGCGCGGTGGATTTTGGCTGGCTTTATTTCATGACCAAGCCAATCTTTAAAGCGTTGCAGCTGTTCTATCGCTTCTTTGACAATTTCGGGATTGCGATTTTAGCACTCACCGTGGTGGTGAAGCTGCTGCTTTTTCCGCTGGCGAATAAGTCGTATCGCTCGATGAACCAGATGAAAGAACTGCATCCGGAAATTACGCGCCTGCGTGAAGAATATAAAAACGACAAGATGCGTATGAATCAGGAAATCATGGATTTTTATAAGCGTAAAAAGATTAATCCGATGGCAGGCTGCCTACCGATTCTGGTGCAGATTCCGATTTTCTTCGCGCTGTATAAGGTGCTCTACATCACCATCGAAATGCGCCATGCGCCGTTTTATGGCTGGATTCATGACCTTTCCGCGCCGGACCCAACATCTCTGTTTAATCTGTTTGGGTTGCTGCCCTATCAAGTGCCAGCCATGCTGCAGATTGGCGTGTGGCCGATATTGATGGGCATCACCATGCTGATACAGCAGTTGATTAATCCGCCACCAGCAGACCCCGTACAGGCGAAAGTCATGAAGCTGCTGCCCTTTGTTTTTGTGGTGATGCTGGCCTCCTTCCCTGCAGGGCTTGTGATTTACTGGACATGGAGCAACATTCTGTCCATTCTCCAGCAGCGCTTGCTTGCAGGTGGCCTAAAGAAAAACCAGTCTAAAGGAAAAGTGTAAGTGCCGGAAAAACGCCCAGTACCTGTTATTGGCGCAAAGGCGGCTGCACGCGTATTTTCACGCGAGCCACAATTTCTACTTTCCGCCCCCTCGATGGAGACGATTCCGAATTTCGATTTGCCAGAAGTAGCATTTGCTGGTCGTTCGAATGTTGGGAAGTCTAGCTTGATTAATGCGCTGTTTGGTCGCCGCAACATCGCGCGCACCTCTTCCACGCCGGGCCGCACTCAAATGCTGAATTTCTTTTTGCTCGATGAGCGCGTCGTGTTTGTGGATATGCCGGGCTATGGCTACGCCAAGGTACCGAAGGCAATGTCGGCCCAGTGGGGCGAGTTGATTGGTGCGTATCTTTATAAACGCAAGCAATTGAAGCGCGTTTACTTGTTGGCAGATAGTCGTCATGGCATCAAGGATTCCGACCTGCAGGTGATGAAAATGCTGGATGAAAGTGCTATTTCCTATCAGTTGGTGCTGACCAAAGCAGATAAGCTGAGCGCATCGGAGATTGACAAGGCGCTCAAAAATGTTAAAGAGCAAGTGGAAGGTTGCGTGGCGCTGCACCCAGAAATTCTGGTAACCAGTGCTTCAAAAAAGCACGGCATTGATACATTGCAAATGGCAATTTTGGCACTGGTATAGAGGAACGAATGACGATTAAAAAAATCAGCGAGAATATTCGCGAGGAAAACCGCTTCAAGGTGCAGACGCTTGCGGAAGCCTTGCCGTATATGCGCCAGTTTGCAGGTGAAACCTTCGTAATTAAGTATGGCGGCAGCGCGATGGGCGATGCCAAGCTGGCGGAATCCTTTGCCGAAGATGTGGTGCTGCTGAAGCAGGTAGGCATCAATCCGGTGATTGTGCATGGCGGTGGCCCGCAGATTGGCAAAATGCTCGAGAAGCTGAAAATTCAGAGCTCGTTTGTAGATGGCCTGCGTGTGACTGACAAAGCCACTGTGGAAATTGTGGAGATGGTGCTTTCCGGCTCTATCAACAAGCAAATCGTTACGGCGATTAATGAAGCAGGCGGTGCTGCGGTGGGGCTTTCCGGCAAGGATAGTAACTTGATTGAAGCGCGTAAACTGCGCCGCACGCAGAAAGACCCGGATTCCAACATCGAAAAAATCCTCGACCTTGGTTTTGTGGGTGAGCCAGTGCGTGTGAATCCTGAAATACTCGTGGTGTTTGAAGAATCAGACATTATCCCCGTGATTGCACCGATTGGCATGGGCGAGAACGGCGAAACCTATAACATCAATGCGGATACGGCGGCGGGCGCGATTGCTGCCGCGCTGGCCGCGCGTAAACTGATTATGCTGTCAGATATTCCGGGTCTGCTTTCTAAAAAAGGCGAGCTGATTTCAGATCTGACGGTGGAACAGGCCGAAGCACTGATGAAAGACGGTACCATTAGTGGCGGCATGATTCCGAAAGTAGAAACCTGCATCTCTGCTGTGAAAAACAGTGTTGAGGCCGCGCATATTCTGGATGGCCGTGAACCACACGTGCTGTTGCTCGAGATATTTACCGAGCATGGCGCTGGCACGATGATTAACTAAACAGGCGTTTTCCTGCCGCACAAAAAAACGGGGCGCCCTTTTTAAAAGGCGCCCCGTTTTTGCAGACTTTTGAAGTCTACATGGCACTGTTAACCGGTTTTTTTCAGAGGCTTGGCATTAAGCGTCTGATTTATCTCATCTTTAATCGCTAACTTCTTCTTTTTAAGGGCTATCGCCTTCTCATCTTGATGGTGGGCATAGGCATCATGAATTTCCTCTTCGAGCCTAGCATGTTTAGTGTACAAGGCATCAAGATGGGTCTGTAGTGACATAGGCGTTTCCTCCCTTTCACTGTGATAATAATGAAGTTTTTAAATACTGCGACTGCAGTAAGGCCGATTATAGCACCGGGGGTATGAAAACCTAATAAAAAATTTGTGCAAAGCGGTATAAAACTGGCACGGGATTTGCTGTATATATGGCGGTTTTTAGCCAAAAATGGCGCAGGCTGGCGCTGGGGATGGAAGTCAAGAGAATTGGGAAAAGCGTCGCCAAAAAAACAGCTTTTTTAACAAATTTTGAAGCTTTCCAATGTCTTAATCGAAAGATAAAAAAAAGAAGGGTCTTAAGGGAGATTTTAACGATGCCGCCACCAGTGGGACTCGTTAATCGAATAAATAGGTCTGTAATGGTAGACCTTATCGGCGGCAATAACCTGTTTTATTTGGTTGTCGAGGATGTAAGGCTTACCATCCACATACACAGCCAGCACGGCGTGTAAGATATTCAGGTTGGTATCATTTAAAATCACGATACGCATGTCTTCATTCGGCACCCCAAGCGCCCGCAGTGACATGAACTTGGCAATGGCGTAATCTTCGCAATCACCGTCTTTAGAAAAAAACTGATACGGTGTGGCCCAGTAATCCGTGACACCCCAATTGATGGGGTCGATGATGTAACGCTTGCGGTTCATGTGGCGGTTTACTTCTTTGATTTGCATCATGAGGGGTTTGTTTTGCAGCCCAGCTAAAAACCCCTTCCACTGCTTTAAAGTGCAGCGGTTGATATTTTTTGGGCTGCATTCCCGGTCACGGATTTTTCCTTGGTCGAAATAACGGTCTAGCACACCCGTCCATTTTGGGAAGGGTTTGAGGTTGCCGGAGCGCATTTCTCTGCTACCGAAAATCGCCCCTCCTGCATGCGCTGGCAGAGCGTGTACAAAAAGGCCTGTGATGGAAAGAAGCAGCAATGTGCTCCAAAATAAGTACTTCATAGTGAAAAATGTAACATTCCATTGATAAATCGCAAAGTCCAATGTACTTAAGTTATGAGGGTAAGGAATCAGAAAAAGCACATGGCACTGAAGATAAAGTTTCAAAAAGATAAAATTCTGGCGATGAACCCTAAGGTGTCGCTCATTATTTTATTGGTGATTGCGATTGCTTTATTTGGCGCGCTGCTTATCTGGAATTACGCGGAAACAGAGCGTGAGAACGCGCTGCGCGTGTGGCAGGTGAACATGAATCTGCAGGCCGACAACCAGTCGCGCGAAGTGATTGGCTGGGTGGAGCGGCAGTATAGCGCCCTTTCGATGCTTGCTGACAATGCCAGCCTGCAGCTTTACATGACAGAAATTATCACTAATCCTGAACAGGCAACGGGCGAGCCGCTGCCTGAGCAAGGGTTCTTGAGGAATCTGTTGGCCGTTACCGCAGAGAAAAATGGTTTTTCACTTACTTCTGAGAATGACGATGTGTCGGCTAACATCCGCCGCCTCGGTACGTCAGGCTTGGCATTGTTAGACAATGAAGGCCGTGTGATGGTTGGCACCAAAGGTATGCCGCCGATTGCCGGTGCGCTGATGAAGTTTGTGAAGGAAGTGCCAAAGGGCAGCCGCGGTATGCTGGACATCTATTTGGGTGCGGGCGGTGATGCGACGATGGCATTTTCTGTGCCTGTCTTTGCGATTCAGGGTGATAAAGAGGCCAGCCAGCAAATCGGCATTGTGCTGGGGGTGCGCCCCGTAGCCTCGGTGTTTGAGGCGTTAAAAGCGGCCGATGCACTGGCAAAAAGCGAAAGCGTGCTGGTGCGCATTAATGGTAATCTGGTAGAATATCTTTCGCCGCAAAAAGATGGCACGCCCCCGCTTTCGCGCCGCCTTGATATTTCTACGCCAGACTTAGATGCGGCCTTTGCGGCACTTCGCCCCGATATTTTTGCCACGAAGCGTGACCACCAGTTTAATGATGTTCTGGTGGTGGGCCGCAAAGTGGGCGGCACAAACTGGATGCTGGTACACACAATTAAACTTAGCGATGCCTTGGTTGACAGCAACAAGCGCCGCTCCCGTGTGATTGGTGTTTTTTCGCTGATTTTAGTGGTGGTGATTGTGAGCGTTGTGGCGGCATGGCGGCATGGCGAATCAGTGCGCTATGAAGAAGCGGCGCAGCGCTACAAGAAACTTTCCGAGCAATATAAGAGCCAAGAGTTGTTGCTGCGCCTTGTTTCCGATAACCAGCCCGACCCGATGTATATTGTGGATGATCAGAATAAATACCGCTTTGCGAACATGGAGGCCGCGCTGCGCGTGGGCATTAGCCCTGAGGACATGATCGGCAAAACGCTCGACAGCGTGCTGGGGCCCGGCAAGGTAAAAGAATATAAAGTAGCGAATAAAAAAGCACTTGAGATGGTGGAATCCATCGTAGAACTGCATCATGTGGATAATGCCGTGATTCAGTCTAAGCACGTGCCGGTGACGCGCGTACCAGTGCATTTGAGCGAGGGTGAAAATGCAGGCGTGTTGGTGGTCGAGCAGGATATTACCGAGGTGATGAAGGAGCGCGAAAAAAACGAGCGCATCTTAAACGAACTGGTGGATACGTTGGTGCTGATTGTAGATAAGCACAACCCTTATGCCGCAAACCACTCTGCCCGTGTGGCTCGCCTTGCTCGTGGTGTAGCCGACGAAATGAAACTTGATAAGAAGCTGAAAAATGCCACCGAAGTTGCCGGCAAACTGATGAATATTGGCAAGGTGCTGGTTTCCACTGACCTGCTGGTTAAGAAAGAAATGCTGCGTGAAGATGAGCTGAAAAGCATCCGTGATTCTATCTACGCCAGTGCAGACTTCCTTCGGGGCATCGAGTTTGAAGGACCGGTAGTGGATACGTTGCTGCAATCCATTGAATGCTGGGATGGCTCTGGCCCCAAAGCCATGATGGGTGAAGATATCCTTCTTTCTGCACGCATCATCGCCGCATGCAATGCATTTATCGGCATGCTGAGCCCCCGCGCATATCGCGAAAGCCTTGGCCGCGAGAAGGCCATTGAAGTGCTGCTGGGTGAAATTGCCAAGAAGTTTGACCGCAACGTAGTGGTGGCACTGATTAACTATGTTGAAAACCATGCCAAAGACGCCACATGGCTTGAAGCCAAAGGTGGTACGCGCGCCTAAGTGTTTGTGTGGAACACTTCCTGGAAACGGCTATTTTCTGCGGCTCAATCGCCCTGTGCCCGTCCGGTAACAGTGGGGCAGCAAAAATATCTGGCACTTAACCCAAAAAATCACTTCAAACTTGTTATTTTTGCCTATAGAGTGCAATACACTTGTGTCGGGGAGGTGGATACACCAGCCTGATATTTCAAGTGTTTTGGTTTGGTTTGTACAAACAATATTTTAAAAGGATAATTACTATGACCAAGAAAATTGCCACGAAAATGGCTGCTGCTGCCCTGGTGGGCGTTCTGGCAGCTTCCGCCCTCAGCGCTTGCTCCACGAGCGGCACTGCAGCTCAGACGAAAGCTCAGAAAGAGCGCGCTGCTTACCTCGATGGTGGCAAAGCTTCTTGCGGTGGCAAGTCCAGCTGCAAAGGCAAGTCTGGCTGCAAAGGCAAGAGCAAATGCGGTAAGTAATAAGGTCTTTTAAAACCTTATTTTTCTTGCTTTAATAAGGCTCCCCAGTTTTGGGGGGCCTTATTTTTTGTGGAAACAATAGCAGTATGACGAATCGTTTTGGCTTTCCGGTGCTTGGCTATGGCATGGGGCTGCGGACGCAGCACTATGACACCATTTTTTCGACCTGGCCCAAGGCGGTGGACTGGTTTGAGATTATTTCCGAGAATTTCATGGATACGGACGGCAAGCCGATCCGCAACCTTGAAAAAGTGTTGGCGCACTATCCAGTGGTGATGCACGGCGTGGGACTTTCCATCGGCAGCACCGACCCGCTTGATATGGAATATTTAAAGAAGCTGAAAGCGCTCGCGGGGAAAGTAAATCCGCCATGGATTTCAGACCATTTGTGCTGGACGGGCGTGCACGGCAAAAATAGCCATGATTTGCTGCCAGTGCCTTACACGGAAGCATCGCTGAAGCACACGGTAGAACGCATCAAGAAGGTGCAGGATTATCTGGGCCGCCGGATTCTGATGGAAAACCCATCCACCTACATGGAGTTCAAGCAGTCTACGATTTCCGAATGGGAGTTTATCGCCCGCATGGCAGAAGAGGCGGATTGCGGCCTGTTGCTGGATGCTAATAATATTTATGTTTCTTGCTATAACCATCGGACGGACACCAAAGCCTATATCGATGCGATTCCGATGGATAGGGTGGTGCAGATTCATTTAGCAGGGCACGATAATAAAGGCACGCATATCATCGACACGCATGGTGGCGAAGTGATTGAGGCGGTGTGGAACATCTACCGCTACATCATTGCCAAAACGGGTGACGTTGCCACCATGGTGGAGTGGGATGATAACATCCCTGCATTTGAAGTGGTGCTGGCAGAAGTGGAAAAAGCCCGTGCCTTCGCGCGCAGTAAGCAATCCCCCAACCAATTGCCAGATTTTAGCCAGCCTATGCCGGAAGATGGCGTGGCGGCTCGCAAGGCCACATTTAATGCCATGATGGATGGGTTTCAGGATGTGATTCTGACGGCGGATATGCAGAAAGCAAAACCCGCCGAATGGGTACGCCCGAAAAAAGATTTTCCGGCTGAATCGCAGCTGGGTGTGTATGTGGATGGTTATCGTTTCCGCCTGTTCGATGTGGTGGACGAGGATTACCCGGCCCTGCGGCAGTATCTGGGCGATGAAACCATGAATGCGCTGCTGGATGCCTATATTGAATCGCACCCGCCAACGCATTTTAACCTTGCACGCTATACGGACGATTTCCCTAAGTATGTGGGTGCGTGGGGCAGCTTTGCCGAAGGCCAAAACAAACAGGTGGCGCAGGAAATTGCCGCGCTTGAAACCGCAGTAACGCAAGTGGCGGACCTAAAGGAAACAGTAGCCTTCTCGCCGCGTATGCTTGGTGCCATTACGCCGGATGCATTTTTGGAATTAAGAATACCGCCCCGCACAGCGTTGACGCTGATGGCATTCGAGCACGATGTGAATACGTATGTGCGCGCAGTGGCCAAGGGCATGAAGCTTTCCAAAATCGCACAGAAAAAGAATTACCTCGCCATATTCCGCGATGAAGACCAAGTATGGCGCCTACCGCTGGAGAAGGAAGAATACCTGTTCCTTGCGTATTTAAAGGAAGGTAAGTCAGTGGGCGAGGCAATGGAAAGTCTGATAGAAACAACGCGCATGGACGAAAACAAGCTGGCGGAAAAGTTTCAGGAATGGTTTGCGCGCTGGACCCAGAACCACCTACTAGCGGCGCCGCACGCGGCTTAAGCGTCGAGCATTTTCCCAGGATTCATTAGGTTTTTAGGGTCGATGGCCTTTTTGAGTGTACGCATCAGCGCAAGACTGGTGGCATCTTTGACGGTCAGTAAATCCTGTTTACGCTCCACACCCACACCATGCTCGGCACTGATGCTGCCGTGATGCTGCGCAAGAATGGCATAGACCGTCTTTTTAAGCGTGTCTTTGGTTGCTATAAAATTCTTTGCGGCTGCGGTGTCGCTGCGGAAGCAGAGGTTGTAATGGATGTTACCATCACCGATATGACCAAAGGGCAGAATGATGGCATCTGGAAATTGTTTAGTGATTTCTGCATTGGCGTTCGTGATGAAACCAGCAACATTGGAGATAGGTACCGATATATCGAAATGGAGACCTTTGCCCTCCTTCTTTTCTGCCTCTGAAATAGTTTCCCTAATGTGCCAGAAGCTTTTGGCATGGGTGAGAGAAGTGGCAATCACCCCATCTGTTGCACTACCGCGCTCAATCGCATCACTCAGCGCCGCTTCTAACGACTCACGCAGGCTCATTTTTTCAGAAGGCGATGAAAGCTCTATCAGCAGGTAATAAGGTGCTGTAGTAGCCAAAGGTAGGCGCGCTTCCGGCACATGTTTCAGCACGAGACTCATAGCGGCGTCTGAAATACATTCAAACGCACCCAGCGCTTCGCCCGCTTCTTTTTTGAGCAGGCCGAACACATCCACGGCATCTTTGATGCTTGGCACGCCTACGAAAGCTGTTTCCACCTGCCGTGGCAGCGGGAACAGTTTCAGCGTGGCTGCGGTGACGATGCCGAGCGTGCCTTCCGCGCCGATGAACAGCTGTTTTAAATCGTAGCCGGTATTGTTCTTGCGCAGGCCATTCAGCCCATGCCAGATTTCGCCATTCGGCAGAACTACTTCTACCCCAAGCACTAACTCGCGCGTAGTGCCATATTTCAGCACCGCAGTGCCGCCTGCATTCGTTGAAACAAAGCCGCCAACTTCTGCGCTGCCTTCGGATGCCATGCTTAAAGGGAAGAGAAAACCTTTATCCGCACAGGTGTTCTGTAGGGATTCAAGAATCACGCCCGCTTCAGCAGTGACGGTAAAATTCACCGCATCGAGCGCGCGAACGCGGTTCATTTTGGAAAGATTTAAAAGAATCGAGTTGCCGGAGTTATCTGGCACTGCGCCGCCGACAAGCCCTGTATTGCCCCCTTGTGGTACCACAGCGATATTTGCTTTTGCACAAAGCTTCACAAGTTCTGACACTTGCTCCGTGGAAGTAGGGAAGGCGACCAGTGCAGCTTTACCAGTATAACCGCCCCGCCATGAGGACAGATGCGGCGCCATATCCTCTTGCTTGTCAAGAAACTGTTTTGGGCCCAGTAATACTTTGATGGCTTCAATGCTCATGGTTCACGATAATAAATCAAGATTACCGCCAATGGCAGCGCTATTCACACACACACTGCGTTCAGTCACGAAGCGAAGTAGATAATGCGGCCCGCCAGCCTTTGGCCCTGTGCCGGAAAGACCTTCGCCGCCAAAAGGCTGAGTGCCCACCACTGCACCGACCTGGCTGCGATTCACATAAGTATTGCCTACGCGAACGCGGTTTTGGATATAAGCGGCTTTTTCCTGGATACGGGTGTGGATACCGAGCGTGAGGCCATAGCCTGTCGCATTGATGTCATCCAGCACCTTATCCAGCTGCTTGGCTTTGTAACGTACGACATGCAGTACGGGCCCGAAGATTTCCTGCTCCAGTTCGGAAATGCTTTCAATCTGGAAAATATGAGGTGCTACAAAATGCCCACGCTTTTCGATGCCTCCGAGCACCTTTCCAGCATAGATCGTTTTTGCAGACTTTTTCATCGCAGTGATGTGTTCCATCACTGTTTTTTTGGCGGCTTCGTCAATTACAGGGCCAATGTCGGTTGCCACGTTGAGCGGCGAACCAATATTCCTATTTTCAAGTGCGCCACATAACAGGCCAAGCACTTTGTCGGCAACTTCTTCCTGCACATAGAGCACGCGCAATGCAGAGCAGCGCTGTCCCGCGCTATTGAAGGCAGAAGTGATGATGTCATCTACCACCTGTTCGGGTAGGCAAGTACTATCGACCACCATGCAGTTCTGACCGCCGGTTTCAGCAATCAGCGTTGCGATAGGGCCCTTGCGTGATGCCAGCGCCCGCTGAATATGTTTGGCGGTTTCAAAAGAGCCGGTGAAGACTACGCCTGCGATGGCCTCGTTTTCTACCAAGGCTTTACCGACGATTTCGCCATCGCCGGGCAAGAACTGTAGGCAGTTTGCAGGTACGCCTGCTTCATAAAAAATCTGCGTGATGAAGGCTGCACAGAGCGGGGCTTGCTCGGCAGGTTTGGCGATGACGCTATTGCCTGTTACCAACGCGGCAGCCACTTGCCCAGTGAAAATAGAAACCGGAAAATTCCATGGGCTGATGGCGGCGAACACACCGCGACCGTGCAGCGTGAGGGTGTTGAGCTCACCTGTGATGTGTGGCAACACGGTATGTGCCTCAGAAAGGTGGATGGCATGCTGGGCATAGTAACGGCAGAAATCCACGGCTTCACGGACCTCCTGAATGGCGTCGTGCATCAGTCGCCCCGCCTCGCGGACAATGAGCAGTGCCGCTTCGTCTATTTTGTTCTCTAAAATATCAGCCGCTTTATGCAAGATATCTGCACGGATATGCACACCTTGCTGATTCCAGGCATCACACCCTTTTTGCGCTATGGCAATGGCGTCTTTTGCATCGGCAGCCGTGGCAGAGAACACAGTGCCGATTTCATGCGAGGCATCAAATGGCGCATGCACAATCTCTGCTTTTCCTTTCCGCTCCTTGCCGCCGATGATTGGCGCCGCATACAGCGGAGGGGGGGGGTCAGAAAGGTGCTCTTGCAGTGGTAAAAGATGCGCCAGATAGCCAATATCAACACCTGATGAATTTTTCCGTTCAGTAAAAATATCACGTGGTAGTGGAATGTTGGGATGTGGCATGCCGCGGCGCTCAGTGGCTCTGGCCACAGGGTTCACCAGCACTTCCGTCAGCGGTTTTTCAATATCGGACATGATGTTCACAAAAGAGCTATTGGCACCATTTTCCAGCAGGCGGCGAATGAGGTAGGCGAGCAATTCTTCATGCCGGCCTACGGGGGCGTACACACGACAAGGCACTGTATCTAAGAGCGGAGTGTAAAAATTACGCCCCATGCCGCGCAGCCGCTGGAATTCAAACGGCTTGCCTTTGGCAATGTTCAGGATGCTGGCGATGGTGAGCGCGTTATGTGTGGCAAATTGTGGGTAGATAAACTTCTCGTGCTTCAGCATTTCTACCGCGCACGCCAGATATGAAACATCTGTATAGCTTTTGCGTGTATACACAGGATAACCCTCAAGCCCCAAATCCTGCGCACGTTTTATTTCCGCATCCCAATACGCGCCCTTCACCAACCGCAGCGGGATTTGCTTATGGGTTTTTTTAGCCAAGGCAATCAGATGCTCCAGCACGGGGTATGCACGTTTTTGATACGCCTGAAGGACAAAGCCAATGCCGTCATAGCCATCAAGGGCCTTATCAGTGATGAGTGCAGTATAAAGCTGCAGCGAGAGGTCGAGGCGACTGGCTTCTTCGGCATCGATGGAAACGGCCATGCCTGCATCCATGGCCTGCACGATAATCGTTTTAAGCCGCGGTAATAGCACGCGGCTTACCTCTGCTGCATGCGATAACTCATAACGCGGATAGAGTGCAGAAAGCTTTACAGAGATGCTCGTGCGCTTATGCAGCGGTTTTTTGGTTTCGGTTTTACTGCCGAGGTAAGTAATTGCGTGTTGGTATGATGCAAAATACTGCTCAGCCTGTGCTTCCGAACGCGCACCTTCGCCGAGCATGTCAAACGACATGAGGAAACCTTCTTTCCGTAGGCTTGCGGAGTTTTTGAAGGCATCTTCAATTGTTTCGCCCATCACAAACTGGCTGCCGATAATTTGCATGGCTTTTTTCAGGGCTTCGCGGATAACTGGTTCACCCAGCCGCGAAACGAGCTTGCCAAGCGTGGAAGAAACAGAGGCCTGACGCACCTCACCAAGGTTTACGATATTACCCGTTAGCATTAACCCCCACGTGGAAGCATTTACGAACACGGAGCCGCTTTTACCGAGGTATTTATCCCAATCCGAATTTTTAAAACTGGCTTGAATCAGCTCGTCTGCCGTATGGCTGTCCGGCACGCGAAGCAGCGCCTCGGCGAGGCACATAATCATTACCCCCTCATGGGTGTTGAGGCCATATTCGCGGATAAAACCTTCTACCCGAACCTTGCCTTCGGATTTGCGGGCTTTTTCC
Organism: Rickettsiales bacterium; assembly: GCA_044356525.1. GTDB lineage: Bacteria > Pseudomonadota > Alphaproteobacteria > Rickettsiales > RGZB01 > CAYXPR01. The sequence continues at coordinate 63,091 of JBIKVZ010000004.1, forward strand.
ACCAATTTTTTAGCAAAGGCATAATCTTCATGGTAATTTTCGCTGATGATGGCGGCTTTTTTCACCAGCTTTTCCACCAGCGCTTTTTCAGGCACCAGCGCTTGCTTGCTGATAGAGAGCAAGTGCGGGTCAAATATCAGGTTGTCATTATCCTTCGGCATATTACTCCGCGTCAAACGTGATGCCTTGCGCGAGCGCAGGGCGTGTGGTGCCGTAGTAAGTGGTGCTGGTCTGGCGGCGCATGTAAGCCTTCCATGAATCAGAGCCGGATTCGCGCCCGCCACCGGTTTCTTTTTCACCACCAAATGCCCCACCGATTTCAGCACCACTGGTACCGATATTCACGTTAGCGATGCCACAATCGCTTTCGTGTTTGAAATATTCTGCTTCACGCAAATCGGTAGTGAAGATGGCGGAGGAAAGACCTTGCGGTACAGCGTTGTGCAGCTTCATCGCTTTTTCAAGCGATGTATACGGCATCACATACAAAATGGGTGCAAAGGTTTCTTTCATCACTACGGCGGTTTGTTTAGGGATGGATACCAATGCTGGCTCCACATAATAACCGCCTGCGGCGCCCTTCACGCCATAGCGTTTGCCAAAATGCACTGTGCCGCCTTCCTTGGCAGACTGCTTGACGGCAGACTGCATCGCCTCAAACGAGGCCTTATCAATCAATGGGCCGACGAGTGTTTTTGCATCCAGCGGGCTGCCGATTTTATGTGCGGCGATGCTGCCATAGGCCTTTTTGAGCTTGGAAAGTAATGCGGAATAAATGGATTCATGTGCAAACACGCGCCGCGTGGAGGTGCAGCGCTGCCCCGCTGTGCCAACTGCTCCAAAAAGAATGGAGGGCAGCGCAAGGTTTAAATCGGCGGATGAGGTAACGATAATGGCATTGTTTCCGCCTAGCTCCAGCAGGCATTTACCAAAGCGTTTTGCAACTGCAGGGCCAACGGCGCCGCCCATACGGCAGCTACCCGTCGCGCTGACGAGTGTGATACGAGGGTCATCTACCAGTGCTTCACTAATGACGCGCTCACCAATCAGCAATAACGAGAGGCCAGCAGGAACAGCCGTGCCCGTTTTTTTATGGAACGCAGTGGCGGCTTTAAGAAAAATAGATTGGCAGGCTAACGCACAGAGCGGCGTTTTTTCAGAAGGCTTCCACACCACACTATCGCCACACACCCATGCAAGTGCGGCGTTCCATGCCCATACAGCCGCGGGGAAGTTAAACGCGCTGATCACACCCACGGGGCCCAGCGGCAGCCAATTTTCCTGCATCACGTGGCTGGGGCGTTCGGAGGCAATGGTGAGCCCATAGAGCTGGCGGGAGAGCCCCACGGCGAAATCGCAGATATCAATCATCTCCTGCACTTCGCCACGCCCTTCCTCGAGAATTTTCCCGCACTCGATGGTCAAAAGCTGTGCGAGCACCTCTTTATGTGCGCGCAATTCTTCACCGAATAATCGCACCAATTCGCCTCGACGCGGGGCAGGGATGTGACGCCATGCATCAAATGCAGCAACCGATTGAGCAATTTTTTTATTAGCGGAAGCAGCAGTATCCGTCTTCACGCTGGCAAGAAGGCTGCCATCGATGGGCGAGTGTACTTTCAGACTTCCGCCTGTAAACTCTTCTTTGCGCACACCCAGTGTTGTAAGAATTTTCTGGGTTTTTTCGGCCAGTGACATAACGGTGTTCTCCTATGATGCGCGGGTAGGATTATATAATTTTCCGGCTTTGGTTTTAAGGAAGCTATCGAGCGGGATATCTTCCTGCCGGAGAAAACCTTTGGTGATAAGCTGGCCTGCGGCCACCATTTCGACCACGGCAGCAACCGAAGCGGCAGTCGTCCATGAAATAGCGCGCCAGCGTGTGCCACGAATGGTTTTGGGGTAATAGCTGCGCACATATTCCATGCGCTGAAGTGTATTTTTGGAAAAACCTTCTACAGCAGCATGCACATACACCACATCATCATCTACCGGCGGTTTGGCGTGCACCAAAATTTCGCCGGCTTTTTTGCGGTCTTCCCGCATCAGCAATTCGTGAAAGAAAAAACGCGTCAATTGGCAATGACCAGGGTAGCGCATGGTTTTGTAATCAAGCTTGTCTACGCGGTCTTTGAATGTTTCGCACATGGTGCCAAGCCCACCGGAGGTGGTGAAAGCTTCCAGTGCCTTTCCCTCAATCACGATGGTTTCAATATCCTGCATGGCAGGCACCATTTTGATGGTGCCATCGCGAATCACTTCGCAGTCATTCAAATATTCATTCACGACACCTTCGGGCGACCAATTGAAGGCATAGCCGAGCAAACCTTTCGGATGCTGTGGCAGCGCGCCCACGCGTAATTCAATGCTGCGCAGCTGGGAGAATTGTTGCGCAAGATGAGTGCCCACAATGCCGATAAAACCAGGCGCAAGGCCGCATTGCGGCGCCATCACGCCTTTTGACTTGCTTGCCATTTTACGAATGGCATTGGTGGTGGGAACGTCTTCCGTCAGGTCAAAGTAATGAATACCAGCCTTAAACGCCGCTTTGGCAACGGCGAGGTTTAAATGGTAGGGCAGGCAGGAAACAACCGCGTCGCAGCCCTTCATGGCTTTTTGTAAAGTGGCTGCGCTCGTGACATTGCCCTTGATGCAATGGATGGGGTGCTTGGGGTTCGGTGCGCTATCAAGCCCCTGCACATGAAAGCCACCTTCTTCCAGCAATATCGCTACCAGCGAGCCAACTTTGCCCATGCCGACAACGAGCACATGCTGTAACTTCCGCTTTGTTTTAGTGTTAGCTTTTTTTGACACGGGTCATCTCAAACAAATTGGTGGCCTGTGCGCCAAGGAAACCTTGGTAAAGGAAAGGCTTACCGTCTGGCCCCGGAATGGGATTGCGCTCGGCAAGTTCGTAATAAGCATAACTCCACTCAATCGGGATGATTTTGCCATCCGCCGTGCGTGCTTCGCAGGGTATGTTCACTGCTTCAGTAGAAGATTGGCGCAGTTTTGTGCCGCGCTCACCTTCAATCTCGGTTTTCATCGGGATGCCTTCTTTGCGGAGCGCCGCGACGGTGCCTTCAATATCACCCCATTTCGGCACATTTTGTGCATTTAAATAAGCAGTGAAATGGTTAACCGCATTGCCGTGAATCAGCGTCCACGCGCCATACTGCGATTCTTTATTTAAGGTAACAACTGCATCTTTAAAGGGCGGTTGCCAGGGCCTTTTGAAGCATGCGGCAAGGCCTTTTACCAAGCGATTTGCAGCATCTGTGGGCACGCTTTTTTTCTCTTTCGCCTGATTCAGCAGGGCGAGTGTTTCGGCGGATAACGGGTCTTTTGCGCCTTCAACATTTTTTTGAATCAAGCTTTGCGCTTCGGCAGAAAGCCGAGCTACTTCAAGCTGGCTAATAAACACCTTGGGTAGGTTCGGGTTTTCAAGATGCTCCAGATGCACGGCGTTCAGGTGCTTATCTTTAAACTCATAATTGCCGCGTGCGGCATAACCCAGCGGTTCAAACAGTCGCAGCATGGCAGGAATACCCGAAGGCTGTTCGCCTGTAGGGCAATTAAGGGTGCGGAGCGCGATATGGTCGTTTTGTACGGTGCCACCGAGCGATATGACGAGTTCAGCGTATTTTCGCGCATAGGACACGCGCTGGCAGTAAGTGGACCACAACGTATCAAACAAACGCTGTAGAATAATAGGGTTGGAAACAGAAGAGGCGCTCTGCGGCATGGTCACATACTCCCTGAATGTCGAAGGTAGCGGTATCATACAACGTCTGAAAGGCAAATTGAAGGTTTAACCATCATTTAGTAATTTGTTTCAGGTGCTTAAGTCCTGTATGCTGCTGATGGAAGCGAGGAAGCTATGAAGAAATATAATATATCTGCGGTTTTTGTGATTGTCGTGCTGCTGCTATCAGCCCCCGTGATGGCACAAAAGACCTATACGTTTGGCGAAAAGCAAGGCGAGGCGGTGCCAACGAACTACGAAATTCAGGAGCGGCGCTTCACCGATGTGGCCAATAAAATAGCCGATGTCAGCGCGCAGATTGCGGCACTACAAGCATCGCAGCAAAAAACCAACGAAGAACTTGGCAAGCTGTTGCAAACCAGCATGGCCAATTTGCAGGAAATGCAAAAGCTAAACACACTCATGGCTACTCAAGCAGGAAGGCCGGGTGCTGCACCAGTGGCAAGCGCACCAGCGACCCCCACCACAAGTGTGGATGCGCAGCGTGCGCTGACAATGGAGCTTTCGCGCGGCATGCGCGAGCAGGGCGAAACAATGAAGCTGATGGTGACCATCATGAACCAGATGGCAGAAGAGCAGAAAGTGACAAACAGCCTGCTAGAATCCCTTGGTAAAAAATAAGCAGCCACTCATTGATACCGCTGATTCTTTGCAGCGGTGAAGGCCGTCGGCTTGCGCCGCTTTCAACGCCAGAATGCCCCAAGCCTTTTCTCAAAATATTTGATGGTCAGAGCTTGTTTCAGCAAACCATTTTGCGGTGTAGAACCCCCCTGTTTTCTGCCCTTTTATATCGTGCCAGCAAGGTCATATTTTATTGGTTCGGGAACAAATGGAGGCTCTTGGCATTTCAGAATGCACGCTGATTGCAGAGCCTGCTGCGTGTGCGTGGCGGCAGCAGACATATCGCCCCGCTGAAGCGCCTCGAGCGCCTGCTTCACTAAGCTCATTGATTCTACAGAAGGTGATGACATGCCGCGTATGATGGCGGATTGATTGGTAATCTTCAACCGCGTTTCGTGCTTGACCCAGCAGCGTGGTTTTAACAGAATGGCATCCGGAAGGAAATATATGCCCCCCAATACGATTCCCATCATGCGTCCGCTGCTGCCGCAGGCAGAGTTTATTATGCCTTACCTGCGCGAGATCGACCAAAACCGCTGGTATTCAAACTTTGGCCCGCTCACCACGCAACTTGAAAAAAGAATGGCCGAGTTCTTTTCACTTGAGGTGGGGCAGGTGGTTTCCATGGGGAACGGGACGGCCGGACTTACCAACACGCTGCGCGCAATGGAATTACCGCATAATACGTTTTGCATTGTGCCCTCGTGGACCTTTGTAGCTACGGCAGGCGCGGCCTGTGCCTGCGGCCTGACGCCGTATTTTATGGATGTGAATGAGAACAGCTGGGCCTTAGAACCTGAGATGGTGCGCAAGCAGCTTAAGAATGTTCCGGGTCAAGTGAGCGTGGTGATTGTGGTTGCACCGTTCGGCGCACCGGTAAATACCGTCGCGTGGGACGCCTTTACAGAAGAAACTGGGATTGCAGTGATTATCGATGGCGCAGCAGCGTTTGATAGCGTCAGCAGCGTGGCAGAAGCTGCGGTGGGTAAAACGCCTATCATGATAAGTTTGCATGCGACCAAAGTGCTGGGCGTGGGCGAAGGTGGCTTGATACTGAGCAAAAATAGCCAGCTGATTACACGCGTGCGCGAAATGTCGAATTTTGGTTTTTCGGCACCGCGCCTTATTGTGGTGCCTGGCACGAACGGCAAAATGAGCGAATACAGCGCTGCAATTGCATTAGCTGCGATGGACTTATGGCCACAAAAACGAAAGATGTGGATGCGCCTGAAGCTGCATTACATTAAGGCGCTTGAGTTGGCAGTTAGCAAAGGCGTTTTGTCACCGTGGCTGGCAGAGGAATGGGTGAGCTCTACCTGCAATGTGCGCTTGCCAACTACCGCAGCAGAGTCTGTGATTAAGGCGCTGGGTGAACGCGGAATTGAGTCGCGCCAATGGTGGGTGAAAGGTTGCCACCGCCAACCTGCCTATGCCAAATTCCCACATGGCAAATTGGATGTGACGGAAGCGTTGGTGGATTCCGTGATTGCGCTGCCGTTCTCGCTGGATTTAAAAGAACAGGAAATTAATTATATTACACAAAATCTGGTTGAAATTATCAGCGGTCAGAAGGCCTAATTTTTAGACTCCCACTGCGCAAGGCCAATACCGGTCTGGCCAAAGTCGTTGCCGTTATAAAACAGATAAAGCGTGCCATTGACGTTGAGTGCATTGGGATATGCCAGCATGGTGCTGTCCCAGCCCGTGCCTGATTTTTCAATGCCGCTTTTGTCATCGAGCCGGTTCCATTTTTTACCGTCGGTGGATTCGGCGTAGCCGATACGGTAACTGTCGGCACCATCGCGGAAGTCGAGGCTGCCGCGGAAACTGTACCACATGCGGTATAGCTTGCCATCTTTCACAACAGTGGGGCGGACGTTCGCTTCTTTCTCATCGCGCGGTAGGATGCAGGACAGATTATCACGCTGCCATGTCATGCCGTCTTTCGATTCAGCGTATTTGATATGGTAAAGCGATTCAGGCTTACCATTGACATCAATCCAGCCAGTGCCCGAGCCATACCACATGCGCCACAGGCCGTTTTCATGCATGACGCAGGGAGAAATGGCAAAATAAGGTTCTGCCGCATTGCGGTCAACAATTGGGCCTAAAAATGGGCGCAAGAAATTTTTGCCGTCATCTTCGCTTACAGCAACGCCGATGGCATTGCTGTAAGGCACGGTCACGCGCAAATTATAGCCGACATAATATAAAAATATGGTTTTGCCGACTTTCAGCACCGAACCGGGCAGCGCACCGCTATCATCGAATGTGCCGAGTGTTTCAGGTTCTAACGCTGGTTTATCGTGAGTGTAGACAAGTTTGGTGGGGTCAGCGGCGTTTACATCAAAATAGCTGGTGCGGCTTTTGCCATCATGCCCGCGGGCGCAATAAAACACACGAATTACATCGCCTAACAGCAATGCCGTTGGCAGCATGGCATGGGACTTAACCCACGGTAAATTCGTATTCGGTTCAAAAATACAGCCGAGTTTTTTCCATGCCATTAGGCTAGATCCTTTCCAAAAGACCAGAAATCTACGCCCCACCAGTGTTTTGGGTGAAAGCCCTCTTCACGCATGCCAAGCTTCAAATAAAACTGGCGGGCCTCTGCCGTAGGTGCGGTGAGTTTTATTTTATGGCAACCGATGTTGCGGTAATGTGCAGATGCCTGTTCAAACAATGCTTTGCCGATGCCCGCACTCCGCGCGGGGGCATCTATCAGTATCCAGATGATGGTGCCGACATTTCCTTCCGGTGCGGCGCAGAGCATGAAGCCTTTTGCACTGCCGTCCTGCCAAGCACCTAAAACCAGTGCCCCGGGTTCTTCTAGCCTTTTTTTAAGCGATTCTGCACTGAGGGTTTTAGCGTAATAATCGCGCGCATTTGTTGGGAAAAAACCTAGCGCCTCGGTGATGGCGCGGTGAGCAATAGCGCTCAGCTTAGGCAGGCTTTTTTCATCGGCTTTACGGATATCAACGCTCATGGGTAGGGCTCCGGTATACATAGGCCGTGTATTCATACAGGCCGTAATCTTGTCTGAAGGAGAAATGTTTGCTGAGATGTGTGGTGATGAACTGCGCTGCCTCATCAAAGCCCCAATGGAACAAATCATCGCGCTGCCAATCAACTGCCGTGCTCATCACATTAAATGCGATACCTTTTTTGCAGCCTGCATAGGCAGCTTTTAAAATCGCATGAGCAAATTGTGTCATCGACTCTTTTGGTAGGGTGGATTTAACCGTTAATACGCCATTTAGAATGACGTAATCATGCTGTGGTGCAATCGGCTTTTTAAGCACATCCTGTACGTCGAAAGTGCATTTGGGGTGGCGCTTTTTTGCCTCAACAATCATGGCCGCAGAAAGATCAATGCCTGTATAGTTAAGATTAAGAGATTTGCTTTTAATGTAGTCCACCATCATGCCAAAGCCGCAGCCAAGATCGAGTAACGAAGGTGAGGGAGATTGTGTATCAATGACATCCAGCATCACCTGATAACGGCGCAATAAATCGTCCATATTCGGCCAATCGAGTCCCTGATGCGTGGTGCCGTGTTTGGCAAGGCACGCCTCATAATGATTGACAATCTGCATGTAATCAGGTGAGTTCATCCTTATGTTTTAGCGTAACTTATCGGATGTTGCCACGATTTCATGACGCGCATCGCCATCATGCAGCCTTATTTTATTCCTTATGCGGGATATTTCAGGCTATTTACCGCAACAGACCTATTTGTGGCGTATGACTGCGTGCAGTTTATCCGCCGTGGTTGGATTCATCGGAACTACATGCAGCTCGGAAGCGGTGAAACAGACTGGCTGACCCTGCCGCTAGCGAAAGCGCCACAGGATATCAAAATCAAAAACCTTGCCTTTGCGCCAGATGCATCCGCTCGGTGGGCTGAACAGAAACGCAGATTCCCATTACTTGCTGATAAAAAAAACAAGAATAGCCTACTCCTGAAAACGGTGGATTCATTGGAAGGTACACCGCCTAAATACATTGAGAAAACACTGCACACCGCCTGCGATATATTGGGGGCGCACTTTAATGTCGTGCGCTCCAGCACGTTGGCGATACCGGAAGAAATAAAAGGGCAGGAGCGCATCCTTGCCATTTGCGAGGTTATGAAAGCAAAACACTATGTGAATGCCCCAGGCGGTAGGGAGCTGTATGATTCAGCCACGTTCAAAAAACGCAATATCCAGTTGGCGTTTCTACCAGAATACCAAGGTTCTTATGCGAGCATCCTGCACCGCTGCCTGACGGAAGAGCCCGCCGTGGTTGCGCAAGAATTAAAGGCTCAGTGCCAGCTTTCTTAAGCCCAGTAGGGTGGAAAATAACCAGTGCCTATTTCAGTGCTGACACCGTGCTGCTTGCAGAGAGCCTGATAGGCAGCCTGATTAAAGATTTCTTTGTAGCACGTGCCTTCATACGGCGTTCCACCAAAGCGGCGCTTGAACTGCTCTAAATCATCCCCTGCCTTGATGCCTCCACCTAAAAACAATTGAGGTATGGACCTTTCCTTTAGTGCTTCTGCGGCCTTCCAGATGAGGCCACGGGAGTGGCGGCGGCCGTTTTCAGTTGATGCACTTAAGAAATAATCGGCGCCAGAGGGGGAATGTAAGAACAGTGATACCGCCTCAATTTTACCTTTATGTGCTGCGCTAACGATAAGGCATTCCGGCATATCCATGAAGGCATTTAGGGTTTTTGCGCTAAATGCGTAGGCGGAAGAAGCGCCAGAACGTTTCATCGCCTCGGGGTAAAATTGCAAAAAGGCATTTCGTGCTTCAGAAGTTTTTTCGATTGAGGTGGTGATGTCGGGTAATTCAAGCCAGCGGCGTATTTCATAGCGATGCGTTTGATGCATGTTGTCTAAAAGCTCATCTAATGAAAACCGCAGATTAAGCGCAAACAATGGGCGCGTGGGAAAGGTCTTGCTTTGCTCCGGTAGGGCGCAAAACGGATGCTGCAACATATAGCCTGTAACAAAGCCCTCTTGCTGCATGAACGCACGAAATTGTTCCCAGAATTTTTTTATAGAGCCATTTGTGCAGAGACCGCTGAAACCATAAGGAGTGAAAACCTCTTTTATGCCGGATTTTTGACGTACAGCCAAAGGGCAGCACGCGGCTTGAACACCTTCAGAAAAATGATACAAGAAATGTTCTGCCCCTGTGTGCAAGGCAATCGTATGGTTATAGGCACGGCTATGTGCCGGAAGGTAAGGCAGGGCTTTTAGTGCTGCAAGCCAGCCCTTTTCATCCGCAAGGGGTATGAGCTGCTGTTCAGGCACGTTGCTTGGTGGGTAATGTTTTTATGTGAGGTAGCCATGCGGCTTTCCACTCATCGGCCAAAGGAAATACACCATGCTGTGGGCGAATGCGCAGCGTAATTTCGGGATGCAGCGCATGATCAATCAGCGCTTGCGGATTACGATTGTTCAAATCTATATGCGTTTCAAACCAGAACCAGAAGCGGGCGATTTCTATGCGGAATTCTACATGCTGCTGGTTTTCGCTGGCCCACTGCATGTTGTTCATCAGCATTTTACCATCCAGGATGGCAGCCCATAATTTTTGAGACACATAGAGTGTTTGGTCCGTGGGAGCTTTGTCATCACAATCAATGCGGTATTTATTTACTGGATCTGCCTTCAGCACAAATGAAAAGCCAGCATCCTTGCCTTCAATTTCAAAACGCACGCGCGCGTTGAAGTCTATGCCGTATTTTGCGAGCCCTTGGTTTAGGTAATCCGTATATGCCCTGCTGCGTGCTTCTAGGTTGTTGTAATTATTGTCATCCAGCCATTGCCGCAGCGCCTTCACCTTTGGGTTCAGCACTTTTTTCACCGCGTCGATGGATTCCAGATACCGCGACCAGTCCAGCTCTGGGTGGTTACGGACAAGCCCACCTTTGAGTGACCATGTGTCGGAAGGATACATGATGACGACATCGATGTTTTTGTCGGGGTATTTATCTTTTACGAAATCTTCAAACAGCTTTGGCGTGGCGCGGTTGGCCCAATTGCAATGGTACATTGCATCGTCCAACCAGCAGAAGTCCCCTGCGAAGGGAGCAATACGTTTTACCCTCAGGCGCTCGACCATATTGCTTTGCTGCACCCAACTGGCGCGGCGCACTTTTGCCGCTTCGCGCATTTCTTCTTCACCCATGCGATAACAGCCGGGGAACATGGAAACGCCAGCATATTGAATGAAGCCTAAATCAATCTCGCCGAAGCGTTTATCGACTTCCAGATAGAGTTCGGGGTCAGAGGGACAGTCATTCATATTCAGAATTTTGCAGCCATCATACTCCAGCACAAAACCAGAGTTCTCCCAGTCCCAATACTTCATTTTACAGGCAGGTATAAGGGTAAGGAGGGCATTACTGCCTAAATCAATTTGTTCCCATGGTAGAATTTTGCGGATGTTGTAGAAGCCCATGTCGCGCAACGTGCGTTCCATGGTTTGCGCACGAAGGCCGGGGTTTGAGGTATATTCTGCCAGTAAAATGCACATATCACGTGGAATATGATCAATCGAGGGGATATGAAAATGATCTTCATGCGGATGCGAAAAATACACATAGTTCACGCCGCGAAATACATCGGCAGGCGGCACGATGGCAGCAGGGAACTTCCACGTGGTGAAGTTATAAATCGGTTCGTTCAAAATCCATGGATCCACCACCAATGCGCCAAAATCACCAGTGATTTTAAGGCAGGCGTGAGAAATATAAGTGATTTCGAGCGGCTTCATAGAATGATTCTGTGTTAGACAAACGGCTAGGGTTTTCTCATAATCATAATGTGGCGGGATTGGGTTAAGGTCAAGCGCCACGGAGAGTAAAAAAACATCATGAATCAAGCCGCACCAAACGCCTCGTTCGAGGCATTTAAAAAAGCCTACCAAGCCTATCAGGCGGGGCAGGGCGCTGCGGCGCTGGGTTTTTGCAATGAGGCAGTAAGAATATTTCCTAAAAATGCCGAAGCCCTGCATTTGGCTGGCGTGATTCTGGCTTCTTCCGGTGATTTTAGAGGCGCAGTGCCGTTATTTGAGAAAGTGGTAAGTCTGAAGCCCACCGATGCTGAAGTGTTGGTGAATCTTGCGAACGCGTATCAGGCGCTTGGCCGTGTTGATATGGCTTTAAAGGCCTATGCACATGCGGTGAATTTAAACCCTTCGCAAGGCGCTGTGTTCTATCAGTTCGGGCTCGCGCTTAAAAAGTCCGGCAGGGCAAAGGAAGCGCTTGTGGCTTTTAAAAAGGCCCATGAGTTATTGCCCAAGCACGCACAGACACTAGCTGAAATCTGCACCTTGATTTACCACCAAGGTACGGTGGAGGAAGCGCGAAGCTATTACCAAAAAATGTTAGCGTTACAAAAAGTACCGGGGCTGTATGTGACCTCGCGGCTTTTGATTCCGCCAATTATCCCTAGCCGTGAGGCAATTCCCACGATTCGTGAAGAATACGAGGGCAGCATTGATGCGTTGATGCGAGAAGACATACGCATCGAAAATCCGTATCAGGAATTGCTGCGCAGTAGCTTTTATCTAGCTTATCAGGGGGTAAATAATAAAGCACTGATGCAGAAATTAGCGTCATTGTATCTAAAATTATGCCCCATATTACAATTCACCGCACCACATTGCCTGAAAGACAATGTGGGTGCTAAAAAACCGATACGCATTGGGTTTGTATCCAAATATTTCCACAGCCATTCTGTTTCTAGTTGTTATAACGAAATGATTATTGCTCTGGCGGCAGAGCCAGATTTTGAAGTGACCATTCTTTCCACCGATAAAACGCCGAAAGAAGATGATACGTTCAAAAAAATCAAAGCCGCCTGCAAAAGCTATGTGCCGCTTTCGCATGATATCAAACAGGCGCAGCAGCAGGTTGCCGAGCTTATGCTGGATGTACTTGTGTTCACGGAAATCGGCATGGATGGACTGGCCTATTACCTTTCATTCGCGCGGCTTGCACCCGCACAGGTAATGCTGGGCGGCCACCCCGATACCAGCGGTATTCAAACAGTGGATTACATGATTTCCTCCACGCTGCTTGAGCCAGAAAATGCACAGGAGCATTATTCCGAAAAACTGGTGCTAATGGATTATATCCCCGGCCTTATTCCACCGCCAGTCAGGCCCTCTGTTACATTTTCGCGCAAAGAGCTGGGTTTGCCGGAAAAAGCAAATCTCTATGTTTGCCCGATGAAATTGCAAAAAATTCATCCAGATTTTGATTTCATGATGCGAGATATATTAGCGGCGGATCCAGAGTGCTATATTATTTTATTCAAAGATAATTTAGCCGATTGGCACGAATTGCTTTTAGAAAGGCTACAGCGCGCCATTCCTGAAAGAGAATATTTGAGTCGCATTATATTCCTGCCATTTATCGCGCCGGAAAGATTCCCGCATTACTTGCTAGCAGCGGATGCGATATTGGATACGCCCCATTTTGGCGGCGGTACAACCAGTTACATGGCGCTGGGGATGGATATTCCAATCGTGACATTGCCGGGTGAGTTTAGTCGTGCTCGTGCTACGCTCAGTTGTTACAGCATGATGCAGATGAACGAGTTGGTGGCAAATGATACTGCGGAGTATGTGCGCTTGGTTGTAAAACTCGGCAAGGACATAGATTTTAACGCTAAAATGCGGCAAAAAATTAGCCAGAACAAAGCAAAAATATTTGCAGAAGGTAGCAAGGCAGAAGCTATGGCCGCATGCTTCCACCAATTGGCGGTTGGTGCAAAATAATTATTTTACTAAGTCTTCCGCCATCTTCTTGACCTTCACATAATCGACCTTACCTGTGCCCAGAAGCGGAATAGAAGCAACAGGCAGCACATGCTTTGGGATACTCAATTCTGCGATACCCTGCTTTTTAAAGTGAGCCAGAATATCTTGCCTTTTAGCGCCTTCTTGCGTGGTAAGGAGCGCCAGCTGCTCACCTTTTTTAGCATCTGGAAGCGCCACAATGGCATGTTGCTTTTGTGGCCAGAGGCTTGCGATGTAAGACTCCACTGCGGTGAGTGACACCATTTCGCCACCTACCTTCGCAAAGCGCTTGGCGCGCCCCTTGATGGTGATATAGCCATGTTCATCTACGTCCACGATGTCGCCTGTGTCATACCAACCATCCGTTGGCGGCACGATAATGCCTGGTGAGGTGCTGAGCAGATACCCCAACATGATGTTCGGGCCTTGCACGAACAGGCGTTTGCCTTCATCCACACCCGGAACATTCTCCATGCGGGTTTTTATGCCAGGCATAAAGCGCCCCACAGTACCAGCTTTGTTGTGCATGGGGGTGTTGGTGGCAATAACGGGGGAGGTTTCAGTGGCACCATAGCCTTCAAAGATTCGTACGCCGAACTTTTCGGACCAGACTTTCCGCGTTTCTTCTTTGAGTTTTTCTGCACCGGCGAACACATAGCGGATGCTATAAAAATCATAGGGGTGCGCAAAGCGTGCGTAACCGGAAAGGAACGTGTCGGTGCCGAACATAACGGTGGCATTGGTATCATACACTAGTTCCGGCACGATGCGGTAATGCAACGGCGAAGGGTAGAAAAACGTTTTTATTCCTGAGAGTAGTGGCAGCAGTGTGCCGCCCGTTAAGCCAAAGGAATGAAATATTGGGAGCGCGTTAAACACGACATCGGTTGGCCCAAAATCCACGCGTGCAGCGAGCTGCTGATAGTTAGAAAGCAGATTCTTGTGGCTAAGCACCACTCCTTTGGGTAAGCCTTCTGAGCCCGAAGTGAACAGTACCACGGCAGGTTTATCGGACGCATTTTTAGGAACACGAATGCGTGAAGAGCATGCATTGGCGAGGCCGTATAATTTATCAATAGCACCCACTTGCGTGCGCACATTTTCCAGATAATGTACGGTTACATTTTCTTTTTCGATGGCAGCAATCAGCGCCTCAAGCTTACCAAGCTCAATGAAGCGGCGTGAGGTATATACATTTTTGATTTGTGCTGTGGTGCAAGCGGCAGCCACGGCATGCGCCCCCGTTGAAAAATTCAGCATGGCAGGAACACGCTGTGCTGCGTGTAGGGCAGAGAATAGCACCACCGTACTGTTCATATTGGGCATCAGCACGCCTACATATTCTGATTTTTTCGTATGCCGTTTGATAACGCGGCTGAGCACAAGGCTGCGGCGGACAAGCTGCTTGTAATTCAGAGGCTTGCGTTCGACGTCTTCAATAACTTTATGCCCACCACCATGGATGGACCTTGCATCCAGTAAGGCTTGGAAGAAAGTGCGATTACAGTCACTGCTCTCAAACATCATTTGCGTCATCAGGTCATAGAGCTGCGCTCCTGCCGCCTGACGGCGCCTCTTGCCGCGCAGTTCGGTGGGTACTACGAAATGACGCGGCGGTAGGAAGGTAAGACGGATGCGTGGGAATGTCTGGATACGCACCTTGCCGCGCAGACGAGAAAGCGGCGAATATTGTGCGCCATCAATCCGCACGGGTAGTAGTGTGGCGCCTGCTTTATCGGCAATCATCCCTGGGCCTTCATAAACTTTCATCAACGAGCCGGTTACGGTGATTCGGCCTTCGGGAAAAATCACTACTTTCTTCCCCTGTTTAACTGCCTCAATGAGCGATTTAATTGCCATAGGGTTTGTAGGGTCGAGTGGAAAGGCATCGACTAACACCAGGAAGGGTTTGATCCACCATTTTTTGGCGATATTTGTGTTTACGGCAAAGGTAAGGCGATCTGGCGAATAAGCGGCGATGAGTGCCGCATCTAGAAACGATGTGTGGTTGGCAACAATTAGCACCTTATCTCCAGCATCCTTATAATTTTCAGTACCACTGGCACGCACGCCATACAGCGCCTTGAGTAACCAGCGCACAAACGTGCGCAGCACGGCATGGGGTAGCAGCTTGCAGATGTAAAGCGCCATTAGCCCATTGATAATGCCGGTAAACAGGAATACGTCGATGACCGTAAAGTCGAATGCGAACAGCACCACGGTGGTGATGGCAGCAACGACCATAAGCAGCGCATTCATTACGTTATTACTGGCGATAGTACGTGAGCGATGACTTTTATCACTGCGCATTTGCATGATGGCATAGAGCGGTACGATATAAATACCGCCGCAGGCAGAAATCATTAGCAGATCAAATAAAATACGCCAATATTCTGGTGAAGCTAGAAACGCAGTGAGCCCAAGGGTGGCGCCTGCAATAGGCTTGAGTTGGCCGCTGGCATACACAAGATCGAACGTAAAAATGGTGATGCCCAATGCGGCGGCAGGGACATATGTGGCTTCAACACGGCCTTTCAGCAGGCGATTGCAGAACAGCGAGCCGATACCGATGCCAACAGAGAATACTGTTAGGAACAAAGTAACCACATGTTCGTTGCCACCCAGAACGTTTTTGGCGTAGGTCGGGAACTGGGAAAGAAACGTTGCGCCAATAAGCCAAAACCACGAGATGCCTAGAATGGAAAGAAATACATCACGATTGGTACGAGAATATTGAATAATACGCCATGTTTCAGTGATTAGATTGAGATTGAGGCGCATATTGGGTGCGGGCGGTAGAGCCTTTGGCATAAAGAAACTGGAAGCAAGACCAATGGATGCACTGAGCATAATAATAGCGCTGACTGTGAAAGTGCCGTTTTCCGACAGCACTGTAACGCCG
Organism: Rickettsiales bacterium; assembly: GCA_044356525.1. Classification (GTDB taxonomy): domain Bacteria; phylum Pseudomonadota; class Alphaproteobacteria; order Rickettsiales; family RGZB01; genus CAYXPR01. The sequence goes on from JBIKVZ010000004.1 coordinate 79,181, forward strand.
CCGATAATGGTGCCAAGCAGGATAGAAAGAAATGTGCCTGCCTCAATCAACGCATTGCCACCGATGAGTTCATCCTTGCGAAGGTGGTCAGGCAGGATACTGTATTTGATAGGGCCAAAGAAAGTAGACTGTGCACCGGAAAGAAAAAGTGCCACAAGCAGGATATAGGCGTTTTCCAAGTAAAAACCGGCAACCGCTCCCATCATGATAAAAACTTCAATCAGCTTGATGATGCGGGTGAGTTGCGATTTTTCATATTTGTCGGCGAGCTGGCCTGCAATGGAGGAAAAAAGAAAGAAGGGCAGAATAAAAATGCCCGCCGCCAGAGTGACCATGATTTGTGCGTTTTGCCCTGTCCGCTCTGCGATAACATAGGTAATCAGAATCACTAGTGCATTTTTAAGCACGTTATCATTAAATGCCCCCAAGAATTGTGTGCAGAATAGGGGCAGGAAGCGGCGGGTTCCTAAAAGATAGAACTGCGTATGCTTTGACATGGCGACGTTCCTTTATAACTAACCTAGGATTTCATAGCACCTTCGCTGGGGGCGGGGAAGGGTTGTTTTTGGGGCTATGAGGTACAGACTGCCATGAAAATGAACAATGTTCAATATAAGATTGACGGAAATTCGGATGTTTGATACCTTAACATGAACAATGTTCATTATTTGAGGGTGCTATGGCGTTTTTAATAGGCTTTATAGCAGGGGTGGTGGCGGCCAGCGCAGGCTTTATGGCAATAAAAAACTGCCATGAGGGATTCTTTTATTTACCTAGCTGCCGGATGGATGAGTGGTTTTAGCTGGCGTACGGTAGAATTTTCCTTTTTTAAGGAAGTGAATAGTCTGTTTGATGGCGTCATCATTTTTCATGATGAAGGTGTGGCTTGCCGCGATAGTGATGTGGTCTTTCATACCCTTAACACGCGTACGCTCCACGCCAACTTTGCCATCATCTTCGCCTGGAATAATTACGGAAGAGATGGGGTCGATGGTGCTGGTGCCCGCAATGACGCCTACCGGGTAGGTAACGGCGGGGAGTTTATTTGGGACGCTATTAATGGCGGTGGTGAGTTCTTGTCCGGCGGGGCCATAAGCGCTCCTAAACAAAGGATTGTTTTTCCAAAAATCAGCAACTTCACTGCCTTGATTGGGCGGCCCCATCATGACAACGCGACCTAAGTTTTGGGGCTTATATTTTTCAATAAAGGCGCGCGTGATGATACAGCCCATCGAATAACTCACGAAATGGATGGTATCTTTTTTATTCTTCCAAAGTGGCGTGGTTTGCTTATGCACATATTCGGCCAAGGCCGCGATATTGTGATCGGTTGAAGGATAGTTGATATTATGCACGGTATAGACCTGCTTTTCTAAAGCGCCTGCAAGCTTAGCCATAGAGCTGCTGGTGCGCGCAATGCCGTGCAGCACGATGACATGTTCTGCAGCAAGCGTAGGTGTTGGTGCAAAGTATAGAAAAATCAGTAGGTATACAAACCATTTACGCATGTCGGCGCACTCCATTTATATAGGCATCAATCAACGCTTCAGCTAACACAGAAGCAGGTTCAGACTTTGTGGTTTCCAGTGTGCCGTTAAGCGAAAGGGAACAAATGCCGTGAATGCTTGCCCAGAGCACTTTGGTGGATCTCTTTAGCGATTTTTTATCAGTCTCTATTTCTTTTGCTAGAAGGGCTTCAGCCAATGAAAACATGCGTTCGATGCGGGCCTGATACCATTCCGGCAGCGTGCCAGATGTTTTTTGCGTATGCTCAAATAGCATGTTCCACACATGTGGATTTGCTCCGGCAAAGCGAATATAGACCTTTGCCAGAGCGGTGATAGAGCGCGCAGGCTTCATTTCATCATGCATGGTATCCAGCGTGCGGGCATTCACATGCAAAATAACGTCATCAAGATTCTCGAACAGGTTATATAGTGTGCCCAGGGCATAGCCTACTTCGGTGGCAATGGCGCGCGCGGTGAGAGCCGAAAGCCCTTGGTTCCGGACAATTTTCTCGGCAGCATTCAGCGTTTTTTCTTTTAGCACGTCATGTGTTTTGCGCGGTTTCTTAGCCATAAGCGACCCCTTGTGTGACGGAAGGCATTTTATTCCAAAAATGAACAATGTTCAATTACTATTGCATAAATCGTGGAGCGCTGTATACTTTTATCCATATGAAAAAATGGATAGTCATTTTTATTGTTGTGATAATGATTGCCGTGGGCGCGGTTGTAATTTTATGGCAAAAACTGCCCTATAAAAATGCTGCCGCCCGCCAAGTGACTGCGTTGCTCGAAAAACAGGGGATTCCTGTTAAATTAATCCAAGTTGACTATTTGTCTGCAAACAAAGCAGTCCTAAAAGATATTGAGTTGGGTGCTGAGGAAATACTAACCATTAAGCAGATTGATGTGTCCTATAACCCGCTGTCACAAACCCTGACGCAGCTGGAAATAAAAGGCCTGACCCTAAATGTGTATCAAAAAAACAATGCATGGGTGTTAGGTGGCCTTGAGGGTTTGATCAAGAGCCCCACGCCGGAAACTGCGCCAACAGAGTTGCCGCTAACGCAAGCGGCACTGGCGGCGCTATTATTGCCTCAATCATTAAAAATAACCGAGAGTGTATTGAACGTGAAGGGCAAGGCCCTGAAGGTTACCATGCCATTTGAGGCATCGTATGAACATAATCCGGCCCCCACATTAAAATTTATCAGCACAAACGGCGCAATCGAGCAAAAACCGTATACGGTGAATATGGAGCCGCTGAGTATTATGCTGGCTTTAGATGAGGCAGCGAAAATATGGAGTGGCACCATTCAGTCACCCAAAGTGAATGTAGCGGGATTTCCGCAACCACTACCTGAGGCAGGGCTTGAAGGAAGTTTTATTATCAACCACGAAAAAACATCAGGGGACTTCCGCCTAAAAACAGCTGGAGAAGAAGAGATTAAAATTGCCTTGGATGTACCAATTGCCGCTCCTGAAAAAGCACTGCTTACGGTGAAGCGTGCTGTTTTCCCGTGGGGTGGGGGGCTTATTAGTGCAAAATCTGTGAAAGTACCGCTTGCAATGGATAGGACAATTGATATCGCTCTGCAACTGGATGGGGTGGATGTAGAAGCGCTGCTTAGCGCCGCAAGCCAAGGCAAGGTGCAGGGCTCAGGTAAAATGAGTGGCGTATTGCCGATTACTTACTACCCTGATGGCAAGATTGTGTTGGGTGAAGGCGGAGCGCAAGCTATTGAAAGTGGAACTATTTCACTTTCGCCGGACGCGCTGCCCGCGCAAGGCGGGGCAGAACTGGATGTGCTAAAGGCGGCCTTACAGAATTTTCACTATACTTCCCTTAAAATTAAGGTATCGTCGGACGCAGGGGATAAATCGCTGATTAGCCTTGCTTTGGAAGGGCAAAACCCTGATGCGTTTGAAGGGCGGCCTGTAAAACTGAACGTGAATTTAACTGGCGATATTCTTCCTTTAATCCAGCAGAGCCTGCTGCCAATGAATGATTTCAGGCAATTGCTCCACGCAGAGGATAAGCAATGAAAACACATACCATTAAAAACACGATTCTGATGCTGGCGTTATTTATTCCGGGCCTGATTGCCTGCACGCCGCAAGTGCAAATTGCTGCGCCGGATAAGCCGGTGGAAATCAACTTGAACGTGAACATTGAGCATCGTATCAAAGTTGAAATTGAAAAAGACGTTAAAAAGGCAATCACAAGCAATCCTGATATATTCTAGTGTTGGAGAGTATGATGAAGAAATATACACGCATTATGTCTGCTGCTGCCGTAGCATTACTGGTATCAGTTGTTTCATTTCCTGCCTCGGCGCTTGATTTACAGCAGGCACGCACGGGCGGTCAATTAGGCGAACAGGCAGATGGCTATGTGGCTGTATTACAGCAAAGTCCAGAAGCCAAAGACCTTGCTGCACAAGTGAACCAGCGCCGCCGCGAAGAATATCAGCGTATTTCAAAAGAAAACGGTCAGCCGGTTGATATCGTCGCGAAGCTTGCCGCTGAGCAGATTGTGCAGAAATTAGCACCAGGCAGCATGTATCAAGGTGCTGACGGCAGCTGGAAGAAGCGTTAGTAGGCCGCTATTCGCTGACCACTTCGTAAATCAGCACTTCACCATCGGCCTTGTGCACTTTGATTTTTACCGATTTGTAGCGAATATGTTCGGAAGTGGCAGGGTAGGTGAGCGCTTCTGCCATGTTGGGGAGGGGAGCGCCTTGTTCCGTGTACTGTTTCTGCGACAGGTTGATCTGGTTGTTTGAAAAGCCGCTATAAATCAGCTCCACCCATTCCTGGAAATCACGGCGCAACACATCCCCCGGACGTGAAATTTGCACGCGTGCATTCACGGGACTGACATTCACGAGTGTTTCCACTTTGTTGCCAGGTGCGATGACCTTGTTGCTAACAAGGCCAGTTTCATCCATCAGGATTTGATAAGCCTCTTCTTCAAACATCACCTCAATGGCGCTGTAACGCTTACCATCTACTTCTACTTGATAGGTGGCGGGATAAGCCACGCCTTGCTTCAGCATGAAGGAGATATTTGGTGAACTGACGGAAATATCCATGGTCGGGATGCCGGCATATTTATCCTGAATGCTGACAAGGTATGCCTTGCGCTGAATAACAGGCTGGCCGACATAGGATGTTTGAATCTGACCAATGACATAATTTTTTTCAGCCTCTACGCGCTGCGTACTTTGAATAGCCTCGGTGGGCGCAATATCAATCCGCGTCATTTTTGCAGGTGTGGCGCATGCTGAAAGCAGCAGGCAGATAAAAACGATGGCATACTGTTTTGGCATAAAAACTCATTAACACTGGCAATTGAGGTAAGGCGTGAGTATATAAACCTATATGCCCCTCAAGCAATAGGATTTACCATGCAGAAAATATTTAGCCTTTTTGCCCTTACTATGCTGGCTGCCGCCTGTGCACCTAATAACATCCATGATTTAGGTGAGGTGGAAAAGCGCAAGCTTGAGAGCATGCTGGAAGAGCGCAACCGCTGCTTGGTGACGCAGGTGCAGCAGTTAGATGATGGCGTGACTGATGCTAGTAAAATTGGTGAAATTGCCTCTTCCAAATGCGGATTCTATGAAGAGAATATTCAGCATACGCTGATGAAAGACTTCGGCATGGAGCTTGGGCCAGCGTGGGCGTATGTGAACAATTTGCGCATGCAAACACCTACGCAATTGGCTGAGGCGGTGCTCATGAACAGAAAAGCCAAGGTTACGGCTCAATAAAATGGCAGAAGCTAGTGCAAACATAGAACGACCGACCTTCTTTAAAACTGTAATGAGGGGTCTTTGTATTAGGTGTCCGCGATGCGGTAAGGGTCGCTTGCTGGAAAGATACTTAAAACAGGTTGGGCAGTGTAGCGCGTGCAAGGAAACGTTTTACGACATTAAAGTGGACGATGGCCCGGCGTGGCTGACCATTATTGTTGTGGGGCATATTCTTGCTCCGGTGATGCTGTCGGTGGTACCAAGCAGCACATGGCTAGATTGGGTGTCTATTGTAGTTTGGCCTTCTGCTGCTCTTGTGATGTCGCTTATTATGCTACCAAGCATGAAGGGATTATTTATTGCCTTAATCTGGAAATCGCGCAGTGCGAGAAACAATCATTCGTAAAATATAATAAAAAAGAGGCGTTCTGTTTCCAGAACGCCTCTTTGCGTAAACGCGACTAAAAAATTAGCGCGTTGCAGCTGCTTTCAGTTTCGAAAGCGCGCGCACTTTAACGCGAACGGAAGCAGGCTTTGCAGCTGCTTTCATCATTTCGCCCGTGGCGGGATTGCGAATCAGCGTGCCTGCTTTACGGGCAGGAACTTTGCGCAGTGTTACTTTGAAAAGACCAGGGAAAATGAACTGGCCAGCACCGCTCGGGTGAACGGAACCGAGCATCACTTCTTCCAGCGTGCTGAGGATGTCAGCAGCCTGTTTGCGAGTGATGCCGTTTTTTTCAGCAATGATGTTCAGTAAAGCTGATTTGGTCAGCGTTTCTTTTACTGGACGAATAGTAACAGTAGCTTTGCTTTTCTTTTTTGCAGCCATGCGAGGCTCCTTTAGGTTTGAAGTAATTACAAGGGTTAGAGCCCCATAAGCTATGCCTGAAAACGCAAGATATCAAGCAACTTGTGGTAAAAAACCAAGATTTTATTAGGTAAAACGCTTTAACAGGAAAATGAGCGAAGCGAAAAAGAAAGAATATTTTTGCAAGAAGCGCCTAAATACTAAGCGTTTGCCAGATACTAACCCCCAGAAAATGCTTGAAAAATCCAGTAAATCACTGGCGGTGGGTATAGAACGCAAAGCAGGGTTGTTAGACAAAGTGCTCGTAATTCTTACGACATCATCTCAGCAAGAAACAGGCCCAGCGCGAAGTAAATTGTGCCTTGCACAGCGCCTAGCGCCACATTTTTCTGGCGGATGACTTCGTCTTCTACGTTGATTTTTGCCATGATCACGCGGTCTGCGAGATAGGAAAGAAGCTGCAGCAGCGCCACGGCAATTACGGAAATTAATACCCATGCTACCAGCAGCGTGAAGAAATTGCTCAGTTCATACAGCAGCGTATTTGCCGCAGCAGAAATGGCAAGCGCAGAGCCGATGCGGCGACCGCTAAAACGCAGCGCAACGGCAACGTTACCTTTTTCAAGCAGTGATTGCAGGGATTTGCCACCATGCAGGTGTGCAAAGGCTTTAATGCGCAGATACGTCACACCAGAGAGCAGTGCTTGTGAAATGAGATAACCAACGATAACGGCTTTAATACCATCCACCGTATTATATTCCACCCACATCATCACCGCACGGATGATGATGGCTGTTGCAATCACGTTACCAGCATCTACCAGGCCAGCGGCGATATTGCCTTTGAGGATTTGTTCACGTACCGAAAGCTTCGGCATGGCGAGGTCATCAAAAATAAGGCGTGATAGCGACATAAGGCCAATACCAAGCAGGCCGTAAAGGCCAGTGGAGATAAGCGTGTCGATAATGGATTGTTCAGGATTACCATAAATCGTGCCCGTGAGCATAATCGTAACGGCAATCACCACACCAGCCATCGAAATGCCAAAGGCGGGATTATCTTTTTCGGTTAGCTGTTGTGTGGAGTTGATGCTGGAGATTGCTCCGGAGAAAAAGCGCAAGCAGGCAAACAAGGCAACTGCAACAAGCAGCTTGGTGAGCAACACCACCATGTAATCGCCGTCCCAGAATACCACATCAAAAAAATTCATACACTTGCCTCCGCGTGAACATCAAGTATCACTGTTCTAGCGCGTAACCCATTCACGTTCAAGCGTTTTACAACCTATTGTGCTGGTTTTAAAAAAGTGGAACAAATTTGCCATAATCACGCAATTATTCTATGATGCATGAACTATGGAGAGAGTTCTTAAGCTAGGGATACGTGTGTTGGTAGCGCTGCTGGTGTGCATGCAGGCGCTTGCGCTCGATGCTTGCGCGTTTCGCGGCCGCGAGTCTGTGACGTATTACCAAGGCAATTTCCCGACCTATAAACAAGGCCCAGATGGGCGCTATTACCCCGCGGATAGGGACGGCAGCTTTATGCCGCTTGATTATGGTTATAGGCCTGATTTAAAGGGCTATTCGGTAATTGTACCGCAGGGCCAGCAACAAGCCCAGCAAGGGCAGGTTCCACCAGGCGGCCAACAGCCAATACAAGTGCGCCCCGGTCAATTGGTGCCGGCGGGCCAGCCTTATGTTGTTGTTCCTCAACAGGGAGCGCCGGGAGCGGCGGTACCGCCTCGCGTGGACCCTAGTTCCGCATATAGCCAGCAGCAAGCTGCTGGAGCCGCCGCCGGAGGAGTTGCCTACGGCGCGGCAGGTGCTGCCTATGCACCCCCTCCAATGTATGGGCAACCGCCTTATGCGATTAATCCATATGCACCAGCACAGGGCACGCCGCCTGCATATGCCGCGCCAGCAGCACGGCGACCTGTATTACCAACTGGCTACTCCGGTGATAACGATGAAGGCTATTCTATTGCGGTGACGCCTGAACAAGTGGATAACGAAGCTAAGGAAAGAGCGGCAGCGGCGCCTATTTTACCGAAGGCACAACAGCCTGCGCAAGCGGCCACTGGCAAGCCTTCGCGCCTACCGGACCTCAATAAAATTTATAGCAACACGGTGGAAGACGCCGATACCGCGTACCAAATCCCTTCCGGTTACTCAGGCACGAACGTGGATGACTATTATACTTATTACAATTACTAAGCGGCAGGCTTGAAATATCCTGCAATCTGCGCCATAAATCGTGCCCCGTTATCCAAAAGGGCAGGCATGAAAGAAAGCCCCGAAAAACGCATTAAGCGCCTTTTATACCAAAGCTGGTATCGCGGCTGTAAAGAAACAGACCGCCTGCTGGGCGTGTTTGCGCGCGCAGAAATTGCCACGATGAACGCGCAGGAGCTGGATGATTTTGAAGCCATACTGCACGAAGAAGACCGCGATATTTTTGCATGGCTTACTGGCAAGGCCCCGATTCCCGAACGCTATGCGGCCGGCAGCATGATGCAAAAATTAAAGGCGTTTGACTTCTCAGGAAGCGGCGTATGAAAATAAAAGACGCAGAACCACTTTATATTCCCGGCAATCAAATATGCTCGGTGCTGGAAGGCGGCGAGGCGTTTGCTTTTCAGCATGTGCAAAAAGAAACGAACTGTCAGTTGCACATCGCACGCAACGATGCACGTTTGAGCGCTCTTGCACAGACGATGGCATTTTTTAATCCGGAAGTGGAAGTGGTTTTGTTTCCGGCATGGGATTGTGTGCCCTATGACCGTGTTTCTCCAAGCGTGCAGGTTTCAAGTTTGCGGCTGAAAGCGCTGAGCCGCCTAGCGGCAGCAAAATCAGCCGCTAAAAAAACGCTTATTATCACGACGATAAACGCGCTGGTGCAACGTGTGCCGCCTAAGGAAGTATTTACAGAAGCAAGCCTTCATTTAACACGCGGCACCAAAAGTGCTCGTGAAAACATCGTGAATTTTCTCGTGCGTAGTAGTTATCACAATGCTGGCACAGCCACGGAGCCGGGTGAGTTTGCGCTGCGCGGCAGCATTATGGATATCATCCCCGTGGGTGGTGATAATCAAGGCTACCGCCTCGATTTTTTCGGCGACGAGCTAGAAACCATACGGCGCTTTGACCCACTTACACAAATTAGCTCGGCAGTGGTGAATGAATTGCTGATTGCACCTGCCAGCGAAGTGCCGCTCGATGATGCTAGCATTGCCCGCTTCCGTCAAGGCTACCGCGAGCAATTTGGTGCGGTGCAGCTGAATGATCCGCTCTATGAAGCGATTTCCGAGAAGCGCAAATATGCAGGCGCAGAACACTGGCTTCCGCTCTTTTTTAAGCATATGGAAACATTGTTTGATTACTTGCCAGATGGCGCACAGATAAGTGCCGATCACTTGATACCCGAAGCGCTGCAAGAGCGCCTGAATCTGATTGAAGACCATTACGAAGGGCGCAAAGAGTTGCGTGTGGCGGCTTCGCAAATGGAGGCGGCGTATAAGCCGCTGTCGCCGGAGGCGTTATACCTTATGCCGGATGAAATACTGAAATGCTTTACTAAGCAGAAACTATTCCACTTCCATCCGTTTCAATTGCCGGAATCATCTAGCGTATTCAACCTGCAGCAACAGGCTGCCCCTAATGTTTTTGTAGAGTCAAAGCAAACCCAGCGCAGTATTTTTGATTGCCTGGCAGATTGGCTGGCGCAACAACACACGCGCAAAGTTCTACTGATGTGCTCTTCCGATGGTTCGCGCCAGCGTATGCAGCACATGCTGCAGAATCAGGATATCCCTACTGCAATGATAGAAAGCTGGGCGGAAGTAAAAGCATTACCTGCGGGTGGTGCCGTTGGTCTTGCATTACTGAATATGGAGCAAGGCTTCAGCAATTCTCAGTATGCATTTTTAAGCGAACAGGATGTGCTGGGTGAAAAAATTATCCGCTCTGGCAAGAAGGCAAACTTTTCGGAAAAATTCCTCGCGGAAGCGAATAACTTTATTCCCGGGGACTTTGTGGTGCACCGCGAACATGGTATCGGGCGGTTTGATAGGCTGGAAACGCTCACCGTGGGTGGCGGCCAGCATGATTGCCTGAAGCTGATTTATGAAGGCGGTGACAGGCTCTATGTACCAGTAGAAAATATTGACCTTATTTCGCGCTATGGTGCGGAAGAAGGTGAAGTGCAGCTTGACCGCTTGGGCGGCGTAGCGTGGCAAGGACGCAAAGCACGCCTGAAAGAGCGCATTAAAGTGACGGCAGGTGAATTGCTGAAAGTTGCTGCAGAGCGCCAGCTGAAAGAAGCAGAAAAACTGGAAGTGCCGGAAGAAGCCTATGAACAATTCTGCACGCGCTTTCCTTATGCGGAAACAGAAGACCAGCTGCGCACGATTTCAGAAGTGGAAGCCGACCTTGTTTCCGGCAGGCCGATGGACAGGCTCGTGTGCGGTGACGTAGGCTTCGGTAAAACCGAGGTAGCGCTACGCGCTGCATTTATTGCTTCACAATCTGGTGGGCAGGTGGCAGTGATTGCGCCGACGACGTTATTATGCCGCCAGCATTTCAAAACGTTCAGCGAGCGCTTTCAGGGATTCCCTGTAAAAATCCGTCAACTTTCGCGCATGGTGACCAATAAAAATGCCACCCAAACGCGTAAAGAGATAGAAGAAGGGCAAGTGGATATTGTGATTGGCACGCATGCGTTGCTGGCAAAAACCATCCATTTCAAAAACCTGAATTTGATGATTGTGGATGAAGAACAGCATTTTGGCGTGAAGCAAAAAGAAGCCCTAAAGCGCTTGCGCGCGGAAACACACGTGCTGTCGCTTTCTGCGACACCAATTCCGCGCACGCTGCAACTTTCACTGACCGGCGTGCGTGACTTGAGCCTGATTACCACACCACCAGTGGATAGGCTCGCGGTGCGTACTTACGTGATGCCGTTTGACCCCATGATTCTGCGCGAAGCAATTTTGCGCGAACATTTCCGTGGTGGCCGAACATTTTATGTGTGCCCGCGCATCAGTGATTTGGATGATATCAAACTGAAGCTGGCCTCGCTGGTGCCGGAAGTAAAAGTGGCGATTGCCCACGGGCAGATGAATCCAACCGAGCTTGATGACATCATGAACGGATTTTTTGAAGGCACGTATGATGTGCTGCTTTCAACATCTATCATTGAATCTGGTATTGATATTTCTACAGCCAATACGCTGATTGTGCATCGCTCGGATATGTTTGGCCTTGCGCAGCTATACCAAATCAGGGGCAGGGTGGGGCGCTCGAAAGTGCGCGCCTATGCTTACATTACCTTGCCGCCCGGCAGATTGCTTACCAAGCAGGCAACCAAGCGGCTGGAGGTGATGCAAACACTGGATACGCTGGGTGCAGGCTTTACGCTGGCTTCACACGATATGGATATTCGCGGTTTCGGCAATTTGCTGGGTGATGAACAATCCGGCAATATCAAGGAAGTGGGCGTGGAGCTTTATCAGCAGATGCTGGAAGAAACCATTGCCGCCATGCGCGCCGAAATAGCGGGAGAAAAAGCAGAACAAGAATCTTTCAGCCCACATATTAATTTGGGAACGTCCGTATTAATTCCGGAGGATTATGTAGAGGATACCGGTCTGCGCGTGAGCCTGTATCGCCGCATCGCGGGCCTTAAAGATGAAGCACAAATTGAAGCGATGGCGAGTGAGCTGATTGATCGTTTTGGCCCTATTCCGGCGGAAGTGGAACATTTGCTGGATATCGTGAAAATCAAGCTGCTCTGCTATCGATGCGGTATTGAAAAAGTGGAAGCAGGGCCGCAAGGCGCGATGCTGACTTTCTGCAATAGCAACTTCGTGAATCCCCAAGCGTTACTGAAACTCATCGCGGCAGAGCCGATGGCCTACAAACTAAAGCCGGATAACAAACTGGTGCTGATTGGCCGGAAATGGGACAAAGTCCCCGAACGTTTCAAAGGTCTGCACGCTTCCATCAGCCAGCTCAGCACACTGGCAGCCTAAGGCCGATAGCGCTTAAAGAATGCTTCCACCGCCTGATGCAGTTTTTTCTGCTCAATGGCATCACGCAGCATGGCAGTTATATCCTGATAGAATTGTAAATTGTGCCATGTCATCAGCATCGCGCCCAAGATCTCTTTGGATTTAACGAGGTGCTGTAAATACGCGCGACTGTAATTGGTGCAAGCAGGGCAGCTGCATTCGCTATCGAGCGGCGAATTATCATCTGTATATTGGGCATTGCGGATGTTGATAACCCCATTGCGAGTGAAAGCCTGCCCGTTGCGGCCTGAGCGTGTGGGCAGTACGCAATCGAACATATCCACGCCGCGCAGCACCGCGCCGATAATGTCATCGGGCTTACCTACGCCCATCAGGTAGCGCGGCTTTTCCTCTGGCAGCATGGGTGCAGTGGCATCGAGCATCTCAAACATTGTTTCTTGTGGTTCACCCACTGCGAGCCCGCCAATCGCATAACCTTCAAAGCCAATGTCTTTCAAGCCATCGGCAGACTGCTTCCGGAGCGCTGGATACATACCGCCCTGCACGATGCCAAACAGGCCGTAACCCTCACGTGCCTGATAGGCTTTTTTTGAACGTACCGCCCAGCGGAGTGAAAGTTCCATACTTTCCTTCACAGCATTTTCAGTGGCAGGAAAAGGCGTGCATTCATCAAAAATCATGGTGATGTCACTGCCCAGCAGGTGCTGAATTTCCATTGATCGCTCGGGCGTTAGCTCGTGTTTACTGCCATCAATATGTGATTGGAAGGTGACGCCATTTTCATTAAGTTTGCGCAACTGGCTGAGCGACATTACCTGAAAGCCGCCTGAATCGGTCAGGATGGGTTTGTTCCAATTCATGAATTTATGCAGGCCGCCAAGAGCATGGATACGCTCTGCCGTAGGGCGCAACATCAGATGGTAAGTGTTGCCAAGGATGATATCTGCACCCGTAGCGGCAACGGATTCCGGCAGCATGGCTTTTACGGTGGCGGCGGTGCCAACGGGCATAAAAGCAGGCGTGCGGATATCGCCATGCGCAGTGTGCACCACACCGCTGCGCGCTTTGCCGTCAGTCGCCTTTATTGAAAAACCAAACTTCATTCTTTGCCTTTATGCAGCAAGGTTGCGTCGCCATAGGAATAAAAACGGAAGCCCTGCTTTATGGCATGCGCGTAAGCTTCATGCATCTGCTTTTCTCCCACAAAGGCGCAGACTAGCATAAACAGGGTGGAACGTGGCAAATGGAAGTTAGTCAGTAACATATCCACGGCCTTGAAGCGGTAACCGGGGGTAATAAAAATATCGGTTTCGCCGCTGAAAGGATGCAGCGTTCCGTCTTCATCCACTGCGGTTTCCAGCGTGCGTAGGGCCGTGGTGCCTACGGCGATAATCCGCCCGCCATTTTTCCGCGCGCTGTTTAAGGTTTCAGCGACTTCTTTTGACAAGTAGCAAATTTCAGAATGCATTTTATGGTCGTTTGTGTCGTCTACCTTCACGGGCAGGAACGTACCCGCGCCCACATGCAGCGTAAGGAACGCAGTGTGGACGCCTTTGTCACGGATTTTTTTCATCAGAGAGTCGGTAAAGTGCAGCCCCGCCGTGGGTGCTGCGACAGCGCCTTTTTTAGTGGCATAAATGGTTTGGTATGTATCGTTATCTTTTGCGGCAGCACTACGGGCGATATAAGGTGGCAGTGGCATTACGCCGTGTTTTTCCAGCGCTTCTTCCAGCGCAGTATCGGTCACATTAAAGGTGAGCACCACTTCGCCTGTGGGGAGTTTATTTTGTACGGTGGCATAAAAATCTGATGTGATATCAAATCGGTCGCCGAGCTTTAATTTTTTAGCAGGCTTAGCAAACACCTGCCATGTGGCACCATCAATTTTCTTATGAAGTGTGGCTTCAACCTTCGCTTCGCCGCGCTTGCCGAACACACGGGCGGGAATGACGCGTGTGTCGTTAAACACCAGCACATCGCCTTTTTTCAGCAGAGAAGGAAGGTCAGAAACACGGAGATGATCGTGAAGATATTCAGGAGAGATTTCCAACATGCGAGCCGCATCGCGCGGCTCGCATGGGAATTCGGCTATGCACTCTTTCGGTAGAGTGAAATCAAACCGGTCAACGCGCATTTACTCTTTTTTTGCGCCCTCTTTGGCGAGGTCGGCTTTTACGCGGATGGAAACGACTTTGTCAGGGCTGCTGACGGCGCCGTTATCAGACTCGCTGCCTTTTTTCAGCTTGTCGATGTTTTCCATACCTTCGGTGACTTTACCCCACACGGTGTATTGGCCGTCAAGGTGAGGAGTATCAGCGAAGCAAATGAAGAACTGGCTATCAGCGCTGTTTGGATCTGACGCGCGTGCCATGGAAAGTGTGCCGCGTACGTGGGATTCTTTCGAGAATTCGGCAGCAAGCTTCTTACCAGAGCCACCCGTGCCGGTGCCGGTCGGATCGCCCGTTTGCGCCATGAAGCCATCAATTACGCGGTGGAACACCACGCCATCGTAGAATTTCTGGCGAACGAGTTCTTTAATGCGTTCCACGTGCTTTGGAGCAAGGTCAGGGCGCATTTCGATTGTAACGGTGCCTTGGGTGGTTTCCATCACCAAGGTATTTTCAGCATCAGCTGCTTTTGCGGTTTTAGCCATACACACTACGAATAAAGAGATTACAAGAAAGGTTAATAATTTACGAGCCATAGAGCACTCCTTTATAGTTGGCAGAGCGCATCATAATCAATATTAAAAGAACTTACTATGCTGTTTTAGCGGTTCTTCTTTTGAAGGGCTTGATAGACGGCAATCACAAATAACAGCCCACCAACGACCGAAAGCAGGCCGCCTAATCCCATCAGGCCGAGCGCGGCTTGGCCTTCTGCCGTTTGGGCAGCGCCAGGGGTTTTGCGTAAGGTGCCATAGCCGCCCGAGATGGCAAAACCCACCACATGCATCAGCTGGCCTGATCCATAAATAACCGGCTGTACGCGGGCGAGGCGAAGGTTTAATTGCTTATAACCCAGCTTCGGCAACAGTAGGTATACAAGGCCCATCAGCGCCATGGTGACGCCAACAATAGAACCGTGGTAATGCGCGGGAATGATGACGTTGCTGCCGGAAATCATGTAGCCCAACAAACCGCCCGTGGCATAAAGCAGCACCGACCACAGCAACGTATTATACAAATGGCGGTACTTCTTCTTCACGCCGCGTCGCAGTAAACCTGCTAACAGAAAGGCCATGACGATGATGGAGGCAAGCCCGCCGCCATGGCGCATTTGCTGAGTGAAAAAATTGATATGATCGAAGGAAAGAATTTCATAGCGGTATGCTAAAGGCGAAGTGAGCGCCACCAGCGTGTGGGCGCTAAACAGCAGCGTGACCAAACGCGCACTTGGTAAATGGCGGAGCTTCATTTTCTCGGCCATCCAGAGCCATGCAATCATCATAATCAGTGTGTAGCTGAGTTGCAGTACGTGACCGCCGCCCCAGAATACGTGTTCATAAAATTGCTGAGCGTCGAGTACTTCAAATACATCTGGCGCTATTGCACGTTGATAGGAAAGCACGAAGCAGAGGAGCGACATCGCGATGATAATGCCACTTAAAAAGATGCCAAAAGCTAAAGGATTTTGAGTCATGCGGCCTTCGCGTAGGGCGCTTACGGCAGAGCTGGTAATGAGCGCGCTGCCAAAAACCATGCCGCAGGCAAATAGGCTAAGCCCTACAAAAAACGTAATATTCTGCAGCACCGGTACATAATTATTCAGCAAAGGCTGTGCATTGGGTGTGAAGGCAGAGAGCGCAATCAGCGCCGTTCCGGCGGTGCCAAGCCATAAGGTGGTGCGGCTGAGCATGGGGAATCCTGCGTGAGAGAGCCAATGCCACAACAAAAACGTGATAGCCATGACCCACACCAGCACAGAGAGGTTTACATGTACAATGAGCGCGGTGTGAAAGAAATCAATCCAAGGAATATGCTTTTGGAAGAAAGGCGTACGTGCGAGTACGAGCAAAATAGCGAACAAACCAGCCAATGCTAGAGCACTGACTCCAAGTTTTAACCAGCCGCGGGTGATATCCAGCGCGTTTTCCGGTGGCAGGGGAAGTTTGAAAACAGCTTTTCTTTTTGCCATACGGCCTCCTTGCGGCTAGATTACTGACCACAATATAACCCCGGCTTTATGGGTCAAGCACAGATGCAAAAATCAACCCGAAAGACCAACCAGAAAGCGATTGCCCTGTGGCTTATTGCCTGTGCGGTGATGGTATTTTTAATGGTGGTGGTGGGCGGGCTCACTCGCCTGACGGAATCAGGCCTTTCGATTGTGGAGTGGAAGCCTGTGGCAGGCGCATTGCCACCGCTTACGGAAGAAACGTGGCAGGCAGAGTTTACAAAATATAAAAACAGCCCTGAGTTTATCCATAAAAACTTCACTATGAATGTAGGCGAGTTTAAAGGCATCTTCTGGCTGGAATATTTGCACCGCCTACTCGGGCGAATTGTGGGCTTTGTATTTTTCGTACCGTATTTTTCTTTTCTCATCAGGCGGCAGTTCAGTAGCAAACAAGCGCTAACCTATGCGGGTATTTTTATCCTCGGCGGGTTGCAGGGTGTGCTGGGGTGGTACATGGTGAAAAGTGGCTTGGTGCAAGACCCGCGCGTGAGCCCTTACCGCCTGATGCTACATTTGGGTTTAGCATTCATTATTTTTGGCGCGCTGTGGCTTGAAGCACTCAAAATTCTTCAGAAAGAGCCCAAAAAACGCAAAGTAAAAAAATCAGTTATTCGTAGGCATCAAAAGGTTTTTATTGCCATAAGTGCGCTGATTTTTGTGCAGGTGCTGCTGGGTGCTTTGGTGGCGGGGAACGATGCGGGCTTGGTGTATAATACTTTCCCCGGCATGAACGGGCAGGTGATTCCCGATGGCTTGTTTGCTCGCGAACCAGTGGCGGCCAACTTTACCCAGAACCCCACATTGGTACAGTTCAACCACCGTCTCGGTGCGTATATTGTGGTGCTGGCAGTGATATTTGGTTGGCGCTGCGTGCAGGAAACAGCCTATCCCAAAAAAATTAAAAAAACATCTAACGTAATGATTTTTATAGTAATTATTCAGTTTTTTCTGGGGGTGGCAACGCTTTTGATGCAGGTGCCGATTAGCCTTGCCTCGCTGCATCAGGCAGTGGCGTTGATATTATTTGCAGTTTCACTGTTTATTAATCAGCGCCTCTATGTTATGTTCCGCGCCGTAAAAACCAAATAAAACAGCGAAACTCCGAAGCAAACTTTAATGAGCTATCGTGATTATTTCAAAAAGGCGGTGGACGCACTGAAGCGCGCAGGCAATTACCGCATATTCACCGATGTGCAGCGGTATGCTGGCCAGTTCCCGAAGGCACATGACTACACGCACGGCCGCGATATTGTTATCTGGTGCAGCAACGACTATCTCGGCATGGGCCAGCACCCCAAGGTGATTGATGCGATGGTGAGCACCGCCAAAGCAGCAGGCGCTGGTGCTGGTGGTACGCGTAATATTTCCGGCACAAACCATCCGCTGGTGACGCTTGAAAAAGAACTAGCCGATTTGCACGGCAAAAAATCAGCAATCGTGTTTACGTCGGGCTATGTGGCGAATGCCACCACACTCGCGACCTTAAGCAAAATTCTGCCGGATGTGGTTATCTTTTCCGATGAGCTGAACCACGCTTCGATGATTGAAGGCATCCGCAATAGCCGTGCCGAGCGTCATATTTTTCGCCATAACGATGTAAAGCATCTGGAAGAACTGCTCAAAAAAACCGATGCAGACCGCCCCAAGCTGATTGCGTTTGAATCGGTATACTCCATGGACGGCGATATTGGCCCCGTAAAAGAAATTTGCGATCTGGCGGAGAAATATAACGCCATGACGTATTTGGACGAAGTGCATGCCGTGGGGCTGTATGGCCCGCGTGGTGGTGGCATCAGCGAGCGCGATGAGCAGTCGCATCGCGTGACATTTATTCAAGGCACGCTTGGCAAGGCATTTGGCGTGATGGGTGGTTACATTGCCGCAGATGAAGAGGTGGTGGATGCTGTCCGCAGCTACGCGCCCGGATTTATCTTTACGACCGCGATTCCGCCTGCAATGGCAGCAGCATTGGTAGAAAGCGTGCGCCATGTTAAAAGCAGCAGCGCGGAACGCAAGAAGCTGCATCAGAACGTGGCGAGCGTGAAAAAACGCTTATTGGACGCAGGTATTCCGGTGATGAGCAGCACTCAAAGCCACATTTTGCCAGTGCTGGTAGGCGATGCAGAAAAATGCCGTCAGGCTTCCCAAATGTTGCTCGATAAGCATGGTATCTATGTGCAGCACATTAATTACCCCACCGTGCCGCAGGGTACCGAGCGCTTGCGCATCAGTCCATCACCGCTGCATACCGAGCAGATGATGGATGAATTGGTTGCAGCACTTCAGGATGTATTCGCGGCGCTGGAATTAAAGCAGCTGGCGGCGTAGTTATTCCGTTTTTTCAGCAGGTACTTGGCGGCCCGTTTCCTCAAAATCGAATTTGAGTTTGTCGCTGTCGAAGCTGACTTTGACACGCCCACCGTTGCGGAGTTTGCCGAACAGGATTTCTTCCGCCAGCGGCTTTTTGATTTTTTCTTCGATAAAGCGTTCGAGTGGGCGCGCACCAAATGCGGCATCGAAACCTTTTTCTGCAAGATACTTGCGCGAACGTGGGCCTACTTCAATCTTCACGCGTTTATCGGCTAGTTGTGCGCCAGTTTCTTCAATAAACTTATCCACGATTTTCAGCATCAGGTCTGGCGTGAGCGACTTGAAGGAAATGATGGAGTCCAGACGGTTGCGGAATTCAGGGCTGAACGTATGGTTAATCGCAGATTTATCTTCGCCCTCGCGTGATTCGCGGCCAAAGCCCAACGGCGATTTAGCAAGGTCTGATGCACCGGCATTGGTGGTCATAATCACGATGGTATTGGTGAAATTCACGGTTTTGCCGTTATTGTCAGTCAGCTTGCCGTAATCCATCACCTGCAGCAGGATGTTGTAAATATCAGGGTGTGCTTTTTCGATTTCGTCGAACAGCACCACGGTGTACGGCTTCTGGTCGACCTCATCGGTGAGCAGGCCGCCTTGTTCAAAACCGACATAACCCGGAGGTGAGCCAATCAAGCGTGAAATAGAATGTTGTTCCATGTACTCCGACATGTCGAGGCGGAATAGGCTCATGCCCATTTTAAGCGCGAGCTGCTGCGCGAGTTCAGTTTTACCCACACCCGTAGGGCCCGCGAACAGATAGCACCCAATCGGCTTCTGCGCTTTGCGTAAACCGGCCTTCGAGAGTTTGATGGAGTTCACCAGCATCTCAATGGCGCTATCCTGCCCATAGATTTTGGCTTTGAGTTCGCTTTCAAGACCCACCAAGCGCTGATTCTCATCTGAAGAGAGAGAATAGCTCGGCACCTGCGTAATGCGCGAAACAATTTCTTCGATATCTACTTTATCGATGGTTTGTTTGCGCTTTTCTTTCTTGGCAAGTGCCTGGTGCGCACCGGCTTCGTCAATCAGGTCGATGGCTTTGTCCGGCAGTTTGCGGTCGGTGATATAGCGGCTTGAAAGATCGACTGCGGCTTTAATGGCTTCGTCCGTATATTTCACCTTGTGGTGTTTTTCGTAATAACCTTTCAGGCCATTTAAAATCAAAATGCTGTCTTCAATCGACGGCTCTTTAATGTCAAGTTTTTGGAAGCGGCGCAGCAGTGCGCGGTCTTTTTCAAAATGCGAACGGTATTCTTTATACGTGGTGGAACCGATGCATTTAATGGCACCGCGCGCGAGAGCGGGCTTTAGCAAATTGCCTGCATCGAGCGAGCCGCCACTGGTGGCGCCTGCGCCCACAATGGTGTGGATTTCATCAATGAACAGCACGGCGTTGGGTAGCTTCTCGAGGCCCTTTACAATGGCCTTAAGACGCTCTTCAAAATCACCACGGTAACGCGTGCCTGCTAGCAGTGCGCCCATATCTAGCGAGAAGATAACGGCGTCTTTCAGTACATCTGGTACATTGCCGCTCACGATACGCTGTGCCAAGCCTTCCACGATAGCGGTTTTTCCTACACCAGGGTCGCCTACATAAAGCGGGTTATTTTTGCTGCGGCGGCAGAGGATTTCAATCGTGCGTTCGATTTCCACATCGCGGCCAATCAGCACGTCAATTTTGCCTTCTTTCGCGCGCTCATTCAGGTTTAAAGCATATTGTGAAAGGGACTCATAAATTTCGCGTTGTTCAGAACTGGTTTCACGTTGTTTGCCACTATTCGGGTTCACCGTGGAAGGGGGGGCTGCTTTGGGGCGCGGCGCAATTTCGCCTCCATTTTTAGGCACGCCATGTGCCATGAAATTCACGACATCGAGGCAGGAAAGCTGTTGTTCTTGTAAGAAGAACACGGCATGAGAATCACGTTCGGAGAAAATTTCTGTCAATACGTTTGCGCCGGTTACTTCGGTTTTTCCGGCGGCGTGGGCATGAATCGCGGCGCGGTGAATCACGCGTTGAAAGCCAGCTGTAGGGCGGGCTTCTTCTAAGTCATCAATCACCAGTGATGCGAGGTCGTTTTCTAAAAACTCAATCAGGCGGCTACGCAAATTCGGCATTTCCACGCCGCAATTTTCGAGCACATAACCCGCATCGGCATCTTCTGTGAGCGAAAGCAGCAAATGTTCCAGCGTGGCATACTCATGACGGTATTTCCTCGCAAGGTTTAGCGCGCGGTGCAAACTAGATTCAAGGTTTTTGGAAAGCATTTACTGGGGGACCTTCCGCATAACACATTTAAGGGGGTGCTTATTCTTGCGCGAAAGGTCAATCACCTGCGTGATTTTCGTTTCGGCCACTTCGCGTGTGTATACGCCGCACACGGCTTGCCCCGAGTTATGAACGGTTAAGGTCAGTTCCGTGGCTTCGTCGTGCGATTTATGGAAAAAGCGCTTCAGGACGAAAATCACGTAGTCCATCGGGGTAAAATCATCATTCAACATTACAATTTCATACATGGGTGGGAAGGCGGTCAGAACCTCATACTCTTCCAGCATTTCATCCTGAACGTCCGAGCTAATATCCTCCGGCAGCGCCGTTTTATGGCCCTCTAAATCGAGCTTCTCACCTATTAGTCTGCGTTTATCGTCTTCCACTTTCAGCCTCTTTTGCTGATACGTTCTCTACAGTTATATAGTACATTATATTTGCTAAAAAAGAGTTAACGATTAAAACGTCTGAAGGGCGCGGAAAGCCTTATATTTCACCGTTTCTGTTGACGCGGAGCAACAGTTGCGGCAATGTAGCCACCCAAACGGGAAAAGTGTCATGAAAGTACGTATTTACCAGCCAGCAAAAACCGCTATGCAGTCCGGCACGGCCAACACCGCCCATTGGCTGGTGGAGCCAGAACCAGAGAGCAAGCGATTTATTGAACCGCTTATGGGCTGGACCGCTTCAGGTGACACTACTCAGCAGCTACGTATGCGCTTTCCCACCAAGCAGGAAGCCATTGCTTTTGCAGAGAAAAACGGCTTTGAATACACGGTTCGCGAGCCAAAAAAAGCCAGCGTGAAGCCGAAATCCTACGCAGAAAACTTTAAATAACAATAGGTTAAGTTCTATTTGGTGCCGCGAGCGGTGTTTATCGCTGCGGTGATGGCTGCCTCGTTCAGCAGCTCTGGTAGCACGATGCCTTGCGGTGCGCCCGGGCCATAGACTGCGTTAAACGGAATCCCGTAGCGGTTATTTTCTTTCAGGAACGCCGCGATTGTTTCGTCGCGGTTGGTCCAGTCGCCCATCATTGCTACCACATCGGCGGCGGCAAGCTGCTGCTGGATGGCATCGCCGTTGAGCACAAGTAGCTTGTTGGCTTTGCAGGTGAGGCACCAGTCAGCGGTGATATCCACAAACACAACTTTGCCTTCTGACACGAGACGCGCGATGGAGTCGGGTTCAAAATTCACCCACACTTCTGTCGTGGCATGATTCTGCTCCACCTTGGTGAGTGTTGGTATTGCGAAAGAAATTGCAATTGCCACCAGCATGAAGCCATAGCCGATACCATGTTTTTTCAGCATGGGGACGTGTTTTGCGCCATAGAGCAGCGCTACGGCAACCAGCGCACTGCCACCGATCATCAGCGCAGCGTTAAAACCAGATTGATTTGAGATGATAAACACAAGCCACAAAGCAGTAGCAAGTAGTAATAGCCCGAGCACGAACTTCACCTTCACCATCCACGCACCGGGTTTGGGCATAAAGCCCACCAACTTAGGGAACAGCACAAATAATAGGTAAGGCGTGGCAAGGCCAATCGCCATGGCACCGAACACGATGAAGATATCCAGCAGACTCTGCGTGAAGGCAAAGCCAATGGCGGTGCCGAGCAGTGGCGCCGAGCATGGCGTGGCCAGCAGCGTGGCAAACACGCCTGTCGCGAAGTGACCCCAATAGCCATTACCTGAACTGGCTTGTAGTGCAGCACCGCCAAGCCAAGAGGGCAAATGAATTTCATAAAGGCCCATCAGGTTTGCGGCAAACAGACTTACAACGAGCAGCATAAAAGTAAGAAAAACCGGAGACTGGAACTGGAAACCCCAGCCGACCGATGTGCCCGCCGTTTTTAGTGCTGCCACCAGTGCGGCTAGCACCATGAATGAAACAAAAATACCTGCTGCGCTGCTTAAGAAGCTGGCGCGGATTTTGCCCGAATTGCTGGCGCTGTGCTTCATGACGCTGAGGAGCTTCAATGAAAGCACCGGCAGCACGCAAGGCATGATGTTAAGGATAAGCCCGCCCAGGTAAGCCATGAGTAGGATGAAGAGATATGAAACGGGCGCGGGTGCCGGCGTTTCCACTGTAGCCATCGGCGCAGGCATATCCATCGGTGCGCCCTCAGCTTTGGTTTGCAGCTCCACAGCCTGTTCGCCATTTACTAAAGTGAGTGTAAGGGCTTGCTTGCCCATAGGCGCAACTTCGCCATTGGTTTCATAAGTAGATAGGAACTCCACTGTTTTTCCATCTGCGCCCAATGTGACTTGTGGGCGAGGGAATCGATAATGAGAATCACTTTCAATATAGACATCCGGCGCTTTAAAGCCTGTTTCAGAAGAAGCAGCGATCTTAATGGTGCCTTTTTCAGGCGTGCCTTCTACAAAGATCACGCTTTGGATTCTGAGGCCTTTCGTGCCATTTTCTGCAGGCACTTTGGCAAGGAACTGGTCAATCAATTTCTGAGATGCGGCATCGCTTTTGCCCACCGGCACGGCGACTGTCAGGTTCTGTTTCTCAAACAGACAGAGTTCCTTGCAGATGGCAAAATTAAGCGCGACGGTTATGTTCACCGCATCGGCTTTATTTTTTATAATAGCCTTATAGGGCTGCACGTAGGCGTTCTTATAGGCATAGGCTTCAATCGTTTCGTATTCCACATAGCGCGTGGGCGCGGGCCAAAAGACTTGTGGCATTTCGATATTGGTGGATTGTTCCCATTCGGCTTTGATTGGCAGGCCGCCATCGCCTGGCGTGCGCCAGTAGACCTTCCAGCCATCCTGCATTTCAATATGCACACCCAGCCACAGCGTATTTTGCTCAGCGGATTTTTCCATGTTGCCGGTGATCAGGCGGATGCGGTAGCTCTCGCCCTGCGCCCACTCGCTGGTGGCGGCCTGCGATTGCACTGCAGGGAATAATACAGCAAGAAGCAATAAAAGAAGGGAGAGCAGGCGTGCCATAAGGTCAATCCGTTGATAGGGGTTTCAGGCTTTTAGAATACTGCAAAAGGGTAGGTGAGGGAAAAACAAAAAAGGGAAACAGTGTTTCACTGTTTCCCTTTTTTGTTAAAAAGCGGTTGCTAACTGGTTTAGCCAGTAGCTTCTGCTTTCTTTTTGCGGCTACCAGATTCCTCTGTCACGCCTTCTTCCGGCAGGGCAGCAGGTTCCTGATTCGCGTTTGCGGCTTTCGCGCGCTCTAAGGCCAGCTTTTTATCACGTGCCAGTGCTTCTTTGCGCACCGAGCTCATGTAAGCACCCGTACCAGCAGGTATCAGGCGGCCCACAATCACGTTTTCTTTCAAGCCTTTTAAGGAGTCGCGGCGGCCAGAAACAGCGGATTCGGTCAGAACACGCGTGGTTTCCTGGAACGAAGCAGCAGAAATGAAGGACTTGGTTTGCAGCGACGCCTTGGTGATACCTTGCAGTACTGGCGATGCCACAGCACCCTTATAGTTTTCCTTCGTTGCTTTGTCGTTAATAGCCTCGAACTCATCCCTGTCGATCTGTTCACCAGCGAGCAGGGTGGTTTCGCCGCCATCCGTCACTTCAACTTTCTGCATCATCTGGCGGACAATCACCTCAATGTGCTTATCGTTGATGGTCACGCCTTGCAGACGGTACACAGCCTGAATTTCATCCACCAGATAATTGGCGAGTGCTTCCACGCCCATCACCTTCAGAATGTCGTGAGGTACTGGGTTACCATCCATCAGGAGGTCGCCCTTCTTCACGTAATCCCCTTCATTGACCGTCAGGTGCTTACCCTTCGGTACCATGTATTCAATGGGGTTCTGGCTGGCATCGCTTGGGCGGATGATCAGGCGGACTTTATTCTTATAGTCCTTACCGAATTCCACCGTACCTTCGATCTCGCTGATAATGGCGTGATCTTTTGGTTTGCGTGCTTCGAACAGTTCGGCCACACGTGGCAGACCGCCCGTGATGTCGCGCGTTTTGGTCGATTCCCTCGGGATACGAGCCAGCACGTCACCTGCATGCACTTCGTCACCATCCTGAACGTTCAAGATAGCGCCGATTGGCAAGAAGTAACGAGCCTCAAGACCATTGGCGAGGCGCATCAGGTTGCCGTCTTTGTCACGCAGGGTCACGCGGGGGCGCAGTTCTGCACCGCTACGCTGCTGCTTCCAGTCAATAATGACTTTGTTCGACAGACCCGTGGTTTCGTCCATTTCCTCTTTCATGGAAAGGCCGTCCGTCATGTCGCGGTATACCGCAAAGCCGGAACGTTCCGTGATGATTGGAATGGTATACGGATCCCACTCGGCAATGCGCTGGCCTTTGGTGACCTTATCGCCATCGTCGATTGGCATACGTGCGCCGTAGGGCACTTTGAAGCGGGCCTTTTCTTGACCCTTTTCAAGAATGACCAGTTCGCAGTTACGGCTCATGACCACTTTACGGCCCTGGCTGTCGTTCACGATATTACGGTTCACGAGCTGCACCACACCGTCATGCGTGGCTTCCACGCTGGACTGTTCAGCACCACGCTGCGCGGCACCACCAATGTGGAACGTACGCATCGTCAGCTGTGTGCCTGGTTCGCCGATGGACTGTGCGGCGATAACACCGACCGCTTCACCGTTATTCACCAACTCACCGCTGGCAAGGTCGCGGCCATAGCATTTTGCGCACACACCGTCTTCGCTTTCACAGGTGATGACAGAGCGCACGAGTACGGATTCAATACCGGCTGCGTCAATGCGTTCTACCACGCGTTCATCGAACAGCTCACCAGCCTTCACCACGACTTCGTCAGTGGTGGGGTGCTTCACGTCGATTGCAGCGCAACGACCCAGCAGGTTGTCGGCCAGTGATACGATTTCTTCACCGTCCTGAATCACAGCGCGCTGAACGAGACCGTTTTTGGTGCCGCAATCAGGCTGCGTAATGATGCAGTCCTGCGCTACGTCAACCAAGCGGCGCGTCAGGTAACCGGAGTTGGCGGTTTTAAGCGCCGTATCGGCCAGACCCTTACGGGCACCGTGCGTGGAGTTAAAGTACTCAAGCACCGTCAGACCTTCTTTGAAGTTCGAAATAATCGGCGTTTCGATAATTTCACCTGAAGGTTTGGCCATCAGACCGCGCATACCGGCAAGCTGTTTCAGCTGAGCAGCCGAACCACGCGCGCCAGAGTGTGCCATCATGTAAATGGAGTTAATGCCAGCGGCACCTTTTTTCGCTTCGCCCTTTTCCGTGATTGCACCGGAAATGACTTTCATCATGTCACCTGCAACGCGGTCAGTACATTGCGACCAAGCGTCCACCACTTTGTTGTAGCGTTCGCCGTTCGTAATAAGGCCTTCGGCATATTGCTTTTCAAACTGCTTCACTTCTTTCAGCGTCTGTTTGATATGCTCTTCTTTAGACTTCGGAATCACCATGTCGGATTTACCGAAGGAGATACCGGCACGGCAAGCGTGCGAGAAGCCCAGTGCCATCAGACGGTCAGCGAAAATCACGCTGCTCTTCTGACCGCAATGGCGGTACACCACGTCAATCAGCTTGGAGACTTCTTTTTTCGTCAGCAGTTTGTTGACGACTTCAAAGCCAAGGTTTGGGTGGCGTGGCAGCAGCTCAGATACGAGCATACGACCCGGTGTGGATTCAACACGAATGACTTTCGGATTGTTGTCTTTGTCCACCGTGTTGTAGCGGCATTTGATTTTGCTGTGCAGCGTCACGGATTTTGCTTCCAGCGCCTGCTTCACTTCAGCAACACTGCTGAAGGCCATGCCCTCGCCTGGCTCGCCTGCGATTTCCATCGACAGGTAGTACAGACCCAGCACGATATCCTGCGTCGGTACGATAATCGGCTTACCGTTAGCAGGAGACAGAATGTTGTTGGAAGACATCATGAGCACGCGCGCTTCCAGCTGTGATTCAATGGAAAGCGGTACGTGAACAGCCATTTGGTCACCGTCAAAGTCAGCATTGAACGCGGTGCAGACCAGTGGGTGCAGGCGGATTGCCTTACCTTCAATCAGTACAGGTTCGAAAGCTTGGATGCCAAGGCGGTGAAGCGTTGGTGCGCGGTTCAACAGCACAGGGTGTTCCTTAATCACTTCAGAAAGGATATCCCACACTTCTGGGCGCTCGGATTCCACCATTTTCTTTGCAACTTTAATGGTAGAAGCCTGACCGTACAGTTCCAGCTTGGCGTAAATAAATGGTTTGAACAGTTCGAGCGCCATTTTCTTTGGCAGACCGCACTGGTGTAATTTCAGCTCAGGGCCCACCACGATTACGGAACGACCGGAGTAGTCCACGCGTTTGCCGAGCAGGTTCTGACGGAAACGACCTTGTTTACCTTTCAGCATGTCTGCCAGTGATTTGAACGGACGCTTGTTGGCGTCTTTAATCACGCGGCCACGGCGGCCGTTATCAAACAGCGCATCCACTGCTTCCTGCAACATACGCTTTTCGTTGCGGATGATGATGTCAGGCGCGCGGAGTTCCAGCAGGCGCTTCAAGCGGTTGTTACGGTTGATGACGCGGCGGTAAAGATCGTTTAGATCCGATGTCGCAAAGCGGCCACCATCCAGCGGTACCAGTGGGCGAAGGTCTGGCGGAATAACCGGCACAACGTCCAGCACCATCCATTCCGGTTTGTTGCCGGAATCAAGCAGGCTTTCCACCAGTTTCAGGCGTTTCACCAGCTTTTTGCGCTTGGCTTCAGAGGTGTTATCCACCAGATCAGCACGCAGCGTTCGCTTTTCTTCTTCGAGGTTTAGGCCAGCGAGAAGGAATTTGATGGCTTCCGCACCAATCATGGCCGTGAAAGCATCTTCACCGAACTCTTCCTGTGCTTTGGCATATTCTTCTTCGTTCAGCAATTGCTGAGGGCTTAAGGTCGTAAGACCCGGCTCGGTTACGCAGAAGCTTTCAAAGTACAGAATCTTTTCCAGATCCTTCAGTGCCATATCAAGCAGCAGGCCGATACGCGAAGGCAGAGACTTGAAGAACCAAATATGCACTACCGGAGAGGCCAGCTCAATGTGACCCATGCGTTCACGACGCACTTTCGAGGTTGTTACTTCCACGCCGCATTTTTCGCAGATGATGCCGCGATATTTCATGCGCTTATATTTACCGCACAGGCACTCATAATCCTTAATCGGACCAAAAATGCGGGCGCAGAACAAGCCGTCGCGCTCTGGCTTGAACGTACGGTAGTTGATGGTTTCAGGCTTCTTTACTTCACCGAAGGACCAGGAGCGAATTTTCTCCGGGCTGGCAACCGAAATACGGATTTCATCGAAATCCTGCGAAGGCTGCACCTGGCCGAAGAAATTCATCACGGCTGTTGACTGCTGGCTCATACTTATCTCCTTAAAATCACTCAATAATGCGTTTTATATCGAAAGTCGGTTGCTTGGCTTACTCTTCGTTCCGAGCCAATTCAACGTTCAGGCACAGAGAGCGAAGCTCTTTGATCATCACGTTGAAGGATTCCGGAATGCCCGACTCAAATGTATGGTCACCTTTCACGATGGACTCATACACTTTTGTACGACCAGCAACGTCATCCGACTTAACGGTAAGGATTTCCTGCAAGGTGTATGCAGCGCCATAAGCCTGCAGTGCCCAGCATTCCATTTCCCCGAAGCGCTGACCACCAAAGTGGGATTTACCACCCAGCGGCTGCTGCGTCACCAGACTGTACGGCCCGATGGAGCGTGCGTGGATTTTGTCATCCACCAAGTGGTGTAGCTTCAGGATATAGATGTAGCCAACGGTCACGGGCCTGTCGAACTGTTCGCCCGTACGGCCGTCAGACAAGAACTCCTGACCACTGCTATCCAGCCCTGCGGCCTTCAGCATGATGTTGATGTCCTCTTCTTTGGCACCGTCGAATACTGGCGTTGCCACCGGCACACCGTTCGAAAGGTTGCGGGAAAGCTCTCTGAGGTCATTGTCGTTCATTGCCTTTACTTCTTTGGCAACGTCTTTGTCCCCATACACTTCCAGCAGCTTTTCTTTCAGCTTGTCGCTGCTAGCAGTTGCATCCAGCAATTCGCGGATTTGGCGACCGATATTGTGAGATGCCCAGCCGAGCGTGGTTTCAAGAATCTGACCCACGTTCATGCGTGAAGGCACACCCAATGGGTTCAGCACCACGTCTACATGCGTACCATCGGCGCGGTATGGCATATCTTCAATCGGGCAAATGCGTGAGACCACACCTTTGTTACCGTGACGACCAGCCATTTTATCACCAGGCTGCAGTTTGCGTTTTACGGCAACGAACACCTTTACCATTTTCAGAGCACCGGATGGCAAATCATCGCCACCTTGCAGTTTTTCAATTTTATCCTGCAGGCGTTCATCAAGGCCCTTGTTAATGGTATCGAGTTCTTTTTTCAGCGTTTCAAGTTCGTCCATAGCGGATTCGTTCTTGAGGCCAATCTGCCACCACTTAGACTTCGGCAATTTGTCGAGAATCTCTTTGGTGATTTTCGTGCCTTTTTTCACGCTTTCTGGACCGCTAGCTGCTTCCTTGCCTTGCAGCAGGTCGCGCAGCTGTTCATAAATGTGACCGGACAGAATCGTGAACTCGTCGTTACGATCTTTGCTCAGGCGTTCAATTTCCTGACGCTCAATCGCAAGGGCGCGTTCGTCTTTTTCGATACCGCGGCGGTTAAAGATGCGGACTTCTACTACCGTACCGCTCACACCCGGCGGAACGCGCAGGGATGAGTCGCGGACGTCAGCAGCTTTTTCGCCGAAGATAGCGCGCAGCAGCTTTTCTTCCGGCGTCATCGGTGACTCGCTCTTTGGCGTCACCTTACCCACCAGAATGTCGCCGGCTTTTACGTCAGCACCAATGTGAACGATACCCACTTCGTCGAGTTGACGCAGTGCTTCTTCGCCCACGTTCGGAATGTCGCGAGTAATATCTTCAGGTCCAAGTTTCGTGTCGCGGGCAACGATTTCAAATTCCTCAATGTGAATCGAGGTGAATACATCATCCTTCACAATGCGCTCGGAAATAAGGATAGAATCTTCGAAGTTATAACCGTTCCATGGCATGAAGGCCACGAGCACGTTGCGGCCCAGCGCGAGTTCGCCTAAATCCGTTGAAGGACCGTCAGCAATCACGTCACCAGCTTTAATGCGGTCACCTACTTTTACCAGCGGACGCTGGGTGATGCAGGTGTTCTGGTTCGAACGTTGGAACTTCAGCAGGTTGTAAATATTTACACCTACTGCCTTGTTCTCATCTTTCGAATCCGTCGCACGCACAACCACACGGGTTGCATCCACGCTGTCGACGATACCGCTGCGTTTTGCCACAACGGTTGCGCCAGAGTCACGTGCTACGACTTCTTCCATGCCGGTGCCGACCAGCGGCGCTTCAGCGCGCACCAGCGGTACGGCTTGGCGTTGCATGTTCGAGCCCATCAATGCACGGTTCGCGTCGTCGTTTTCAAGGAACGGAATCAGCGCGGCAGCCACAGAAACGACCTGCTTTGGAGATACGTCGATGAAATCAATTTCCGTCGGCGCGGCCATCACGAAGTCGCCTTTTTTACGGCAGCTGACGAGATCGGAGGAGAATTTACCATTCCCGTCCAGCCCGGCATTTGCCTGAGCGATGGTGTATTTACCTTCTTCAATGGCGGAAAGGTACAGCACTTCGTCTGTCACTTTGCCATCAGCCACTTTGCGGTATGGGCTTTCGATGAAGCCATACTTGTTCACACGGGCATAGGTTGCAAGGCTGTTGATTAGACCGATATTCGGGCCTTCCGGCGTTTCAATCGGGCAGATACGGCCATAGTGGGTTGGGTGCACGTCGCGCACTTCAAAGCCTGCGCGGTCGCGGGTCAGACCACCAGGTCCAAGGGCGGAAAGGCGACGCTTGTGCGTGATTTCCGACAGTGGGTTGGTTTGATCCATGAACTGAGAAAGCTGCGAAGAACCGAAGAACTCACGTACCACAGCCGCAAGCGGCTTGGCGTTGATGAGGTCATGCGGCATCACCGTATCGATTTCTACTGAGCTCATGCGCTCGATAATAGCACGCTCCATGCGCAGCAGGCCGATGCGGAACTGATTTTCCATCAGTTCGCCGACCGAACGCACACGGCGGTTGCCGAGGTGATCGATATCATCGATTTCACCGTTGCCATCGCGCAACGTGATAAGCATCTTCGTGATGCCGATCAGGTCTTCTTTCGCGAGAACGCAGAGGTTTTCATCAAATTTCAGGCCAAGGCGGGCATTCATTTTCATGCGGCCCACATCGGAAAGATCGTAGCGCTCTTCTTCAAAGAACAAACCTTTGAAGAGCGCGTCTGCCGCATCCACTGTTGGCGGTTCACCTGGGCGCATCACTTTGTAGATATCAATCAGTGATTCTTCGCGGGTGGTATTTTTGTCAGCAGCAAGGCTGAGCAGCAGGTAGTGACCTGTGCTTTCTGTGTCGAGTACAGCAATTTCCTTCAAGCCTTCTTCATCAATCGCGACGAGAGCGTTATTGCTGAGCAGATCACCTGCTTTTGCCAGCACTTCGCCGTCTTTGCTGATAATGTCTTTGGCGCTGTAGTAAGCTGTCAGTTGTTCGTCGGTCAGGAGTACTTCCTTCACGCCGTCTTCTTTCAGTTTCTTCACGACGCGCGGGGTCATTTTGGTACCCGCTTCAGCAACAACCTTGCCGGTTTTTGCATCCACAAGGTCGCGCATCAGGCGAATACCTTTGAATTTCTCACCATCGAAGTCAGTCGACCAGCCTTTTTTGGCTTTCTTTACCGTCATGTTGTTATAGAAGGTGTTGAGGATTTCCTGCGTGCTGAAACCAAGTGCGCGGAACAGCGAGGAAACGTGCATTTTGCGGCGGCGGTCGATACGGAAATAGATGTTGTCTTTCGCATCGAATTCGAAGTCTAGCCATGAACCGCGGTAAGGAATGATACGTGCGGAATAGAGGTATTTGCCGGAGCTGTGGGTTTTGCCCTGATCATGGTCGAAGAACACACCGGGGGAACGGTGCATCTGCGATACAATCACGCGTTCCGTACCGTTAATCACGAAGGTACCATGTTTGGTCATCAGCGGAATATCGCCGAGGTATACTTCCTGTTCTTTAATGCCCTTGATTTCGCGGGCGCCTGTGTCTTCATACACGGTCCACACAACCAGGCGCAGGGTTGCGCGCAGCGGAGCGGCGAAGGTCAAGTCGCGCTGAATGCACTCTTCCACGTCATATTTCGGTTTGTCGAATTCGTATTTCACGAACTCAAGCGTGGAGGTTTCAGAGAAATCATTAATCGGGAAAATGGATTTGAAAACGCCATGCAGGCCAGTTTCGGTGCGCTTTTCAGCAGGCAACTCAATCTGCAGGAATGAGTCGTAAGAGTTTTTCTGCACTTCGATGAGGTTAGGCATCGAGAAAGAAGACTGAATCTTCCCAAAGTTTTTACGGATGCGTTTACGTGAAGTGAAAGAATATGCCATGAAACCGACCTATAACTAAAAGATGTTACCGCTAACCCGCAGCACGGGCACATTAAGGGAGTGGATGTGCCATACCAGTATTCTGACAAGCAAGAGAAGGGCGCAGGAAAACCGCGCCCTTCTTACTTGTTTATGCCCGAAGGCAAACCAACTACTTCAGCTCAACAGTTGCGCCTGCGGCTTCCAGCTGAGCTTTGAATTTCTGGGCTTCGTCTTTTTTGACGCCCTGCTTCAGCGGTTGTGGTTTTGCATCAGCACCGTCTACCAGGTCTTTGGCTTCTTTCAGGCCCAGACCCGTGATAGCACGGACTTCTTTGATGACGTTAATTTTTTTGTCGCCGGCTTTAGCAAGCACGATATCAAACTCGGTCTTTTCAGCAGCGGCGGCAGCCGGAGCAGCAGCGGCTGCAACAGCAACCGGAGCAGCAGCGGAAACGCCCCATTTTTCTTCCAGCAGTTTGGAAAGTTCAGCAGCTTCCAGTACAGACAGTACGGAAAGATCATCAACGATTTTAGCAAGATTCGC
This sequence comes from Rickettsiales bacterium, assembly GCA_044356525.1. Lineage (GTDB taxonomy): Bacteria > Pseudomonadota > Alphaproteobacteria > Rickettsiales > RGZB01 > CAYXPR01. The sequence continues at coordinate 112,108 of JBIKVZ010000004.1, forward strand.
AGCCATGGTTCTTATCCCCTATTTTAAAAAAAGTATTAAAGTTAAAAGTTAAAATTACTCACTCTTTGACGCTTTCGCAGAAAGCACCCGCGCAACTTGACCACCTGGTGCCTGCAGCAGGCAAACAAGTCGCGTTGCGGGAGTGTTGATCAGGGCAAGCAGTTTCGCCCTTGATTCATCCAGAGACGGCAGAGATGCAAGATTCCTAACGCCTGCTTCATCCAGCACGGACTCGTTCATTGAGCCGCCCAAAATCACTACCTTCTCATTATTTTTTGCAAATTCGGCGATGACTTTTGCAACAGCAATTTCATCTTTAGAGTAAGCAATAGCCGTCGGGCCTTTCAGTAAAGACACGATACCGGCAAAACGAGAACCTTCCACCGCCAGCTTCGCAAGGCGGTTTTTTGTCACTTTCATACCCACGCCGTTTTCACGCGCTTTTTTACGCAGGTTCGTGATTTCACCCACCGTCATGCCGCGGTAATGCAGCAGCACCACAGTGTGGGCTTCATCCAGCCGGGTCTTTAAATCGGTAACGGCTTCTTTTTTCTCTACGCGGTTCACGGCTTTTCTCCTTTATTTCATCCAATTACAGGGACGCAACATCCACTTTAATGCCAGGGCCCATGGTGGAGCTGAGCGTTACCTTTTTCAGGTAAATGCCCTTCACACCGGAAGGCTTTGCCACGTTAACGGCATCTAGAAGTGCTTTAATGTTTTCTTCCAGTGCTTTATCCGTGAAGCTGACTTTGCCAATCCCTGCATGTACAACAGCGCCTTTGTCGATGCGGAATTCAACCTGACCGCTTTTGGCGTTTTTCACAGCCGTTGCAACGTCTGGCGTCACCGTACCAAGTTTTGGGTTTGGCATCAGGCCTTTCGGGCCCAGCACCTTTGCTACTTTACCAACCAGTGCCATCATGTCCGGCGTTGCAATGCAACGGTCGAAATTGATTTCGCCCTTGTTGATCTGCTCAACTAAATCTTCTGCACCAACGATGTCAGCACCGGCTTTTTTCGCATCAGCGGCTTTCTGGTCTTTTGCAAACACAGCTACGCGGATTTTCTTACCCGTGCCGTTTGGCATCACAACCGTGCCACGCACGTTCTGGTCTGAATTGCGCGCATCCACACCCAGATTCAATGCAACGTCGAGCGTTTCATCGAATTTGGTTTTTGGCAGGCTCTTCAGCGTTTTGATAGCATCCTGCAGCGAATATACTTTTTCCCTGTCCACCAGCTTCAAAGAAGCCGTCAGGCGTTTTCCCAGCTTAGGAGCGCCTTTGGTTTTAGCAGATTCCTGTTTTTTCTTCGTCGCCATTGTTTTACTCCACTACCTGAATGCCCATGGAACGTGCAGAACCCTTCAGCATGCTGACGGCGGCTGCCACATCATTGGCGTTCATATCAACCATTTTCACTTTGGCAATTTCTTCCAGCTGTTTCACAGTTACTTTGCCCACAGTGTTAGTACCTGGGGTTTTGGAACCAGCAGAAAGTTTTGCTGCCTGCATCACCAAGTAAGAGGCAGGTGCCACTTTGGTGATGAATTCAAACGTACGGTCTTCATAGGCCGTAATAACGACTGGCACTGGACCCTTCTGTTCCTTCGTACGATCGTTGAAGGATTTGCAGAATTCCATAATGTTCAGGCCGGCCTGACCGAGCGCTGGGCCTACTGGCGGAGAAGGATTCGCCTTGCCTGCTTCAATCTGGAGCTTAATGACTGCTTTAATTTTCTTGGCCATAACTCAACTCACATCTTTTCTACTTGTGTAAATTCCAGTTCTACCGGAGTAGCCCTGCCGAAAATGGAAACAGCCACTTTCAGTTTCTGTTTTTCTTCGTCCATTTCTTCTACAACGCCTACGAAAGAATCGAACGGACCATCGACCACTTTCACCGTTTCACCGATGTCGAAGGTTATGCCACGCTTAATGGTCTGAACGCCTTCTTCCATCTGCTTGAAGATGCTCTCGGCTTCCTTTTCGGAAATAGCCTGCGGCTTGTTGCCGCTGCCACCGAGGAAACCCGTTACCTTCGGAATGCTCTTCACGAGGTGCCAGGTTTCATCATTGAGCTCCATCTTCACCAGCACGTAGCCAGGGAAAAATTTACGCTCGGCATTCACCTTCTTGCCTTTTTTTACTTCCACCACGCCTTCGGTCGGTACCACCACTTTTTCAAAGCGGTCGGTCATGTTCTTTTTCCCTGCTTGCTCTTCGATGGCTGCTGCCACCTTCTTTTCGCAACCAGAGTGCGTGTGTACTATATACCAGCGGCTCGCCATAGCCATAACTTCACCCAAAAATTAAAATCCTAAAATGGTCTGAACAGCGCCTGAAATGATCCAGTCAATGACCAGAAAAAAAACAGATGCCACCGCAACCATCAACAACACCATCAAGAAAGAAACACCGGTTTCGCGACGGCTTGGCCAGGTTACCCGTGAGGCTTCCTGACGAACCTGCTTGGCAAATTTTGCCGGCGAAACCGCCATATGTTATTCCCTTCTTAAAATGGCAGGAGCGAGGGGACTCGAACCCATAACCCCCGGTTTTGGAGACCGGTGCTCTACCAATTGAGCTACGCTCCTAAACTCTTCGCCCCTTATTTCACCGGCCGCTTGCCGCTTAGGGCAGGCGGCCGGTGCATCAAAAGCAAGCTATTGCTTACTTAATAATCTTAGCTACGACACCCGCGCCGACGGTCCTGCCGCCTTCACGAATCGCGAAGCGCACACCTTCATCCATCGCAATCGGATTGATGAGGGTTACAACGAGCTTCGTGTTGTC